>CANDBT010000003.1 GCA_947383005.1 uncultured bacterium | reverse complement strand
ATACGGAAATCTTTTTCGTGGAGCGTGACGTTAGATATATCGCAATCAATGACGGAGTAGACAGCGCAAAAGGCGACAACGATTTTACCCCATTCCGTAACCTGTTCAACGATTTTTATGCCAAAGATACAAGCAAAAAGGTACGGGCAATCAAACGGGCGCAGGGACAGGCAGGGGAACATCTGACAAAGCCGCCCTACGGCTACATTGTAAGCCCTACCGACAAAAAGCAATGGATTATAGACGAGGAAGCCGCCGCTGTGGTGAAGCGGATTTTTGATTTATGTATCGGCGGGAAAGGACCTATGCAGATAGCAAAAATCCTCAAAGAAGATAAGGTACTGACTGCCAAAGCCCACTACGCAAAGAAAAAGGGAAAAGCCTTTCCCGAAAATCCCTATGATTGGAGGGATAGTACCATTGTCGGTATTTTGGAGCGTATGGACTACTGCGGGCATACGGTGAACTTCAAAAGCTATTCCAAATCCCACAAGCTGAAAAAGCGGATTCCAACCACAAAGGAACAACAGGCTATCTTCTTCAATACCCATGAAGCGATTGTAGAGGACGCAGTTTTTGAACGGGTGCAGGAACTAAGGTCAAACAAACGCCGCCCCACAAAAGCGGACAGACAGGGATTGTTTTCCGGCTTGGTATACTGTGCGGATTGCGGGAGCAAGCTACATTTCGCTACTTGTAAAAGTTTTAACGGCTCACAAGACCATTACCGCTGTGCAAAGTACAAGAGCAATACGGGAAGCTGTACGGCTCACTTTATCCGCGAGGAAGTGTTGAAGCAGATAGTGTGGGGCAGGATATTTGACGTGACCGCCCTTTTCTTTGATGACATTATGGCTTTCCATGAAATGATGTATCAGCAACGCTCCGCTGAAACAGAAAAGGAAATGAAGCGCAGGAAGCGTGAAGTCGGACAGGCGAAAAAACGAATTGCAGAACTTGACCGTATCTTCAAGCGGATTTATGAGGACGACATAAGCGGCGCAATCAGCCATGACAGATTTTTGAAGCTGTCCGCAGAGTATGAAGCGGAACAGCGGGAACTGGAAGAAAAGGTCAAGGCAGACCAGCAGGAAGTCGATACCTACGAACAGAACAAGAGCGATTTTGACAGCTTCGCCGCGATTATCCGCAAGTATGTGGGGATAAAGGAACTCACCCCCGCAATCGTCAATGAATTTATCAAGAAAATCTTAGTCCATGCGCCGGAAAAGGTGGACGGGAAACGGGTACAGAAAGTGGATATTGTTTTCAACTTTGTAGGGGAAATCAATTTCCTTTCTGCCACGCAACCGAAACGGCAAGGCGCATAGGAACTCGAAAAGACGGTACAGCCCTTGTAATCGGGGCTATACCGCCTAATCTGAAATTACTTCCTTGTCACCGCAAACCTTGGGTTTTTCGTCTTTTTCCTCAAGGGAGCATTTCGATACAGATATAGGTAGTGAAGCCTCAGAAATGGAGTCTTCTGAGGCTTCAGCTTTTTTTAGCGTTTCTAAAGCCCCCGTAATGCCCTTTGCTACCGTAAAGCTCCATTTATGCGGCAGCATCTTCAGATAGACATCTATGTGGTTTTTATCATTGATTACCATTTTGTCGAGTATCTGGGTGTAGTATTCGTCCTCGTACTGGATACCGTTAATCAGCTCGTCAATGGCGTTCTTTATATCCTCCATCAATTCCCGCTGTTTGAGTATCATTGTCTGCTGTTGCCCAATTCCCTCCATTGTAGACTTTAGCTTTTCAATATCTTCGTCATACTTGGCTCTTAGGGCAGTAAACTCGGTTTTGTCTATGTCGCCGCTTGTGTAAAGGTCTATAAGACCTGTACGCTTTTTCTTGGCTTCTTCGATTTTCTCCGATAAGGCACTCGTGTTTGTTTCTGTTAGGTCTATCCGCATAACAGCGTCAATCGTTCTGGTGAGGTTATCGACAACTTTCTGGCGGTTGATTTTCAGCTCCCTGCAAACAAGGTACAACAAATAAATCGCATCCTCATTGCGGATACTCTCGCCAGAGCAGCCCACTTGATTACCCGCCTTGTCGATGTGCGGTCTGCCGTGGTTTGCCGCTTCATAGCAACGCCACGCCTTGTATCTGCTCCCGTCTTTGCGGGTCTTATATCGGGCGACATAGCTTGCTCCGCATCTGCAGCATTTGATTTTCCCAGAGAACGGATAGCGGTTGCTGTGTTTTGCCTTGCCCTCCTGCGAAAGCGATTTTGCATCCAGAATGCGGTTTGCCTTATCGAAAAGCTCACGGGAGATAATCGGCTCGTGGTGGTCTTTGAGAATGACAAATTCCTCCTGCCCTCGGTTATACTTCTTTTCATGGGATAGGAAGTCTGGCGTATAGGTTTTCTTCTGCACTAAGTCGCCGCAGTATTTTTCATTGCGGATAACACGGAGAATAACCGTATTCTGCCATTCCTTGACACGCATAGGCTCGATGCCTTCCTCCCGAAGCTCACGGGCGATAACATGAGTACCTTTTCCCTCGTCCACGAACTTGTGGAAGATAAGGCGAACGATTTTCGCCCCCTCCTCGTTGATAGTCATTTTCCCGTCTTTTACATCGTAGCCGAGCATACTGCGTCCGAACACAACGCCCTGCTCCATCTGGCGTTTCTGCCCCCATTTCACACGCTCGGAAGTTTTGCGGCTTTCCTCCTGTGCGATAGAGGACATAATGGCAAGACGAAGCTCCGCATCGCCGTCCAAGGTGTTGATGTTGTCGTTCAGAAAGATAACGCCGACACCGTGCTTTTTGAGGTCACGGGTATAGAATATGCTATCAAGGGTATTTCTCGCAAAACGGGAAATCTCCTTTGTAATAATCAAATCAAAATCGCCGTTTTTTGCACACTCAATCATACGGTTAAATTCTTTTCGCTTTTTCGTGTTCGTTCCAGAAATGCCCTCATCGGCAAATATGGCATAAAGCTCCCAATCGGGATTACGCTCGATATACTGGCGGAAATATCGCTGTTGGCTTTCAAAAGAATTGGCTTGGTCTTCATTGTCCGTGGAAACACGGCAATAGGCGGCAACTTTTTTTTTCGTTTCCTGTATTTTTCTCTCTTGATTTAAGAGTTCATATCGTAACGTTGGCATAAAACCTCTCCTTTCCCGACAATGGCTTGTCGTAGTTTAAGTATAATGATTGCCTGCTTGTGTGTCGAATGTGCAAATTATGAAATTGCACATTTCTATATGTAAAGAGCCAAGCGGTTAGGCTTGGCTGCGGTTTTTCTGACGGTATTGTTTTTCTATTTCCTCGATACAGCGGCTATATTGCGAATGGGTCAAAAGCTCCCGTTTTTCCAAAGAAGCAAGTATTGACTTTTGAAGATGCAGATAAAACGCTGTGTATGCCTGTTCGATGATTTGCGGAGCAGGCTCTCCGACATAGATAAACTCACGACATTTCAATCATCAACACCACCTCGCTATATTGCATGCTTATAGAAAGCTGCTTTTGCTTTCTATAAGATATTCATTAGGGTTTGTACGATATAACAGAGGGGTTAGTCCTTTTTTGAAATGCCGATGCTGATAGCTAAAGCCTTATCTACCGACATCATTAAAGGGGCTTTCTATTTCCCGACAGCCCCTTTAATGAGAATTTATTTCTATTGTGTAGAGATTTGGCTTCTACTTTTGAGGTGCAAAGCCCCCATACGGTAGCGAGGATTTTTTAACAGGGTATCCGCCCATCCTCGATAGGGTATATATAAGTAGTAACTGCTACTTGAAAGCAAAAAATCCCTCCAAACTCAAACAGGTTTGGGGGGATTAACTATTTTCATTTGGGCGTGAAGATGTAGCCCACCAAAACGCTGTTTTTTTTATTTGGTGGGCTTGTCCTATCTATGATATATAAAAGAAAGAGCCGATAAACTGTGATTGCTCACTTGTTCATCGGCTCTGCGGCTTAGCGGCTGGCTCTGTAACTATTACTATCTGTAAATCTCTGACATTTATTAAATTCTCATGTTTGCACTTTGGACAAAACAAAGGAAAGTTTTGTAGTATTGTATCCTTTCGTATCTTGTCCTGTGTTTTACCTCCGCAAACAGGACATCTTATCCATTCGGCTGTGTCCGTATCCATACAATACCTCCCGCAAATCAGCGTTCATAGCTGCTTTGAAATTCTTATTTGTTCTTCCTCGGTTGCTCCTTCAGCATTCAAATCACTATTTGCTTTGCTATATTGCATCTTTGCAGACAAATCTTCCACATACGACTCAAGACTTTCTAAATACATAAGGTTATCCCTAAAATATTTAGCAACAGTTAAATCTGCTTTCCAATAATCTAACATTGCATTTGGAATCATTTTGTCATACTTAATCTCACGGATAGACGCTACAAATTTTTTCTGTTCGAATGTAGTAATTTTGTCTTTAGGCAGAACTGCTTTTGCGTACTCCTTTGGAAGCGGAATAGTTCCTTTTGTACCATATGCTGTTGACTGCATCTGTAGGATTTCATCAAATGCTGGAAAGCGACCTCCTATATCATTTATAATACTCACATCACCATTTGTTTCAATTTGCAGAGTATCACCATCGTTCAATTCAAAACAATCTTTTAATGCTATTAAATACTGGTATATGTCACCAGCTTTATTTAGCGTTGCATCATTAATTGCTTTTGTCATGGTCGATACCTCCACCCAGATGTGACCATCTGCTAATATTGCTTTCCCATTCTCCCTGCCACTCATCCTCATTCACAATCGCTTCAAATACAGGCTCAAGAAAAGTCTGTATTTCCTCAATAACCGCTGAAAACTCAAGTGAATCATCTTTTATGGTTTTCAAGAAGAATTTCCACCGCTTCTGCATATCCGTATCCTCGGCAAGGGAAACAACACGCTTAAAACTATTCCTGTCGTAGTGAGTCCCTCGCCGCTGCAAAGTTTCAAAGATAGCGGCTTGCAATTTCGCTCCGTCAAAATCAAAAGTCCTTGCAAGATAGTAAATATCGTAAAAGTCTTTCATCCTGCCAGTTAGCTCAAACCGTTGCAAGATGGCATCAAATTTTTCCGCAATGGTACTTTCAAGTGAATAGGTGAAAATAACAGGAGCTTCAAAGTCTGGAAGCTGTGTCTGAATTTTCTGTTCCATAGCATGAGGAACAATAACATCACCAATCCCCATATCTATATTGAACGGAACACGAACATTTTTTATCTTTCCGATGATTTGGGCACTGATACCGTGATATTTTCTCTGCGGTGAAATTTCCTCAAAACTGCTTGCTGTCATCTCAATATAGTCATTTCCTGTTGGGACTTTAAGGATTTCATCTATCAGAGTTTCAACAACATTTATAGAGTTTGACATATCCCTAAGAAGAAAGTCCACATCAATGGTCGCCCTGCTTTCAAAATTGGTAAGCGTATAAATAAACAGGCCACCTTTAAGAACAAGGAATTTTTTCAGTCCAGACTTTGAGAGCTTCCGTAAAAACTCCTCCTGCATAAAAAGCTGTAGGCACTGCTGATAGCTGATTCCAACTGACTTCGCTTTGTTCCTTAACTTTGCCAAAACAGATGCCGCAATATCAGCCATCACAACCACACTCCAATCAAATCTTTTACTTTTTTCTGAACTCTCAATACCTTTGCGTATTCCATAAGGTTAGGAATATTTTTTTGAGGGTCTTTCACATAGCTTTGGATAGCCTTATTAAAAATCTCTTTATCCATCCTGTTCATGTTCCGCAGAATGTCGCAAATCGTTCGGTCACGGTCATAGATTCTGATTTTTATATAATCAATTTCTCCTGTTGTTTCACCCAATGTTACCAATGGTGGCTCAACTCGATATGCCTTTACGAACGGATAATCAATGCTTGTACGGTTTCTCGAAACATTCTTATCAATGGTAATACTCCATTCAGCGGGATTGCGGTCACTGTATCGGTAATAGAATAGAGCTGTTTCCATACAGAGGACTGCGTCGGGGAACATGCCTCTGATAATTTGGACTTCTGTTTTAGTCGTTGCTTCTACCCAAGCATAATAACCTCTTTTAATTTTTTCGATATATCCATCGTTCAGCAATCGTTGAATATCTCGATAAAACAGTTTTTCTTCTTTCAGTTGTGATGTGGTCATAATATAATCATATTTTGAAAAAATTCCTCTGAGAAATTTCTTATCTTCACGATTAAGCATAAATTCACCTTTGCACTAAACTCAACGCTATTAGTTAAACAATTGTGTGGTTTAGTACATTATAGCCTTTTTTCAAAACAAAGTCAATGGCATCTAACCAATCAATCTCAATTATTCAGTTGTGTGGTTTAGTACACAAAAAGAGCTTGTCCAACTTCTTTCAGACAAGCTCTTTTTCTCACGCTTCATAATTATAATAGACATCTGCATCCGCTACCGCATAGAGGTTTATCCATCTCGGAGTGCCGCTAAGCTCGATGAAATAAGGCTTTCTGCCGCCTTTCCTGTATCTTTCCTCATCCCGCTTGCCGATTCTTTCATAGCCGACAAAGCTATGTACAGATAAGCCGAAAGCACTGGGCTTGTCCGCATAGGGCTTGATTTGGAACATTTCTGAGCACAATGTAGGTACAGAAGAGCTGGCCCACTGGGAAATTATCGCTTCCATTGTCCACCAACTGACCCGCAATTTGACACCCAAACAAATTGAAGAATCCGGTTTCGGCCCTTATTATATCGACCACACTGTAGGAATCTGGCCGCAGGCAGCAGGTGGCATCCCGTTCAACGCCTGCGAGTTCCAGTCCAAAGGAGATCCGATTACCGATCTTTTTGAAGATTTAGCCGCGGAGCAAAAAGCCAGGACAACTTACGACAACATTCTGCGGATGGTCAAAGACCATGAAATTTGCGATCCTATCCGCTTCCTCAGGGAACGGGAAATTGTGCACTTCCAGCGGTTTGGCGAAGCCCTGAGAGACGTCCAGGATCATTTAGACAGCCGGAATTTCTACGCCTTTAACCCGGCCTTCGACCGCCAGTAACCGTAACCATATTCTTTTTCCCGCAAAACCCGGTAAAAAATATGTTACCGGCGCGTTTTACCAGATACTCCGCAAAAACGGCAGCTATGGTTCACGTATAGGCAATACGTGAATCATAGCTGCCGCATTTTACGGCTGAAAATTCCTTCAGCGGATATCTGCGCCTTTTCTTCATAACGCATGATTATTCACTTAATTTTTTTATATACTCGTCAATCCTTTTCTTGATTTCGCCCGGATTCAAATATTTCAGCAAATATCCGTCCGCTTTCAGGGACAATACCTTTTTTACGCTTTCCTGGTCGTCCTTGCTGGTCAGGAAAATAACCGGAATATCTGCAAATTCCTTCTCTGAACGAAGCATAGCCAGCACATGGCTTCCGTCACAAACCGGCATTTCATAATCCAGCAGCACCAGATCCGGCCTGTCTAAAGAAATAGCGCGGATTGCCGCCGCCCCTGAATTGACATCCGAAACCTCATATTGCTCTGACAGCAGCCTTTTTATCCCCTGCCGAATGGTGATAGAATCATCCACAAGAAGAATCTTCGGCCTTCTGTTCTTCTCTTTCTCCGTCAGGTATTTTTCCATTTCCGCCATGGCGTTTTTGGTATCAAGAGGCGTTCCGATGCTCTTTGAAAGCACGTGAGGCGCGATGACGCAAAAAGAAAAATATCCCTGGTCCGTACCAAACAGCAAACTCACCTGAAAGCGGTTATCCTCGAATAACTGATGGAACTGTTCATAGGACAGGAGATTTTCCTCTACCATTTCGTAAGTATCGGCCGCCGGGTAATGAGCCATAACGCGACCCACAAATTGACACGCCGTATATCTGGCTGCGTTAAGCAGCATAATATCAAGCTTATCGGTATTGACTCCCATCAGTTTACCTACTGTATTGATCAAAATCCTATCCTCAAAGGCAAGAAGGATCTCCCACTTTTGGTTATCCTGTTCCCTGCCATAGACCAGCCGGTAGTAAACCCCTTTGCCGAATCGTTCTCCTCCGTACGATTCGCTGATTGCCTTTGCTTTCAAACGGAACATATTCTTTATCAGTTTAAGAATCACCTGCTCCATAGCCGCAAGTTCCTGTTCCGGAAGCAAGTTCACCCACTTGCTCATCCTCTCTCCCGTAATGGCTTTATCCTCAGCCAGAGTATGCCCAATCAGCCATCCTGCACAGACAGATAAAAAATGGTCTACCGAAGAAGGAGAATAATCCTCATCCTTCAGCTCCTTTTCCAAAGCCGGCAGCAAATTTTCTCTGAAACCTCTATGTAAACGCCGATGAGTCTCAAGGTCTTCATAAGCAATCAATTCCATGTATTTCTCTTCATCGTCAAAATGCTTCATCGCATGTTCTTTCAAATACTTAATCCCTTCCTGACATGCTTTTCTGTTTTTTTTCTCCTCTGCCTCAAGAGCCAAAAGTTTGTTAACAATCGCAAAGAGCCACTGATGTTCCTTATCAATAATTGTTATCCCAATATTGAACTCATCCTTCCATATCAGTTGGCTATTCATGACATCCTCCCTCTCAATGATTAATTGATTAAATCAATCTTCCAGTAATATCATTATAAAGGCATTCTCAAAAAATGTCAAGCTTCTTTTCATCCTGACGCCTGCAAAAGCCAAAGCGGCCGTTATGGTTTGCGTATACCTATACGCTTTCCATAACCGCCGCGTTTTATGGCTTAAGATTCCCTCAGCGGATACCTGCGCCGTTGCCTTTATTCCAGATAATCCAGCGGATCAATTGCCTTTCCCTGATAACTTAATTGGAAATACACATTACTGCCCTCAATGGTATAATATTTTGTCGGCTCCGCGACATAGCCCAAAAGCTGGCCTTTCTCCAGGTACTCTCCTTCGACGGCCGTTACTTCCTTCAACTGGCCGCAGACGGCTGTGTATTCATTACCCAAATCCAATACCAGATAATTGCCGATTTCCTCATTGACGCCCGCCTCTGTCACCCGGGCATTGGCTGGTGCATAAACAGGATTGCTTACTTCGCCTTGGATTACCAGCGCCGGATTGCATTTATACTGATCCAGCGTCGGAAAATAAATCGTGGAATCCATGCTGTAGTCGAGCACCACATTCCCGGCAACAGGCCAGCTCATCTGACTCGTTTCCGAAAAATCCAATACCAAAGGCTTCGCTGCCTCAACGCCTGTCCCCACAGCTTTTGCTTCCTGAGAAGAATTCCGGTTTCCGGCCGCAATCTCATAGGTTTCTTCCTGGACTACCGTATCGGTATTGGCAGGCTGCTGCGCCACCTTTTCTTCTGTTTTTTCCGGCCGGGCCGGACGCGCGTCGGATTCTCCTGCCACAGGCGCCTGTGACTCCTGCGCCGGTTCCTCAGCAAGAAGTTCCTCCTGCCCCTGCATATCCACATAGGGATTCTGCTCCTGGCCGTCTCCTCTCATTGTAATCACACCTGCTGCAGCAACTATAGTCAGCAGGCCCAGTACCAGCATGACAAGGAATAATTTGTCCTTGAACATTAGATTGATTTTATCTCTCACCGTTTATCACCTCGGTAGTAGTTTTACCAAAGCGGCAAGAGTTATTCAGAAATCAGTAAGATATTTTTATAATAATGATTCAGGATATCTTCATACCCCCATCCTTCCCGGGCCATGCTGTCAGCGCCGGCCTGGCTTAGTCCATAACCATGTCCCCTTCCTCTCGTCCTGACGCGAACGCCCTCCTGGCTGCTTTCCAGGCTGAAGCAGGGAGAGGGGAGCCCTAAAGCATATTGTATCTCATCTCCGGTATAGATTTTCGCTCCGATCTTAATTTGTTCCATATAACCGGCATCATCTTTTTTTACCGTCTGTATCTGTCCCGACACTTGTCCGGCCTCTACCGGGACAGCTCCGGGGATTTGATTGACCGCAGCGGCAAATTCATCCCAGCTCCATTCCTTCACCTGCATATAATCTTCTCTCCGGGTATCGGATGCACTTTCCACCGACTGCAGATAAGGAAATTGTTCGTCCCCCATCCTGGTCCGTCCGGCGCTTATCGAATGAAACAAAGGCAAAATATACCGATCATTATATTTCATTACCACTCCGCGGGTAGCATCTGCCGCCTCGCGACACCTCTCCAGCAAATCAAGAATTTGCTCTCTGTCCGCTCCCCTGGCCGCCTGGCTTTCCCCTAAATAATCCAAATCCAGTTCCTCTTCATAGATTTCCGTCCGCCCGTCCATCAGCCGATACAGATAAGTCCTGGCGATAACTGCCTGACACTTGAGCGCCTCCTGACTGCAATCCCCGTAAATCTGGCAAACCATTACCCCCGGCAGATAATCCTCTGCCTCAATATAAGTCTTTAATCCTTTCCTCTCCACCAGGATTTTCCGCAAAACTCTGGGCTTTTCCCCTTCCGATATTCCTTCAAACCCTGTCTCTTTTCCCTCTGCCTGTCCCTCATTAACGTTGTTTGCCGTTTCCTCATCTGCTGCTCCGCTATATCCCTGACCGGCCAAATCCCCTGTCTGGCTTTCCGTTTGCGGGCCTTTTTCCAGCCATGTTTCCTGACCTTCCGATTCTTTTTGCTCCGTCACCTGCACTGTTTCTCCCTGCTGCCCCGGCTCGCCATTAGCGGCTGCCGCTCCCGTATCGCCAGCCGTTCTCATCCACATCAGCGATACCACCCAAGGAAATAAAATCATTACCGCCACCGCCATCGCCCACTTCCGCATAAAAAGAATCCCTCCTGAACTGTCAATATACTTAAAAAAGTGTGCGTCTTGACGCACACTCGCGCCGGAGCGCGGTTGCGACAGCAACCATCTTCCTTTGCGCGAAGTGCGCATCTCCACGGAGCGTTTTGTATCATAGGACGCAATTTCCTATGATACAAAACGCTCCAAGAGTACATTATCAGTCTATGAAGGGATTCTTCTTTCTATTCGCGGTAAGCTTCTGTTTACAATTCCACTTCCACTTTCTTCAAATGCCAAATATCTCTGACATATTCCTCAATCGTCCTGTCAGAAGAGAATTTTCCGCTGCAAGCCACATTCATCATAGCTGCCCTGGCCCACCATTTCTGATCGGCATAAGCTTCATTTACCCGTTTCTGTGCTTCTGCATACATACGGAAATCCTTTAGGATAAAATAAGTATCTGCCCTGTCGCTGCTCTTGGTATTTAACAGGGAATCATAAATATCCCTGAACAGCTCCGGATTTTGCGGGGAGAAATGCCCGTTAATCAACTGCATCAGCACATGGCGGATTTCCTGGTCATTGTTAAAAATCTGCATAGGATCATAACTGCGGTTTTTTTCAAGTTCAATAATCTCATCTGAAGAAGTGCCGAAAATAAAAGCATTTTCTTTGCCTACCTCTTCTACAATCTCCACATTGGCTCCATCCATCGTGCCGATAGTCAAAGCGCCGTTGAGCATAAATTTCATATTGCCGGTACCGGAGGCTTCCTTGCTGGCCGTAGAAATCTGCTCACTGACATCAGCCGCCGCAAAAATGATCTCCGCATTTGATACGCGGTAATCTTCAATAAACACCACCTTGATCTTATTGTTGATGGATTTATCATTATTGATCACATCAGCAACAGCATTAATCAGCTTGATGGTCAGCTTTGCCCTCTTATAACCTGCTGCCGCCTTAGCGCCAAAAATAAAGGTTCTCGGTATGATATCCATATTCGGATCTTCTTTGAGCTTGTTATACAGATACATTACATGAAGAATATTCATGAGCTGGCGCTTATATTCATGAAGACGTTTTACCTGCACGTCAAAAATTGACCGTGGATTCACATCAATACCGTTGTGCTCCTTGATATACTTAGCCAGACGCAATTTATTGCGGTATTTGATATTCATGAACTCATGCTGGCATTTCTCGTCATCCACATACAATTTTAAATCGCTGATAGCCGACAGATTGGTAATCCATTCATTCCCAATCTTGGAAGTCACCCAATCCGCCAGGAGGGGATTCCCATGAAGAAGGAAACGTCTTTGGGTAATGCCGTTGGTCTTATTGTTAAATTTTTCCGGCATCATCTCATAAAAATCTTTAAGTTCCTGATTTTTCAAAATCTCCGTATGAAGATGGGCTACGCCATTGACAGAGAAACTGGCGGCAATCGCCATATGCGCCATGCGGACCTGGCCGTTATAAATAATCGCCATCTTGGACACTTTATTCTGGTCGCCCGGATACATCTGGTTAATCTCAATAATAAACCGCCGGTTAATCTCTTCTACGATTTGGTAAATGCGCGGCAGCAGGCGGGAAAACAGTTCAATTGGCCATTTTTCCAGCGCTTCGGCCATAATCGTATGGTTTGTATAAGCGCAGGTCTTCGTTGCCACCTCCCAGGCTTCATCCCAGGAAATGTTGTATACATCCAACAATATCCTCATCAGCTCCGCTACTGCCACAGTCGGATGGGTGTCATTAAGCTGGAAAACATTTTTCTCGTAAAATTTCCGCACATCGTCATGCTTTTCCATATACTTGGACACGGCACGCTGCACGCTGGCAGAAATAAAGAAATACTGCTGCTTTAATCGCAATTCCTTTCCGGCATTATGATTATCGTTGGGATAAAGCACATCACAGATAGTTTTGGCAAGGTTCTCCTGCTCAACAGCCTTCTGATAATCCCCCCGGTCAAAAGATTCCAGGCTAAAGGTATTGATCGGCTGGGCATCCCATATCCGCAAAGTGTTGACGATGTTGTTGCCATACCCGACGACGGGCAAGTCATACGGGACGGCCAGCACGGACTGATAACCATCCTGGACAAACTTTTCCTTGCCGTCTACCCACTCGACTCTCACATAACCGCCAAATCTCACCTCTGTGGAATACTCAGAACGGCGCACTTCAAAGGGATTGCCGTCCTTAAGCCACTCGTCCGGCACCTCGATCTGATATCCCTTATCAATTTTCTGTTTGAACATGCCATAATGATAGCGGATACCGCAGCCATACGCCGGATAGCCAAGCGTAGCCAGGGAATCCAGAAAACAGGCAGCCAGACGTCCCAAACCGCCGTTTCCAAGAGCCGCATCCGGCTCCTGGTCTTCAATCACATTCAGATCAAACCCCATCTCATCCAAAACTTCCTTAACCTCATCCCAGGCCATAATATTGATAATATTATTTCCCAGGGCCCGTCCCATCAAAAACTCCATGGACAAATAATAGACAGTTTTCACATCCTGTTTGGCATATGTTTTCTGGCTGGCAATCCACTCGTCAATAATTACATCCTTTACCGCATAAGATACAGCCTGAAACATCTGGGCCGGAGTCGCTTCATCTATAGTCTTACGAAATAAGTTCCTTACATTGTAAATAATCGTCTTTTTAAATTCTTCTTTATTAAATCCAACGCTCATTTTGCTTTTTCCTCCTGATCTGCAAACGACCTACTCTGCTTTTTCCACGCCTAATGTTGTCTTCTCTCCATTGATATTCCATTCTTTCACATAGCCAGTCATCTGGCCGGTCAGGATACGATCAGCCAACACCTCGCTCCCGATAACCTCCCTGTATTTATCCAAAATACCGGAAAGCTTGTCATTGTCCTGCTGATAGACATAAATATGGTTAGTCACCTCAAAACCGGCTTCCTTCCTCATGGTCTGGATCTTACTGATTAATTCCCGCACAAAGCCTTCTTCCACCAGCTCCGGCGTCAAATTGGTATCCATAGCCACGGTAACGGTATTGTCCCCTTCCGACACATATCCTTCTGCCTGAGCCATATCAATCAGCAGGTCCTCTTCTGCCAGCTCAACCTGCACTCCGTCAAAATAGAATTTCAGCACGCCATCCGCTTTCAAATCATCCATAGCCTTATTGCCGTCAACTTCTGCCAGCGCTTTGCGGATATTGCCCAACTGCTTTCCGTACTTGGGACCTACGGTCTTTAACTGTGGTTTGAAACTGTAGGATGTAAAACTGCGCACGTCATCGGTAAATTCTACGTTTTTTACATTCAGCTCATCTTCGATGATCCGCACATAAAAATCAGACAGCCCATGCTCCGCTTTCACATACATTTTGCCAAGCGGCTGACGGTTCTTCAGATTTGCCTTGTTTCTGGCAGCACGGCCAAGGACGACAATCATTAATACCTCATCCATATCCTCTTCCAGTTTTTTGTCAATATGGGAAGCGTCGACTGCCGGGAAGCTGCACAAATGTATGCTTTCCGGGGCATCCTGATCAATACTCCGCACAAGATTCTGATAAATATCCTCGGTCATAAAGGGGATCATCGGCGCCGCCGCTTTAGCTGTAGACACCAGAGCCGTATACAGGGTCATATAAGCATTAATCTTATCCTGTTCCATTCCTTTTGCCCAGAAACGCTCACGGCTCCTCCGCACATACCAATTGCTCATATCTTCCACAAAATCCTGTAATGACCGCGCCGCTTCAGGAATCCGATAATTTTCCAAATGGCTGTCGACATCCTGAATCATGGAATTCATCTTGGACAGCAGCCACCGGTCCATCACGGGCAGCTTCTCATATTCCAAGGAATATTTTGTGGCATCAAACTGGTCAATATTGGCATACAAGACAAAAAACGCGTAGGTATTCCACAAGGTACCCATAAATTTGCGCTGTTTTTCCTGTACTGCATCTCCATGGAACCGGTTTGGCAGCCAGGGCGCGCTGTTAATATAAAAGTACCAGCGGATTGCATCTGCGCCGTAAGCCGCCAGAGCATCGAAAGGATCGACGGCATTACCCTTGGTTTTGCTCATCTTCTGCCCGTTTTCGTCCTGAACATGGCCCATAACAATAACGTTTTTATAAGGAGCCTTGTTAAAAATCAATGTGGAAATAGCCAACAGCGAATAAAACCATCCACGTGTCTGATCCACGGCCTCCGAGATAAAGTCTGCCGGAAACTGCTGATTGAACAATTCCTGGTTCTCAAAAGGATAATGATGCTGGGCAAACGGCATAGCGCCTGAGTCAAACCAGCAGTCGATCACCTCCGGCACCCGCTTCATCTGCCCTTTGCACTTGGGACAGGTAATCGTCACAGCATCGATGAACGGACGGTGCAGCTCAATATTTTCCGGGCAATTGGGCGACATGGATTTCAATTCCTCAATACTGCCGACGGCATGCTGGCAGCCGCAGGAACATTCCCAAATATTTAACGGCGTACCCCAATAACGGTTCCGGCTGAGGCCCCAATCCTGGACATTTTCCAGCCAATCCCCGAAGCGCCCCTTGCCGATGCTCTCGGGAATCCAGTTGATCGTGTTGTTGTTGCGGATCAAATCTTCCTTGACTGCCGTCATCTTGATAAACCAGGACTCCCAGGCATAATAAATCAGCGGAGTCTCACAACGCCAGCAATGAGGATAGCTATGCTCGAAAACCGGGGCAGAAAACAGGAGTCCCGCTTCTTTAAGGTAATCCAAAACCAAAGGATCTGCCGCTTTCACAAAAGTTCCCGCCCAAGGAGTCGGTTTTGTCATCTGGCCCTTGGTATCTACCAACTGGATAAAAGGCAGCCTGTACTTGCGCCCAACTTTGGAGTCGTCTTCACCGAAAGCCGGCGCAATGTGTACCACACCTGTACCGTCTGTCAAGGTAACATAATGGTCACAAACCACATAAAACGCCTTTTTTTGCTGCTTTTTACAAAGCGGCGCCACATAAGCAAACAGCGGCTCATATTCCTTATACTCCAGATCTTTGCCTTTGTATGTTTCCAAAACCTCGTAAGCAGCCACACCCTTTTCTTCGTCCGCCAGCTTTCCCAGAACCGTATCCAAAAGAGCTTCGGCCATATAATAGGTAAAACCGTCCGCCGCCTTTGCCTTGACATAAGCCTCATCAGGATTCACACATAAGGCTACATTGCTGGGAAGCGTCCAGGGAGTCGTCGTCCAGGCCAGGATATATGCCTCCTCCCCCTTCACCTTAAAACGGACTATGGCCGAGCGCTCCTTCACATCCTTATAGCCCTGAGCCACCTCATGACTGGACAACGGGGTACCGCACCGGGGGCAGTAAGGAATAGTCTTAAACCCTTTTTCCAAAAGGCCCCTCTCCCAAATCTTTTTTAACGCCCACCACTCAGATTCAATAAAATCATTATGGTAGGTAACATAGGGATCTTCCATATCCGCCCAAAAGCCGACTGTTGCGGAGAAATCTTCCCACATTCCTTTATACTTCCAGACACTTTCCTTACAGTGGGCGATAAAAGGCTCCAGACCGTATTGCTCAATCTGTTCCTTGCCATCCAAACCCAGCATCTTTTCCACTTCCAGCTCCACCGGCAGGCCATGAGTGTCCCATCCGGCCTTGCGGGGAACCATATAGCCTTTCATCGTACGATAGCGGGGAATCATATCTTTGATGACCCTGGTCAGCACATGGCCGATATGAGGCTTGCCGTTGGCCGTGGGCGGCCCGTCATAAAAGGTATAAGTAGGACCGTCCTTACGGCTGTCCATGCTTTTTTGGAAGATTTGATTGTCTTCCCAAAATTTCTTCACTTTCTTTTCCCGGTCTACAAATTTCAAATCTGCAGATACTTTCTCATACATGTTCCTTACCTCCGATATGTGGTAATCATTTTAGAGCCTCTCTGTTTTCCCATAGGAAATCGGGGAGCAACCATCCGGGCAGCCAAACCGCTGTATCCGAATATCCCCGGGAAACAAAATAGCCCCCGCCCCGTAATGAGGACAGAAGCCTTGCTTCACTTTACCACCTATTACTGCATACTACCATATGCGTTCCCCATAACGGCGGGATAACCGACACGGCCTACCAGAAAAATTCCGGGACCTGATTCCTTCTTTTTCCTTCGGCCTGCAGCTCAGGAGGGATATTCAGCCGCTGCCGTACTTGCTTCGGGCTTCCACCATCCCCGAATCGCTGAAGCTTTCCCTGCATGCCTACTGTCTCCGTCATTGCTTTTGCTAAATATTTTGATGATGAAATCCTCTTGCAAGCAAGCTTGCATCGAATTTTTTGACCTTTTGACCCTGGTATCATCATATTTTTATATGCTTATTATATTGAGTCCTCTCAGAATTGTCAACCTAAACCGCCGGGATTTCTATTTTTCTTCGGCTTAAATATTTGATATTTTTTTAACAATTGATTTGTATTTTTCCTGCTTTTCTGCTATACTTCATGAAAACTATACAGGAAACCAAAAGGGAGGAACCTGAAATGAACACAAGAAATCTGACTTTACTCACTGATTTATACGAGCTTACCATGATGCAGGGATATTTTAAAGAAAAAGATGCCAACGAAACCGTTATTTTTGACGCGTTTTTCCGCAACAATCCCAACAACGGAGGCTATGCTGTCTGCGCCGGTTTGGAACAAGTGATTGAATACATCAACAACCTGCATTTTGAACAAAACGATATCGATTACCTTCGTTCTACCGGATTGTTTGACGAAGATTTTCTGAAATACCTGAAAAATTTCCGTTTTTCCGGCGACATCTATGCCATTCCTGAAGGTACCGTGATTTTCCCTCGGGAACCTCTGGTCAAAGTTATTGCCCCCATTATGGAAGCACAACTGGTCGAAACGGCTCTGTTAAATATTATTAACCATCAGTCGCTCATCGCCACCAAAGCTGCCAGGGTAGTTTATGCCGCCAAAGGCGACGGCGTCATGGAATTCGGCCTGCGCCGCGCCCAGGGGCCGGACGCAGGGATTTACGGCGCCCGGGCCGCCGTAATCGGCGGCTGTATCGGCACCTCCAATGTCTTGTGCGGGCAGATGTTTGACGTACCGGTAAAAGGTACCCATGCCCATAGCTGGATTATGAGTTTCCCTGACGAGCTTACTGCTTTCCGTGCCTATGCCCGTCTGTATCCTACAGCCTGCATTCTGCTTGTAGACACCTATGATACCTTAAACTCCGGCGTGCCCAACGCAATCAAAGTTTTTACCGAAATGCGCCAGGCCGACATTCCTCTGAACTTTTACGGAATCCGCTTAGACAGCGGCGATTTGGCCTACCTGTCCAAGGAAGCGAAGAAAATGCTGGACGAAGCCGGCTTTTCCGACGCAATTATTTCCGCCTCTAATGATTTGGATGAAAACCTGATCCGTTCCTTAAAGCTGCAGGGAGCTACGATAAACTCCTGGGGCGTAGGCACCAACCTGATCACCTCCAAAGACTGCCCGTCTTTCGGCGGCGTCTACAAACTGGCTGCCATCCAGGATAAAGCAACCAAAAAATTTATCCCGAAAATCAAGCTGTCCGAGAATGCAGAAAAAATCACCAATCCGGGCAACAAAACCATCCTGCGGATTTATCAAAAACACACCGGCAAAATCATTGCCGATTTGATCTGCCTGGTAGAGGAAAACTATGACAGCACTAACTCCCTGCTGCTTTTTGATCCCACAGAGACTTGGAAAAAGACTCACTTAGCCCCCAACAGTTATACTTTGCGGGAACTGATGATCCCTGTATTCCAAAAAGGCCAATGCGTATATCAATCTCCCAAAGTCATGGATATCCGGGAATACTGCATGAAGGAACTGGATACCTTATGGGACGAATCCAAGCGTCTGGAGTATCCTCATCAGGTACACATCGATCTTTCACATGAATTATGGCACATGAAAAACCAGTTGTTGGACAGCCACCAATATCATAAATAGGAATCTTATGTGTTCATGTTTTGTTTACAATTCTTTGCAAATGTTCACAGATATTCTATATTTTTGCTAAACTTCTTTCACAAATTGCGTCTATACTATAATTATTAAAGGAATTGCTTACTACAACATTTAGATAAAATTTTTTCATAATCGCCGGCAGCTATCGCAGTAGCTGTCGGCTCCTCCCTTTTTATGGGAGCTGTTTCCTAAGTCTCTTTCCCTCTGATTTACCTCCAAGCACAGTAAAATGAAATATCCCGCAGCGGTCGCCAAATATCCGTGCAAGCACGGCTACTTGGCTCGTTGCCCACAGAAATAAAAAGCGCGCATCCCGCGAAGCGTTTTGTTTCATCGGACGCAATTTCCTATGAAACGAAAAACAGGCAGGCAACCATCTTCCCTGATAAAAACGGCTGCCTGTCTGTAAATATAAACTTTTTTATATCATAGGAAAGTGCATCCTATGATACAAAACGCTCCGCGCGGATGCGCACTTCGCGCAAAGGAAGATGGTTGCTGTCGCAACCGCGCTCCGGCGCGAGTGTGCGTCAAGACACACACTTTTTTATTTGTTTAGAAATACTTCTTACTGCCCCAGAGGTTGGCTTTTTTTAAATCCAGATATTCATTATAAGCTTTCTCCAAAATCTGCTTCTCATTGGAAAACTTCAGCAAGTGGTATGCCTCATAAAACTTATAATAACCGGAATCAATGAAATGCTCTTCCCGTTGTGGTTTGCTGTAATAGCTGTCTGCCATCATCAAGTACCAATGGACATCCTTCTCCACCATATCCTGAGGAGTGGTAAAGGAATAAGAACTTTTTCCAATATACTTGATAATTGAAGCGCTTACACCGGTCTCTTCTTTTACTTCCCGAAGCGCTGTTTCTTTATACTCCTCTCCCGCTTCTACAGTTCCCTTTGGCAATACCCAGCCCTCGTACTTATTCTTGTAATTTTTGTAGAGCACCAGAATCTTGCCACGAAATATAACCACACCTCCACAGCTCGTTGCTTCTATCATTGCAAATCCTCCTGTATCAGCGGCATAATACGCACGCTTCTTGTGGTGTGTCACATGACTGCATCTAGTATACCTCGTTTCTTTCAAAAATACAAGAAAAAAGTGACATTTCAAATGGGCATATGCGGTTGCCCGGTTACCGGGAAAAGTAAACGTCAAAAATCGCCCTTGCCACGGGCGCCGCAATCTGTCCGCCGGAGCCTGACTCTTCTACTACCACCGTCACGGTCAACTGCGGGTTGTCCACCGGGGCAAAACCGGTAAACCAGGCATGTGTTTCTTTCCCCGTCTCAAACTCCGCCGAACCGGTCTTTCCCGCCACTGGGTAAGCATCTGTCCGAACCGCCGAACCGGTTCCTTCCGTTACCACCCGTCTCATCAGTTCAGATAGAAGAGAAGCTTCCTCCGCCGTCATTAACTTGGCGCCGGACTCCGGAAAAAATTTATGAATCTCTTCGCCGGCAGCATTTTCCACACGTTCAATCAAATAAGGTTTCATCAAGGTCCCCCCATTGGCAACGGCTGCCGTCAGCATGGCATTGTGCATGGGCGTCATCTGGGTACTGCCCTGGCCGATAGATGTTTGCAGGATTTCCCAAACCCCGGCGTCGCTGCCCATTACAAAGGAACTTTTGCTGAACGCTAATGACAACGGCTGCTCGCCGTTAAACAGCAATTGTTCCGACAAAGTATAAAGACCGCCCGGATTTAATTCCAGCCCTAAAGCAGCAAATGCCCCGTTACAGGAATTCGCAAATGCCTGTTCCAGAGTCTGGCTGCCGTGAGCATTGCCATGATAACAGGATATGGTATAATCTCCACACTCATATTGGCCATCACAATCAAAAGTAAAATCACGCCAGGTTTCCGGATTCTCACGAATATATTCCAAAACGGTAACCATCTTAAACGTAGAACCTGGCGGATACAGTCCCTGCGTTGCCCTGTTTAAAAGCTGAGCCTGAGTGTTTTCCCCGGAAATCAGCATATCCCAGTCTTGTTCCAGCGTGTTGGGATCAAAATCAGGGCGGGATACCATAGCCAAAATTTTTCCCGTGCCAGGTTCCATCACAATTACGGCTCCCCGCCGATCTCCCAGCGCGTCGTAAGCCGCCTGCTGCAAATCCACATCCAAAGTAGTGATTACCTTATCGCCAATGTTTTTGATATTCGACAACTCATTGACCGTTTTCTCGATCAAATTAACATGAGAAGTAAGAAGATAAAAATTTCCCAGCGCTTCCAACCCGGTTTTCCCCATATGGAAATACCCTACAACATGGGCAAACAGAGGACCATATGGATAAACCCGTGTCTCTGCCCCGTCCTCCGCTACGGCAGTCCTGGCCAGGATACGCCCATCATGGCTTTGCAATTCTCCCCGGACAATGCGGTCTGCAAAACGATCCAAACGGGCATTATAAGAATTGTTGATCACACTCTCTCTCCGGAACTGCAGAAAATATCCGAAATAGCCAATAAGGCAAACAAACAATCCGGCAATTACATAGGTAATCCGCAAAATATTTTTATTCGCCTTCGGATTAGGTAATTGTCTATCCATAGTCCTCCTCATCATTTTTCTTCAGAATATATAATCCCTGAATCACCCCAAATAAAACAAATGTGCTGAGCACAGAACTCCCGCCATAACTGATCAGAGGCAGCGTCACTCCCGTAGACGGAATAAATTTAATCACTCCTCCCACAGACAAAAACACCTGAAAAATATATTCTATCCCCAGTCCGAAAGCAATCAGCTTGTAAAAAGAAGCCTGCATTTTCCCCGCAATCATCATAAACTGCAAAAAACAGCCCAGACAAATCAAAATCACGCAAAGAGCAAAAATCCCTCCTAATTCTTCGGAAATGGCCGAAAAAACAAAATCCTTTTCCACCACCGGAATTTTATATGGCATTCCCTGATAAAGCCCCATGCCAAACCATCCCCCCGTTCCAACTGCGAACAGAGACTGTGTAATCTGATATCCCCGATTATCAATATCCGCCCAGGGATTCCACCAGGCGGCCACCCGCGTCCTCACATGGGAAAACAGCCCATAAGCCAGCATAGAAGCACAGCATCCGGCTCCTGCACCGGACAAAAGGTAAAACCAGTTATTTGTAGCCACAAAAAGCATAGCCAGATAAGTGACAAAAAAAATCAGTGCGCTTCCCAAATCTTTAGACAATACCAGCACCAGTACATGCGCGGCAGCAACCAGGGATACCGCCGCTACCGAACGAATATTGACAGACGAATAAAACATAGCCGCCACAAAAAACACAAAACTGATTTTGACAAATTCCGACGGCTGAAATGAAATACCGCCAACAGTCAGAGAAAGCTGGGCTCCATAACTGTTATTGCCAATCATCCATACCATCGCCAGCATTCCCAAGCCCATCAATCCGTAAATCCAGGGGATCTGCGACAACTGCCATATCCGGTTTACAATCAGCGGGATTATCCAGGTTGCCAGCGCTGCCGCTGCTACAATAAAAAACTGACGCAAGGCTTTATCAAAAGACAAACGCGCCATAATAATCCATCCCACACACAGCAGCATACACATATTATTGACCAAAATTTGCGTCCGGTTACGATAAAACAGCCGATACAAACCAATGTATGCAGCAAAGAATACCACTTGTTCCAAATAAAACAAGATAAACCGCTCATCTTCTGACTTCAAATATAAAATCGAGTATGCAGTCAAATGCAGCAAAGCCATAATCAGGTTTTGCTGTCCGCATATCCTTCTTTGCCGCTCTTCATCGTGAAAGCGGAAATAGCTGAAATTCAGATACGTATAAATCGCTATAAAAAGTGTCATCAAATATTTTGACACTTCAATAATCACATTAACCATAAATTCCTCTACTCTACGCCACGTTTCCAATGTCCCCGGGTAAAATCGTCAAGCTGCAATGAGACAGCCTTTCCCTGACAAAAATAACCGGCATATTGATCGACCACTTCCTGCATCTGCTGCGGCGTCTCTAAAGAGAACTGGATACGCAAAACGGCTCCCCTTAATCCGTCCGCCAAATGCTCCTGTCCCAAAAGGAACAGCGGCTTGGGATTGTACAAGACATTATAACAAAATTGACAAAAATTCTTTACCGGAAGGTTTTGGCCTGTCCGATCCCTCACGTACCGCACCCGGGGCTGTCTGCTGCACCCTTCCACCGTGCTCTGGATGCACTGGGCAGATACCATCGCAGGAAGATAACCATATACGACGGCCTCCCAGCCCTGGCAGCCCGTCTCCCGGGAACATAAATCCCCCAGCTCGCGCCCATTCAGCTCTAAAGGCAGTGTCAGGCGGGAAGCCCCTGCCTGTACCATCATAAACGCGGCAAGATGGTTCATGGCATAGAGATTGGCGTCAAATACCATGGGAAGGCGAATCTCCTCCTCACGCAAAAATTCGGCCTCTTCCATCGACCGCAAAACTAATTCGTCAAATCCGGCATTTTTCAATTCCTCGATGTGATCCTGGAAATATTGTTCGGCTTTGTCCCGAAAAATATACGGCAGAATCAGCGCGCATTTCTTTCCTTTCTGATGACAGATTTTGGCTGCCCCTTTCCATTGCTTCGCCGAAAATCCGCCTGCATCCAAATAAATTTCGTCAATATTCGGATGAGATGCCATCAATTTTAACCCTTCGGAAGTTTCCAGGGCTACATGAATACAAGGAGACGGGCGATGCACAAGCTCTCCTTGTTGTGAAAACAATATCTCCTGTCCTGATCGTTTATCCGTCTCCTCCTCGCATGCCCTGCGATAGGGCTGGAGAATAACCTGCTCCATCTTTGCCATTCCCTGTCGGCGCAGCTCATTTAATGCCTGTACCGGCAAAAAACAACTTCCGGATAATTCGATCTCAAGCTGCCGAAAATAAAACGGGCTATCGCCGGTTTTATTCATCTGTTTAAATAAACGCTCCTTTGTCAAAGGCTGGTTTTGTGCTGTCTCTGCGACTTGTCCTGTGACAACGATATCAACAGGCTTTTCCCCGTCCGGCGCACGATTTTCAATAGTCACGGCGGGAAATTTCAATTTGAGGCAAAGCGCCTCTCCTTGACGGACCGTCAATTCCCCTTCGAGCGCTTCCTGTTTCTTTTTATTCACATATTCATTATCCAAACGGTCAAACAGGGCCTGATCCACTTCACGAAAAGACGGTTTTTCTTTCAGGGCAATCATATCCCTGCCATTATGCCGATGGTAATACCCATCGGTATAACCGCCCCGGTCAAAAAGCTTCCTCAGCATATCCCGGTCTTCGGGGAACACATGATAGCCTTCTCTTCCTTCCGCACAATACAAATCCACGTATTTTCGGTAAACACTGACTACCCCGGCCGTGTAGCGGGCGCTCTTCATCCGTCCTTCAATTTTCAGTGAATATACGCCTGACTCGATAATGTCCGGCAGAATATCCAATGTACATAAATCTTTCAAACTTAACAGATAGCTTTTATTATCCTTCTTCCCCCTCTGAAGCCCATAAGGAAGGCGGCAAGGCTGTGCGCACCTTCCCCGATTGCCGCTGCGGCCGCCGATCAGGCTGCTGAGCAGGCATTGACCGGAATAACAATAGCAAAGAGCGCCATGGATAAAGCTTTCTATCTCAATATCTACCTCCTGATGTATTCGGGCTATCTCCTCCAGAGACAGTTCCCTGGCCGTCACCACCCTGGTGGCTCCCAAGTTTTTCAGCATTTTTGCCATCCGGTGTCCGGTGACGGTCATCTGCGTGCTCGCATGAACAGGAAGCTTGGGAAACCGATGCCGAATAAGGGCAAAAACCCCCATATCCTGTACAATCGCCGCATCCAGCCCCTGCCGGTAGTAAGGCTTGAGAAAATCTTCCACTTGGCTCAATTCTTCTTCTTTCACTAAAGTATTGACAGTCATATACAGTCTGCATCCATGAAGATGAGCATAATCGATAGCTTGCAGAAACTTATCCTCTTCCGGATTATCCGCATAAGCCCTGGCGCCGAAACGGCTTCCTCCCATATACACCGCATCTGCTCCCGCATTAACCGCGGCAACCATACTTTCCATTGACCCAGCCGGAGCCAGAAGTTCCACATGTGGTTTCAAACCATTCTCCTTTCCCTGAATCTTCAATCGTAGCCATTCAGGCCGAACATTCTCCTGCCTATCTAAAATGTTACCTTCAATCAGCGATAGGCTTTTGCAGCGGCAGCCGCGGCCGCCTGCAGCGCTTTCTTTTTCTCTACTTCTGAACTTGCCGGATTAAAAGAACGTTTCTCTTCCTTATGCTTATCTTTCTCCGCTTCCCACTCTCTCGTCATACGCTCCATCTGCATTTGCATAGTAACCAGCTCATGTTTCAAGCTATAAATATCTTTCTCAAGATTCGTCTTCTCCTCCGCCAGGATATTGGCCTTCTCCTGTTCTTTAAAAAAGTCATCAGCAATATTTAATTGTAGCAACACCGACTGGTAGTCGGCGCTTAAACGGGTAAATCCGTCATTTTTCCGCAATTTTCCTATTTTTTCATTTAAATATGCAGCCATCTTTTGCAGATACATCTCTTCCTCAGAACCGCTTAACTGATAAATTTTCCCGTCAATTAAAACTTCCATAATGTTTTTCTGGTTCATATCTCGACCTCTGATTTCTCCCCTTCTGTATGTTGTACGCTCTGTTGTGATTATAGCATGAGTTTCCTTTATTATGCAATTGTTTCTATCCAAAGTAAACCACATCCAGGTGGTGGTATGCACGTTTTGTCGCTATACGTCCCCTGGGCGTCCGGTTTAAGAATCCATTCATCAGCAAATATGGCTCATAGACTTCCTCCAAAGTCCCTCCGTCCTCTCCAAGCGCAGCCGCCAAGGTATCCAGCCCCACCGGCCCTCCGCCAAACTTTTCGATAATTGTCAGGAGAATATTGCGATCGTTATTGTCAAGCCCTGCTTTGTCCACGTCTAATATATCCAAAGCAAAATCGGATACTTCTTTTGTAATCTTCCCTTCATATTTTACCTGGGCAAAATCCCGTACCCGTTTCAAAAGCCGGTTGGCCAGACGGGGAGTACCCCGGGAACGACGGGCAATTTCCGAAGCTCCCTCTTCATCAATTTCCACACCCAGCACCTTAGCCGAACGTTTTACAATAATCGTCAGCTCTTCCGGCGTATAAAACTCCAGCTTTTGCACCACCCCGAATCTGTCTCTTAATGGCGCTGTCAGCAATCCCGCCCGGGTAGTCGCCCCTACCAGCGTAAAATGAGGCAGATCCAAACGGATAGAACGAGCCGATGATTCCTTCCCCAGCATAATATCAATGGCAAAATCTTCCATCGCCGGATACAGCACTTCTTCCACCTGACGGTTTAAACGATGAATCTCATCAACAAAAAGCACATCCCCTTCCTGAAGATTATTTAAAATTGCTGCCATTTCCCCAGGCTTTTCGATAGCCGGCCCGGAAGTCACTTTCATATGCACTCCCATTTCATTGGCGATAATACCGGAAAGCGTTGTCTTTCCCAACCCCGGAGGCCCATAAAACAACACATGATCCAGCGACTCTCCCCGCCCTTTAGCCGCATCAATATAAACTTGCAAATTTGCCTTGATTTTTTCCTGGCCAATATATTCTTTCAATATCTGTGGACGCAGATTGGGCTCCAAATATTTATCTTCTTCCGTTATTTCTGTCGTAATCACTCTTCGTTCCATACTCTGCTGCTCCTGTCCGTTTGCCTTTTCCTAAACATTCATGCAACTTTTGATATTGCATCGGCCGCCTTATAAAAGCCGATTGCTCTGCGGCTTCGGCTGCCGTGCAATATTTTCACGCTAAATGGCAAGATATTTTAAAGAAGCCTTCAGTACTTCCTCCACCGTCATCTCTTCTGCGCCTGACACTTGATTTACGGCTTTTGACGCCTCCGTAAGGGAATAACCCAGGGCAACCAGAGCCTGAATTGCCTCTTTTGCTGCTCCGGCGGTACTTTCCACAGGTGCGGGCACTTCTCCGTCCGCAAATGATCCCCCGCCGGATAGAACATCTCCCGCAGAAATCCTGTCTTTCAAATCCAGGATCAGCCGTTTAGCGGTTTTCGCTCCGATCCCCGGCGCTTTGGAAAGGCTCTTTACATCCTCGGAAATAATCGCCATCCGCAATTGATGGGGCGGCAGCGTAGACAAAATCCCCAAAGCCGCCTTTGGCCCTATCCCCGTAACCCCTAAAAGCAGCCGAAACATCTGCAAATCCTGACGATTTAAAAAACCATATAGAGTCATGGCATCTTCTCGCACTTGAAAAGAAGTGAATATTTGCACTTCTTGCCCTATCCGGGGAAGCCTGTCCAGCACAGAAAGAGGGACGTGGATATTCCATCCGATATTTCCCCCTTCCACCACAATAACATCTTCAAAAACCTCCGCTAAAGTCCCTTTTATATAGGAAAACAAATAACCGGCTCCTCTCTTCCTTAAAATCCAAACCTGTAAAATCAAAAATTTTAATAATTAAAACTTTATCGACATCATAACATATCCAAATAACAAGTGCAAGACGATTATCGAACAAACATTCTAAGGATTGACTTTCTTCATTCCTCTTATTATAATAAAATTATGATAAGGAGCCTCTTATATGATTACAATAAAAAAACAGCTTAACCTGCCGGATACGTATCCTTTGGAACGTATTGGCAAACGGGAGGAAATACTCTTTTTTGATATTGAGACTACAGGGTTTTCCGGCGAATACTCCCATTTATATCTGATCGGCTGCATCTCTTACCAGGAAAATGGTTGGAACCTGATTCAATGGTTTGCCGACAGCCGCGACGGTGAAAGGGAATTGCTCCACGCATTTTTTGCTTTTATGAAGAATTATCGCATATTAGTCCATTACAACGGAGACGGGTTTGATCTCCCCTATCTCTTAAAACGGTGCGCCAAGCTTGGACTGAATTACAATTTTTCTTCCATAAAAAGTCTGGATATCTATAAAAAGATCAAACCCTGCAAAAGGCTGTTAAACCTGAACAGCCTGAAACAAAAAGCCATCGAACATTTCCTTGGCATTTCCCGCACAGATACCTATTCGGGTGGAGAATTAATTGAAATCTATGAACGCTATCTGCAAAATCATCAGGCTTTTCTCTACGATTTATTGATTTTACATAACGAAGATGATTTAAAAGGGATGCCGGCAATTTTGCCTGTTCTCAGCTATTGTGATTTCCTGGAACATCCGTTCCGTCTGGTCAGCCAAGAACTGCAACAGGAAAACAACCATTACCAACTGGTATTAACCTGCGAAAGCGATTACGAAATTCCTGTCCCCTTAAACGCGGCTTTCTCCTTTATTGGCATCCAGGCGGCCCAAAACCGGCTTGTCCTGGTTATTCAGCTATTTTATGGCACGTTAAAGCATTTTTATCCCGATTATAAAAACTATTACTATCTCATCTACGAAGACAGCGCTATTCATAAAAGCGTTGGCCAATATGTTGACCGATGCGCCCGGATTAAGGCTACTGCCAAGAATTGCTACACCAAAAAAGAAGGCTGCTTTCTTCCTCAACTGGAACCAATCTGGGAACCTGTGATGAAAAAAGAACACAATTCCCCTCTCTCCTATGTGGATGTATCCGATGCCGACTTTCATGACTCTGCCGCCTTCCGCCGATATCTGCTTCAATTGCTGGATTACATAGCCAAGCCCCGAAATCGAGTAAACGAAAAAAGTGTATATGAACCCTTATGACATAAAATCGAGTAGGGCAGAGCCATCTTCCCTACTCGCCGCGCACCCCATATGCCGCTTCTGCGGCATACTTCCTCTGCATGGGGCTGAGCAGAACAAAGAGTCCGGCTCGCCGGACTCTCGCGCCGGAGCGCGGTTGCGACAGCAACCATCTTCATTTGTGCGAAGTGCGCATCCACGCGGAGCGTTTTTGTATCATAGGATGTACTTTCCTATGAAATAAAAAAGAATCCTGAGGAACAGGATTCTTTTTTATTTATGTCACCATTATACCTTATGACTCAGGAAAACTGAACCGCTCCGCTGCGAAACAGCATGAGTCCAATGATTCCAAGGAATGTGATTGTTAATGCAAAAGCTTAAATGTACTTACTTGCTGTTTCATAATCTGCGCCTGGCCGGACAATTCTTCGCTGGCCGCCGCACTCTGCTGAGCCGTGGCCGAATTTGTCTGGACAACACTGGAAATCTGATCAATGCCTTGAGTAATCTGGGCAATCGCCATCGATTGATCACTGCTTGCCTCAGAAATTTTATCCACCAGCAAAGTAACTTCCTTTGCTCCTTTTACGGCCTCCGCCAGAGATTTCGCTGTCTCTGCCACAATCTCCGTACCATTTTGTACAGCCTTAATGGAATTCTCAATCAATACTGCCGTGTTCTTAGATGCCTCCGCACTCTTACTGGCCAGATTACGCACTTCATCTGCCACTACAGCAAAACCTTTTCCTGCGCTTCCTGCCCGGGCTGCTTCTACTGCCGCATTGAGCGCAAGAATATTGGTCTGGAAAGCAATATCCTCAATAGTCTTAATAATCTTGCCAATTTCACTGGAACTGTTGCTTATATCCTCCATCGCGCCAATCATATCCTGCATCTTGGTATTGCTCAAATTCATCTCTTCCCCGACAACACTGACCATTTTATTTGCCTGGACGGCATTATCGGCATTTTCCTTCACCCGGTCGGAAATATCGCTAATCGTAGCCGCAAGCTCTTCAATGGAACTTGCCTGCTCAGTAGCCCCCTGGGAAAGAGCCTGTGCGCCGCTGGAAACCTGTTCGGAACTGTTGGAAACCTGCTCAGAACTTTCACTGATACTGGACATCACTTCATTCATCCGCTTGGCAATGGTACGGAAAGAAATGAGCACCTGATGGAAGCTACCAATATACTCATGCTCACAGATCGAGTCCACGGTCAAATCGCCGTCAGCCATCTTAGCCAAAAATTTATTTTCGTCGTCCACAATTGCCCGAAGCTTTCTGACTACAATGCGAAATTGCTCTGCCAACACACCTAATTCATCCTTAGCCTGATACTCAACCTCCACATCAAGATTCCCCTGAGCCATTTGAATAGCGACTTGTTCAATCTCGTTAATCGGCTGCCGGATACTTTTAATAATGATAAGGGAAAAGAAAAAGGCAATGATAATAATTACCACCATCACGATTACCTGGCTCAAAACAGCCAAAATATAGGTTCTGCTGCTGGCCGTATAAGCATGGTCGCTGCCGCTTATATTGAACTTATTCAAACCTTCCAGAGTAGTCTGAACGGCATGATAAAAATTCACCCCGTCTCCGTCTAAAAGCAATTGAGCCTGTTCATTCTGGTTATTCTGCACCAGACTCACCACTTGACTGTCAAATTGTTTGTAATTCGACCAAGCCGATTGTAAAGCCGTATAAAGTTCACGTCCCTCGTTATTCATCGTATGGCTGCTATAGGAAGAAATAAGCGAATCCATCCGATTAACTTCCTGGGTAATAGACTCGGCGCTTGTCCGGGCAATTTCCGGCGTAGCCGCCGTCACATATTCCAGTTCATTCAAGCGGACATTAGATATGGCGGTATTCATCCCCTCTGAGATGCTAAAGCTGGGCAACCACTCTTCGGCAATCTGCTTTGTCGTATTACTTATATTTCCCATCAGGACAATAGACATAAAAGTAAGCAGACACATACCCGCCAGAGCAACACCTACAAGCAAATACAATTTCAAGCTGATTTTCAAGTTTTTAATACTCTTAATCATGTCCATATTCCTCCATCAAGCACAAGCCTTTCTTTCAAAATAACACAAACTCATTTTAATCGTCATCGTATAAATCTTTTCCGTAAAACCAGACCGCTTGCCTCACAGCAGTATCAGCGGGTCCGCAGTTTAAATTTCCCAATCAACGCCTTAAGAACCTGGGCCTGACCGGCAAGCTGCTGGCTTGCCGCCGCGCTTTCCTCCGATGTCGCAGAATTGGACTGAATCACTGTAGAAATCTGAGTAATACTCTCTTTGATGTGACCTATTGCCGTCTCCTGTTCCTGGGATGCCTGAGAAATCACCTTAATGTTGCTGGTAACTTTTTCTGCCCCTTCCACAACGGAATGCAGGGACTCCTGTGTCACGCCAGTCAGGCGTGAACCATTCGCCACCACAGCCAATGTCTTTTCAATCAGTTCCTTTGTATTCTTAGCGGCGTCTGCGCTCTTTCCTGCCAAATTACGCACTTCGTCTGCCACCACAGCAAAACCCTTGCCGGCGCTGCCTGCCCTCGCTGCCTCGACAGCCGCATTGAGAGCCAAAATATTCGTCTGGAAAGCAACATCCTCAATCGTCTTGATAATCTTCTCAATCTCACCGGAACAGACATTGATCTCGCGCATGGCCTCAGCCATCTCCTGCATCTGCCCATTGCAAAGGAAAATCTGCTCTCCTACTTTATCTGCCTCTTTTGTGGTGTTGGCCGCACTATCAGCATTACTGTTGATCTGTTCGGAAATCTGTTCAATCATCTGCAGAAGATTATCGACCTCTGACGCCTGTTCGGTAGCGCCTTGAGCCAGGCTCTGGGCTCCGTCAGCTACTTGGTTGGAACCGGAATCCACCTGGTTTGCCGAAGAAAAAATCTGCTCCATGGTATTGTTCAGGCCGCTGCTGATGGTTTGGATGGCATGCTGTATCTGCATAAAATCGCCGATATACTGAATCTGGCTTTCCTTGCCCAAATCACCGGCCGCAATGTCATCCAGGATGGAACTGATATCAGAAATATAAAGCTTCAGGTTCTTCACTGAAAGATTTAGGCTGGCCGCCAGTTCGCCAATCTCATTCTTGTCATTTATATCAATCTGAAAATCCAATTTCCCGTCTGCCAGGCTCTTGCTGGACTCGGTAATCACCTGAATAGGAGCCACAATGCCTTTCAGAACATAAGTTACAAGAAGAATGCAAACCACCAAAATTACCAATATCGTGATCACGGAAATAATCTCTGTGCTGGTAACCGCCCGCAGCAATCCCTTTTCATTCTCTGTCACTTGCGCATCCGTAATGTCGGCCACCTGATCCAAAAGGGCAACCAGCTTAACTACATTGGCTTTGGTAACTTCCAGATACATCCGGTTAGCTTCCTGGGGATTGGTCTTGTTCAGCTCGAGAATCGTCTGGGCCGATTCATGAATAGCCTGATGAATCGGTTTCATCTCTTCAGTCAGCCTCAAAATTTCCGGATCTTCAACAGCGGAAAGCTCGGAGCCATACAGCCAATTGCCAAGGACGCAGGTCCGGTAATCCGTGCTGCCCGTAAATTCGGTTCCCAAAGCAATCGCAGAGCACAAGCCCTCTACCCAGCCATAATGGGCTTTCTCCGCCGTCAGCACCAGGGAGTTGATTTTTGTCGCCTGCTCCGTGGATCTGCTGGATCTTTTCACCCTAGTCATACCGCTTATTGTCACTATTCCGCTGACAATCACTACAACAAATATCAGGGCCACCCGCATCAAAATGTCATTCTTAATACTATGCCTCATATCCTTCTCCTCATATTCTGAAAAGATTACCATTTACGCGCTTTTGGACTGTGCACGAATGCACAGTCCGGCTTAAAATATTTCTGAAAATTCAGTTGTTTAATATTTGTCATTGATACCATAAGAATTCATCATCGCGTCAGAAGAACCGTACCCTGTATCCTCAGGTTCATAATGGGCGGAATACTGAGGAACAGACGCTCCTCCTTCCAGCTTGAATTTGCGCACCAGATCTTTCAAAATCTGAGCCTGTCCGGACAGCTCTTCACTGGCCGCGGCGCTCTCTTGCGCAGTAGCCGAGTTGGTCTGAACTACGCTGGAAATCTGATCGATACCTACGGTAATCTGGGTGATCGCCTCTGCCTGGTCATGGGAAGCCCGGGCTATGGAATCCATCATCGTAGTGGCCTCCTGGATACCGCTCATCACGATTTCCAAGGAATTAGCCGTCTCATCGGCTATCCTCTTTCCGTTTTCCACGGCGCGAAGGGAATTCTCAATAAGCACCGCCGTATTGGAAGAAGCTTCGGCTGACTTGCTGGCCAGGTTGCGCACCTCGTCCGCCACCACGGCAAAGCCCTTGCCCGCGGCGCCCGCCCTCGCTGCTTCAACTGCTGCATTCAATGCCAGAATATTGGTCTGGAAAGCAATATCCTCGATAGTCTTGATAATCTTTCCGATTTCCCCGGAGGAAGCATTGATATCCGCCATGGCAGCCAGCATATCCTGCATCCTGCGATTGCTCTCTCCTGCCTCTTCGCCGACGGCAACCGACTTTTTGCTGGCTTCCTGGGCGCTGGCCGCGCTACGGTTGATATTGGTGGAAATCTCGTTGATGGAAGCGGCAAGCTCTTCCACGGAAGATGCCTGCTCTGTTGCGCCCTGGGAAAGGGCCTGCGCTCCGGAAGACACCTGATCCGAACCGGAAGACACCTGATCCGCCGATTGGTTTAACGTAGTCAGAGTATGATTAAAGCTTACTTTAATCCCTTTCATCGCCTGGAATATCTTCTGATAATCGCCGACATACATTTCCTTAGCGCTGGAAGTAACGGTGAAGTCTCCCTCGGCCATAGCGCTGAGCACCTTCTCGATGTCCCGGATAATAGCCGCCACGGCTCCCGTCACGTTGCGCATGCTTTTTGCCATGAAGCCGAATTCATCATTGGACTGATAATCGGCAGAAGCCGAAAGATCGCCTTTCACCATCTCGCCCATGGCATGTTCTATCTGCTTAACCGGGATCAAAATATTGTTGGTCAGGTTGAGGGCAATAATACAGGTAATGATAAAAGCAACTGCGGCAATCGCAACCGATATGACAAAAAGGAATGTCTGCAGCGTCATAGCCGAACGGTAACTCTGCTCATTCCCCGCCTCCATCTGGCTGAACGCGTTGGTGAGGATCGTCGCAAAAGCCTCCACTTCAGGAATATACTGATTAATAATCAAATCCAGCGCAACTTCATCACCTTCATCCGTTCCCAGCAAAATGTTCTGCTGAACCTGCTGCCGCAAAGATTCGCTGTTTTGAAGCCTCGTCTCAAACTCCTGAAACAAAGCCATATCCCCGTGATAGTTGGCACGGATCCACTGCATCTCCGACTGGATCTCCGATACATATTGATCCACCAGATTCACATGGCCGCTGATCGCCTGGGGATCGGACTCCACAGCTCCCATCAACAGCTCCTTAGCCGCCCGCTGAAGCCGGATCCTCATCTCATAAACCCTGGCGATAGTCTGATAATCCTCCATATAAAATTCGTCATAGCTGGCCTTGGACTTGGTAAGCCCTATTCCCGCACCGAATACGGCGATTAAAAACATCACCAAAATAGTACCAAACGATACAATAAATTTCTTGCTGACACTCAAGTTCTTCATTTGCCGCTCCTCCTTATACCATGCTTTCTGCGCTATAAGGCACTCGCCCCCGAAAGCTGTTTATGAAAATACTCTCTTTTTTATTTCGGCATAAATTTTCATTTCATAATATAAATTATGAAATTTTTATACTTTTTATCTTTGCCTGATTAAATATGTCGGCTGGTTTCGCCAAAAAATAACACTGCAAAATAAAAAATCTTCTTAAACCCTTAATATTCTTTTTTTTTCGTCGATAATCTTATCAGTGTGTTATGGTCTGACGCGCATTACCTGCTGAGGACTAGGTGGTTTTCAGTAATCAAATTAGGAGATAGGTGGTGTAATAGAATGGATAATGGCATGGAAGGTATGCTTGACACATACCTCTTTGAAACTAATTCCCTTTTGGACCGGCTGGATGAGATGCTGGTGAATGATGAAAAGCTGGGAGATTTCTCATCTGACGACGTCAACGAAATCTTCCGAATCATGCACACCATCAAAGGCTCTTCCGCTATGATGGAATTTGGTTCCCTTTCAAGCATCGCGCACCATATAGAGGATTTATTCTTCTACATCCGTGATAAAGGCATCGAATCCCTGGACCCTCAGCATAAAAAGGAGCTGTTCAATCTCATGTTCCGCTCCGAGGATTCACTGCGGGGACAAGTGGAAAAAGTCGAAAGCGGGGAACCTCTGGATACGGATATGGATTCTTTTGTCGCCGAAATCAACAATTTCCTCAAAAAAATCAGCGGGGCGCCTGAAGAGGCTCCGGGCAAAGCCGCCGAAGAAAAAGCTCCGGAGAGCCGGACGGATACCCAGTCCGCCAATTCGGAAAATATCCCCAACGACAAAAGTGCCGTGTGTTTCATCCATGTATTTCTTGAAGAAGGCATTGGCATGGAAAACCTGAGAGCTTTCATGATTGTCAACGCTTTGAAGGAATGTGATTTGGATTTCCGTTATTATCCGGAAAATATGGAAGCGGATTCCAGCACTTGTTCCGTTATTGTCGAAGACGGCTTTTTCATGGCATTCGATTCTACCGACGTAGCTGAAAAAGCCTGTGACCTTTTAAGGACCCAGGGACATATCCGGTCTTATGATTTGCTGGAAGCGCCTCAGGCCGCCCCGCCTGAAGCCCCCCTGCCCCAGGCTGCGCCGGAACCGGCCCAGCCGGCCGCGCCTCAGGCCGCCCCGTCGGCTGCGGGGAATCCCCCGCCAAAGACCCAGCCTCCGGCAAAGCAGGCCACCAGCGCGCCGATCAAACAAAACCTGATCAGCGTGAACCTGATGAAGCTGGACAGCCTTATGGATATTGTCGGTGAAATTGTCATCACCGAATCCATGGTTACTTCTTCGTCGGAATTAAATCAGTTAAGCCGTGACGCTTATGACAATTTTATGAAATCCGCCCGCCAGTTGCGCAAACTGACGGATGATTTGCAGGATATTGCCATGTCCCTGCGGATGGTCCCCATTTCCGGAGTTTTCCAGAAAATGAGCAGGATCGTCCGGGATATGAAGCAAAAGCTGGGGAAAGACGTCCGCCTCACCCTGATCGGGGAGGATACGGAAGTAGACAAAACCATCGTGGACAACATCCAGGATCCGATTATGCACATGGTCCGCAATGCGATGGATCATGGTATTGAAGAAGATGTCCAGGAACGTATAGCGGCAGGCAAAAACCCCCAGGGTGAAATCATCCTCTCCGCCTCCCACACCAGCAATGAGGTGATTATCTCCATCTCTGACGACGGCATGGGCATGAATCCGGATAAGCTTCTGGCCAAAGCCAGGGAAAAAGGGCTCCTTACCAAACCGGAGAGCGATTACAGCAAAAAGGAAATCCTGGGTCTGGTGATGCTTCCCGGCTTCTCCACCAACCAAACCGTTACCGAATTTTCGGGCCGTGGCGTAGGCATGGATGTCGTAAAAAAGAATGTTGAAGCCGTGGGCGGCGTGGTAGCTCTTAGCAGCGAGGAAGGGAAAGGGACTACATTTACCATGAAAATCCCTCTGACCCTGGCGATTATGGACGGCATGAAAGTAACCGTGGGCAGTTCGATTTTTACTATTCCCATTGCCAATATCCGCCAGTCGTTCAAAATTACCACCAGCGAAATCATCCATGACGAAAGCGGCAGCGAAATGGTCGAGCGGATGGGAGATTTCTATCCCATTGTACGTCTCCATCAGTTCTATAATATCCAGACCGAAGTCACCAGTCTGGAGGATGGCATCCTGATGTGGGTGGAAACCAGCGAACGCTCCTTCTGCCTGTTTGTTGACGAACTGATCGGCGAACAGCAGATTGTGGTGAAACCTTTCCCGGCCTTTTTGAATTGTTTTGAATTAAAAAATTACGGCATTGCCGGCTGTTCCATTCTGGGTGACGGCAATATCACCATCATCCTGGATATACCAAGCTTGCACGCGGCAGCCTTGGAAAACGCATAGAGGGGAGGAATCGACATGTCTGAACAAATGAATGAACAAAACATTTCAGAACTGGCAGAATCTGAAGCGGGGGAGAATTCTTCTGTGGAACGCTGCCTCACCTTCGAAGCAGGGGATCTTGTCCTTTATATCAGCACTAAGCATGTAATCGAAATCATCAACAATTATTCCCTTACCATGCTGCCGCTGATGCCGTCCTATATCAAAGGCATCACCAATTTAAGAGGGCAGATTCTTCCCATAGTGGATATCCGGGAGCGAATGGGGATGCTGCCGACCGAATATACCAGCAAAACCTGCACGATCGTACTGAATATTGACTCCGCCTCTTTGGGGATTATTGTTGACTCCGTGCGTCAGGTTATCGATATTGACCTGAAACGCGTGCATCCCATTCCTCTCAAACGCCAGCAGAAGCTATTGGACGGAATGGTCACTATGGAAGACGGAAGCGTCTTTATGTCTGTTGACTGTCAGGCGCTGGCCACGCCTGAACCATAGGAAATTTAAAGCAATAAACCAACAAAACGGGGTGATTTGATGCTAACACTGACAGATAACGATTTCCAGCGACTTTATCATTATATCAAAAAAAACTACGGAATCGATTTAAGCAAAAAGAAACAGTTAATTGTAAGCCGTCTATCCAATACCCTGTCCGCTCAGGGCTTTAAAGATTTTTCTTCTTATGTAGAGCATATTTTATCCGGCCGTGACCCGGAAATGGTTACGGCTATGCTCAATAAGCTTACAACAAATTATACCTACTTTCTGCGGGAAGAAGCCCATTTTAAATATCTTTGGGATGTAATCCTCCCTGATCTGGCCAAAAAACATGCCCGGGACAAAGTACTTTCCATATGGAGCGCCGGCTGCTCTTCCGGAGAGGAGCCATATACGATTTCCATGTACTTAAAAGAATATTTCGGCGCACAGGCTTCTCAGTGGGATACGCGGGTATTGGCTACGGATATCTCCCAGAAAATTCTCAATTCCGCTATTACGGCTTCTTACAATGAAGAAAGCGTGGCTGCTCTGCCGGCCACATGGAAGCAAAAATATTTTGTTAAAAAAGGGCCTGACAATTACGTTGTCTCCACGGCTATCAAGCAAAATGTTATTTTCAGAACTTTCAATTTAATGGACCCGATTACATTTAAAAAGAAGTTTGACTTGATTTTCTGCCGCAATGTAATGATCTACTTTGACCAGGACACAAAGGACGCTCTTGTGCGCCGTTTTTACAATGCGACAGTACCCGGAGGCCATCTCTTTATCGGCCACTCTGAAGGAGTCAGCAAAACTTCCTGTCCTTATGATTACATTCAACCGGCTATTTACCGGAGATCGGAAAAAAAATAGCCCTTTATATTCAAAAAAACGCGAATGTAGAAAGAAGGTTTAACATATGGCACAGAAAATCCGCCTGATGGTTGTCGATGACTCTATTCTGTTTCGAAATTGGCTGATACAGAACCTTGGAGCAGATCCCCGTTTTGAGGTTGTCGGATATGCTGTCAATGCCCTTGACGCAAAAAATAAACTGCCTCTCCTCAAACCGGATATTATGACTATGGATATTGAAATGCCAGGTATGAGCGGAATGGATTTTTTAAAAGAAGTTCTTCCCCAACATCCCGTTCCCGTGATCCTGGTATCCTCCCTCAATGTACGGGTCTTTGACGCTTTAGCAGCCGGCGCTATTGATTTTGTCCATAAACCCGATATGGAAGCCAGCAATGGAAAAGCGGCATTTCTGGCTACCCTTAAAGCAAAACTGTCTATCGGGGCCAATGCTCATGTCCGCCTTTCCTCTTCCTCTGCCGCAGGCGCCGCTGCTCCCTTGAATTCTTCTGCCGCGCAATTTGCCAAAATACCGATAAACATCAAATCCGGTATAGATTTGGTTGCCATTGGCGCTTCCACCGGGGGCACCGAAGCTATTTTGGAGGTAGTCCGCCAATTTCCGGCAAAAATGCCAGGAATCGTCATTACACAGCATATGCCAGCCGGTTTCACTTCCATGTATGCCGAGCGGCTGAACCGCCTCTGTAAACTGGAAGTAAAGGAAGCTTCACATGGCGATAAGGTCCGGCCCGGCCTGGTGCTCTTAGCCCCCGGAGGCTTGCAGATGAGAGTAGTCCGTTTAGGTTCCGGCTACTCGGTAACTTGTACAGACGAAGCTAAAGTAAGCGGTCATAAGCCTTCGGTAGACGTTCTTTTCACTTCCGTGGCTTCCAGTGTCAAAAATCGCGCCATTGGTGTCATCCTCACCGGCATGGGAGCAGACGGCGCTCTCGGAATGCTCAGAATGCGAAGGGCCGGCGCCTATACGATCGGTCAGGATCGGGAAACCTGCGTAGTTTACGGTATGCCGATGGAAGCCTATAAGCTTGGCGCTGTCTGCCAACAATCGGCCTTAAGTTCTATCCCGCAGGTAGTGATGTCCCAGCTCATGAAAGCGCAACAGTAATCCAGGAACCTTCGGCACTGAACTTATCATCCGCAGCCAATTCTTTGTCTGCGGTTTTTTTTACCTTATTGATTCGGCATGACAGTTCAGACGGCAGAGCGCCATCTCATATGGAGCAGAGAACAAATGAAGCAAATCAAAACATCCCGGCAAACAAAACAGACACAGCAAATACGCCAAACCAGCCAACCCAGGCAAACCCGGCAGGCCAGATCCCTGTCCCGGCAGCAGCCGCACCGACAGCAAAATCTTTCCGGCAATTACTTAGAAAAGATAATAACCGGAGGAATCCTGCTAATGACTATCGCCATTTTTGCCAGCTTATTTGCCTATTTCCGGCCGTTTGGATTGGAAGACATTTCCTCTGCCGCCCGAAAAGCCCAATCTGCCGTTATAGCACAAATTACGACATTCCGCCAAAAAGCCGGCAGCCAGGATGCAAAGGAAGCAGCCTTATTGGAAACCGAAGAATCTGTCCCCTATATTAACCGCACTACAACCCAAGGCAAAATCTCCGATTTTACATCGGAACCGGTTTTCTCCCCTCAGGATGGCTCTTTTTATGTCTGTATGCTGGATACCAGCCTCGGCCCGTTATTGTATTACAACCAGGGAGATATCCGCTGGAAAAACTATCTTTACGGCGGCGCCGATCCGATCAGCCGTTATGGCTGCGGACCGGTCTGTGTCGCTATGATTGTCAACAGCTTTTCCCCCAGCAGCGTTTCTCCGGTAGAGATGGCTGACTGGGCCGCTGCCAATGGCTGTTATGCCTCCCACAGCGGTTCTTATCATTGCCTGATTCCTGACAGTTTGTCCGCTTTCGGGCTGAAAGTGGAAAGCGTCACCGACCGAACTGTGGAAAATACTTCCGAACTTTTACGTACCAATCATATCCTCGTGGCTCTTATGGGGCGCGGCGCCCTGACAGACAATGGCCATTTTATCATTATCGCCCAACTTTGCGATAATGGAAATGTCTATATTGCCGATCCGGCGAACTATGAAAACTGTACCAAAGAATGGAGCCTGCAGCAGCTTTTAGACGAATTGAAAGAGAGTTATGACAGCGGCGGGCCTCTCTGGGCAGTATCTATGGGGGAATAAATTATTTAGTTGAGAGGTAAAATCATGGCTATAGAAGCATCCTTTTTTCATGAAGAAATACGTTCTGGCTTTCTGGTAACGGAAAAGAGAAAAAAAGTCTGGGCCGCCGAGCTTCAGATGCTGGAAAAACTGGACGAGGTATGTCAAAAACACCATCTTTCCTACTATGCCTTCTATGGCACCCTTTTAGGAGCCGTACGCCATCAGGGATTTATCCCTTGGGATGACGACATCGATGTGGTGATGTTTCGGGATGACTATGAAAAATTTCAAATTATCGCACCCGAAGAATTTGCGGAACCTTACTTTTTCCAAAACACTTATACGGACCAGGTCCTGTGGCCTCTGTCAAAAATACGGGACAGCCGGACTACCGCTGTCGAACCGCAGTTCCGCCATTTGGGCGCTTCTTTCCATCAGGGAATATTTATTGATATTTTCCCTCTGGACAGTGTCGGGGACAATGGCGCTCCTACCCCCTCCTCTTCTGCAATCGCCCAAATACGAAATCTGCTTTGGACCGCCATTACCAATCCGGAAGCCGTCCTGACAGCTCTGGAAAGCGGGACTCCATTATACTTAAGCACGGAATTCCTAATCGATTATTTAAAAAAGGATTGCAAACAGAAATTCAAAATATTCGAAGCCCTGAATCTCTCTTATTTGGATCAGATGCCCAATGTAAACTATATTTTATCCGAACTTTTTCCCGAAAACTTTCCCTACCGAAGTGTAAAGAAAGAATATTTTCAAAATACCGTCTATTTATCATTTGAACATTTACATATTCCTGCCCCGGCTGAATATGATAAAATTTTAACCCAGTGTTATGGCAACTATCATGAGTTTGTACCAGGAGGTACCGCCCACGAAAATATTGTTTTTGAACCGGACATCCCCTATAAGGAATATTTTACGTAACCGATCAGACGGCGGGAAATTTAACATGAATTTTGGGCATCAAGCTTGCTTGTAAGCTAAAATTCATATTAAATTCCACATCGGATGGACATCCCAGCTTCTTGTCCGACGTAGACGGGCAAGAAGATACCCGTCTGAACGGTTACTATTTTTCATCATCGTAAATATCAATGTAGGGCATAACCCGGAGATACTGGGCAAATGCCCTCCCTTAAAAGGCTATGCCGTGCTGGTAGGGTATGTACGCGAGTACCAGGGACAGGGGCTGAATTTACCGGATGCGGTAGGCAGGTCCGTGGGGCGCTGTATCCAAGAAGGCTATTTGAAAGAGTACCTGTTAAAAAAGAGAGCGGAGGTGAACATGATGCTGCTTACGGAATTCAATGAAGAAGCCTTTGTAAAAACAATCAAAGAAGAAGGACGCGAGGAAGGACGCGAAGAAGGACGCGAGGAAGGACGCGAGGAAGGACGGTATCTGTCCCTGCAAAATCTGATGCAAAAAGCGATTATGCCATTAACCGAAGCAATGGACGTACTTGGGTTCTCTAAAGACGAAAGAACCGGTTATGAGACATGGGCAAAAGCCAATAAAAATATCTAATACGCCTTAAACCTATCAAAAGGAATAACAAACTATGAAAGTCGAAAATTTTTTGGAGATTATCGGCTCTGAATTCTATACCGGAGTGCCGGATTCCCAGCTTAAAGCCCTTTGTGACTACTTAATCCGTACTTATGGGACTGACCCTGCCCACCATATCATCGGCGCAAACGAAGGCTGTTGTGCGGCTCTTGCCGCAGGCTATCATCTGGCAACCGGAAAAATCCCGGTCGTTTATTTGCAAAACAGCGGCGAAGGCAATATCATCAACCCGTCTGCCTCTCTTTTAAACAGCCAGGTCTACGCAATCCCGGTTATTTTTATCATCGGATGGCGCGGAGAGCCGGGAGTCCACGATGAACCGCAGCATATTTATCAAGGAGCCGTGACGGTAAAATTACTTGAGGATATGGATATATGCTTTTCCCATTTACAACATCCTATCGCTCAGGTTCAGGGTATATATTCTTCCGGGATTCAGCAAAGCCGCCAAATAGCTGAATGCGCTATTTGACAAGATCATCGCTTCACACATACTCATCAACTGTAAATCCCGGTAGTTTTCCCCACATACATTCCCTTCCACATAAGTGACCTCCGAAAAACCAAGAAATCCCAGTTGCTGCTCATGCTCCCGGCACCAGGCAATATCATCCGAAATACAAATAGATGCCACTCTCCCGGCACTTGCTTCATAAAAAACTCTGTTCCGCTTCGATATGTTTCCATATCCAGTTCCCATTTCAGCGTCACATAATCCCCCCGCCGGACATGGATGGAAACCGAATGGGAAGTCGTAATTTGTTCTTGGTAACGGAAATTTCTCTCCTCCGTAATTTCCGGGAAACAAAATTCCTGCCGGAAAATCTCCGCATATTTTCCAAACCAGTCTTTATTGATCCAGTATCCATGATAATATATATTCCCTGGCGCCTCCAAAATCTCTGGATAATATCCATTACTGGGAATAGAAAACACCTGCCCGTCAAACGGGTTGAATTGGCCATAATTCCCCGTCTCTGATATCATTTGTATATCCACCTGGTTTTCATGGAAAATCTGCGGGACACTTTTTCCCCTTTTTTTCTTCCAAAATAAAGCCCCATACTTGTTTGTCAAAGCATTCGCTTAACATATGAGGCCGGATACCAAACACCTTTTCCAGCTCATATCCGTTATGCACGGTATAGATGGAAAAATATGTATCATCCATGAACATTTTATCCCCTGGATGGGATAATTCATAATATCTGGCAAAAATATATTGAAAAGCTTGATTGGCCAAGCCGCCGTTTAAAAATTGAATTTTCAAAGATAATCGCTCCCATACATCTTTATATGTCTTTTTATCCTGCCGGGATGGCCTTTCTTCCATTAGGACGCAGTTTCCTTCTTCTACATGAGTAGCAATAACTCACTCAACTCTCCAATCAAGTAATCTGGCTCATACTTTTGGAGCCTTTTGCCACTCATAAAACCATGCGTTATTCCTACTGTCCTACATCCCATTTTTTTCCCAAGCAAGATATCTTCTCCCATATCACTAACAAAAAAATTCGCATTTCCCGCTAGCAAAGGCAAATATCTGAATTTTTCATCCAGGACATCATCCTTTCCTCTTTTCCCTTCTGTAACAAAAATATCCTCAAAATACCCGCCAAGACCTAATTTGTCCAATTCCCATAGCAGATTATACTTTAACTGTCTGGCTGTTAATAAGAAAATTTTATGGCTTTGGCATAAATTATCGAGTACTTCCTGTGTATCTTTGTATAAACAATCCATCTCAAGATATCGTTTTTCCTCAATTCTTAAAAACCATATTTTCTGAAACTCTTCAAATTTTATTTCAGGATAAAGTATCTCGATCAATTTTTTATGGTTAGCCTTATTTCTTTTATAACCCCAATACTCATCTTTCGTTAATCCACAGGAAGGAATCAAATCACAAAACAGCCGATACATCCTCTCCGAAGAATCTATCAATGTTCCATCCAAATCAAATATGATATTCAACTCTTCAATTTCTCCTGCATATATTCATATTCCCGTTTCAGCCCTATCTGCAGCGGGGTCAAATCCCTAAGCAACAAATTCTTCATTTTTGTATTATCAAATATATAATTGATATTTGGCGCTGATGACCTTACATGAATAATCTGAATCTGCTTTTTTTCATATGTGCAAATCAATTCTGCAAGTTGCCGAATCGTCACCATCTCATCGCCAGCCACATTAATAATCTCAGAATTCTCCACATCAATGGCATTTACAATCGCTTTTGCCACATCATCGATATAAATAAATGAACGAATTGCATTTCCGTCTCCATAAATTTTTAAGTCCTGGCCTTCAATAGCATTTCTAACCATGACAGGCATAACTTTACGATAGACCTCTTCTCCTTCCCCATATACATGCCCTAAACGAAGAATTTCATAAGACAAATCATTTTCTTTGCAATGTTTCATAATCATCTGTTCACAGTATAACTTCGACCATCCATATAATGTTGAAGGCACTGTCAAACTGGATTCTGACAAAATCCCAGAGCAATGGGCATAGACATCCAATGTACTAACAAAAATGATACGCTTTAATCCAGGCAGCTTCGACATCAGAATTTTTTGAGTCGCCATAATATTTCCTGTAGTCAGCGTAAGATCATCCACATCAGATGCTGCTTTTGGTGTAAAAGCTCCTATATGAAACAACACCTCTACATCCGAACATCCATTATCTACCAAATAAGTATCATCAAATCCATATCCAAGAGAAGGGATTACAGAAACAGTTTCTATATTACGCGACGACAATGCAATGATATTTTCATAACCATACTTACCTCTTAGTTTTGCCGCAACCACACTCCCAATAAATCCTGTCGCGCCAGTAATCAATATCTTCACAATTGAATCACTCCTTTCATTACCCTCTCTACAGTAGATAACATAGGTTCAATATCCATGCCCCGCAGCCAGACCAGCCCATCCGGCAAAGGGTTGATTATCTTATCCAAGACAGGTTTCTTCCCATACAAAGCCAAATCTTTAAAAATAACGGGCATATTTAATCCTGCTTCTGTAAAAAACAAAACAGTAGTGAAAAATCTGGAAATGTTGATCTCTGTAGGGTTAGGAACACCGTTTTTATCATAAGCCATATCCACGCCAAAAATACCATGCGGTTTACCATCTACCGCCATGACAGCCTTAAGAGCAATTCGGGTGACTTCATCATCACTATAGGTTGTCCCTACTTTGGTAACACCTGTCACTCCTGACACAGAACGGTTTCCATGTATCCAACCGGTTCTTTTTCTGGTCTGTCCCACAACCAGTTCCCCCTCATACCAAATCGATAAAAATGTCACCGTCTGGCTTCCAAGCATTTCTGCGGCTATAAAATTCCCCCATCCATTATAGCGCTCAATCCATGCTTTGGCCATTGCAAAGTCATTTGTAGGTATAGAACCTATACCTCCACCACCCATGGATTCTGCTCTTAGCCATATTCTTCCCTCTTGATCACCTAATTCACGAAACGCCTTCTTTAGTGATCCTTCATCTACAATGTAAAAATTTTCCGGTACTGTCAAACCAGCCTTTTTAAAAGCTTGCCATGACCTCCATTTGCTCACACATGTCTCGATTACACTGTGTTCGGGCATAAATACTTTGGTCCCAACACTCATGATATCATCACGTAACAAAGAGGCATAATAAACCTCCATATCATTTTGAAAATGAATCAAATCTGGTTTTTCCGCCTGCAAAATTTTTAATAACTCATCTCGGTATTTAGGATCATTTGCATAAGGAACGATGTATTTTTTTTTCGCATGAGACAGAACCAAATCAAACGGGACAGCCCCCATACCAATTATTTCTTCATTCTCAGGGCTGCGTTGCAGAGACCGGATCACCCCTTCTGATGGTGCTCCGCCAGCTCCGCCCACCAAGATTTTCTTCATCATACTTCCCTCCTGGATTTTTTTGCTTCCTTAAAAGTTATTAACACACGCAATCACCCACTCAATTTGTTCCTCCGTCATTCCCGGGTATAAAGGAAGACTAACCTCCTGCCTGCAGATTCTTTCCGTAACCGGATAATCTACAACCTGCTCTCTGCAATTCGCATATGCCCCTTGTTCCATGATAGCGATCGGATAATGGACATTGCTCATAATTCCCTGTCTTTTAAGGGTTTCCACAAAATCCGTCCTTTCCTCCACTAACACCGGATAAATATGAAATACATGTTCCTCCTCGTTTTCCGGTATCTGTGGACATATGATCTTAGGATTTTGAATCTTTTTTGTATACTCCCGTGCAATCCTCCTGCGTTCCTCATTCCACTCATCCAAATAATTTAACTTAACCGATAAAAACGCCGCCTGCAGTTCATCTAATCTTGAATTACATCCCTGATACACATGAACATATTTTTCATATGAACCATAATTCCCATATGCCCGTACCATTCGAGCGAGTTCTTCATCATTGGTAACCACAGCTCCGGCATCTCCCAATGCTCCCAAATTTTTTCCCGGATAAAAACTAAATGCGGCAGCATCTCCAAGAACGCCCGTTCTTTTTCCATTTAATTGCGCCCCGTGTGCTTGTGCTGCATCCTCAATTACTTTCAGAGAATATCTTTTCGCTAGTTTACATATAAGCTCCATAGCTGCGCAGCGTCCATACAAATGCACCGCTATGATCGCCTTTGTTCTTTCTGTTATCTTTTCCTCTATTCTCTCTGGATCAATTGTAAAAGTATCCAAGGAACCATCAACAAAAACCGGAGTTGCCCCTACATAAGAAACAGCCAACACGGTGGCGATAAACGTGTTAGCTGGAACAATCACTTCATCGCCTGGGCCAATCCCATATGCCAATAAGATCAGACGGATCGCATCTAGGCCATTCCCTGTTCCAACACAACTGGATGCACCGCAATATGCGGCAAATCTTTTTTCAAATTGTTCATCTGCTCTTCCACCGATGAACCATTGACGATTCATCACCATGTGATATGCCCCATCCAGTTCCTTCTGTATCTTTTGATGTATCGGTTGCAATTCCAGATAAGGCACCAACATCAGATACCACCCTCTTCCACTGATTTCAAAAACCCGTCATAGTCACGTATATAATCTTCTTCTCGATATATTTCTGATGCCAATACCATAAGTACTGCATCTGGTGAAAAATCATACATCTCTCTCCACATATTGTTTGGCACATATAATCCCTCGTAAGGTTTTTCCAAAGATATAATTTTTTTCTCTCTTCCATTATCCAATCTTATCTTGCAGGAGCCATGAATACAAACCAAAATCTGTTCTAAACTCTTATGGGCGTGAAACCCACGATGCACTCCTTCCTTCGTATCATACATATAATACACTCGTTTGATCTCAAAAGGGATATCTTTATATTCTTCCAATGCAACCAACATTCCTCTGTCATCTCCATGCTGTTGGAAAGCATATTTTATGATCTGCATCCTATCATCCTCCCTCCGCTATTATCCTGTCACTCAAAATGTACTGGCTGTGCATTTAATCTGTAAAATTGCGCAAGATCAATATGATAATTAATTTCCAAAATCTCCCTACACTCTTCATCCTCCAGAAGTTCTGCAAGGTCATAATGCCCGGAGTAAAAACCTTTCCGCCAAAGAAGGAGCGCCTTTTCACATAAGATCTCTTTTTCGCCATATGCATTGACATCCAACATATCACCGGAAAAAACATCGATAAATTGTTCCTTCGCCATATCTTTTATATAATGGCTACAGATAAATTGTTTTTCATGTATGCTTCGGATTGCTGTCTCATCATTTATTGCACTCAGATTTTTTTTATTGTTAAACTGCCGGTAAAAGGTCAGCTTTTCAGGATAGATATACACTTCCCCCTCTAAAAATAGCCGTAACCAAAGATCATAATCTTGTAACTGCAACAACGCATATCTATAGTATCCCACCTTGTCAAGCATTTCCTTTCGAATACATGCGCTAGGCGCACATAAACAATTCCCGCCTATAAATAATTTCCGTATCCAGGCATTTGATGTTCGATTTGTTTCGGAAAATAACCGATAACAAAACGAATCCTTACAAATCCTTAAATTTTCATCGATCACATCCATACGGGTAAAACAAACACTATAGGATAAATGTTCCTCCAAAAAAGCAACCTGCTTTTCCAATTTATCCTGTTTCCAAAGGTCATCGTGCCCTATTAATGCGACATACTTACCCTTTGCAGCCTTAAATCCTAAATTTCCACTGTAGACAATATTACGGTTTTTTTCACAAGTTATAACCTTTATCCGGGAATCATGATACGACCGGATCACCTCCAAACTATGATCTGTTGACGCATCATCCACTATAATAATCTCCATATTTCTGTATGTCTGCCCAAGGATGCTTTCTATCGTCTCTCCCACATGCACAGCACCATTATAAACGGGCAAAATCACACTGACCAACGGCTCTTCCCTACACTCCCTCAATAAAATCGGATAAATCCTATCTAAAACCGGCGTTATCGTACCCGCTAAACTTAAAATGGCATCCTTATGTATCCTTCCCTTCCACACCATTTTCTGTAATTCTTGTATACGTTCATCTTCTCTTTGACACCCAGCCCGCATCAATACAAAACGTATCTGCTCATAATAATTATAAATCTCGCCCCAAATATGTGACATCCACCATTCGCTGGTTAATCCCTGGCAGCTCGCTTTTTCCAATGCATAATCTTCTGCTAAAGCTGCAATCACATGGCTTTCCCTATCCTCTAATCCACGCACTTCATCAATAATCGGCCAAATTACATCGTACGCTCCTGCCTCTGCTATCCCGGTCAATTGTTGTCGCAAAGCTTTTATTTCATCTCTCCCCCAATGTCTATGATAACACCATGGTTCTGCTTGCCACGGAATAACAATCCTCTTTCCATGATCCAACATTTTCTGGCATTGCCATACATCATAGGATGGCCTATCCACACCTCCTTCCTCCCACTTAATATCCTCTCGCGTGACCATAAGAAAACCATCAATAGCCTCCACAAAAAAATAGCCTGCTTTTTTATCTTGGTTATTTTGCAGATTGAGATCATACACATCGCTTCCATTATCAATGCAAACTCTCCCTATATCCCAATGCTGATGACCCTCCACATCAACTGGGAATTTTCGATACCCTGCCATCCCAATCATCCCAATAGAACTATCTGCGGCAAAGATACTCAAAATATCCTGGATAAACCCCCTGTGCAGGATAAATGTATCTTGATACAAATATACTTTATATTCTGCATTGCCCGCCTCCATTGCCGCATTATAAGCTAAAGATACAGACTCTGCATCCTCTATCGATAAAATATCAACCGTATATCCCTCCGGGATATAAAGATCCTGTATATACCGGACACACTCTTCATACCAAGATGTATCATTTTTACATATGATAAACACAATTTGTTTTGTATCCATTTTTTAATTACCGTCATACCTTTGTTTTCTTATTTTATTATAATAAATCAATATACACAAACAAATCCATTGAAGAACAATCAAAACCATACTATAATGGAAATAAAAACGGAGGATAGATTTATGAACTCAGAACAGAGCGGGAACCAACCATGTCAATACAATATTCTCACTTCTTCCAATGACGCCCTGACTCCTCAGATGGCCATATCTTTCACGACCATAGCAAAGAACTTAGCCCATGCCCATATTGATCTCTACCTTCTCCACAGCCAGGTTACTCCAAGGTCTATCAAGATGCTTACGGATCTCTGCAATGGCCTGGGAAACATCACCTTCCATGAAATCATCGTACCCAATCCAGAAAGCTATGATTTCCTAGTTGAAGCAGGGCGATGGTACCGGGAAACTTACTATCCCCTCTGTGCCCATCAACTGCTGCCTGAAACCATGGAGCGTATCCTGTATCTGGATGCCGGAGATACATTAGTAGTTGGAGATATCGCACCCTACTACAATTGTAACTTCGATAATAATTATCTGATCGTCACCCCACAGAAATACAAACCAGACGGAAACCGTTTTGTATTGTACAACCCTGACGATCTCATGCCCGAAAAAGGGTATCTTCCCGCTATCCTAGAAGGTATCTTTAATTCCGGTTCCTATGTAATCAACTTAAAAAAAATGCGGGAATCCGCCATTGATATCTCCTATTACAACAATCTGACAAAACAGCTTCGCCAAATGCTCAAAAAACCATTAAAAGAAACCCCCATCTATTTCGGCGACCAGGGCCTTCTTTCCGCAGCATTCATTGGCCGCTTGAAATATTTCGGATATCCACAGTTCCAATATGTGTGGTATAACCCCTATAACTTCTGCATTGGATACTATCAGTATATAGAAAAAAAGCCCGATTATCAACCCTCTATTCTCCATTTTGCAGGAGTCCCCTTCAAACCCTGGAAAGCTGAGTATCCCATCTTCCCGAAACGTTTCCAACGGAGCAGCAATGACCTGCGGTCGCTTAGCGAACTAAAACCACAACAAGTAGAATATTACTTTTTGTGGCTGGAATATTTATTCCTTACAGATAAAATCCTGTCGTTGCTGGGCTATTAAGCCCCGCAACAAACTCAGATAGTTCATGATAAATCTCCCATATCTTTTTTATTGATCGCAAATAAAATAATCTCTGAAGGCCCCCATTGCCCTCCATTACTCCTAAGATACAACTGATATTCCGGAACCATATCGATAATCATGCGCGGGATCTTCCATATATCCTCATTATTATGATACACGCTAATCAGCAACTTTGGTTTTTCTTCCTGGATGTGCCGGATAGAACCGGACAATGCAGCCTGCTCTGCACCTTCAATATCCATTTTAAGCAGGGTAATCTTTTCATCAATATCATCATCAAGCGCCACCATTTCGATCCTTTCCCCGGTATTCCGCTCTACGATCTTATTCCCCGATGAATCTCCCGCCATAATTGCTATATAACTTTCCCCACTTTTCTCTCCCACTCCTTTATTTCTGTATTCAATATTGGGATATGGACTCAGATTTTTTTTCATCTTTTCCATGTTAGTCTTATCAATTTCATAGCAATAAATCTTCTTATATTTACCATATGTTTGAATATAGTTTAAAGCCGAATCCCCAGTCCATGCGCCAAGATCAACCATCACTTCTTCATCGCTACATTTCACAATATCCAAATCGAAATAATCTGTATAATTTGCCTCTTTCATCCCTGTAATATAAGCCATATCAAAGGTAATCCAACTGTACAACATACTGACAAGAACCAATCGGGAACGCCAATCTCCCAATTGTCCATAGAGCCATATAAAATCTTCTCGATGCTCTTTTAACATTTTCACGCGATTCTCGATCACGTCATATCGGTCATTCGGGACGTCTAATGTCCCCCAAAACTCATAATAACACTGATAATACAAACATAAATGCGCTATATCTTTCAGCTCATGTTTCAATAATGCAGTCTTTGTTTTCTCAACAATTACATCATAATCCACATAACAAACATAATCCATTAATTTGATAAATTTTTCGTCCCAGACATTTTCTGCATGATACCTTCTTTCTAAGAGATCCCTCATTTTTGCTTCCCAATTCGTGCATTCATCAATCACCTGATTTCTATCATCACAAGTACTCATTTCTCCAGTAAACTGATCCAGAACACAAAAACATACCTTTGGACTATCCAGGAGTTCCTGATTCACTGCTTCTATCGTACATTTCAAATCTGCTATCAAACTGGCCGCTAATTGTTCATACTCATCCTCACTGAAATCCTGGACATATCCTATTGCATCATTTACCATATCCAGCATTTTCCCAATCTGATCATAAGTACCCTTTAACATTCCATCCTCCTTGTCCATGTGTATCTTTTCCGCTCGCGAAAATACCCATATTCGATCAGCTTTACAACAAAAAAATCCATCCCCCTACTTTGGGAAAAATATTGCACTTTTTACAAAATATCCGTTATTTCTCTTAAAACCCTATCCTTATCGAGCACATAACGGCTGCATACATCAGCCACGGCATAACGGGAATATTCTTGTTTTAGCTGTTCCTTCTGTGAATGATCATCGGTATATTCAATCCGCTTTAACATATATTTCAACTTCCGCAGCTTTTCTACCAGTTGATCTGCAGACATTCCCTGCTCCCAAAAGCATTTTTTCGAATGAGTCTGTTCCTCTTGCCAGTCAATCTGCACTATAGAAGCATACTCCCTTAAATATATCGACTTTTTCAAGTCGGAATCCAAAAGCAGGCTCCGGAGATTTTTCCGATCCCCCATGCCAAAAAGCCCTGCGACCCCCTGCCGCAATTCCTCTATCGCTTGCGCATAATTCTCTTCTTTTTCATACGTATACCGATCTGTCTTTGCGGGAATATCATCCCCTAATATGCCCGCATATTCCTGGAGAAAACGTTTATAGTAAGCGTAATACTGTGTAAGCTTCACATAGGACGTATTATGATAGCACCATTCTGTCTCCTGCCATGGTATTGCCACTTTAAAACCTGCTTTCCGAAACTCCATACACTGTGAGATATCATAAAAATCCCAGCCAGTAAAAAGATCCTCCCTCCATGGAATATCGTATCGTGTTGCCAGCATCAGACCGTCTGCCGCTAACGCTTCCGCAAAAGTCATTTTTTTCCATGGATAGTCAAAGTGCCAAATTCTTTCATTATCGACCACCTTGCCGGTATCCCACATCATTACCTTTTCAATAGGATAAAATCCTTGATTCCTTTTCCCAATCACCCCAATTATCCCGATCTGTTCATCACATGCAAACACGGCAAGCAAATCTGTAATAAACGCAGGATTTCTGATAAACACATCCTGATGCAGGTATATTTTATATCTCGCATCTGAACTTTTCATCCCGGCATTATAACCAGCCGCCATAGATGGCGCTTCCCGTATACTGATAAGATCCATCATGTAACCTTCAGGGACAGAAAGCCGATTTAAATAATATCGGCATTCTGCATATTCTTCTTCGTCATTGACACATGTGATAAACGTTATCTTTTTTTCATCCAACATCCTACCTCCTGGCGTTTTGCTGATATCTCTATTTCCATCTTCATCACATAAATACCGGACATGCGGAAAACGCCCGTGCACTTTCTGTCATCGCATCATTAGCCGCCTGTACATCTGCATCTGTAAATTCCATATCCAGAACTGCCAGCAACACATCATTCCATGCCTGGTTAAAAGGATGGCTTTCATGAATTACATATGGATTTTCTCTGACTGCGGGAATTAGCCTGTTGGCAATTCCTACCAATGCCTTCCATTCATCCTTCGTCAAAATACAGCCTCTTTGAAACAACATACCAAGAGTCCATCCTAATCCTAAGGTAAAAAACAGATATTCCACTTCCTGCCAGTATACTTGTAAGACCCCCCTGCATGCCAGTTCTTCCAGCAACGCTGTCCATACCTGCAGATTATCCCACTTCCTTTTTTCCCAAGCGGCATTATCACGCACCGTACTCCCTGGCGAAGAAAAACAAATATATAGCCGCTCATCCAAATAATAATATCTTTTCACATACATTCGCACTGGCAATACAAAAGAGGGCTCTTCCATGATCAAATGCTCTGCAAATGCGATATGATTTTCTCGTATCAGGGACAGTTTAAACAATTTATTCTGGGAACTATATCCTTCTTCCTTTACATTTAGAAGGAATTTTTTTCGGTCTTCTTCCTTCTCCAACACAAATAGTTCATCTCTTGCGCCCTTCTCCAATCGTACACGAATTCCATGCTCATAAACATTTTTTCTGGAAAACGCGACGACATCCGCATCGTACTCTTTTGCGGCATCATATGCATGTTCCAACGTCTCCTCCAACAGCCAGTCGTCCGCGTCACAAAAGGTCAGATACTCTCCTTCTGCATAAGCTACACCTACATTCCGTGCCCCTCCCTGCCGCCTGTTTTCATCTAAAAAAACAGCCAGGATCGTTTCCGGAAAACCATGCTCATATCTCTGGATCAGCTTTTTTGTCTCTCCATTATCCGTCGACGCATCGTCCACCAGAATGATTTCCATATTGTCCATACCAATAGTCTGGCTCAGAAGCTGTCCTATACATTGATCCAGATACTTTGCTGCATTATAACACGGAACAATTACACTGACTTTCTTCGCTGTCTTCATCTTCTTCCCTTTCTTGCCGTACATCAGGCTGCCGTCCGCATTACAACCCCAACATTAGATCCAGCGCCGGCCCTGTTTTTCTTTTTTCAATCACTAACACGCTATCATAATAGTGAAGGCTTTGCATACTTCTGGAATACCGGTTCTCCTGCAATGCAGGATCAGTGCTGAACCAAGCATGGAGATAATCGATAAAATTTTTACTATACTCAATATAGGAATCCGGACATTTATATCCTCCTCCGTATTCTTTCCAGTAACTGGTGTGCAGATCCTCACACAAGTAAACTCCGTCTGCTGAAATATGGCAAAACATCTCTTCAAAAGTTGTGATCTGCTGCTCCATTGTATGTCCGCCATCATCAATCAAAATATCGATTTTAGGATATTTCGACTTTAATTGCTTTAAAAAATCCCGGTCTGCCTGCGATCCGATCTCGATATGGATCTGATCTTCCTCAAAAGCTTTCGTCCTTTCATCAATATCTACGCCGATAATCTGTGCATCCTTTCCAAAATATTCTTTCCACATCTGCAAAGAACCGCCTCGAAATACGCCTATTTCCATTACGACCGGAGCCTTATTTCTGTATTTTGCAAAATGACGGTCATAAATCTCAAAGTAATGGAGCCATTTGCTAAGCTGCCTGTGCTTCCCGCCATAGAAAAAACGCTCTAAGTCATTTAGCGAATCAGAAAAACAAAGCTGTTCTACCAGATCTTCCATTATCGTTACTTTATCCCAAGCGATCTTATGAGGACCAATTTTGTGTGTGATATAACTGCCACATTGAGAACGAGAAAGACCTAACTCTTCGCAAAAAAGCTTCACACTCTCTTCCATAATACAGTATCTGGAACAAATCAGCAGTTTATCAAAGGTCAATCCTGGAAGATCTTCTATCATGAATTGTGGGTATGACTTATCTGAAAGTTCATCATATCGCGTGTCACGGTCAAAAATGACTGCTTCTATCCTGTTTTTTTCTTTCAGATCATGAATCGCCTGATCCACAATACTGACACAATCCTCCCCAATACCAATTAAAATAACCTTTAACTTTTTTTCTTCTTCCATCTTTTTATTTCTCCTTTTCTATAGTAAACTTCCATGCGCCGCTGGCGCGGCGCACCACCATGGCATGAAAACCGATTGCTCCGCACTTCGTGCTCCCGCAATCGCCGCCAGTATTTGCAATCCGGCCTATCGGCCTACTTGGCTCTATCTGGCTTGGCTGCATGATATCCATGGTTCATTGCATGCGAGCATGCATTCACCATGGCATGAAAACCGATTGCTCCGCACTTCGTGCCCCCGCAATCGCCGCCAGTATTCGCAATCCGGCCTATCGGCCTACTTGGCTCTATCTGGCTTGGCTGCACGATATCCATGGTTCATTGCATGCGAGCATGCATTCACCATGGCTGCCGTGCAGCGCTTTCATATTAAATTTTTTAGAATATTGAGAGCATCTCACGTACCCGATGCCTGTAGGTATGCTTTGCCTTCACTTTCTCATATCCATTCTTTGCAATAGCCTTCCGCTCTTCCTCATGAGACAGATAATAGCCGATCTTATCCAACAAATCTTCTTTGCTTTCATAATACGCAAAATCTTCCCCTGGCACAAACAAATCCAAAAAATCCGCCTGATAATTACTGAGCAAAAACCCGCGGGCTCCCATCACGTCAAAAGCACGAAGCGGGACACCGCTTTTAATCAAACGGCCGGAAATGTTCAGATTAATCTTGCTTTTCCGAAAAACAAATGGCATCTCACGGACATAATCAATCGGCCCATGATTATATACATTGGGTATAGAAAAATCTTTTTTATAAGTAAAAAGATCAACTTTATAAGCTGAAGCCGCCGCCATCAACAGCCCAATCCTTTCCATTGTAGTAATCCTGCGGTTGATCACATATTCCGCATAGAAAAACTCCCGAGGTTCCGTGCCGTCCGGCTCTGGGTCCACAGGATATGCCTCGTACAAATCATCAATCACTGGTTCCAACAAATCCTGGATAAAATTATACCCCTGGATTTTCATCTGCGCCTCAATCAATGCGTCAATATATCCTTTGGCATATTCCGGAAGACGGGACATCACTACCGGGAAATAATTTAATTTCTCCATATATAACGATCCTACAAAAGATACATCATAATCAAAGCTGTTTTCTGGCAAAACGTCAAGAACGGGTTTCAGTCTGTCTACATCCACTGCTAATGGCATATAATGCACGGTATTAATCCCCGCCTTGCGAAACGCCAAATATTCCTCCTTATCAAATACATAAATCACATTACATGGGTTTGCAGCCGTAACCGAATAAAGCTGAAAACAAGGACTGTCAAAAAGCCACGAAACGTACCTTATGTTCTCTTCCTGGCACACTCTGGACACCAGCGGCAGATAATTCAAAGAGAACACCATATCCGGCACTTCTTTGCGCAACACAATATGCAATCTTTTTTCTGCTTCCGGATCATGGCTGATTGTTTCATATGTAGCCGAAAAGGGAAAGGTCACCAGTTTATGCCCCTCCGCCGCAAATGCCATTTTTACATCATCTTTCCCAAAGGTCCCCCATTCAATAAATACTATTCTCATTACCATACCTCATTTCTAACCAAACATCTCTCTTACACGGTGTCTGTATGTATGTATGCCTTGCAGCGACTTTCTCATGCCCATTCCTGGCAATCGCTTTTCTCTCATCTTCGTGTTTCAGGTAGTAACCGACCTTCCGCACCAAATCCTCTTTGTTCTCATAATAAACAAAGTCCTCTCCGGGTACAAACAAATCCCAAAATCCGGCCTGAAAATTGCTAAGAAGAAATCCTTCGGCGCCCATAATATCAAACGCCCGCAGCGGAATCCCATTTTTGATACTACGTAAAGTAATGTTCAAATTAATTTTACTCTTTTTGAACACCTTTGGCGCCTCATCATAATATCCCACTATGCCATGGTTGCAGACATTTTGCATCGAAAATCCCTTAAAATGTGTAAACAAATCCACCCTATGCTCTTTGGCAACCGCATCCAGCAAATCAATACGCTCAATTGCTGTAATCCTCCGGTCAATCACATAACGGGCATACATATATTCTCTTGTTGCCGAATTCCCTGGTTCTATCCCTATCGGACAGGCTTTACAAAGATCATCAATAACTGGTGATAACGCATTCTCAATAAGATCACAACCCTGAACCTGCATCTGAATTGCCATAAGAGCATGGATATATCCTTGGGAATACTCTGGCAATACAGCATACATCCGATCAAAAAAGTTAAGTTGCTCCACATAAAGCGATCCAACAAATGTGACATCATACGCATATCCTGTCTTTATCTTCTGGTTCATCGCATCCAGACGCCCCGTGTTGACCGCCAAAGGCATATAATGAACGGTAAAGATACCTTTTTCATGAAAATCTTTACATAATTTTTGATCAAAAACATAAATGCAGTTACATGGATTGGCAGCCATATCTGAATATAAAAAAACCCAGGGATCATCAAAAACCCAAGAAATATATCGGATATCTTCTTTTTCACAAACCGCGGAAATCACGGGAAAAAAATCAAACGAAAACACCACATCCGGCACCTCTTTATGCAGGACGCTTGTCAGTTCTTTTTCTACCTCAAAATTATAGACTACATCCTGATCCTTAGAAAAAGGAAACCGGACAACCATATGTCCCTCTGCCATAAATGCTTCTTCCATATCCATTGTCCCGAACACGCCCCATTGGATAAATAGGATCTTCATATTTTCTTTCCCCTGACCTGTTTTGCCACCTCTAAAAGCCAATCCGCACAGTTAGACCATGTCAGATTTTGGCTGACCTTCTTATACCCTCTCTGGATAATCATTTCCGCCCGCATAGGATCCGCTAACAATTGCCTTGCTATATCCGGAATCTGCTCCAAATGATTCAGGTCATACAAAGCAATGTCTACGCCATCGGTAAAATGCTCGGTAATCCAACTGCTTGGATCAGTAAGGGGAAGCGAATGCTGCAGCAACGTATTAAAAATCCGGTCATGTGTCCCTGATTTAAACCAAGGCATCACATTTAGATTGATCCTGGCATCCGCCATAAAGGCGAGAGTCTGTTTATATGGTACCTGGCTGCCCAAACGATGTACATTCGGATATCCCGCCGAGGGATGGTCTTCCCATCCTGGCCCCAAAAGATAAAGTTCCAACCCTGATTCCGCCAAAGCTTCCACAACCCGTCCCCGATGATACATACGGATTGCCCAATCCACATATAGCGAACGGTTCAAAAGCATCTTCAGCATTTCATCAGATGCAGATAAATGGAATTGCTGTAATGTATGAAGAACTGCCCTCTCAATGGTCAGCGAACTATCCTCTACTAGATTTTCAAACATTTGCTGATAAAATTTCCACATGTCCGGCTGATCCGGAAACAGGCATTTTATTTTCTCCATCTGAGACATTGGATGATAGTAACTTGCCGAAAAAAGAATATCATATTTTCTCTCTTTATAAGGAACAGCTACCTCATCTTTCTCACTCACAGCCCCCACGTGGGGCATAAAAATTACATTGGGGACTTCCTGGGGGAAATATTTTGTTACATAGCTGACATGCTCCTGATCACAGCAAAACAAAACATAATTTTGGGGATGTTTCTCCAATGTGGGATGAAAACGAAAGGGCGGATCCATCAAAATATCCAGCACTACTGCCTGATGCTTATCCCACTGCTGAATAAACTGCTCTTCCCTGGTCCCTATCCCGTCAAAACAGATCACTGCATCTATCTTTTTTAACAGAAAACGATTCAAATGGTCATAAGAATGTTCTGTTTTTCCCGAAACATCCCCTAGATCGCAGACAAAAACTTCGTGTCCTCGTCTATGCAATTCTTTTGTCAACTGATCCGTAAAGAAATTAAAAGAATCTGTCCCCGAATAGAACTGGACAATCCGCAGATTCTGCTGTTGGTTTCCGTTGTTACCCTGATTTCGAACAACTCTGTATAATTCTTCAAATTGTCCCGGTTCCAAACAATCCTCTGCTTTTATGAACGCAGTACAATCCGCAGAAGCATAAGACAATCCAATTTTCCTGGCCGCTTCCTGTCCTGTTTCCGTTTCCAGGGAAATCAGCAGCACATTTTCCGAGAAACGCTGCTCCCATCTCTGTAAACGTTCCCATGTGTCATCAGAAGAAGCGTCATCCACACAAATAATTTCCAGACTGCCTGATTCTATCTGTGCCGTGACGGATGCCATGCATCTATCAATATAAGCACCTGCATTATAGCAAAAGATGATTACGCTAATCTCTCTCATGTTCCCCTTTCCTTCCTACATTCAAAAATCCAACATTTCCCGCACCCGATGTCTGTACGTATGCTCTGCGGCGACCTTGTCATGTCCGCTTTGTGCAATCGCTTTCCGTTCCTCTTCATGTGACAGATAATAACCAATCTTTGCTAACAGATCTTTTTTATTTTCATAGAAAACAAAATCCTCATTCGGCACAAAATAATCCAGAAAACCCGCCTGATAATTGCTGAGTAAAAAACCGCCTGCCCCCATTATATCAAAAGCACGAAGTGGGATTCCACTTTTTATGCCACGCATGGTTATATTCAGATTAATCTTGCTTTGCTTAAAAACCAAAGGCATCTCCTGGAAGTAATCTACAGGGCCATGGTTATTCAATCCAGGTACAGCAAAATCTTCTGTATGCGAAAACAAATCTACGGTATATTTTTCAGCTATAGCTTCCAATAAGTCCATCCGTTCTATTGTTGTAATCCAAGGTTTAATAACATGATGCTCATAAAAAAAACTTTTTGGCTCCATTCCTGATGATAGTGGCTTCAACGGATAAGCTTTACAAAAATCATCTAAGATAGGGGAAAGCATTTCCTGAATCACGTCATATCCTTGTATCTTTAACTGTATAGCGATCAATGCCTTTAAATATCCCCGGGAACGCTCTGGAAGCGCTGCCTCAATTTGCTTAAAGAAACTTCCTTTTTCCAGATAAAATGAACCAACAAAAGAAACTTTATACGGGAACTCCGCTAATAGATTCCTGTCTTTATCTATGCGCTCCAATCGTTTTGCATTAACTGCCAATGGCATATAATGCACGGTAAAAATCCCTGCTTCATGATATTCCCTATACATCTCTTTATCAAAAACATAGATTGCATTACACGGATAACGAATTGTATCTGAATAAAGCAGGATATAATAGCTATCATAGCTCCAAGAAACATACCGAATGTCTTCCTTTTGGCACACTCTAGCAATCACGGGAAAATAATTCACAGAAAAAACTATTTCTGGTATCTCTTCATGTAATGCGGTACAAAGCCTTCTTTCTGTTTCTGGATTATGAATCAGTTGTTCCCATACCAGAGATGTTGAAACTTCAAATGGAAAAGAAATTATTTCATGTCCCTCTTCAAGCATTGCGCTTTTTATATCATCTTTTCCATAGTACATCCAATCAATAAACAGTATCTTCATAAACATCCACCTTCAAAAATCCAACATCTCCCGCACCCGATGTCTGTACGTATGCCTTGCGGCGACCTTGTCATGCCCGCTTTGTGCAATCGCCTTTCGTTCCTCTTCATGCGACAGATAATAACCTATTTTCCGCAAAAAATCTTCTTTACTCTCATAATATACAAAATCTTCATCTGGCACAAACAAATCCAAAATGTCGGCTTGATAATTCGTGAGCAAAAAACCTCCCGCCCCCATAATATCAAAGGCACGCAACGGAACCCCGCTTCTGATACTGCGTAAAGTAATATTCAAATTAATTTTGCTTTGCTTAAAAATCAAAGGCATTTCACTAAAGTAATCAACTCCGCCATGGACACGTACACCAGACAAGGGAAAGTCCTTTATATGCGTAAAAAGATCCACAGAATACTTTTTCGCCGCTGTTTCCAACAAATCAATACGCTCTATAGCGGTAATCCTGCGGTTAATGACATGCTGTTCATAAAAAAAACTGGCTGGCTGCGCACTATCCCGCATAAGTTTTACCGGATAAACCCTACATAAATCATCCAGGATCGCTGGAATCATCTCCTGCACAAGATCATAACCAGATATCTTCAACTGCATCATAATCAATGCCTTTAGATATCCTCTCGTATACTCTGGAAGAAGCGGCTCGATCTGATCAAAATAATTTCCCTTTTCCAAATATAGCGAACCGATAAAAGACACATCATATCCTGAATCCATGGTATCCGTCAATGCCGGCTTTATGGCATCCAAACGTTTTGTATTAACCGCCAGCGGCAGATAACGGACAGTAGAAATACCAGCATGATGATATTCTAAATAAAGCTGTTTATCAAAAACATAAATCACATTACAAGGATTAATAATCGTATTAGAACACAACAAAATGTGAGGGCAGTCATAGTTAAAAGAAATATATCGGATGCCTTCTTTTTGGCACACTCCGGAAATCACCGGAAAATAATCCACCGAAAACACTAACTCCGGTATTTCCCGCCGCAATGCCGCATGCAGCTTGCTTTCTGTCTCCGGGTCACGCAAAAGTTCTTCTCCCTGATGCCCAAAAACTTTAAAGGGAAAACACACTAACTGATGTCCTTCCTCAATAAATGCCTCTTTTATATCTTGATATCCATAGCTATCCCATTCAATGAACAATATCTTCACGAAAAAATCTCCCTTATCCGATGTCTGTAAGTATGCCTTTCCGCTACCTTATCATGCCCATTCCTGGCAATTTCTTGCCGTTCTGCTTCATGACGAAGATAATAATCAATCTTTTGCAGCATATCTTCTTTACTCTCATAATAAACAAAATCCTCATCCGGGATAAAAAAATCCAAAAGCTCCGCCTGAAAATTGCTGAGCAGAAATCCTCCGCTTCCCATAATGTCAAAAGCCCTGAGCGGAATGCCGCTTTTAATACCTCGGCGAGATATATTCAAATCAATTCGGCTTTGCCTGAATACCTTTGGCATCTCACTAAAGTAATCAACCCGGCCATGGTTACAGACATTTGGCATCGTAAAATCTTTTATATAGGTAAAAATATCAACACTATGCCTTTTTGCAATAGCATTTAAAAGATCAATCCGCTCTAATGCCGTGATACGGCGGTTGATCACATACTGGGCATAAAGATATTCTTTGCTCTCCATACCATTAGGATCCGGATCCAAGGGAAACGCTTTATACAAATCATCAATAACCGGGCCTAACACATCTTCCACGAAATCATATCCCTGGATTTTTATCTGCGCAGAAATAACCGCATCCAGATATCCCTTGGCAAAATCAGACAGGGCATCTGCCATCTGAGTAAAATAATCATTTTTTTCCACATAAAATGAACCAACAAAAGAAATATCATATTTAAAACCAGATGGTTCTGCGGATGCCAGCAACGTATCCAGACGATCCGTATCCACTGCCAATGGGAGATAATGAACCGTATTTACACCGGCATTGCGAAACTCCATACACAATTCTTTATCAAAAACATATACTATATTACAGGGGTTCATTACCGTCTGAGAATATAAACGGACATATGGTGCATCATAAATCCACGAAATATACCGTACTCTTTCTTCATTACAGATGCTGGAAACTGCCGGAAAATAATTGATCGAAAACACAACATCTGGCGCTTCCTGATGCAATAAGGAAGGCAGCCTTTCCTTAAGAGCTGATGGCTTGTCCAAATCTTCATCAACGGAAACCGGAAACAAAACCAAATCATGCCCTTCCGCAAAAAATGCCTTTTTCACATCTTCCTTTCCAAAGCTTTCCCATTCAATAAATACAACTTTCATTGAAAACTATCCTCCTATATCAGAAATCCAGCATTTCCCTCACCCGATGCCTGTAGGTATGTCCCGCTGCTACCTTGTCATGGCCATTCCTGGCAATCGCCCTGCGTTCTTCTTCGTGGGTAAGATAATAGATGACTTTAGCCAGCAAATCTTCCTTACTTTCATAAATCACCAAATCCTCTCCCGGGATAAAATAATTCAAAAAATCCGCTTGAAAATTGCTGAGCAGAAAGCCTCCCGCTCCCATGATATCATAAGCACGCAACGGAATGCCGCTCTTGATCCCACGCAATGAAACATTGAGATTAATCCTGCTTTGCTTAAATACAAACGGCATCTCCGCATAATACTCTACTTCTCCGTGATTCCGGATATTTGGCATTGTCAGCTCTTTCGCCCGCGTAAAAAGATCCAAAAGCCGATACCGCGCACATGTCTCCAAAAGATCTATTCGCTCGATTGCTGTAATTCTGCGATTAATCACATATTGTTCATAAAAATATTCCCTGGATTCCATACCATCCGGTTCCGGTTCAATTGGACAAGCTTGATAAAGTTCTTCCATAACAAGCTCCGGCAAACCTTGCACAAGATCGTAACCCTGAATCTTCAATTGAGCGCCTATAAGGGCATCCAAATAGCCCTTTGCATAATCAGACAATTCTGGCTCGATTTTTGAGAAATAATCATATTTTTCAATATATAAAGAACCAACAAAGGAAATATCATAGAGAAAAGGCTCTCTTTTGGCAGTATTGGGAACAAGGGCATCCAATCGCTCTGTGGCTGCTGCCAACGGCATATAATGCACTGTCCGGATACCGGCACGGTAAAATTCCAAGGATAATTCCTTATCAAAAATATAAGCAACATTACAAGGATTTATGATCGTAGCAGAATAGAGCAGATAACATGGGCAGTCATATGTCCAAGAGATATAGCGGACCCCCTCCTGCTGGCAGATTTTGGATATTACAGGAAAATAATTCAAAGAAAAAACTAGATCAGGTGTCTCTTTATGCAGAAAAGCACACAATTTTTCCTCCGTTTCCGGATCATGGCTGCGCCTTTCATACGCGGCAGAAAACAAAAACAATGCAAGCACATGTCCTTCCGCAATAAATGCTTTTCGCATATCCTCAGTTCCAAAAGCCCCCCATTCAATATACACAATCTTCATCTTATTGCTCTCATCCTCTCATCCTGATCACAATACATTCCGCTCGTCCAGCGTAAAATACTGATCCATGATATAACTGGCAAATCCGTCGCACCCTGCCTCTTGTGCCGTTCTGAGTACAAACAGGCGATCCTTCAAAGACAAAAAATCATAAAGCCGGGAAAGAAAATTCATGACTGCTTCATTTTTTTCCTGGTTTTTTCCCTCTTCGTCATCATGGAACAGCGCCTTTAATACCCAGTATAATGGTTTCATCTCATAATGTGCATATTTCAAATGCGCCACTGCATAGGAAATACACTTTTGCAGATCTTCCGTCTCATAACAGCATCTGGCCAACAGATCATATGCCTCCCCCAAATTTCCTGCCAAAAACAATGCCTTCCCGGTACAGCCATAAATCTCCAGCTTTCGAATAGCCATCTCTAAAAATTCGACGGCCTTATCAGGCAAACCGTGCATCACCAAAAAGCGTCCTGCCATATAGTCGAGATCTGCATCCTTGGGAAATGCCTGCACCCCCCGCTGGTACACATCGCAAATATCTTGCCAGGCAATATTTCCTTTTTCTGCAAGAACCATCAAAAGCCGCGAAAAAGTAACCGCACTCCTCTGATCATATTCCTTCAGCTCTGCAGGCATATATTCAACTGCCAGACAGTACCACCGCTCCGCCTCACGGAACTCACCAGTATCAAAATACTCGTCTCCCATATATCCCAAAAGCTCCGAATCTTTCGGATGTTCTTTTATCTCCCTTTGAAGCATCCGCTTATTCCTGCCACTATTTCTCTTTTTTGCTGAAACCCCGCTCTGATATCCGGTATGGAAAATAGAAAACACCTCTGTTCCATCCATAATCTGCAATTCGTTACCTGACAAAGATACTAATTGTTCATGAATCCGTCTTCTATAACGAATATCGGGGACGTTGCGAAAAAAACGAAGATGGCTGCAGGAAGAAAAAATCTGCCCCGCATCATCAAGATTATGCAATAAAGCTGTGATGCCGTCAAAGCCTCTATTCGAAAGCTGCCCTAATACTTCGGGAAGCTTTTTGGCATCCTTCTCTTCCATATATTCGTCCGCATCCAAAAATATGATCCAATCCCCTCCTGCCTTTTCAATGGCATAGTTTTTTGCTTCAGCAAAATCATCTGGCCATTCCAGAAAAAACACTTTTGCCCCCATCTTCTTTGCCAACTCCACAGTCCGGTCTGTAGAACCTGTATCTACCACGATCTGTTCCCACATCACATTCTTTCCCCAAGATAAGGCTCTCCGGATATTCTTTTCTTCATTTTTTACAATCATACATTGTGAAATGCGAGGCTTTTTTTCAGCTTTCATATCAATCTCCCTGTCTCACCCTATCTTTATACAGCAAATACATTCTTCACCACACCCTATATCCTAATACAGCAAGAAGCCATTTCCCAGCTTTTGCCGTTGAAATGGCTTCTTGTTTACAAGGCCCTGTTATATTAAGGCTCAGCTTACGCTGAACCTGTGCTCTTATCCTGCTAAATATTACTGAAGCAGGCTCAAGATGCTCTGCGGTACAGAATTAGACTGTGCCAACATGGACTGAGATGCCTGCAGAAGAATATTATTCTTTGTGAATGCAGTAATCTCATCAGCCATATCAGTATCACGGATACGGCTCTCAGCAGCAGTGATATTCTCGGATGTAACCTTCAGGTTGTTAACCGTATGCTCCAATCTGTTCTGAGCAGCACCGAGGTCAGCACGATAATCAGAAACTTTATTAATAGCCTTCTTAATAGTAGTTACAGCAGCATTACCACCTGACAATGTGCTAACATTAATACCACCGATTCCAATATCAGCTGCTGTCATACCGCAAGTAGTCAAAGCAAGCGTCTCACCAGCAGTCGGTCCAATCTGGAATGTAATCGTACCAGCGCTGATCGGCTTAACGCCATTGAAATCTGTGTCGTTAGAAATACGGTTAATCTCTTCAATCAAACGGCTAACTTCCTTCTGCAGATTTCCTCTAGCTACACTATTGTAGGTACCATTTGCAGACTGGCTCGCCAAAGTAGTCAGACGCTGTAACATAGAATGAGTCTCTGTCAAAGCACCTTCTGCTGTCTGGATAAGTCCAATAGCATCGTTAGCATTCTTCGCAGCCTGATTCAAACCATTGATTTGGGATCTCATGCTCTCAGAAATAGCAAGACCAGCAGCGTCATCGCCTGCACGGTTAATCCGATAACCAGAAGACAATTTCTCAAGGTTTTTGCTCAATGCGCTTTGGTTGATCCCCAAATTTCTGTATGAATTGATAGCGGCTATGTTGTGTTGAATAATCATAAAGTTACCTCCTATTTTTCGTTTTAGGAACTTCCCTGTCCCCCTAATCCTTTTGAAGAGGGCCTCACTCCAAAAGGCTGTAAAGTTTATATAAACTTTGCTTTACATTCTTGATTATCGACAGTTTTTCATAAAACTTAAGCATCTTTTTATCTTTTTCCATAACTTCCTGTTACTGGAGGAGGTTAAGAACCAACTCTACTGTCGAATTTGCCTGGGCTGCCATGGCATTGGAAGATTGAAGAAGAATATTATTCTTTGCGAAATCCGTGAACTCCTCCGCCATATTCGTATCCCTTATCTGAGCTTCCGCAGCATTCATATTTTCATCAGTAACATACAGATTATTATACGCATGCTGAAGACGGTTACTAGCAGCGCCAAAAGTCGCCCGGACATCTGCTATTGCTTCAATCGCCTCTTCTATCTTTGGCACGGCATCATTAGCATCCGCCAAGGTGGCAAAACTGGTTGTATCAAGGTTCATATTTGCACTGCCTATATAATAGCGCTCCATCGCCAAAGTTTCCTGAGCCGAAGGGCCAACCTGGAAAACCACATCATCATTCGGCACTTGGCCTGGAATTGGCTGCTTGTTGCTATTATCATGACCGAACAACTGGATACCCGCAAAATGTGAAGTCTCCCCAATCCGATCCATCTCATCCAAAAGCTGCTGTCTTTCCTCATCCAGATTCAGCCTGGCTGCCGTATTATACGTACCATTCGCCGACTGTACCGCCAATGTCTTCAGCCTGGACAACATGGAATGTACCTCTGCCAGTGCGCCGTCGCCGGTATTGGTAAAACTTATACCATCATTGCAATTTTTCATAGCCTGATCCAAACCGCGGATCTGGTTTCTCATCAGTTCCGAAATTGCCAATCCTGCCGCATCATCTCCTGCCCGGTTAATCCGGTAACCAGAAGAAAGCTTTTCCAGATTCTTTTGTAGATTTCCTTGTGATATTCCTTTATTCCTATTCGCATTGATACCAGGTATATTGTTACGTATGATCATATCTGCCAACCACCTTCCGTGACTCTGCTCTGCTAACCCATCCCTTGGTTAGCATGACTGGATCTTCTAAAATTAACCCATGTCTTGTTTCTGTTTATTATATCGGCAAAAACAACAGCAAGTTAAGAAGTTTTTTCGCTTTTTTAAATGCAGCCATTAAGTACCTTTCTTCAGTACTTTCTGTTCAGGTAAAGATATCTGTAAAAAATCCCAAAAACTGTGGCAATCTTCCTGCCAGCCTGTTATAATAAATCCCATATGACAAATTATCCGATAAAATAAACCGGAAGGAAGGACAAGCTATGGAAATCAAACTGGAATTTATTCAGGGAGAAGAACGCGAAGGGTATTATATACAGCCATTAATAAAACGCATATGGGCTGTGCAATTAGATATGTTAAAGAAAATAAACGCAATCTGCAAACACTATCAAATAAATTATTACGGATGGTTTGGTACCTTATTAGGCGCCGTACGCCACCATGGCTTCATTCCTTGGGATGACGATCTGGATCTGGCTATGCTACGAAAAGATTATGAACGCTTCCACAGTCTCATGAAAACAGAATTACCAGATGGATGGGAAATCATAGAGCATGAGCCCACGCTCATCTGCTTGTTCAATACCGATAAGATCCGTTTAGATCATGACTTTTTAAACCAATCACACGGCTGCCCTTATAAATGCGGGATCGATATTTTTTGCCTGGATCGTATTCCTCAAAATAATGCAGATGAAAAAATCCAAGTAAATCTATGTCATATAGCCCACACCTTGTGCCTCAATTGGGATATTCCTGAAAACGACATACAATGGGCAGACAAAAGCAAATGGGAATATCTCGAAGAAATCGAACAACTTAGCGGCTACCGTTTTGACCGGCAGCGCCCTATAAAAGAACAACTATATTTTCTTGGCGACCGGATAGCTGCCATGTATTGGGATGTAGAATCAAACATCATAACAAACGTGCCCTGGCTGTATACCGATCCCCATTATCGAATCCCCAGAACCTGCTTTGACAAAGTTATTGAAATTCCTTTCGAAAATACAGTTCTCCCCGTATTGGAAGACTATGACTTATTATGCAAGCTGAGTTATGGGGACAACTATATGACACCCGTAAAAGAATATCAACATGATTATTTAAAAAAACAAATAGAATACCTACGGGAAATATTTAAAAAAAGAGGAGAGGAATTGCCAAAAACCTTCGACATGACATTTGAGTAATATCTAACACTCCAAAAAAACAAAAGTGACAATTATGCCGCCTTTACCGAATGAATCACCACTCATTCCCATAATCACCAGCCGATTTCTTAGCTTGACGGCATGTGGCCAAGCTAAGAAATCTTTGCTATCTCCTTAAGATACTTATGTAATTCAATCCCTTCATCTGGCATTACTGCATATAGCAAAATATGATCATTTCAATTCTTTCAACCGCCCAACCGCCGGCCCGTAACCCTCCTCAGCCGCCATATCATAATATCTTTTCGCCAGCTCGACCTGCCCCGACACCTCATACCACGCTCCCAGGTTGTAAGCCGCCTTAAAAGACCCCGTTCCTACGACTCCGCCCATCTCCGGCCGTTCCCCCAATGCCAGGCATTTTTGATAATACCGCTCAATATCCGGCAGCAGCCCGATATACCGCGCCACATCCGACAATACCCGCTTCATGGTAAAAAGGCCGCACACAAAACAAAAATCCGGCCATTCCCCCAACGTCGATTCTTCCTTTTCCACAATTCCGGCAGCCTCGTCCAGATGGCCGTTCGTCCCCAAATCCAGCAATGTATACAGATAAAGCACCACTCCGTCCCCCCGGTATGCGTCTTCGCTCCCCGCAAGGGCATAAAATCGCCGGAAATATCCCAAGCTCTCTTCCAGCCGCTTTAAATTCCGCAGCGTAACCGCTAATTGGTACTGGTAATATCCGTCTTCCGGATATTCCGCCGCCGCCCGCCTCAGATAAGGCAGATTGCGTTCTCCTTTATCAGTAAATAAATAACCATCATGATCCGCCTCCATCGAAAGAATTGGATAACAGGGATAATTACCCTCGGGCTGCTCATGGATAGCCCCCATATATCGGATGCCCCTGGGAAGTATCCTGGGATTTATGGATGCACTGATACTAATTCCATCCTGATCCTTAAAAGAATTATATATCGTAATCCCCCCCAGCCATATCCCCTCCCTGGACTTAAGCGCCTTTTCCAGCCGCCGCCGCCCCCAGGGCCTCAATGTCTCATCCCCATCCAGCACCAGGTTCCAATCCGCATCCGAATGATCGAGGGCAAAATTGCGGGCAGCGGAAAAATCATCCACCCAGGCAAATTCCCAGACCCGCGCCCCCATTTTTCCGGCAATTTCTTTCGTATTGTCTGTCGAGCCTGTATCCACCACAATCATCTCGTCTACCAACGGTTTGGCCGCCTTCAGGCACCTTTCCAGAGAACGCCCTTCATTTTTTACAATCATTACCAGATTTATCTTCATCTTATCCCTGTCTGCTCTTTTCAATCTGTTTGGCAAATACATACTTTCGGACAGCCGCCTCTTCATTCCCGGACAGCCCAAGGAATTTACAGCCGTAGCCAAACCCGCTGCCTACCAATTTTATCCGCAAAACCTGCGCTTTCAGATAACATTGTACATCATCAAACCGGTGGCTGAAGAAAAAGATATCCCCTTCTTTCATCGCCTGACCGGTAATGATATAGAGTCCTCCCGCGCTGAGATTCCTGACGCTGCCCACAAAAAACTCATTGTCCGTCGTCCGGCAGTCAATGCTGAATTGCGTTTTCACCCGCAGATCCTGCTGCCGCTGGTACACATCATATATTTCAAGAATCTGGCAGTCCGCCATCCAGGGCTCCTCCATCCGGGAAGCATATGTATTTTTTTGAATCAGTATCTCACAGAAGCACCTGACCAGCCCCTGCTGGATATCATAAAAATCCACAAACGTCCGAAGCCTGGCGCTGTACAGCTTAAAATTGTTGAAAAACAGCCGGATAGCGCCGTTGCCGGCCAATTCCACCCTGGCTCTTGACAGGGGACGGTTATCGGTCCCATATACCATACAACTGTCACAATCCCTCAATTTCATAATTTATGCTTATCCTCCTTCTCCCCCGTTCCCGTAATTCCGATACTGATGCGGCTGCAGGAGAAAAGCTATATCGTGATTGAACCCACTTCCCTGCTGGCATTCATCATCATCTGCAGGCGCAGAATCTGGATCATATTGGCAAAGCTCTCTTTGTCCATAGATATGGTTTCTCCGTCTTCATCCACCGAAGCCGCTCCCAGCAGCATTCCCAGCGTATCCGTAGACGCCGTGCCGTAATAACTGCCCAAAAGCCCGCTAAGGGCCGAAGAACTCCCATAGGAACCGGCTGTCCCCAGCAGGCTTCCCGTACCCAAAGAACTTCCCAGGGAACTCCCCATAGATCTTGCCAGCGCGCTCCCATATGTACTTTCCAGACCGTAACCGCTGCCATATGTACTTGACGAAGGGCTGGTATTCACCATTTTCCCCGCATACAGCGGAGCGCCGCCCATATATTGCGTAACCTTTTTTACATAATTCTGCGTCTCCTTATACGGGGGTATCCCCCCGTATTTCTGCACGCTGTTGGGCCCCGCATTGTAAGCCGCCAACGCCAGGCTTACATTGCCGCCGAACCGGGTGAGTTGCTCCTTCAGGTATTTGGCGCCTCCCATAATATTCTGCCGCACATCATAAGGATCGGTGACACCCAAAGACTTGGCTGTGGCAGGCATAAGCTGCATAACGCCAATAGCGCCGGCCTTCGATACTACATTGGGATTGAAATCCGATTCGGCCTTGGCTACTGCCTTAATCAGGTTTACCGACAGCCCATAGCGGGAAGCGGCCTCCTCAAATATTGCATCCATGCTTTCCGGCACATTCTGAGCCATCGCCTGGAATACATTCCGAAAATTACTGCTGGTGTTCCCCGTCTTACCCGCCTGATATGACTGCCCGCTGCGTCCTTCCAGCCCTTCCAAAGCTGCTGTTGATGTTACCAGCCCCATAATTCTTTTCCTCCGCTCTTGTTTTATCTATGTTTTTCTGTAAATCTGTAAAAGCGCCAAAATCGATGTTTTGCACCGCGGCCTCAGGCATCCGCGCGTAGACGCGCAATGCCTGGCCTTTTTACGTTTATATCATCTTCTATTGATAAGCCGCTCCGTCCGCGCCGATCGTCCATCCGTCCACGCTGGTATTCACAGCCATGCTTCCGTCGCTGTTCAGATAATATCTTTTTCCGCCGTCCTGCAGCCAGCCCGTCTTCATCCTGCCGTCCTGGTTCAGATAATACCATTTCCCGTTAATCAACTGCCAGCCCCTCTGCATATATCCGGAACTATCCAGATAATACCAGGAGCCTGGCACAGGCTGAATCCAGCCGGTACACATTTCGCCGTTCGCCGTCAGATAAAACCAGGTATCTCCGCTCGGGTTAATCCATCCGGTCTGCATAATGCCTTCGGCATTCATAAAATACCAGAACCCTCTGATATTCTGCCATCCCCTGCACATATTTCCGTTTTGGTCAAAATAATACCAGCAGCCGGAAATTTTTTTCCAGGTATCCCGCGCCATAGAACCGTCCGGCATAATATAATTATTTCCTTTAATCGCCCCGCCGTCTCCCGCGCCCATTCCGCCGGCGCCAGGGCCGCCGCTTGTACTCCCGGAAGCGCCAGGGCCGCCAGAACTATTTCCCGAAGCGCCCGAGCCACCAGGACCATTTCCCGAGCTGCCGGAGGAGCTGGGCTCCGCCCAGTCATCCGCGTCAAATTCCTGGTCGGTAGAAGTGACGAATTCGCCTTCCTTCAAATACTTTTTCTCGCTGGAGGTAACGGGTATGGCTTTTACTTCATAGTAAAAAACGGTTAAATCCTCATCTTTCATAAATTCGGCCAGGTTTACCGTATTGCTCTGAACCGTCATTCTCTTGATGACCTTACCGTCTCCGTACAGCACCAATGAATACCCGGGAGCATAATCCACCTTTTTCCAAAGCGCCTGCATCCGGGAATTCTTGCTCCACCCGGCCTCCGTCGTATCTTCCAGAACCGTCACCGGCGTATAATCCACACGCACCTGAAGGACATCATCCTCCAAAGCCTTTGCCGATACAAAATCCGCGCCGCTGACTTTACATTTGGAACGGTTTAAGGAAACGGGAAATACCTTCCCCTCCTCCGCATTGACCGTAATCTCAACACGCACTTTTTTCCCCGGTTTCCATTTATCATAATCCGTCCTGAACTGAATATCCCCCAGGGAACATCCGCTTCCGTTTATCGTAATCTCCGGATCAGGTATTTCTCCCGGTTCTCCATAAGTGGTCTTAAATGTGACCGTCAGGCTTTCGATAACGCTGGAATCCGCGCCGTAACCAGCCTCAGTCCTCCCCAAGATTAGAGCCGCCGCCGCTAAAAAGCACAAACCGCCTTTCACTGCCAAAGCGCCAAAGCCCTCCAAGCGCTTTAACCTTTCCCGGAAGCCTTTCCCTGTTTTTCCTTTCACGTTTTACCGCTCCTCACTTTCCTCACTGTCTCTGCATACCGTCCGCTAATGTATATCGTATTTCCAGCAGGCCACACGGCGCCCGCATCTGTCCCCACACGCCGTTTCCTCCAGCGTATGTCACATTTCCCCAACAGCCGCAGGTGTGCCCGCATCAGTCTCCACACGCCGTCCCCGCCAGTACATACCGCGTTTTCCCCGGCAGCCCCGCGTGCGTACCCGTATCAGTCTCCACGCGCCGTCCCCGCCAGTGCATATTGCGTTTTCCCCGGGCAGTCCACGGGCGCCCGCATCTATCTCCACACGCCGTCCTCACCGACGTGCATCCCGTCAATATCGGTATCTTGCGCCATTTCCCCGCTGTCCGGATAGAAATAATACCACAAACCGTCAATCTGGTTCCAGCCTTCCAGCAGCTCTCCGTTGGTATCGGCAAAATAGGTTTTGCCGTCCCTCTTAATCCATCCGGTAAACATAGCGCCCTGGAGGCTGTTGTCCAGCGTATTCAAATAATACGTTTTTCCGTTTTCCTTCAGCCATCCCGTATATAAGCTTCCGTCCTGGTTAAAATAATAATAATACGGGCCAATCACCCGCCAGCCGGGGCTTGCCATGGATCCGCCGGAAAAGCCTCCTTCCTGCTCCGGAAGGAAATAATACCAGACATCGGCGATTTTCGCCCAGCCCAAAGCCATCTGGCCGTTGTCATAAAGGTAAAATGTCTCTTCGCCAATCTTTTGCCAACCAGTAAGCATCGTCCCGTTGCCGTCAAAATAATACCATAAATCGTCAATATTTGTCCAGCCGCCGCTGCATACGTTCCCGTCCGGATAACGGTATCCCCAATGTTCGCCGTCTTTAAACCATCCTACGGTTTCCTTTGTTCCCTTAACCACAGAGGAATCTTTCTTCTGCTGCCCTTTTCCGTCGGAAACGTAGCGGTCCGTTATCTCCAGCTCTCCCGATTCGACCCAATCGCTTTTCTTTCCGTGTTTCGTCTCAAGCTCCGTCTTGGGGATCGTCCTGACCTTAAAGGTATAATCCCCCGCCTCGGTCATATAAGGATAAAAATTATAATTCTTAGCCGTGGTCTTCGCCACCTTGTAAACGCTTTTATCATCCCGGTAGAGCTGCAGCTCATAACAGCCGGAATCATTGTCCGCTTCCTTCCACCTGGCTTCCCCCAGGTTATCCTCATTCCAATAAGCATCCTTAGGCGGATCAAATTCACCCTTGACCGGCTTCACACGCAAAGTAACTACCAGGTCGTCTCCGTCCCGCCTGGCCGACACAAAAGAACCGCCGCTGATTTTTACATTGGATTCCTTATAACTGGCCAGGAAATAATTCTCGCTCACATCTGTCGGCGTCAACGTCACTTTCATCCGCGGTTCATCCGCAGTCTGCACCACATCGGAACTCTTATCCACCCACTCCGCCGCCGTCACGGTATATCGGGTATTGTCCTTTTTCACCATGATTCCGCCATCCGAAGGGTTGCCGCTGCCGATCTGGATATCCGGCAGCCGGCTGCCGGCCTCCAGTTTTGAAGTTATGCTCACATTGACGCTGTTGATTGGCTTGGTAGCCGCCAATGACTCAAAAGGCATACCTGCCAGACAAAGCCCCGCAAGAATCAGGGCTATCCATTTTTTCGTCTTAAAAGTCATCAAATACCTCCTGTCGCTTACAATCATTGTATCTCTCCGGCTTGCGCCTCCCCTTCTGCCGATGCGCCTTCCTCCTGGCTTTCCTCGCTTCCCGCCGTCGGCACATATCCCAAAAAATAGATATAGATATCCACAATAGCCTGATACAGCTCCTCGGGAATCTGCGCGCCCAGCTTAAGCTGGGTTAAAAGGGTGGCCAGGGAATCATCCTCATATACCGGTACCCCCGCCTCCATGGCGGTTTCGGTAATCTTCTCAGCCAAATATCCCATACCGGAAGCCACAATCACCGGCGCGCCGTTCTTATCGGGATTGTATTTCAAAGCCACGGCCTTCTGCCGCATCAGCTCATCAAATTCTGACATTGATCGTCCTCTCCTTCTGCCGTATCTCGGGAAACACCTCATCCACTCTTCTGTCACGGACGCGCTCCCGGACCATCAGTTGGCCAAAACGGATTTTATTCTTTTTCAGGATATCCGCTACATCCGCCTGAATATCTTTTTCCTTTTTCAGCAATGACGGAGGGACAAAAAGCTGCATCTTTGTCTCGTGGTTCTGCAGCGTCATTACCAGTTCAAATTTCCCCAGGCTCTGGATATCGAATTTCAGGAAAACCTTCAGCTTCCTGGCTTCATCCTCGCTGTCTTTCTGCGAATCCGGATCTACCCACATCTCCGACACCACATTCTTATCCTCATACTGGAAAGGGATAATGAAATGGAGCAGGGGCATAAATACGCTTTCGTTAATCAGCATGCCGTTCATAATGGTATAAAACTGCTGGACATTCTCCAAACCGGCCTGGCCGTTAGCCCCTTTCAGAAGAAGCCCGGACAGCCCGTCCGCAAAATCCGCCATAGGCTGCCTGGCCTCCCGGGAACCGTCCTCCAAGAGCTGCCGGAGGGCCATCTGTCCGTCCTCGCCAAAAAGGCGGACAAAATCACGGTCGGAAACCATATTGCCAAAAAGCTTCATCAATCTGCCGATATCGCCGTTCTGATAACGGACCGCGTGAAAAATCAGGTGCATGGTAGCTTCCCGCACCGCTCCGTAGTCATGGGTACGGGAAATATAAGACGCCAAAAACGGAATCAGGCGGCTGTTCAAATGATTGGTATTCTGCATGGTATCCCCGTTTGCCGCCCCCCAGTTCATTGCATCCGCCAGTTCCCGGAAAGACTCCCGGTAAGACCGGAGCAAAAGCTGCTCTATATCATCCGTCAGCGAATGCAGCTGCTGCAAAAGATGCGCTCCCGAGGAATAATCATTGTAACTTTTCAGGAAAGCCAGAGCTGCATCCCTCAGGCTCTCAGACGGATTCTGAGCCAGGGCAGATCTGAGCTTATCAAAAAACATGCCGCTGAACCGGGCCTGCAGTTCCCTCTGCCCCTGTAAAAAATCCATAATATCCTGAGGGGAATCCATGCGCATGGTCATCAAAAGCTTGTCAATCAACGCCCCGACTTCCGTATCGCCTGCCTGCCGCAAAGCAGACATATCGCTGTACAGAAGCCTCTCTATCGCGCTGCCAAGTCCCTGGCCCTCTCCTAATCCTTTAATAAAAGCGCCATAATTGCTTTCGTAATTCACCTCGCTGAACAGGGCGTCCTGCGTGCTCTTATCCTGCCCCGCATCCCGCCCGTCGGCACGGACCACCCGGGTGGGGTCTACCGGATTGTTAATCGCCGGATTCGTCGCATTCTGACGCGGGTCCTGCGGATTTAAAATATTTCGGTTTTCAGTATTGAGATTAGGCGTACCCACCTGTAAAATATTCGGCATACATCCTCCAGTTTCATCAATGCGTCCATATTTGCCCAAACTTGTCATCTATACTCTTAACGATTATATATCGGCGCATTTCTGTCAAAATATTAGAGCCATCAAATCAACTCCCGTATTTTCCCTGCATTTTATTATATTATCTTTTTACTTTTTATACAAGATAGGAAAGTAAGTTTATTTTTACTTCTTTTTTACATTCCCATAAAGATTTGCCGCTTTCGTGCCAAAATTTCAGCGTTAAATCTTTATCCTTACCTTATCATCAAACAAAAAATGCCGATAATTAACATATAGATTTATTAACAGCGCAAAGTTTGCGCCTTTTATTCAGGATCAAAGATATATGTATGATTCTGTCAGGAAAGCAGAATGCAGGCCGGAAGATTTTTCGTTGCTGTTCACAGGATACTTATGGACAGTAACCCGTTTTCCTGCATTCTCAGGTACGGAAAGGAGGTTTCCATGAACGTTGTATTCCATTCTATGAACGCTGCTTACCATACGCCAGTTCTCACCTCGCCCAAGCGCACAGCGCAAGCCGGCAAGGCTAAAGGCGATTACGATACGGTAAACATCCGCAGTCCCCGGACTGCCCAGGACGAAGAGTCCGCTTTTGCCCGGATGCTGGCCCGCAAGGCTGCTTCTCAGATCAGAGATGGTGCCAGCCCGGAACAAGTCCAGGATCTTAGCCGCAGGATTGCCGACGGCGCTTATGTGCCGGACGCCCAGAAAATCGCCGGACGGCTGCTTGGCCTTGGCTGAAAGGAGCTTGGATAAATTATGGAGCAGACAAAACAGGAATTATTGGAACAGTTTGCCGCGGTCATCCGGGAACTGACTGTTTTGGCGGGTGACATTGCCCAGGTAGAAACGGCCAAAGCCAATGCCGCCGCCGAAAAGCGTCATTATCTCCTTGACGGCTATATTCAAAAAGAACAAGCTTATATCCTTAAACTTCGGGGCCTGGAGCAGCACCGGATGAACCTGGCAAAGGAACTGGGTTGGGAATCCCTGACCTTCCGCCAGATTTTAGAGCAGGCATCCCTGCGGCAGAGCGAACTGCTGCGACCCCTTTTCGATTGCTTAGACCAACAGCTCAAAGAGCTGGAACAGGCCAGGAACAATTCCGAACGGATTATCCATGTCCGGATACACGAGATACAGACGCTCATGGCCCAACGGCAGGGTTCTTCTTACGACAATACGGGAAATGTGAATTTACCCCCTTCCGGCGGCGCCAAACTGAAAGACCGATATGTCTGACACAGACGGGCAGGGATGCCTTCGTCTGAACTGTTGCCATGATGTAACTTGATTGATACCTTAATGTCTTTTCGGAGTCTCCCTGTACCTTATTTTGTGAGATGATTTTTTGTCAGATGAGCATAAATTGATGAGGCGTACGTGGAACGTACGTTGATTAAATTTAGGTGCATATGACGGAAAATCAGCCACAAAGGCAGGTGCAGGAGAGATTCCGAGAGTACATCTTAAACATTTGGAGGATATATTTTATGATACGATCAACCTTTGCCGGCATGACGACCGCTTTTTCCGCCCTGCAGGCCAATCAGAAACGGCTTAACATTACCGGACAGAACCTGGCCAATATGAATACGCCCGGCTATACCCGGCAGGCGCTTCAGACATCCAGCCTGAATTATACCAATCCTATCTCCCACTACATGAACAATTCGTCTCTTGCCGTGGGATTCGGAGTGCATATGGATAAGATTACCCAGATCCGCGATCCTTATCTGGATATCCAATACCGCGATCAGATCAAGAAATCCGGTTATGCAGAAGCCATGCAGTCCTCTCTGGATGAACTGGCTAAGATTTTTGACGAGTCCGACGCGGACGGCATATGGCAGGCCGTTATAGACGTCCGCTCCACCCTGCTCAATATACAGGACCCCTCAAAAATCAATGACCCGATATTTGAGACGGAGCTGCGTTCCCGTATGCAGGCGCTGACCAACCTGCTAAATGACGCTTCCAACCAAATCGACCGCATGGAAAGGGATGAATTTGCCAAGTTAGACGGGACGGGAAGCAGTGAACAGGGTTCGGTAGACCGGGTCAACGACATCCTTCGGGAAATCGGCCAGCTAAACCGTCAAATCAAGAATAATCAGATTTTCGGCCAGGAAAGCCTGGAGCTGATGGATGACCGCAATGTACTGCTGGATGAACTTGCCAGCTATATCCCTATCGAAGTTTCTTATTATAAAGACGTGAATTTCGACGGCGTAACCGATGCAAAGGACGACCTTTATTATCGGGATGACCAGGGCAATATCATCGGCAAAAGGGAATGGCCGGACGATCTGCGGGTGGAAATGCTCTACCAGGATGAGAACGGCGATCCCCAGCGCCTTACCTTAGTTGAAGGTACCGTAGGCAAGGGAAATGATAATTTCGGGAAAGTCGACATCACCGGCGGGAGCCTTGACGATCCTACCAAGATAGCCCTTACCTTCCAGGGTTTTCAAACAGCCAGCGGCGGCGCCGCTCAGAGCGTAGTGTTTGCCGCCACCGCCCATGCGCCTACAAAACCAGGTGACTCCTCCGATGCCTACACGGAGATGGGCAACCGTTTTGCCGAAGGAAGCGGTTCGATTCAGGCCAGCTTAGACATGTTGTGGCGTGTAGGCGTCACCACGCAAACCGGCGACGGCGCCGCAATTAAAAATGTTAAAGGTTTCGAATATTACCGAAACCAGCTCAATACATTTTCCTATTCGTTTGCCGGGATTATGAACGCAATCAACAACAAAGGGACCAACGCCGGATCCGGCGCCGATCTTTTTGTCGCAAAAGACGGATCGAATCCCATTACCGCCGCAAATATCGGTATCAACCCGGATTGGAGCAATGGCAATGTCCATATCTCCACTTGTCCAAGCGGCGGCGACCAGACGGATACCATCATGAACATGCTGAGAGCGATGGATTCCACTTTCAATACAGGCAAAGTGACCACCATCACCCCCAGCCAGGGTTCTCCCAGTACAGTTACCATCAACGGTGATGACTACAATTTGGAAAACAATACTTTTGCCGATTACATTAATCATATTGCTGCAGTTTTATCCAACGATTCATCCAGCAACACGGCTGTCTTTAAAACCAGCATGACCGTACTCAACGGCATCCAGGATTCCCGTGATGCCATATCCGGAGTCAGCCTTGATGAGGAAGCCTCCAATATGATGATGTACATGTCCGCATACAATGCCGCATCCCGTCTGATGACTACGTTAGATCAGGCTCTGGAAACACTGATCACCGGCACCGGCACCGTAGGCCGCTAATTACATCTGACGTGCGGGCTGTTGCGCAGAATATTTTTCAATCTGCCGAGCAGATTTTCATCCATAATCTTAGAAAAGTCATGGAGGTACTCACATGAGAGTAGTTAATTCAACATTATACCGGAAGTTTACTTCCTCTACCAATAATACTCATGCCAATTTAATCAAAAGCTTTAATAAAATTTCCAGCGGCAAAGCTTATGAAGCCGCCGCTGAGAACCCTCTTGCCCACTACCGCGGCAAGAAAATCGACGATCAGTTCCAGGAATCTTTAAGCAAAAGCACTCTTCTTAAAGATGTCCAGAACCGCATATATCAGCAGGAGTCAGGTGCTTATGATATTCAAGTGACTCTGGCCAACGCCAAAAACCAGGTGCAGCGTGCACAGACAGGAACAACGGACGATACCGCCCGCCAGACCCTGCGTGACGATCTGCTTCAAAAAATGCACACGGTTGTCAACGATTTGAATGTACAGTATGAAGATTTTTATGTGTATGGCGGCAATGATATTTCCACTTGTCCGTTTTCCCTCAGCGCTGACGGAAAAACTTTGACTTACAGTCATACTTTCCCGGGAGATGAAAACGCAACGAAAATCTCCCTGACTTTGACGGAAAATACTGACGGCACCTGGTCTTTCAAAGAAGATGCCGCCAGCATGTCGGGAACGGATGCCCAGGGGAATGCCATGAGTTTCAACCAGATCAAGGAAAAGCTGCTGTCCGCCATGTCCGAACAGGGACGTATGAATTTGGGCTATGGTTCTATCCACGATCAGCCTACTCTAGTCGATACGTTCACCGGCGGGCTGAATGTCCTTACCGGCCTTAGCTCTGATGCCGTAAAAGCCGGAGCCGGCGATCCAGCCAAAGATCCGAACGGGAAAAGCGTCATCGATTATCTGAATGAAAGCCCGATCGCTTTAATCGGCCAGGCCGTACATGCGATTGATTCCTATACGGCTAAGGTAAATGCCAATACTGCTACGGATGCCGACGCAAAAATGCGGCATGATGTCCTTGCCCAGACGATTACCCGGATGACCGTCACCGAGCATACCGTCAGCACTGTTTATTCCGACTTGGGCAACAAATATAAACTCATGGATGATTTACAGACCAAATTAAAGAAAAACCAGGATTCCCTTCAGGAGCAATACAACAATGTCCTGGGCGCCGACCCTTACGAAGCGATTATGGATATGTTCAACAATCAGTACGCCTATAATGCGGCGCTCCAGGTGGGTTCCAACTTGATGAACACTTCTCTTTTTGATTTTATGAGATAAATCGGCAGGCGCTATGCGCCTGCATCAGTTATGAGTTATAGAAAGGAGGCTTCTGCATGCAACCACTTATTAAAATCACATCAGAACCCATACAGATTGTCCGTTTTTCCCAAGGCGCCCGTCTGGTCTCTTCCGGTTCTGTCGATATTGAACGGAGAAAGGCTCTTGCGCGCCATATGTCTTTCCGCCGCAGCCATTCCGGAGGACAGGGAAGCATGCCTGTAGATGATCTGAGAAAAATCAACCGTGCTTTTTCTCAGCGCAGTGTAAACTCACAGGTTTCCAATGCTTATCAGTCTCAGACAGCCCCTCAGCAGGCTCAGACAGCTTCCGTTTTTTCTTCAGCGGCAGTTTCCGCTTCTTCCAGCCAGATGGCACATGTCAACCATCCGACGGCATCGGCTGCATCTGCGGATACTGCTCCTATCCTGACTTCTGCCGGTTCTTCTTATTCGGCTGAAGCTTTGGATATCTCCGTTGAAGCTGCATCCTCTTATACGACGCAGCGCGGCGCTTTTGAGATGCGGGTAGCAAAGGGCGATTTAACCTATCTTCCCCCTCTGGTCATGACGATTATTACCCAACGCCCTCATGTCAGTGTAGAATACCTGGGCGGCTTCAATTATGTCCCGCCTCGCGATGTCAGTACAGGCGGAAATATCAATCTATTCACATAGGAGTGACTTATCATGACAATCGAAACCGATTATGGTACAATCGAATACAAGGCCGAAGATCTGATTACCTTTTCCGATGGGCTTTTTGGTTTTCCCAAGCTGACCCGATATCTGTTCATGCGGGTTAATGAGGAAGAAGAGGATGATTCTATGCTGCTGATGCTGTCCGTGGAGGATCCTCAGATTACCTTCGCATTGATTAACCCTTTTATTATTTATCCGGATTATGCCCCGACCCTTACTCCTGAAGAATTATCTTGTCTGAAGAGCCAGGACAGCGGGGAACTTTCCTACTACGCAATATGTGTGGTACAAAGCAATTATCTGAATAATACGGTTAATTTAAAATGTCCTTTGGTTATTAATCCGCTGACACGTCAGGGAATCCAGGTAATTTTGGGCAACTCATCTTACGGATACCGCCATAAACTCAGGTCTTTTCTTACCAATGCAGACACAATCAATGACCAAAATAGGAGTGACAATCAATGCTGATACTTCGACGCAAAAAAAACGAAAGTCTCTTAATTGGAGAAAACATCCGCATCACTATCGTCGAATGTGCGGCAGATGGCGTGCGTCTGGCAATCGATGCACCAAGACAGATCTCTATTCTCAGGGAAGAGCTCTCAGAAGCTGAGAAAATCAACAAAACCGCCCTTGTCCCTGATATGGATTCTGTATGGACGCTCCAGTCTGTTTTACACCAAAGGAATGGTGTTCATAAAAATGACGATGAGAATAAAGAAATTTAAACAAATAAGAGCAAAATTCAACCCTTCACAATGCTTACCGCAATATATTGTGAAGGGTCTTTTTTATTCGCTCTTTTTTAACATTCTCAACAATAGCCTTATTCCCCGCGTTACCCAAAACACAGGAAGAAGAACAGGAATTTTCTCTAAGGAGGGATAAATAGAAGACATATAATGATAATCAGGAAAAATCCATTTCATCTTCTTTTTTATCTCATCCAGATACTCTTTAAATTTTTCTTTTTTTAAATCCCTGGCCTCTTCCCGGCTCTCTTTATTCTCTTCTTTTTCTATTCTGGCACGGAGCTTAATCGCCTGCTCATCTGTCTCCTGATTGACTACCCCTTTAGTCAGCAATCGATTTTCCAATACATCATACACGGATATATCTTCCGGCTGATCCTCAAAATAACTGAATCCTGGCTTCCCGAACCACATGTGGGCAATCCAAAGAATCTTATCAGCCAAACCATCAATCTGAATCTTGGTAAGCTTCTTTTTTATCTCCCCCATATCAATCTGTTCATTCCAAACCTGATAAAAAAGCAGTAAATCGATAACCTCGCGCAAAGTCAACTCATCTGTAACATAGCGATAAGCCGCCTCAGCCATGCGAAACAAAAATTCGCTCTCCGGAGGAAGCATCTGGATATTCTCATAGGGTTCCTTGATATATGCGGTTTCCATGATTCTAGCCAGGTTCTTGGTATATCTGCCATCTTTGTAAGGCAAATTGTGATACAAAATCACAGGAACGCCGGATATCCGGCGAAACAGCTCGCCTATCCCCACATAATTCTGGTCTGCTTCATATCCTAAATCAATTAAATAACCTTTGGCCAGAAAATATTCTTCGTCATCCAATAAAATCTCCATCGGGCTGTTGGCGGCCGCTTCGGGGATGTGATAAAACTCCCGCAACCCCTCCGAAGTAAGCAGTACGCACGTAATATCCCTCATATCCAGCCAAGTCAGAACTTCATTTACCGATTCTTTACAATGCTCGCCAAATAATAAGGCTTCCTGATAACGCGCAAAAAAACGATCCCGCCATTTCTCAGGCAATTGATCGCCGTAACCCAAAAGGCCAAGATAAACTACATTGGCCACATTATGATAATCCGCCAAACGAAACATACTGCCCCAGTCCAGACGGCTCAACGGAATATGCAAATCATCCTGACGGATAATCGAAGATACAATCCCAACTAAGGATCGTCCTTCAAACAATAATTGATTCATAGTTCTCTCTTCAATCGTTAAATTTTGGTAACAATCCAATCATGCCTGCGCGCTTATGCGCTGGCTTATCTAACTGTTAAAAATTTTGTCACACAGGGCTCTGGCAATAGTAAGACTTTTCTCTGGCAAATCTCCGGTTCAGCCTTTCATCTGCCATACGCAGCTTATCCAGATCCTCAATCATCCTTTGCCTGATTTCATATATCTTCTTTTCCTGCGGAGTCATCCAGATAGCTGTCTTCGGATCAGAATCAAGCAGTACATGGAGTTTTCTATTCTCCTCCATTCCCGCTTCACCCATCTGCCAGATTTCTTCCATACACCGGTCAATCTTTTCCATCTCATCTGCCCTCATCTGGAGAAGCATAGAAACGGACACTTCGTCATTTCTGGCAAATGCCCCTTCTAATTCTTTTGTCAGATTGGCAATCTCCCGAATAGAACTGTACTTTCGCTGAAGAAGAATCATAATCTTTGTTATGTCCAACGCCATCTGTCCCTATCCCTTCCAGCCGGTAATCTGTATCACCTGCCTGCAAACCATATATCATTTACCAAACAGGAGCCATTCGGCTCAAAATATATTTACAACCTAATAATTCTTGCCAAGGACATAATATATCAGTATCTCAAGGCCGAAAACCTGCTGCAAGCTCGCCTGCAAGAGGATTTTTGACCTTGAGACCTGCCAAGCCGAAAACAACCGATCGGCTCTCTACGCCCTTACTCCCGTCTCTTTTGCTACATGTAGCTCGCCAACTTTCCTGCTGGCTCCATCAAAAGCTTCCCTCAGTTCAGAAAGAATATGGCGGATACGCCCAATCTCATCCTGGCGTCGTTCTCTTCCTGCCTTCACTCTGCTGATATCATAAATCAGATAATTATAAATCCGCCTCAAGTCCCAGCTTATCGGATAATCCATATTCAAAATATCAATTAAATACTGGATAATCCGAGACGTCCGCTGCAAACAATCATCAAAATCATCATAATCCTTTTCACTCAGTGAATGCTCTGCCCTGGTCAGCCGTTTGATGCTTTCATCAAATAAAAGCAGTAGAAGTTCTGCACTAGACATAGAATATATGCTTTTTTCTTTGTATTGACTATATCCGCTCATAGGAATCCTTTCCTTTTACAAACATTTCGCTGTCCGGCAACCTTTTAACCCGAAATCTGAGAAAGATAACTGGACTGGCTGTTAAATTGATTAATCATAGTTTCCATATAAGTAAACTGAGAAATATAACGATCCCTCTCTGTTTCCAGCCGCTCTTTCAACGTATCAATTGTTTGCTGCATCTGTTTGAGCTGCTCATAAATCTGGTTTTTAATTAATGTTGTCGGCTTCTTTTCCGAGCCGGCTATCTCAATCAGTTGACCATAAGAACCGCTCCCTCCATCACCGGCATTCTTAGAAGCATAGCGGGTTGCATAAGGAGTAAAGGTATCATCAATAACCTGCACCAAACCGGTTTTCACATTGCCGCCGCCAGTAAAGATATTGGACACCAGATCCGGATCGGACTCCATAGCGGAACGGAATGCGCTCTCGTCGAAAACAAGCGTACCTCCATCCAGGTAATCTTCGGAATACGTAATACCAATCTTTTTCAAATCTTCATAGCTGGCGCCATTGCTCATCAGCTTGGAAAAGATCATCTCAATATCAGAGCTTAAGCCGCGCATGGCGGAATCACCGTAAAGAATACCCTCTTTCGCCTTCTTCTCCCAGTTCTCGATAGATGTCTCATCCATCTCGTCCTTCTGTTCATCCGTAAGCGGCTCATAGCTGTTGTCCGGACGGGTAGTCACCTGCTTGTTGACCTCTTTCACCAAAGCGTTGAAATCTTCAAAGAAGCTCTTTACTTTCTCCGTAACCCCGTCTACGTCTGCTTTGGCGCTGAATCTCACGGCCTCGGTGGCATCTGGCTTCCATTCCTTAGTTCCGCTTCCATTATCTACATATTCGCCGCCAAACGTGCCGGACACCGTAATGCTTAATCCTTCCAAATCAAAAGTATTGGAAGCCCGCTCCAGACTAACCGTCGCCCCATTTCCATAGTTGACGTCAATCTGGGCATTTTTCCCTTCTGTCAAAATACTGCCGCTGCCGCCGAACAAATTCTTTGCCAGGCCGTCTCCCAGTTCAATCTCCCTGCCGGCCCCGGTTTCACTGGATACCAGCATAAACCGGCCTTCCGATTCTACATAAGTAGCTTTCACTCCCGCCTCAGTGGTGGAATTAATCTTTGAGAGGATATCGCTGATATTACTGTCCTCAGTCAAACCTTCGATTTTCACTCCGTTAATTTCCAGATTCAGTGAACCGTCTGCATTTTTATAATTCGTACCCAGACTGTCTTTTAAAGCAGACTGTGTAAGTTTGCCATTAAGGTTTACTTTTGTCGAAGCGCCGTATTCAAGCCCTAAGTTCCTCAAAAGGTCATTGTCCGTGGAAGTAATGGACAATGTGGAGTTTTTCTCCTGAGTAGTAAATCTCAGCGTACCGTCCGGGCCATCCAAAGAAACCTTTACCGCACCGTTGCCGTCATTGCCCTTACCGAATGCCTTATTCAGGCGCTTCTGTAGGTTTTCAGCCATCTTTTCCGTCTGGGCTTTGCTGATCTCATCGGAAGTCTTACCTTCCGCTTGCAGTTTTACAGCCATCTCCTGAAGCTCTTTTGCTTCATCCGCCGTAATCAGCTCGATATCCTTTTTGCTTCCGTCAAAATTGAAGTTCAGCTTCTTCCCCGTCATTCCCTGCAGGGCCGTTCTTCTGTTGACTGCCGTGTCTGCAAATGTACCTGTCTGGTTTTTTGCCACTTCACTGATTAAAATAGACTTATCCTTCTTACTTTCCTCTGTAGTGCTGGTATCTTCCGGCGCCTTATAGCCCAGAGCCTCTAAAGCGGAAGAATAATGGGAAATCACTACATCGCCTGCCGAAACAGGATTGCCGTTTTCATCCTTCTTCTGCTGAATCTGCAGTTGCCCGCTGCCGCTATCATATTTAAATTCCATCAAATCATGGATTTTCTTCCCGTCAACCTCCAGCTCCTCTTCTGCCAAAGCCTTATTCAAATCTGCTGCCAGCTCTTCATATTCCGCTTCTGTAGTGGGGTTGTAATTGATCGTCTTGGTCCGGTTTGCCTTCAGCGTCTCGTCATAATAAGTATAGCTGGAAGGCAGGGTAAATGTCTTCGTGTTAGCGTAAGAGAAATTTCCATGTTCATCAAAGCTGCGTGTGCCGAAGATAAGCTTCGACCCTTCCAAATTGGATGTAACATACTCCTGATCCAAGCTCTTCAAGCCGGTCTCCAAACCAATATTTTCACCATATTTCTGTGACTGAAGCACTGTGGATGTAGCCAACTGCTTTACCGCCGCAATTGAAATGTTATCAACAAACTGTGAACTTCCTGTAGCCGTAACATATTTGGTGGATTCTTCCTTCCCGTGAACCGTAATCTTATTCTTGGCAAACGTCAATGCGTCCAACAAATTGCTGGTAGATGAATAGCTGGCATACTTATCTGACCAATCGATAATCTTGTCGCTGATGCTCCGGTACGCTTCCTGCTTCCACTGGAGCTTTGTATATTGCTTCTGCTGGTTCGCTATCTTTGTCTCAGTCCCCAAGGTCATAGCCTCGATGATGGAATCCCGGTCAATCCCTGACGCCATTCCACCAAACCCTCTCAGGGATGTATTCCCCAAGCTGTTAGCGCTGGATACGCTGGAGGTTGATGATAAACTTGCCATTTCTATACTCCTTTCTCTACTATCCAGAAGTCACTGTCCATAGCTTCCCTGCGGACAGTAACCGCACATGCCTATAATAAATTGCCCGTGGCAATAAGGCATATACCTTAATCCCATAGCGGTGTCCGCCCATAGCAACCAGCAAAATGATTAGCTATAATGTGGACAGCAGCCTATCCGGGATCTATTCCTCGAAAATTTTTAATTTCTATCTATACTTATTTATCGACATGTTATATAATAAAAATAATATCTGCAAAATCATTTTTACAATTTTTGTGACAGTATGGACTGTTACTAATTTTTACATTTGGAGGTACGATTTTGTCTATCACAATTACGGTATCGAACCAGAAAGGCGGCGTCGGAAAAACCACCACATCCGCAGCATTGGCATCCGGGCTGGCCCTTGTAGGCAAGAAGGTGCTGGGCATTGATCTCGATCCCCAAGGGAATTTAGGCTTTTGCCTGGGCGCCGGTATGGCCAATCCTTACACTGTCCTGGATGTGATGAAAGGCTCTGTCCCGATTCAGAAAGCTTTGGTAGAGAGCGACTACGGCGATCTTTTAGTATCTGATATTACCCTCAGCAGCAATGGATTGGAAAATATTACCGCCAACCGGGAATATATCCTGAGAAATGCGATCAAGCCCGTTGTTGAGCAGTATGATTATATCATTATCGATACCCCGCCGGCTCTGAATCTGCTGACAGTCAATGCCTATTCGGTTTCAGACTATCTGATTATCCCTATGGCTTCCGATATTTTAAGCTTGGTAGGTTTGGCTCAGCTCAAGGAGACGATCGAGTCTGTCCGCGACCGTTTCAATCCCGGTCTTAATGTTTTGGGTATCCTATTGACCAAATTTAATCCGCGCACGCTTTTATCCCGCGATGTGCTGGAAATGGCCCAGCAATTGGCCAAACAAATTAATTCCCAGGTATTTAATACAAAAATCCGCTCCGGAGTCGCGATCGCGGAAGCTCCGGCTCATGGCGAGAGCATATTTTCATATAATCCCCGCTCGGCAGCGGTAAAGGATTATCTGGCCTTTCTTGACGAGATTGCGCCGGCGATCCATCTAAAGGAGGAAACACAAAATGGCTAAAAAAACCAACAAAACATCACACGTCATGGATCTGTTGACCAATGGCGCTTCTCAGGAAACCAATGCTTCAGCCAACGGCTCTGCGGCTTCCGACCAGTCAGGACAAGAGAAAAAAGGAGATGTCCAGTCCCATACGGTCACCCCTACCAAAGTCACCGTTGTCGATGAGGGCAGCAGGAATGACCGGATTGCACAGGATATCCTCAACAAGCTTTCCGAAGAGCTGGAGGGAGAAATGCGCCAGGAGATGGCTTCCCAGCCGAAGCCCACGCCTCAGAACCAGGCTGCTGCGCCCGCCCCAGGTCAGCCCGCTTCTGGCACTACCCATCAGGAGCCTTCCATCAAATCCATCAAAAAAGTCATTCCGGAAAGCCAGATTGACGCCGGTTTAAAAAGCAGCGAATTCCGCTTTATCAACGTTATGGAAGAACTGCTTCTTGACGAGGATGTGGGTAGTTTCCTGGATCAGTATGATATGTGCAAATGCCAGCAGTGTATCGCGGATATCTGTGCCTTGACACTGACCAGGCTTCCCTCCAAATACGTAGTGGCCAGCAAAGGTTCACTTTCCCCCATTCTGAGCTATTATAAGAACCGATATAAAATTCTTATGCTGACAGAGTTTATGAAGGCTTGTGAGAAGGTCAACGAGCACCCCCATCATGGGAGAGTCGACCTGAAATAAACAATAATCGGGCAGGTATGGATTACACCAACACCCTGCCCGATTTATATTTTCCTATTTCTTTTGATCGCCCTTGTCACAAAATTTTTGCCTGAAAGAATAAAATTTGTTGATATGTTTTATGGACAGTTGATTCTATCAAAAGCCCCCTACTCAATTCTCCACAAATCACGCTCTTCCTCTTCGGTCAGTACACGGTCCACCTGTCCCTTAATCACATCCTCCGTAGCAGGCATATACCCGCCCAGAAGCATATCTCCCCGCTGCCTCAAAGCTTCAGCCATATCGGCGTCCCATACCTCTTTTTCTTCCACGCTTCCGTTCACCTGATACTCGGGGCCTCCCCAATCGTCCAGTTCCATGGTGAAATCCCACACACTTTGAAACATCGTTGTGTCGCCGCTCATCTGGAAAAGACTCAGGTCACCACCCCGCTGGGTTATCTCCAGCCAGACCGCCTCCCCTTCCGGGTCCAGGTACAGGGCAGAACGCTCCCCCTCATCTGGCGCATCAAATTCCGCGGAAAGCTGGAATTTCTCTTCCTCCGGTTCCCAGACTGCTACCTCCACGAGATTCTCTCCTGCCTCGGACTGATTGGCAATGATCAAATCCTGGTAGCCGTCCATATTGATATCCCTTAGCAAAAATACCTGCTGCACCTGTTGGGAATCGTCAGAAGCATCCGTGCTTCCATTCTTTTTCGCTTTTTTGGATTTCTTTTTGGGTGCCGTTTTTTTCAGCTCCGATCTTACCGCCTTGCGATAAGTATCATAAGCCTTTACTTCTGTGCCGTCAAAACCCACATAACGATCCTTATCGGTAAATGTGCTGAAGCACATGGCGCCGTCAGAGCCCATATAATACTTCTTCCCGTCGCTTTTATCGGTCACCCATCCGGTTTTCATATAGCCTTTGGAATCTACATAATACGTCTTTCCGTCATCCTCAATCCATTCATCTTCCACAGGATTTCCCGGCGAAGTGCAATAAGTCCAATGCTTTCCGTCTTCTGTCAGCTCCCACTCACCCGCCATCGCCGGAAATGCTGCCAAGACAGCCATCAAAGCAGCACAGCCCGCAACTATCTGTCTTTTCACCGATACATCCCGCCTTTCACTCTTCCTATCCGGCCTCCGGCTTTCCTTATCCGGCTTTTCGCCTTCCCTATTCGGCCTCCGGCTTCCCTTATCCGGCTTTTCGCCTTTCTTATCCAGCCTCCCGGCTTCCTTTATCCGACTTTCGCCTTTCTTACTCTGTCTCCAAATTGTCTATCCTATCCTTAAACCGCTCCAAAAGACGATCAATCACATGGACCAGATTACCAATCTCCGGTTTGGTCAACTGCTCGTCAGCCCCCAAAGATTCACCCTTAATCCGCATCTGGTCATCAATCAATGAAGAGAAAATAACAACGGGAATCATTTTCAGGCGTGGATCATCCTTTACCAGTTTAGTCAGGCGGTGGCCATCCATTTCCGGCATTTCGATATCTGTGATAATCAGGTTCACCTTTTCATAAAGGTCGGAATCATGACGAATAGATTTTAAATACTCCCAGGCTTCCTGGCCATTATTGAAATTCTTGACATCGGTAAATCCCGCCCTCTGCAAAGCATCGTCTATCATCTTCTGCAGCAAGATAGAATCTTCGGCAATAACCAGAGGATTTTCACAAATCGGCCTGTCGCCCATCTGTTCTACCTCGGAAAGCTGAATCGTCGTATCCGGCGCAATCTCCGCCACGATAGCCTCGAAATCAAGAATCGTCACCAATTCATTGTCGCACTGGGCAATACCAGTAGCCACGCCTTCTTCTCCGCGAATCAACGTCTTATCCGGTTTCTGGATATCTTTCCAGGAAATGCGGCTGATTCCTTCAATGCTCTGCACACGGAACGCCACAGTCATCTTATTAAAACTGGTCACGATAAACAGATCCCTGTCTTTATGCTCCAAATATTCATTGGTCAGATAATATCCCAGATCAATCACCGTAATTAGCACGTCCCTGGGCTTAAAAATCCCTTCTACTGCCGGATGTGCATGAGGCATAGCTTTAACCCGCTCGGCCATCATAATCTCTTTTACTTTGGCTACATTGATCCCATAGAATTCGTTCTCAATGGTAAATTTCATTATTTCTATCTCATTGGTGCCCGATTCCAAAAGGATTCCTTCCTTTTCTTTCTCCACGTTATCTTCTCCTCTCTACAGGCGTTTTTCCGGCCTGCCTACCGTGCGTATAAACACATCGCCGTTGCCCACATTCAGCAGCATCGTCCTTGCATACGCGCCACCTGTATCCTCTCCCGAAATGCGCAGCCGCTCTTCCATAAGGATTTTTTTAACCATCATCACATTCCTTTGTCCGATATTTCCAAAATCCGAATTGCCGCCGCTTTTCATTTCAAACATTTTTGCCCCACCTGCAATTTTTACAATGGTTCTGTTCTTTACCATACCGAAGGCTGTAAGCTTGCGAATGGTTTCATGAATTCCACTGTCTGCATACTTAAATACTTTAACATCTTTCGGATCGGTCCTCGCCGGAAGCATAATATGCAGGAGAGCGCCCAGTTTAAGAAACGGATCATAAAAAGTGATTCCGATGCAGGAGCCAAGAGCATATGTGATTATCTGGGTATCTCCCCGGGAAAACTTCATATCACCGATCCCTACTTTTAATTGCTTTTCCACCATCATGAAATACCTAGTTTCTCTAAGATACTGTTAAGAGACTCAATATCAGGAAGCATTAACAGTCCGTCAGAAAGCTTCTTACCTTCCATAATAAATTCTGCATTGATATACATCAACTTGTCTGTCACATATCCATATTCGGCAATAGGAACTGTCAGAATCCCCCCCAGCATATTGACTGTGGAACTGGGTACGGACAAATCAATCTCCACGCCTACCAACTGGGTGAAGGCATTAACATAAGAACAGATAATAATATTGCCAATCTCTTCCAACGCGGAGTAATCCAAATCATCCATATCCTGAAAAGACTCATAATTCCTGCCGATAAGCTTACCTAGCACGGCATTAGCCAAATCCAGCTTAAAAATAAACAGCATCAGGCCATTTACCTCGTTAGACATCTGCACAAGAGTAGCGGCCACCACTTCCTCAATTTCTCCAATGCGCTCCACCGTGTCCTCGTATCCCAATATGCTGACTTCCGGAATTGAGATCCGAATCTCCTTTTGAAGAAGCTTGGAGAGAGCCGTGGCGGCATGGCTGGTACCGATACTGCTAATCTCTTTCATCACATCCAAGTCCTGAAGGTTCATATCTTCATAGCTTTTTAATCTCATAGACACTCTTAACCTCACATTTCTTCTGCGGCTATCCCCTCAGGGAATTAATCGTTGTCTCCACCTCATCGGATGTCATCACCATCTTTAGAGCATATGTATATGCACGCTGACACTCAATCATCCGGACCATTTCCTGAGCCAGATTTGTCCCGGAGGTCTCCAAAACACCCTGAGAAAGGTTGGGATTTTCCACCAGTTCAGGTTCCATGCCTTCCGGCGGGACATATTCATTGTTTCCTACACTGATCAGGCGGCTGGGATTGGAAAAAGTATAAAGGCTGACTCTGGGGCTGTCTTCGTCATCCTCCTCATCGTCATCGTCCTCTTCCGGCTCGTAGCCCTCTTCCATCTCCGCTATCAGACGTTCTATATCCGGCGTCTCTGCCACAATCGGCTCTCCGTTTTGGTCCAATACCAGCTTTCCGTTTGTTGTCATCAGGTAATAACCGTCATCCATCTCCGCCCGGTAGAAATGGCCGTCGCGGGTATAGGAGATTTCCCCTGTAACCGGATCCTGAACCATAAAAAAGGCATTATCCTGCATAATCGCATAATCCTCTTGCCGGTTTGTCGGAGTAACCGCCGACACTCCATAAGTGGTATACGTCCTTTGCATCCGCACTCCATTGCCGGACATCAGCTCCGTAACCGCGTCTTCTGAATCATTAAGATTAAAATTCATCAAATCGGAAAAAGCCGCTACTTTGGGCTTAAAACCATTATTATTTACATTGGCGATATTATTGGATATCACACTCATTTTTGCCAAACAGATTCCGGCGCCAAGAGCACCCGTATAAAATGACTGGTTCATCTGTTCCCCCTTACAATCTTCCTACATCTGACGCCGATTTACTCATAATCTGGTCATACATCTTGAGCACCTGAGCCGCACTCTGCAGCGCCCTTTGGGAAGTCATCATGGATGTCATCTCCTCCACCATATCCACATTAGACCGCTCTACGGATTTCCACACAATCGATGGCGACTCTACTTCCTGCACTTCCTGATTCGTAGAAAAAAGGCCGTAATCCTCTTTGTGAAGCTGCTCATAATCAGCAAAATCCACTACCCTCAAAGCGCCTAAATCACGAATGGTTGTCTCGGATTCCCCATCTTCGCCGCCGCCCTCTGTCTCTGCCACACGGATACGCCCTCTGCTGTCCACCGTAAAATCCTCATTGTCAATCTGAATCGGACCGTCTGTGCCCAATACTCTGCCCATACCATTCAGGGTAAGATACCCCTCCTCATCGACACTGAAAGAGCCATTTCTGGTATACCGTATTCCCATAGGCGTCTCTATACAGAAAAAGCCTCTGTCACCCATGGCGAAATCATAAATCCCGTCTGTCTGATCAAAAGCTCCCTGCTCATAATTGACATAGGTTCGCTCCGCCGTCCGAATCTTGGAAGTAGTTGCCAACGCTTCCGAACCCTCTTTATAATGCTTTCCGGTTCGGTACATCATCTCTTCCTGGAATGTGCTGCTGACCATCTTATCCTTCTTATAGCCGGCCGTTTGGATATTCACCATATTATTACTGACTACGTTAAGATTCCTGGATTGAGTAAGCATTCCGGACGCCAGATTATAAAATCCCTGATACAATATCCATCTCCTCCTTTCTTTCGGGATACATTCCCTCTGGTAACTCCTACTGTCAAAACTCACATATAGCTGCTCATATAAGTTTTCAGCTTACGGATGGCCGAACTGTGAATCTGGGAAATACGTGGTTCGCTCACATTAAGGATGCGGGCAATCTGGCCCATATTCAGTTCTTCCACATAATACAGGGAAATTACCATCTTTTCTTTCTCTTTCAGGCTGTTTACCGCCTCTGCAAGAATCTGCCGGGACTCGCCCCGCAAAAAAGCCTTCTCGGGCTGGGAATCTGCATCCCCGTTGGAAAGCTGCATTGACTGGTGTTCGCCTTCGTCATCGGTAATCATATCCAGGGAAAGGACATTCATCATTGCACTCATCCGCTGAAGCTTCCGGTATTTGCGAATGTCCATCCCCAAACTGTCCGCCACCTCCTCATCCGAGGGCGGATGCCCCAACGAACGGTTTAAGGAAACCTGGGTATCCTCGATAATCTTGACCTGTTTGCGAAAATCCCTGGGCATCCAGTCATTCTTTCGAACAAGGTCAATGATCATCCCCCGTATCCGTCGGGAGATAAAAGTCTCAAATTTATTATCTCGCTCAGGGTCGTATCTGTCAATCCCCTTCATGATTGCGATGACGCCTTCATTAATAATATCTTCCATCTGAAGCGTGCCTGCATAGACATTCCTCATCTGGGAGGCAATCGTTTTTACGATATAAAGATAACGAAGCACTAACTGCTGCTTTACTTCCAGGCGTCCGCTCGTACGATACAGAGCCAGAAGCTCTTCATTTGTCTTTTCTTCTAACTTATCCGGCCAGGCCATCTTCCGTCACCTCCCTCACGGCCAATCATGCACCTTTCCTCTCCCTGTTTTCCAGGGTCAGGCTACCTATTGACTGGATCTGGACATTATTGGAAATCTCATTAAAAGACAGCACTCGGATATTTGGATAAAACTGGTCAATCAGCCGGTAAAAATGTACTCGCATAACCTGGGATGTCAAAACAACAGGGCTTTGGGAAATATTATTGAATTTTTTCAACTGAGTCGTAATCTGACCGATAAGGCTCTGCAACACATCCGGGTTCAGCGCCAAATAATAGCCTCTTTCCCCTTTGGACAAACAGCCCACCATTGTACGTTCCAGCTCGGAATCAAGAGTGATGACCTTCATGGTGCCGTCCTCGCAGTACAAACGGGTGATGGTGCGTTTTAAAGCAGTCCTGATATTCTCAATCAAACCATCCACATCTTTAACCGGAAGCCCGGTTTCTGATATGTTCCCCAAAACCGTCTCAATGATTGTCACTAAATCCTTGATCGGCACTCCCTCTTTCAGCAAGCTGGTCAAAATCTTCTGGAACAAGCTGTAGGAAATCACATTGGGGAATGCCTCTTCAATCAATTCAGGAGCCGTCTTCTTTACATTATCAATCAGATGGATGACTTCCTGCCGGGTAATCAATTCATGAGCATGCTGCTTAACCACTTCTGACAGATGGGTCACTAAAACGGAAAGAGGATCAATAACGGTATAACCGTAAATTTCCGCCAATTCCCTGTCCTCAGGCTTAATCCAACGGCTGGGAATACCGTAAGCCGGTTCAATCGTCTCAATTCCGTCAATAAGCTTCTCCGGATTCTCCGGCTCCAAAGCCAGGAAATAATCGATAAGAATCTCTCCCCGGGCCACTTCTTCGCCTTTAATCTTAATACAGTATTGATTGGTATTCAGCCCCGAACTGTCCCGAAGCCGTATGGAAGGGATGACAAAGCCCATATCCTGGGCATATTGACGCCGGAAAATAATAATCCTGTTGATTAACCGGCCGCCGACAGACTCGTCTACCATAGGAATCAGGCTATAGCCAAATTCCATCTCAATGGCTTCTACCGATAATAAGGTATATACATTATTGACATCTTTAAAATACTCTTCCTCGCTGACCTGTTTAGGTTCTCCCTCCTGCTCTTCCAAAAGGCCTTCTGCACCCTCGGCGCTGAAATTTCTCAGGCTGGTGGCGCCTGCCGGACCGAAAGCGCCCACGCCGGCCATAGCCGGTTCAGCCTGTATCCGACGGGAAAGGTAAAAACCGATCCCCACCAAAGCAAAGGAGATGACGAGGAGCGTAACTACCGGCATACCGGGAATCACAGCCAACACAGCAATGACGACACCGCTGATCATAATGGCAATCGGCTGGGCCATGAACTGCTTGGAAATATCCTCGTTAAGACTTCCCTCGGACACCGCACGCGTAACAATCATACCTGTGGCAACGGAAATCAGCAGAGCAGGAATCTGCCCGACCAGACCGTCGCCCACCGTAGCGATAGAGTAAGTGTTTAACACATTCGTTATGCTGTCTCCTGATTGGACTATACCGATAATGCTTCCGCCGATCAGGTTGATGGCCGTGGTAATCAGGGACATAATGGAATCGCCCTTGACAATCTTTGTCGCACCATCCATAGAACCATAGAAATCCGCTTCTCTCTGAATCTTTTCCCGCCGGTCTTTGGCCTGCTGTTCATTGATCAGGCCTGAGTTCAAATCAGCGTCAATGGCCATCTGCTTTCCCGGCATAGCGTCCAAAGTAAACCTGGCGGCAACCTCGGATACACGTTCCGCACCTTTGGTAATGACGATGAACTGCATCAGCACAATGATCATATAAATAATCAGGCCGACTACCACATTGCCCCTGAGTACGAAATCGCCAAAAGCTTTGATCACCTGGCCGGAAGCACCAGAAGAAGTTAAAATATTTCTTGTGGTAGACACGTTAATCCCCAGGCGGAACAGCGTCGTAACCAACAAAAGCGACGGAAATATGGAAAACTCCAAGGCTTCCCTGATGGTCATGGTAATAATCAATATCATCATGGAAAGAGACATGTTGATGATAATTGCCACATCCACCAATCCGGCCGGCAAAGGTATAATCAGCAAAAGGATAATCGTCAAAACAAAAAGTACGATTGAATAGTTCAGTAACCTTCTCATGAATACTCCATCCTTTATATAATAGCCAAATTCCATTTATCGGAACATATCTTCCCGATTGCTGGCCCGATAAATGTAGACCAAGATCTCTGCTACAGCCCCGTAAAACTCTGCCGGTATCTCCTGATCCAGCTCACAGGAAGCATAGAGAGCTCTCGCCAAAGGCTTATTTTCCAAAATAAACACTCCGCTTTCCTCAGCGACACGCACAATGCGCAAAGCCAACTGATCCTGGCCTTTAGCCAACACTACGGGCGCTCCGTTTTTATCCGGATCATATTTCAGCGCCACAGCAAAGTGTGTCGGGTTTCTTACAATCACATCCGCCTCCGGCACTTTCTGCATCATTCTGCTCATCGCCATCTGACGCTGAATACGCCGGATTCTCCCCTTGATTTCAGGGTTTCCCTCGGTGTTCTTGTATTCTTCTTTTACTTCTTGTTTCGTCATCTTCAGATTACTCTCATAATCCCATCTTTGGTACAAATAATCGAAAAACGCTACGACGGTAAACGCCAGACAGACTTTCCAAACCAGCTCAAATACAAGCTGAAGCGTATCTCCTGCCGCAGCTAACAAATGCATATCAATCATTCTGGCCACCCGGACCAGATCCCGCTTTAACAGATTATAAAGGAGAGCCAGAAGCAAAGAAATTTTGATCAGATTTTTCGCCAAATCTACCAGCTTTTTTATGCCAAACATTCCCTTCAGACCCTTAAGGGGATTCAGCTTGCTGAATTTAGGGCGCACGGATTTAAAAGCGACATTAAAACGGGTTTGTGTTCCATGGGCAATAATCCCCAACGCCACAGATGCCAGCAAAAGCGGCATCGAACACTTCAAAATGGCAAATACCATATATACATAAATATGAGGAGAGGCACTCAACGGATCTGCCTCGCTTACTGCAGAAAAATAATGACGCATACAGGCCTGAAAGGTTTCGAGCAGAAGCGGAAGCATCAGCTTAATCATATAAAACACGCCAAACAGCATAACTACCGTAACCGCGTCCCTGCTTTGGAATATATTTCCTTCTTCCCTGGCTTCCCTCCGCCGCTTACTGGTTGGTTGTTCGGTCTTTTCCTGCCCATTGGCCTCTGCCAAATCCAACACTCCCTTCTGTCATCTGTAAACCGCCGCTAACCCATCAACGCCATCAGCCGCTCCATATTGAGGAACATATTGTCAATCAAAGTATATAAGCGATCCGCCATGGGACTGAACATATAAACAAGCATCATCAGCCCTACAATGATTTTCAACTGGAAATTTACTGCAAATACATTTATCTGGGGAATCATACGCATCAATATCCCTACTGCCGCCTCTGTAACCAGCTCCATAGCTACCAGAGGGAAAGCGAACTGCAATCCCATGGTAATATTGGCTCTGAAAATCTCCAGCATCAATTGGGAAAGCTCCGGACGGAGCACTACTTCCCCAAAGGGAATCAGCCGCGCCGAGACAAAAAAAAGCGCAATAAGGCGCAAATGGCCGTCAATCGCCAAAAACAAAAGCGCCATAAAAACATAAAACACACCGGAAGTAACTGTCATCTGCGTATTATACTGAGGGTCATAGACTTGAGCCATCGATAGTCCCATCGTATAATCCGCAATTGCCGAAGCAAAACGTATTACCATAAATGCCAGCTCTACGGAAAATCCCATGACAAAACCCAGCATCAGCTCCATCACCAACATGACTCCAAATTCGATCATGCTATCCGGCTGATGAGCTAAAACACCTCCCTCAGCCATATACATCATCAGAGACAACACAAAAATCAGCATTCCTTTGGCTGCATTCGGAAGATTGGTTCTCCCTAAAATAGGATTGAACACTACAGCCCCGCTCATCCGCATAAAAATCAGGGAAAACAGAATAAACATGGAGCATCAGCCTCCTGCAATTAAACTAACCATATTCCGGAGAAAATCCTGCAGCATAGCCAAAATCGAACTTCCCAAAAATCCCATGACTGCCAATATGGCCAAAAATTTAGGGACAAAGGTCATCGTCTGCTCATTAATCTGCGTCGCTGCCTGGAAAATTGCGATTATTACACCTACAATCATGCTCACCAGCAAAAAAGGCATCGTAAGCCTTACAGCCATTTGGAATGTCTGATACAAAATATCCAGTACCTGCAAATCGGTCATCGCTTACTTCTCCTTTCCCACTACCGGAAACTTGCGACAATATTGGAAAACAACAACTCCCATCCATCAACTGTCACAAAAAGCAATAATTTAAAGGGCAGGGATATCATCGCCGGCGGCAGCATCACCATACCCATCGACATCAAGGTAGTGGATACAATAATATCCACTAAAAGAAACGGCAGATAAATCAAAAACCCGGCCATAAACCCCCGCTTTAGCTCGCTGGTCATAAAAGATGGAACCACCACGGTCAGCGGATACTCCGCTACATCCTGCCGGATTTCCGAACCCGACATACGGACAAAATTATCCAGGGTTTTTTTCTCCGTATTTCTCAGCATAAATTCTTTTAGCGGAACTACCATCCTTTCCAAAGCCTGCTCCTGGGTAATCTCCTCCCGCAGATAAGGCTGATAAGCTTCCGTATTGATCCGGTCAATGACCGGGCTCATAATATATAATGTCAAAAACATAGCTATGCCCACCAAAACCATATTGGGCGGCGCCTGCTGGACTCCCATGGCATTCCTGGTAAAGGACAGGATAATGATCGTTCTGGTAAAAGAAGTCATCATTATCACAATAGAAGGCAGCAGAGCCGCAAGGGTGAGCATAAATAGGATTTCCAGCGTGGGAACATTCCCGCCATTTAACTGTGTAAGAAGGTCATTCATCCGTCTTTTCCCCTTTTTTCCGATGAGGCGCCAAATATTTTTCCATCAGCTCCGGGAAGGGTAGTTCTGTCCGGGCATCTGAAAACAACGGTCCTGCCGCTTCAAAATCACCTTCCACCTCTGTCAGAAGACAAATACCGGCTTGGCTGACCCCAACAAGATAGTTATGGACGCCCACCTTAAGCAAAAGTATCCTCTGGCTCTGTCCGACCTGAATCTGCTCAAGCACCTGCATGTTGCCGGATCTGGAGGATCTGGTCCACTGCTTTCCCAAAAACCGGCTGCACCAAAAAGCAGCCAGCAACACAACAGCAACCGTCAATACCGCCCGGAACAGCGTCAGCCCTCCCATCTTACAAGATCTCCGGATTTATCTCTTTAGATACAATCTCGGTAATACGGATGCCGAAATTATCCTCCACAACGACAATATCGCCGCGGGCGATACATTGTCCGTTGACAAAAAGATCTACCTGTTCTCCTGCCATCTTATCCAAAACCACCAAGGTACCCTGCGTAAACTCCAGGATATCGCGGACAAGCCTTTTGGTTCTTCCGATTTCCACCGAAATCTCCAAAGGTACTTTCATCAGCATCTCTTGGTTGGTCTTGTCCTCCTCGCCTTCACGGGATTCATCGCTGACCGGAGCCGAAGACAGAGGACGAATGACCGACCCGCCGCCTGAGCTGGAGGAAGAGGATTCTGATGGCTTATTGACCGTCTTCATCATCTCCATCATCTGCATCTGTGTCTGCTGCATCTGGTTGAGAAGCTGAAGCATCATCGGATCGGCGCCTGCCGGCGGATACGCGTAATAAGGCTGCTGCATCTGAGCGCCTGCCTGAGGCATAACTCCACCCAGAGAAGGGGCAGCGGCTGGCTGGGATACAGCTGGCGCAGGCTGCGGTGCGGAAACAGACGCGCTTGGCTGGGAAGGATCGGACAACATAGCATTAATCTCCTCCTGGGACATGGCTCCCCCTGAGAGGGCCGACGATGTTGATTCTGAAGCTGAAGAACCGGACAGCATGGCGTTAATCTCCTCCTGGGACATCGTTCCCCCCGAAGAAGCTGCCGGCGCAGGTTCTGGCGCCGAAGAGCCGGACAGCAAGGCATTGATTTCCTCCTGGGACATCGTACCTCCCGCGGAAGCTGCCGCTGGTTCTGGCTCCGGTACTGGCTGCGGCTCCGGAACCGGCGCCGATTTTGCTTCGGCCGCAGGACTCTCGCCGCTCAAAGACGACTCGAATGGTTCAAGGAGCCGCTTCGCCAGATCAATAGACATAATATTCATAAATTCACTGTTAAGCTTTTCTTCGATTTCCAACCGGAAACGAACAACTACCATACCGGAAGCTTCTGTAAAGTATTTTTCTTTAAAATCTTCCGGTTCTCCGACATCGAATGATTTAGGAGTGGATATATTTACTATTGTCCCTAAAAATTCAGACAATGCCGTGGCAGAGGCCCCCATCATCTGATTCATCACTTCACAGATAGCGCTGATATGAATTTCATCCAGCTCTCCGTTACTTATCTCTGCGGGGTCTTCTCCCATCATTGTGCCTACGATGATACAGACGTCCTCTCGGCGAAACATAACAATGTTTTTGCCTTCCAGCCCCTCAACATAGGCTATCTCCACACCAATCGCCGGCTCTAAACGCTTAAATTCGAAATCCTCACGAGTTTGCACTCTTACCACAGGCGTCGTAATGTTCACTTTGGTCCCCAGCATAGTAGAAACCGCTGTGGCTGAGGCGCCGAGACTGATATTCATAATTTCGCCTATGGCATCCAGTTCCATTTCATTAAAGCTGCTAGCGCCCATTTCTCAATCTCCTTTATCCTTATTTATTCATCGGCCAAACATTATTTCCCAATGTCCAGCGCCTTTTGGGCCATCAGCTTCATTGCGTTCAAAGCCGTAACATTTGCCTCATAAGATCTGGTTGCCGACATGCTGTCAACAGTCTCCTTCAACAAATCTACATTAGGCAGAGTCACAAAACCGTTTTCATCAGCATCTGGATGCTCCGGGTTATACACTTGTTTCATTTCCCGATCATCTTCTATAATATTGGCGACCCGGACGCCGGCAGCCCTGCTGGAAAATCCCTTTCCCTGGGAAGCATTGCGAAGCGCTTCCCGAAAAGAACCAGCCCCATAGCTCTCAAAAAGGACATCTTTCCTTCTGTATGCGCCGCCTCCCTCTGTCCGTGTGGTATCGATATTGGCAATATTTTCGGCAGCAATATCCATTCGGAGCCGTTGAGCGCTCAAACCGGACGCACTAATATCAAATGAACTCAAAAAAGCCATTTCCTGTTCCTCCTGCCCGGTATTAATTTCCCAAAATAGTATGCACTGTCTGTACAATACGCTCCGCATTAAAAGGCTTTACAATAAAATCCTTGGCGCCGGACTTAATCGCATCCACCACCATGCCCTCCTGCCCCATAGCCGTACACATCACGACTTTCGCATTGGGATCATCTTCACGAATCTTCTTCAATGCCTGCAGGCCATCCATATTGGGCATAGTAATATCCATGATCACCATATCCGGCTTCTCTTCACCATATTTCTTAACCGCTTCCGCTCCGTCCTGAGCTTCTACAAAATTATCATACCCGCTTTTAGTCAAAGCATTTTTTACCATCATTCTCATAAAAGCGGCATCGTCAACCAGCATAATCTTAGGCATTTGTCTCTCCCTCTCTTTTCTGAAATAATTTAATATTATAACATTTTTTCTTTATAAACGCAATGGTTAATGTCAGCCGGTCACTGGCAGCCCTTCTTCCTCAGACAAGGCAATATCCAGCTCTTTCGTCTCTTCGCTTTCTTCTTCCTCATAAAGCCTTCGGTTTATCCGAATGGCCACATTCTTTTTATATACGCCCATCTTACCGGTAAACCAGGGCTGCCGTCCGATAAACAGCTTCACGTCCTTGTCCTTGGGCTTGTTCATATCAATCACATCCCCCACTTTCAAGTGATAAATATCGCTCAAGTCCAGATAAACCGTGCCCAACTGTCCTGTAAGAGGAAGCTGGGTCTCCCGGATATTGTCAAGGATGATCTCCCGGTTATCCTCATAGGCATAACCTCTTGCAATATGCTTGCGGGTGTCAATTACCTGGAAAATCGATTCCAGCAAAGTCCCCGGAATACATATCCGAATCTTCTCAACCGCCAATCCCGCAACGTCCACATTCAAAAGGATAATTGCCACTACCTCATCAAGTCCCACATCCTGTATCATACTGGGATTTTCTTCAATCCTCTGGATACTGAATTCCATATTTATATAATTGGCAAACCCATCCTTCAGGGCCTGAACCAGGTAAGAGACTATTCTGCGGTATAACGCGGTTTCCACATCAGAATACCGGTACCCTTCTTTTACTTTTACGACTTCTTCGCCGCCGCCCAGCATACGTTCGATCAGCGTAATCACCAAACCCGGTGTAGTGTAAATCATAAGAGGCACTATTGCCTTGTTCGGTTCTTGTACAACCGTATCCACTAACGTAACCGTATCATTTTCGTTCAGAGAGTTCACATACTCATAATACCGTCTTTCCTGAACCTCCATCACGGTGATATCCGTCATTACCCTGAATACGCCGTTGACCTGTGAGGTGATAATCCGCGCATAATTCTCAAAAACGCTGGTCAGGATTTTCATTTTATCCTTCGTGAATTTTCTGGGGCTGTAAAAGTCGTATTTACTGTACTTAACCTCTTCTGTCTCCGCTTTCTTCTCAGCCTTGGCATCGACCTCCGGTTCCGCTGAACCACCGGGCTGCATAGACTTCAACAGCGCGTCAATCTGACTCTGGGATAATACGTCTGCCATTTCTAAAAGCCACCTTTTCTCAATTGTTGTTCCGCCAGGCTATTTTAGCCTCATCATTATCTATTCCAGCGGATTTGCCGCCGGCTCAGGAGCTTCCACCCCCTGTGCTGGCTCGTCAACCTCGGGAACCATACTGGCCGCCCCTTCCATGCTGCCGTCAACAGGCGTAAAACCATGTCCATCCTGATGTTCCGTTCCGATCCCATCAGTAATTGTTACCGCTCCCTCTTGCATCCTGTCATTATACTCATCATAATAATCATTCATGGACTTAATATCGGCCCCGGCATCCACAATCAAAAATTCCACTCTTCGGTTTTTTGCTCTTCCTTCCTGCGTCTCAAAGGTATCTACCGGCCGGAACTGTCCATAGCTGATACCAACTAATTTACTGGGGTCAATAATATTTTTGGCCTGAATGTAAGCCGTCACTTCTGCCGAACGCAGGGAAGACAACATTCTGTCTGTCCGGACATCGTTCGGCCGGTTGGGATCTCCCTGGGCGGTATGGCCCATAATCTCAATCTGGGAAATCAAATCCGTCTGCGGGGCCAACACATCGCAAAATATATCCAATATCCTGGTCGCTTCATTGGTAAGCGCGGAACTGTCGCCGCTAAAAAACGCCTGGTTCTCAAAAGACACAAATGTATAACCCTCTCCACGGGATACGGATACCCCGTCAATTCCGTTAAGGTTCAGCGCGCTGACCAGAGACAGCCACAATTCATCCAATGTCTCATCTTCGATTTCCTGCTCTGTCTGCAAATTCCCCGAAACGTCATACACCCCTTCGGAAATATTTTCATTAATGGCAATTTCTTCTTTTTCATTGGAATTAGGAAAAATACTTTTTACGAAAATCTGCCATTTCTGCTGGTCAAGGCTGGACATGGAATACAACATAACGAAGAAACACATAAGAAGAGTAACCATGTCGCCATATGTATCCATCCAGCTTCCGCACTCTTCGCCTCCGCCGCCCTTTTTCCTTCTGCTCATCAGCCTTCTCCACCTCCACCTGACTTCTCTGCCTTAAGCAAGAGCTTCTTCTGCTGGGATTGCTTCATGCAAGCCAAAAGATGTTCGCGGAGCATCTTGGGATTTTCTCCTGCCTGGATACCCATAAGGCCCTCCACAATCGTCATGCAGTATAATTCCTCCTCCGCCTGACGGACTCTCAGCTTTTTCGCAATAGGCTGGAAAAAAATATTTGCCAGCCCGCTGCCGTAAAAAGTAGTAATCAACGCCACGGACATATCCTGGCCCAAGGTACTGGCTCCGCCGCCGCCGTCCAAATCCATGCCCTTCAACATGTTAATCAAGCCAACCAACGTACCAATCATACCAAATGCCGGCGCATAAGCGGAAGCTTTTTCATACAGGCCGGCTGCTTCGTCATGCCGGGCCATCATATCATCCATGGTTTTTTCCAAATGCTCTCGTACCTTATCCGGATCACTGGCATCTACAATCATCAGGACACTCTGCTTAAAAAACGGGTCCTTTATCTCCTCGGCCTTTTCCTCTAATGCCAAAAGACCGCTTTGCCTGGCCAGCATAGCCAAATCCACCAACTGGTCTACCAGCTTGGGGATATTATATTTTCCCCCTCGGAAACACACCATGATATGTTTTGGCACATCTTTCAGAATGCGGAAGGGATAGCTGGCAATTGTCGCCGCCACAGAACCGCCCAAAACAATAGCAAGGCTCTGCACATCAATAAAATTGCCGATTTTTTCCAGAGTAATCCCCCATATGCACAAGCCTATTGCCAATACTATACCAATAAGTGTTGTTAAATCCATTGTTTTTTCCTCCTACCAAAAACCCGCCTGAAATTCGGGAATGCTATTTGCCCTTAATCCTCAAAAATGACACAGCTATGCATAAACTCCCGGATTTGACCCAAGACAGAATCGGCAGGCTCCTTTACAAGAACATAATAACCATTCATCATTTTAATCTTTGTCTCCGGTATTGTTTCCATCGATTCAATCTGAAGTACATTTAAATATATTTCCTCGCCGCTTATGCGTGTTACTTTTATCATGTTTTTCCCGCCACCTTTCTGACTTATCACGTTTTCGGAAGAAAAGCCGTTCTCACGGCTTCTCTCCCCGGATATCCTTTCCTTACGTGCCTTGCGGGCCCGATCGGCGATTCTTTGGTTTTGATTATTCTTCCACCAATGCATGATCTTAACGCTTCATGTTTACCAGGTCAGACAACATTTCGTCCGCCACAGTAATCATCTTGGAATTGGCCTGGAACCCTCTGTGGGTGGTAATCATCTCGGAGAACTCCTGGGCAAGGTCTACGTTGGAAGCCTCGATATAGCCGCACATCAGTGTGGAGGTTTCACCGCCTGGCGTGGTGGCGCTGGATTGACCGGTATTGTCACTGTCTTTTGCCGTATAGTAGTTCTCGCCGGCCTTCGTCAAACCTTCAGGGTTTTGGAAGGTAGCAATGGCAACGGTACCCAAATAAACAATCTCGCCCGTGTCTTTAAGTTTTGCTGAAATGATACCGTTCTGGTTGATTTCAATGTTGCTCAACTGGGCTGCCTCCACCGATGTGGAAGTGCTCGTGCTGGTACTGAAGCTGCTGTTATCCTTTGGCGCGCGCAGAGCAACCAAATTTGACGTGCCGCTTATGCTATTCGGATCTTTGGGATCTGTGGGCTGGAAACCATATATATAATTACCGTTGCTGTCCACCACATAGCCTTCGCTGTCCAGCTTAAACTGTCCAACCCTCGTATACATAAAATCGTAGTTTTTGAAATTTCCCGGCGCTACGCCACTGGTAGATCCGCCAGGACTCTTAGATCCCATCGTGATAAAGAATCCCTCACCGTTGATGGAAGCGTTAAAACCGCCTTTATAAGTCGGCGTACTGGCTGTCATATCCACACCTATCGTCCCCATCATGGTACCATAACCGAACTGGGCGGCGTTGACACCACCGGCCCCTCCGTTGTTCCCCGTAGAAGCGGTAGAGGTCTGATACATTGCTTCCTTAAAAGTGAAGGTCTGAGCTTTAAAACCAAAAGTGTTTACGTTTGCGATATTATGACCTACTACGTCCATTTTATTTTGATGGGCGCGCAGGCCTGCTACTGCTGAGTCCATACATCTTAACATATTTTATTCTCCTTTTTCTGCCATCCCTTTGCCTGCCCATCCGGCAGGCAAAAAAGCATCCTCCAACGAGGTCCTGCTACATCAGGACGGCACTGTCAATGTTGGTAAATACTCTCTCCCTCATATCATTCTGGGACATGGTGGTAACCACCGTATTGTTGGGTACATTTACAATAAAAATCCCTTGAGCGCCGATAATGGCTACGTCCCGGGCGCCTTTTTTTCTGGCATCCTCCACAGCCTGTTCCAAATTGCTCATCAACTGGTTGTCAACGGCAATTCCCCGCTCGTTCATTCTCTTAGCGGCATGTTTGGAAAAATTAAGGCCAACCTTCGCCTTTTCCTGGAGAAGTTTTCCAAATTCCGCTTGCTTTCCCCCGGTTCCAGGCGCTGCGGTATTCTGGCCGGGGATGGCGGTCTGGCTGCTCTCATAGCAACGCATTCCCTTCACATCCATATAATACCTCTCTTCCAAAACAATTGCCTTATGGCCTGCTGGTTATACAGTGCCTATTCCGCTGGTTGTGTCGGTTTTCTTGTCCGTATCCGTATCCGGATTTTTTCCAACCTCTTCCGAACTATTTCCGAACGGATTGGGCACCTCGCCCATGCCTACCAAATGAGTCAGGGGATAAACTTTCTCATCACCTTCCACTTTAAATGTGGGAGAACCGCTGGTAAAATCCACCCATTCCACTTTCGCGTATTTTACATCTACTGGTACGTCCTGGCCATAAGAATTTTCTTCCGTTATGGCTACCGTGACCTGCTGGCCAACCAGCCCTGCCGCATATACCTGTGTGGATATCGCCGTGGAATTTTCGATCGCGTCGGTCATCGATGTCATGGACTGTACCATGGCCATCTGGGTCATCTGAGCCATAAGTTCGCTGTTGTCCATAGGGTTGCTCATATCCTGATTTTGCAGTTGCACCGCCATAAGCTGGAAAAATCCTGTCATGCTTAGGGTATTCTTATCATTGACTGACGCAGTATAATAGGTATCTGCGTATGGATCACTTGTTCCGCTGATTGAATTTACATCTGCCATAAGTCGCTTTCCTCTTTCCTTCCTAGCTTTTCTGTCTTTTTACACCAGTCCCAGACGAAGCTGCTGGGCAAAAGACTCCTGCTGATGCTCTTCTTTTCCCCGTCCCTGGTATCCTCTCTCCTGATTTTCAAAAGCTCCCTGGCCCTGACCGTTTTGGTTCTCCTTGTACTGGTCGGAACCTTGTTCAGGCTGCTGAGTATAAATGAGTGTTTCCTGTCCGGTCTTTTCCTTCAATATTGAAGCAATCTCGGCCGCTTTCTCACTTAAAAGTTCCAGCGTCTTGGGATTGGAAGCCATTATGGACACCATAGCCCTCTGCCCCTCATACACGAGGCGGATTGTCAGCTTGCCCAGCGAAGCCGGCTCCAGCTCAACAGTCAGGCTTCTGTTATCCGATGACAATTTGGCTGCCAGGGTTTTTCCCAAATCCTGCGGAAGCGTCTCCATCGTCGTCTTTAACGGCACTTCCCTGGTTTTAAAAACCATCGGGCTTTCCTCCGGCTGGCTTACCGCAAACCGATTTTCACCGTAAACCGCGGCTTGATGGACACCGTCATCATTCGGCGTTTCTCTTTCCCTCCTCACAACTCCCTGAGGAGACGGCACCTGCTGCTTTTGCGGCTGAGCTTCCTGCTCTTTCTGACCGTCCGCCGGCTTCTGCGACTGGACTGCTTTCTGCTCTTCTCCGGCTGCCACATGTTCTGCTGTTTTGGGAACCACATCTTTGGAAGAAGCTTCCTTTAGGGGAATCGCAAGCTCTTTATCCTGGCTTTGCATGGCCTTTTCTTCCGTCAAAGCCCTGGCTACGCCGGCGGCCTCCTGCTGCACCGGTTCTCCAACCGTCTCCACAGCCACCGGCTGCTGCATAATAGTCTCAGGTTCCGCCACGGTTATCTGAGCCGCCATCTGCATCAAGGCCGCCTGTTGCAAGGCTTCCTGCTGTACGGTTCCTTCCTGCCCTGCACCTTCGGTCTTTTGCTCCTCTTTTTGGCTTTTGGAAGAGCCGTCTGCTTCCTGTCCCGAAACCGCAGCCTGAGTTTCTTCTGTCTCCTGCTGCTCCGGCTGTCCGGCCAGCTCTTTTTTCTCCTGCAGCATCTGAATAAAATCCCCCTGCTGGCCAGAAGCTTTTACCTGTTGGCTTCCCTGGGAAATTGACGCCTTTGCTGGCATGACATTAGCTAATCTCACTGTTGCTTCCACCACATCACTCCTTTCTGTTTTGATAGATGATACAAAAAATTATTTATAATCAACAGGATATATATAACCTGTGATTATCCTTTCCATGGGCTTCTTCTGGTCAAACGCTTTCAACCTCTGTGCTGATGGCGCATACGCAAAGCCGTATTTGACACAAATTCTTCCACAAAAACCTCGTCTGCCTTCATTACCGCCTTTTGATATTCCTGGACCTTCTTTTCCTTAAGCTTTTCGAATTTGGAGGTATCAACCTTCGCCGTAATTACTTCCTGCCTTTTTTCGTTTTCTTTCTTTTTCAAATCTTTCAAGCGGCCTTTTTCCTCATCAATGATCTCTTCCATACGGCCGATACACATATCAAACAAACGATAATTCTCAATGCTAGCCCCAGTCTCTTTCGTTTTGTCAAAGTCCTGCTCAAACCCTGTCAGTTCCTGATTCAGGCTCCGGATTTCATCCTGCTTCCGGTTTACGCTCTGGACAATAGCCGCGTGTTCAACTTTCAAGTTATCCAACACCTGTGTTTTATACGTCAACACGGTTTCCAACCGATATTTAAACTGCTTCACCGTCTCTCCTCCGGAATTAACCTGTTATTTTCTCCATACGCCGCAGAGTTTCTTCATAAGTAAAGCTTTCATTAATATCTTGCTGCAAAAATGCATTGATGTCGTTTATCTTGGAAACGGCCTCATCCAACGCCGGATTGGCTCCTCTTTTGTAGGCTCCTATGGAAATCAAATCGGCGTTTTTCTGATAAAGTCCCAAAAGATTTCTCATTCGGGAAGCTATTTTCTGATGCTCCTCGGGGACGATCTCCACCATAAGACGGGAAATACTGGCGCCGATATCAATTGCGGGAAAATGGTTTTCATTGGCCAGTTGCCTGCTTAGCACAATATGGCCATCCAAGATTCCTCTGACCGTGTCGGATATCGGTTCATTGGTATCGTCTCCTTCCACCAGCACAGTATAAACCCCGGTTATGGAACCGTTGCCAAAATTCCCGCTTCGCTCCAAAAGCTTAGGGAATTCAGCATAAATAGAGGGCGTATAGCCTCTGGCAATCGGCGGCTCGCCAATGGCCAGGCCAATCTCCCTCTGTGCCATAGCGTAACGGGTAAGGGAATCCATCATAAGCAACACATCATAGCCCTGATCTTTGAAATATTCGGCAATCGTCGTGGCCACCAAAGGACATTTCATCCGCAGCATGGCTGGCTGATCCGATGTAGCTACAACCAACACGGAGCGCCGCATGCCTTCCTCCCCCAAATCTTTCTGGACAAATTCCAGCACCTCACGGCCACGCTCTCCCACAAGGGCAATCACATTGATATCCGTCTTGACGTTTTTGGCAATCATCCCCATCAAGGTACTCTTTCCCACGCCGGAACCGGCAAAAATCCCGATCCTCTGCCCTTTGCCAATGGTATTTAAACCGTCGATAGCCTTAACGCCAAATTCCAGTCTCTCCCTGATCGGCGGGCGGGCCAGCGGATTGATATACGGATTGCTCACGGTATAATGCCTGCTGGACGGAAGCGGGGCGCCTCCGTCAATCGGTTCTCCCAGGGCATTGATAATCCTTCCCCGCAGGAAATCCCCCACCGGCACCTTCAGCCTACGCCTGGTGTTACGCACAAAGCTTCCCGAAGCAATGCCATTGGTAGCTTCATAAGTCATCAACTGAATCTTGCCGTCCTTGAAGCCCACTACCTCGGCCGGCATCTGACGGTTCTGTTCTTCGTTATAGATCATCACAATATCGCCAATGCTGGAACGGCCGCCCGATGCTTCCATAGACATTCCCACTACATTATCGATTTTTCCGATATGGCTCACTGTCTCTGATTTGCTGATTAACTGAGGTATCTTCGCAAACATAACTTTCCCTATACCCTCACATTTTCCAAGATATCCTTAATATTCTCAATCTGTGCATTAACACTGATATCAATTATCTCTTCCGGCATTTCAATAATGCAGTTGCCTCTTTCTTCCTTATCCATAACAATAAACTTAATATTGTCTGACAGATGGGAAAGCTGATCCAAGATATCCGTATCTGTCTCCATCATCATATCATAATCGCATTTTTCTATGTATATCTTAACCCAGGCTGTCTTCTTCAGCTTCTCGGTAGCGGAAATAATCATCTGTTTGATTACCTCGCCGCTGGACCTGAGGCTAATATGAATGACTTTTTCCCCGATAGCTATGGCGCAGTCCTTAAGCTGATCCAAATAATCGCGGATACATTTTTCTTTAGCCATCTCTATTGCCTGGAAAGTCTGACGGACATCCGTCTGAAAAGCATCCAAATGCTGTTGAAATTCCTGGCGGACCTGACCTTCAGCTATCATTTTGCCTTCCCGCTGGCCATCCTCATAACCTTTTTTGTACCCGGCAGTCCTGGCCTCTTCTTTCTCCCTCCTAGCCTGTTCCCGGGCTTCTCCCAGTATTCTTTGGGCTTCCTGGCTTGCTTCCTCCAGAATCCGCCTGGCTTCCTCTTTTTCTTCTTCCAGATAATCCTCCCTAAAGCGGCGGCTATCCTGTTCTTCCTCGGTTTCATCCCGGAAAATTTCATCTTCTCTTTCCTGGATATCCGCCTCCTTTTTCTTGCCATCTTTGCTATAGTGGGGAAAAATCGGTTTTTTTTCAACAATCTCCCGTTTGGCAGTCTGCTCAAGGGGAAGCGTATATTGTTCAATTATCAGATTTTGTGGCATCGCAGAGCGTTTGATGACCCGTTTTGATTTAGACGATGATGTTATCATCCTCGCCTCCCTTCTTGATAATCACTTCGCCCTGTTCTTCCAATTTTCTGATAATATTAACAATACGCTGCTGCGCCTCTTCGACATCTTTCAAACGGACATTGGTCGTAATCTCCAAATCGCCCCGAACCGAATCAGACATACGCTTGGACATGTTCTTGAAGAATACGGCCTTCATCTCCTCGGAAGCGCTCTTCAAGGCATACACGACGTCTTTGGTATCGCATTCCCTGATAAAGCGCTGCACGGACCGGTCATCCATATCCAAAATATTCTCGAATACAAACATCTTCTCACGGATGCTCTGAGAAAGTTCCGGATTTCTCTTATCCAACTCTTCAAATATCTTCCGCTCGCTGCTGCGGTCAATATTATTCATCATATCCGCGACATAATCCACACCGCCAAGGCTCATATTATCCTCACTGGTGATGATGGTAGCAAATTTCCTCTTCATTTCCTCTTCCACAATCGCTATTGCTTCAGGGGAAACCCTATCCATACGAGCCATGCATTCCACAGCCTGAATCCGTTTTTCTTCCGGAAGCTGTTCCAATACCTGCGCCGACTGCTGAGGATCCATATAAGCCATAATCAAGGCAATCACCTGCGGACGCTCGTTTTGCAGCAGGGAAAGCAAGGCTTTGGGATCTCCCTTAGTAAAGAAATTGAATGGTTTTGACTGTAATGTCTTGGAAACTTTTTCCAAAAGATTCCTGGCCGTAGACTCGCCAAACGCCTTTTCCAAAACATTTCTGGCATAATCCAAGCCGCCGTCAGTCATCATTTTGTGAGTAAGACACAATTTGTAAAATTCATCCAACGTCGACTCAACCTGGCTGTTCGTTGTCTTCCCCAGTTTTGCTACTTCGTATGTAAGTTCCTCGATATCCTGCTCATTCAAATATTTATAAATCTGGGAAGCCCTGTCGGCCCCAAGGGACACAACCACCAAAGCCGCTTTCGCCTTTATGTCGGTTATGACTTCTTCTTCCTTAACCTGACTACTTTCTGCCGCTTCTGTGCGCGCTTCTGCCGCCATCGTCATCCTCCTCCTCTCCTCTAAGCCAGCTCTGCACCAGTTTCGCCGCTATCTGCGGATTCTGATCAACAAAGTCGCCAATATTCTGCTTCAAGCGCAGGCTATGCTGCATACGGAGATTCAAAATCTCTTCATTCTTTGCAAATTCATCTTCCTCAGGAGTAACCATCGGCGGCGCCCCGTGTCCCGCCCCCTGCGGGTCAGCTCCCGGGACAGGCTGGCCGTTCTCGTCTAAAGGCCACTCCTCAGACCCCATCTGGTCGCCTCCAATAAACTGATCTCCTTCCATCGTCGCCAGTTTTTTCTTCCTGCGGCTCCGGATAAGAAGCAGCAATAACAGCAGCAAAAACAACAGTACAACCGCGGCGCCTATAGCAATCCAAACCAAAAGAGGAATTGTTTTCAATCGATCCCATATGCTGCGGGTATCCGGCCCATCGCCGTCGTCCCCAGGAGTGACCACAGGAACATCCTGCACCAGGCCCGGATCACGGATAATCGTAACTTTCTGATCCACCTCTTCCACGGAAATCCCGGCCGAGTTGGCAACCAGCCTCATCAGATTTTCCACCGGTATATCCGTCTTATCGGTATTAATCACAATACCGATAGACGCGTCCTCCAAAAGTACACCCGGATCGCGTTCCAGTTGTTCCTTTAATTCATTAAACAGCCACTCCCTGGATGAAGTACCGTTGGCATAGCTGTCATTGACCTGCCCCGTTCCATTCTCATTGGTATAGCGGGGAGTATCCGCATTGGCATCGGCGCCAACCAGGCCTCCGGCATTCTGATCTGAAGATGAAGTGCTTTCATTGGTCAGGTCTTCATTGAACAAAAGCCCCTCTTTATCTTCCTCATCAATCTTGTCCGGCGTCGTGTATTGGGTTGTCTCCCGAATAATCCGATCCATATTTAAAGTTGCTTTTACGGATACCGCCACATTGCCCGTACCATAAAGCTGCTCCAGCACCCTCCGCACATTGGCCGCTATGTTGCTCTCCACCAAACTGGTAAGACTGGTAGCATCAGTAAGGCTTCCCGAGGAACCGCTGCCCTCTCCTCCGACTTCCATCATCGTAGCGGAATCAAAAACCGCCACATCGGTAAAACTTAAATTGGGAACCGCATGGGAAACCAGATTTTTCACCGCCTGGGCCTTGTCGGCAGTCAGCACACTGCCATTCTGCATCGTAACCATAACCGAAGCGGAAGCGGAAGTACTGCTGTCATCCCCCATAGCATATCGTTCGTCACTGCCCATAACAATCGTCACTTTGGCATCCCGAACGCCCTCAAACTGCTGAATCGTAGCTCCCAGGCGATTCTGCAAATCAAATACGGACACTCGTTCTTTGTCCGATTCCGTAGACATCAAACCGCTGTTCTGCAAATACACGTCATAAGCGAAACCGCTTTTCGGATATCCTTTGGCAGCGAGATCGGCTCTGGTTTGCTCCACCGACGCCGCCGGAACGCGTATGGCCCCGTTGCTGTTATTATAACGGTAATCAATACCTTCATCCTGCAAAAGGGCAACCACTTGCTGAGCTTCATCCTGGCTCAAACCGGTAAACAAAGTGCTGAAATCCGAGTTTTTCCCTCTGTTTAATAACAATATTGCCACAATGGCGATCACCGCTGTCCCGCCTACGATCGCTACCAAAATATTCCTGGTCTTGGCCGGCATCTTCAGCCAGCTCTCTTTTACATTTTTCGTGTCCATATCCAACCTTCTGTCCTATAAGATAATTTAGACGTTGATCTTTATCAATTCGCTGTAAGATTCAAGAGTCTTATTACGCAGGGTAATCATCACATCCAAAGCCAATCCCGCTTTGGCTTCCGCTATAGGAAGGGTATGGACATCATCCAACTGCCCCGTCGCCAGAAGGTATTGCTTATGTTCCACGTCCGCCTGGGTTTCTTTCACCCGGTTAATCGTATTTTTAAATATATCTTTAAATAAAGATGCTTCCGCATTGGCTGTCGGCGCATACTGGACCTCATTCAAATCCCCGATCCTGCTCCACGGCATCATCGGCGTAATAAAAGCTGCTCCTTCCATAATTACCTCCTTCTCCCATTTTTATCACAGTCGTGTATACTTGTGCCTGCTTCAGGCAATACAAAAATCAAAAGGTTTTCGCGGCGTTTTTCAATCGGGTAATGTCATTATTAATAGAATTTAACATGTACTGATACTCATATGCCGTCCGCACAATCTCCACCTGTTCCTGATCCATATCCACGTTGTTTCCGTCAAGCCTGCTGGATTCATTCCATGTAGTATTCAGCCATGACTGGGAAGAGTTAATCGCATCGGCAACCGCGCGCTTAGGCGCCTTCTTCGCTTTGTTGGCGACTGTCAGCCTTCGGTCCAGTTCTTCTTCAAAGGTTATGTATTGTGATTTAAATCCGGGGGTATCCACATTGGCAACATTGTTCAGAGCCACCGTCTGCCTGCCCCATAGAAAATCCAAAACTTTTTCCGTTAATGCAATACCATTGCCATAAATCCCTGACATTTTTTCTCCTCCCTATTTGCCTATTACAACTATTTTCCAATAAAATACAACTATTATCAATAGTAAGTTACTGCCAAATCAACAGGAAATTGCCGTTCACAAAACCTATGAGCACAACGGCATCTGCGCGGTTTCAATAAAAGGTACACACGCTAAATTGGAGTAATCGCCATCGGCCAATACTCCATCCTTAATCAACCCAAGCTTACCTGTATATTATGCCTTAATATTTAATCTATGTCAACCGTTTTCTTTTTTCCTTTTACTTTTTAACTTTGTTTTAACTTCGTACCGGAACGCGGCCGCAAAGGCAGCCCTCTTCCCCAGCAACCTAAAAATATGTAATATCCGCAAACTTTTTTTGTGTTGTTTATATAATATTTTTTATTTTGGGTAAGATAAAGACTACTTGATATTTGCATATCCATCTTATGTGCAAATGAATGGGTTTGTATAACAAACTGGCTAAAGCCACAAAAAAAGACGGCTGCGGCACACTTCCCCTGCAAGGGGCTTCGCAACCGAGCAGGGAAAGCTCCTCCCCCGCACGCCGCTCGGCCCGCGTGCTGCGTCAGCAGCAAACTTCCATACGCGGACCCGTGCAATCGGGTAGGGAAAAGCCATCTTCCCTTACTCGCCGCGCGCCGATTTAGCGGCATATTCCTCAGTGCGGGCCTGTGCAATCGAGTAGGGAAGATTTTCCCACTACCCGCCGCGCCGGGCACCCGTCAGCTTTAGCTGACATCTTCCTTTGGGTGCCCGTGTGCATAAAAACACGCAGGAAAACCGCCCTGCGGATTTCCTGCGTATCATTTTCCCTTAAACCAAAATATTTAACATCGATACTGCATAATAATTGCTGAGATTGTATGCACCGCTCCTGGCAAAGCTGGCAAACTGTTTAAAGGAATCGGATGTACTTGAAGACTTGCTGCTGGTACCAGTACTGGTACTGTTCGTCGAACCGGTAGTATTGGTCTTATCCGTACTACTTGTATTGCTGCTGGAGGAAGTCCCTCCCATAATGGAATTCACAGAAGAATCCAAAATTTTCGTAGCTTTGGAACCAACCCGCTCAGCCAAGCCAAACTGGCCGCCCAAAAGCTCTTTCACCTCATCCGGATCGTTCTCGATCGCTTCGCGAAGGGCATCTTCATCGAAAGTCAGATTACCGTTTGTGTCATAGCCCATACCCAAAGCTTTCAGTGTCTTATCTGTAGGAAGGCTCCTTTTGAACGTATCCAACTGGGCCGATACTCCCGAACCCAAGCCAGTGTTGTTTTTCAGATAAGAGAGTGTGCTGTTGATTTTGCTGGTAAAATCCTTAGCTGCGGCTACAATATCATCCACGGCCTTATCTACCTTATCCGCCGCTGCCTTGTCGTCCGGAGCTGCCGCTGCATTTCTGAGAGCTTCATCATACTTCTGAAATACGTTGTCCTTGGCAAACATCTGCAGTTTAGCCGCGGAACTTTCCACATCCTCAAGCCTGGTCTGATACCCCATCAAAAAACCTGATGCGCTGCTGGCTGTCGTTGATTTCGTACTGGATGTACCTGTAACCGAGCTGGTAATCTTATCTGCCTGATCCTTGGCGTTTTGTTCCCAACTGGTACTGTCAAGCTTACTATAGTCATAGTAATTGTAACTATGATTTGATACTCCGCTGATTGCCATAATATCTCCTTTCCGGTATATATATACCTTCTCATGCAGATCCGCCGGCAAAGCGTTTCCCGCATTCGAATATAAGGAATCCCTGCCTCCGTCAAAACGGGCCGGCCCCTTCCCTGGGAAAACCGCCTGCGGACAGATTCTGGAATACATTATATATATCGGCTTTCCCTGTTGGAAAAATAAGGCTATAGAGTTATATTTCCGGTAATTTTCTAACAGATTGTCCTCTGTTTGTCCCTCACCAGCATCGCTTCCCGTTCTGCCCCCGTTCCGATAAATCTGACCGGAATTCCTACGTATTGCTCAATAAAACCGATATACTCCCTTGCCGCCCGGGGAAGCTCTTCAAACGTCCGGCAGCCGGACAGATCGCCGAAACTGCCGGCAAATTCCTTATATACCGGCCTTGCCCGATTCAGTACGTCCAAATTGGTGGTAAAATCTTCGGTTATCGTCCCTTCGCAGTCATACGCCACACAAATCTTAATTTTGTCAAATTTGCCGACGGTATCAAGATGATTTACCGACAAAGCAGTCAGCCCGTTTACGCGTTTGGCGTATTTGAGCGCCACCAGATCCAGCCAGCCGCATCTCCTTGGCCTGCCGGTGGTCGTGCCATATTCGTGGCCCAATTCCCTGATCCGATCACCAGTCGCATCCGTCAGCTCAGTGACATAAGGCCCTTCTCCTACCCGGCTGGAATAAGCTTTGATCACTCCGTAAACATTGCCGATATCCAACGGGCTAAGCCCGGTTCCTGTCAATATGCCTCCTATGGTAGGGTTTGACGATGTTACAAAGGGATACGAACCGAAATCAATGTCCAAAAGCGTAGCCTGAGCGCCTTCGACCACAACTTTCCTGTCTTGTTCCAAAGCCTTGTGCAAATAAGTGACCGCGTCGCATACATAAGGTTTAAGCTGCTGAGCATAAGCGGAATAGGCATCATATATCGATTCAAAATTCAACGTATCATCCAAATCTTCTTCCTGTGGATGATAAAATTTCAACAAAGCTTTTTTTGCTTCCACCAATGTCTTTAGCCTGTCCCGGAAACCGGGAGCGTACAGTTCCTCCACCCGCAATCCGGAACGCTCGTATTTATCACAATAAGCCGGTCCGATACCCTTGCCTGTAGTGCCGATTTTCGCCTTTCTGGTATTTTCCAGGGCTCTGTCCATCATCCGGTGATAGGGGAGAATTACGTGGGCTTTCTCACTAAGTTTCAAATAGCGTCCCACATCATATCCATGCGCCGTCAAATTGGCAATTTCATCCATCAGCACCTTAGGATTGAGCACTACTCCGTTTCCGATCAGGCCAACCGTATGCCCGGATAAAATGCCGGAAGGAATCAGGCGCATCGCATACTTTACCCCGTCTACCTTAATCGTATGTCCCGCATTATCCCCGCCGGTCGCCCGCACCGCAATATCAGCATCCGCCGCAAGATAATCAATCACCTTCCCCTTTCCTTCATCGCCATAAAAACAGCCCACTACCACATCAACCTTTGACATGTTTCGTCTCCTTCACCGTAATAATCATTCATTTTTATACGTTAATTTCCGCCGTCATACCCAACAGCTCTTTGTTCTCTTCCAGGACGGGATCGATTACCTGGCTTAAAAATTCTTCCACCTGCTGAGGCGCCCTCCCCACATAGCGCGACGGCTCCATGCAAGCACGAAGTTCTTCCAAAGAAAGCCCGAAAGCCGGATCTGCGGCAATCAGCTCCAAAAGGTTGTTATCCAACCCCTTTTCTTTAACGTTCTTTCCGGCCTCCATAGATAATTGCCTGATTCGCTCATGAAGTTCCTGGCGATCCCCGCCCGCCTTAACCGCATCCATCATAATATTTTCCGTCGCCATAAAAGGCAGCTCTGCCAGAAAATGTTTCTCGATCACTTTCGGGTAAACCACCAGACCATCCACCACATTCAAATACAAGTCCAAAATCCCGTCCACAGCCAAAAATCCTTCGGGAATGCTCAACCGCTTGTTGGCCGAATCGTCCAGGGTACGCTCGAACCATTGGGTCGAAGCTACCATCATAGGGTTGATCACATCGCTCATCACATAATTGGAAAGAGAAGCAATCCGTTCGCTCCGCATGGGATTTCTCTTATATGCCATGGCAGAAGAACCAATCTGGTTTTTTTCAAAAGGCTCTTCCACTTCTTTCAAGTGCTGCAAAAGCCGTATGTCATTAGAAAACTTATGGGCACTCTGGGCTATGCCCGCAAGTACATTGACCACCCGGGTATCTATCTTGCGCGAATAGGTCTGTCCGGATACCGGATAACAATCCGAAAAGCCCATTTTTTCCGCAATCATCCGGTCTGCCTGGCGGCACTTTTCATGATCTCCCTCAAACAGCTCCAAAAAGCTGGCCTGCGTCCCCGTAGTCCCTTTGGAACCCAAAAGCTTCATCGAACCAAGCACATGTTCCAGGTCTTCCAAATCCAGGCAAAGTTCCTGCATCCACAATGTCGCCCGTTTTCCCACCGTGGTTGGCTGGGCAGGCTGAAAATGGGTAAAAGCCAGTGTCGGCAGCTCTTTATATTCTTCCGCAAACTTTGCCAGACAGGCAATAACATTGAGCAGCTTCCTTCGAACCAGGTTTAACGCTTCCGTCATCAGAATGATATCGGTATTGTCCCCCACATAGCAGGATGTTGCTCCCAGATGGATAATCCCTCTTGCTTTGGGACACTGTTGGCCATAGGCATAGACATGAGACATCACATCATGGCGAACCAGCTTTTCCCGTTCCTTAGCCACTTCATAATTGATATCCTCTTCATGAGCCTTTAATTCATCAATCTGTTCCTGGGTAACAGGAAGTCCCAGCTCCTTTTCCGTCTCTGCCAGGGCAATCCACAATTTCCGCCAGGTTTTAAACTTTTTGTCCGGCGAAAAAATATACTGCATCTCTCTGCTGGCATACCGCTCTGACAACGGGCTTTGATATCTATCGTACATTTTGCACCTCCCTTGGATATGGCATACTCCCGAAATTTTCCCGCCCCTGCCTGTTCGCTGATTTTCCGGGAATACTATGTACTTCCAAAAACTACGGCGGTTACTCTTCCCTCTCCCCCCGAATATCTTCCTCCGGAGGGGCAACGGGATATTGCCCGCTGAAACACGCAGTACAAATGGGCCTTCCCTCTGCCAGCTCGGCCAGACGCTCTATGCGCAAATAGGCCAAAGAATCCGCGCCTAAAAGAGTACACACTTCCTCCACTGTCTTTCCATGGGCAATCAACTGTTCCTCTGACGGAATATCCGTCCCGAAATAACACGGATGGAGAAAAGGCGGCGCGCTGACCCTGAGATGCACTTCCTTCGCCCCGGCCTCCCGCAACATCCGCACAGTCTGGTGGCTGGTCGTTCCCCGGACAATAGAATCGTCAATCATAATAATCCTCTTGCCTGCCACAGCCTCCCGCAAAGCATTTTGTTTCACCCGCACAGCCGAAACCCGACTGCTCTGCCCCGGTTTTATAAACGTCCTGCCCACATAAGAATTCTTCACAAAAGCCGTTCCGTAGGGAATACCGGATTCCATCGAGTATCCCAATGCGGCAGCGTTGCCAGACTCCGGCACCCCTACCACCATATCCGCTTCCACCGGCGAGTCTTTCGCCAGACAACGGCCGGCATAAATGCGGGAACGGTATACACTCACCCCGTCAAACACGCTGTCCGGCCGGGAAAAATAAATATACTCAAACACACATCTGGCCTGCCTGCCGGAATCGGCAAAGCACATGCTTTTGTCGGAACGAATCCCCTTGCGGGTAATCGCGACAATCTCTCCTGGTTCCACATCCCGGACGAACTCTGCGCCTATAGTATCCAAAGCACAGCTTTCCGATACCAGAATATAAGCATTATCCTTCCTTCCGATGCATAAAGGCCTGAACCCGAAAGGATCTCTGGCCCCAATCAGCTTTCTGGGGCTGGCAATCACCAAAGAATACGCCCCTTTAAGCTTTTTCATCGCGCCCGCTACTGCGCTTTCCACATCAGGTGTATGGACTCTTTCCCTGGCAATATGGTAAGCAATCACTTCCGAATCTATGGTTGTCTGAAAAATAGCGCCGCTATATTCCAAATCCCGGCGCAGTTGAGGCGCATTGACCAAATTTCCGTTATGAGCCAACGCCAATGCGCCTTTTACATAATTCAGCACCAACGGCTGGGCATTCTCCCATGTACTGCTCCCGGCGGTAGAGTAGCGGACATGCCCCACGCCGATATCCCCGTGAAGCCCCGCTAAAATCTCTGGGGTAAATACCTCGTGGCAAAGCCCCATACCCTTGTAGACATTTACTTTTCCCTTGGGGCCGTTAGTATCGCTGACAGCAATGCCGCAGCTTTCCTGTCCCCTGTGCTGCAGGGCAAATAAACCATAATAAATCTCGCTGGCTACCGAATTCCCATCCAAATCATAGATACCAAAAACTCCGCATTCCTCACCGGGCTTATCCGACATCGGCCCTCTTTCTTCGCTCATTGCCGCTCTCCTTACTGAACATTCATGCAACTTCCGAGTTGCACCAGCCAACCCGCGAAAATCGATTGCTCTGCGCCTTTGGCGCTTGCACAGGTTTTCCCGGTTTGGCCGTCAAACTACTGGATCCCCAAACGACGGAACACTTCATTGTAAGCATCTTCTACATTTCCCAGATCCCGGCGGAAACGATCCTTATCCAGCTTTTCATGGGTTTCTTTATCCCATAAACGGCAGGTATCAGGAGAAACCTCATCAGCCAAAATCACCGTGCCGTCTCCCAGCCGTCCAAACTCAATTTTAAAATCGATCAGTTCAATGCCCAAAGTGGAAAAATACTCCCGCATCACATCATTGACGATAAACGCATAACGCGTAACGGTATCAATCTCCTCCTGAGTAGCAAGATTCAGCGCCAAAGCATAATAGCTGTTGATAAAAGGATCATGCAGATCATCATTTTTATAGCTGAACTCCAAAGTCGGACGGGACAGCTTAATCCCCTCATCCATTCCCATCTTTTTCGCAAAACTTCCAGCCGAATAATTGCGGATAATCACTTCCAGCGGAAGAATCTGTACCTTTTTCACCACGGTTTCCCTGTCATTCAGCTCCTCTACCAGATGGGTCGGAACCCCCTTTTCCTCTAGCAGCTTAAAAATATGATTGGTCATACGATTGTTAATAGCGCCTTTCCCTACAATCGTTCCTTTTTTCATCCCGTCAAATGCAGTCGCATCATCCTTATAAGATACAATCAGCAGGCCCGGATCATCCGTCGTAAAAACTTTTTTGGCCTTGCCTTCATACAATAATTCTTTCTTTTCCATGTTCTTCACCTGTCCTTTTTATTGAATAGTGTGAAAGTGCCGTTTAAAATTACAGAAGAATTATAATACACCACTTTGGTAATTGCAACATAATCTTCATGGTTTTTCACATTCTTTGCCGTTTTGCTGTTGATCGTGTTTCTGATTTTGCCTGTATAGATTTTCCGTCCTGTGGTAAAATTCGATTTTCCACGCCTCCAGGCAAATGTGCATCCCATATACATCGTCCGGGGCTCCAGGGCTTATTTGATCCGGCACAATCCACTCTACGAAAAAATCCTCTTCCTTCTCCACGATACAAAAATCCATATCCTTTATCGGAAATATCCCTCCGATCGCTATAACCGCTTCCCATACCAGGATAGCAGCCAAGCAGCGCCGCATCACAAAAAAGCGGCTTCTCACCTGCCTGGCTTTTTGACTAACGCGTTCCTTTCGCCACCAGCAATTTTTTCGGTAAATCTGCATATTTTTTATTCTCATTACGCCTTTTCCGTCATCATAACCCGTTGTTAGATGTCGAAACCAAAGATATAATGCGGCCAAGGCACTAACTCCCAGGATACAGGATTACTCCACATTTTATGTTTTAATAAAGGATATCACTGTTTTGGAATGGTAACAAATAAAACATAGAATAAACGAAAACCATAAAGAATGTCCATACCGGACCGGATATAGGAATAATAGCACTTTAACCCCGCCTTGTCAACTTTTTATTTAAAGGGACGGTAACTGCATATCCAATGCTTTTACCGCCCCTTTTTTGATTATTTTAATGCAGCTTTTTATTCATTTTCACCGGAAGCTCCGGAAGACCTGTTTCCTGTCATATCCCCCACTCCCTGCTCCACATCATCCAACAGTCCGTCAATTACCCCTGTGCTTTCTTCTGCGCTTCCCGAGCCGTTAGCCGCGCCCGTACCTCCTGTCCCGTTGGAACCGTTAGCCGCGCCCGTACCTCCCGTCCCGTTGGAACCGTTAGCCGCGCCCGTACTTCCCGTCCCGTTGGAACCGTTTGTCATACCTGCACTTCCTGTCCCGTTGGAACTGTTTGTTGTACCTGTACTGCCGCTGCCCGAACCGCTGGTCTGATTTTGAGAGCCGGAAGTGCTCTGTGTGTCATTACTGCTGTTGCTTCCGCAAGCCGTCAGACAAAGAACGGATAAAGAAACCAGAAAAACAGCAGCTAACAATCTTATTTTCTTCTTCATCATCATATTCTCCTTTCGCTTTTGTCTTTAGTATGCCACATAAATTCTTTCATTATCATAAAAAACCAGGTACAACAGTATCCAATTCCTGTTATACCTGGAAAATATTGCCATTAATTTATTTTTCTGCCGCAACCACATCTGCCATAGTATAAAGTCCCGGTTCTTTTCCTGCCAAAAATCTGGCCGCCTCCAAAGCTCCCTTGGCAAAAATAGCCTTGGAATATGCCGTATGGCTGATCGTCACCACTTCATCTTTTCCGGCAAAAATCACGTCGTGCTCACCGACAATGGAACCGCCGCGGACGGACTGGATTCCTATCTCTTTCGGATCACGCTTGGCCCGGCTCCCGGTACGGTCATATTGGTAATGGTAGGTTCGCCCCATAGCCTCATTCACCGATTCCGCCAAAGCCAGGGCAGTCCCGCTGGGAGCATCCAGCTTCTGGTTATGATGCTTCTCTACAATCTCCACATCAAAGCCGGCCCCGGCCAATACCCTGGCTCCTTCCTGTACGAGCTTCAACAGCGTATTGATTCCCAGCGACATGTTGGCTGATCGAAGTATGGCTGTCATCTGCGCCGCCCTTTGCACCTTTTCTTCCTGCTGTTTTGATAATCCGGTAGTGCAAAGCACCAATGGCATCTTCTCTCTGGCGCAATAATCAAGCAAAGAATCTGCCGCTTTTGCCGATGAAAAATCCACAATCACATCCGCTTCTCTGTCACATTGTTCCAGACACGAAAACACCGGATAAGCGCCGGCTGACCCGGCCTGTAAATCAATACCGGCAACAATTTCCACATCTTCCTGCTCAGCCGCCAGGCTGGTAATCACCTTCCCCATTGCTCCGTTGCAGCCATACATAATTATTTTTGTCATCTTCCCTTATCCTCCCGCCGCTTATACAAAAACGCCTTCCGTAATTTATGCTAAATTCCACGCCGTCCGAACGGTTGTTACAAAATCCCATATTCTTTCATTGCTTTAGCCAAGCGTTCCTGATTCTTCAGTTCCATCTCTGTCAGCGGCATCCGCATAGGGCCAACCTCTTTTCCCATCAAATTCATCGCTGCTTTGACCGGTATGGGATTGACCTCACAAAACAGCGCCTGGATTAACGGAATTGCTTTTAGCTGCTGTTCGCAACTTTTTTTCACGTCTCCCCGGAAAAAGTTCTCACAGATATCATGTGTTTGCCTGGGCGCTACATTAGACAATACGGAAATCACGCCTTTGCCGCCCAATGAAAGTGTCGGGACTATCTGGTCGTCATTGCCGGAATAAAGGTCAATACAACCGTCAGCCAGATTCATCATCTCCGCCATAGAGGAAAAATTGGCGCTGGCCTCCTTGACTCCGACAATATTGGGAACCTCCCCGCATAAAGTTACCATGGTTTCCGGTTTCATGGTCACTCCCGTGCGGCCGGGAATGTGATACAGCAAAAGTGGTATTTTCACGGAAACGGCAATCGCTTTATAATGAGCAATCAAGCCGGCCTGAGTCGCTTTATTATAATAAGGAGTCACCACCAAAAGCCCGTCTGCACCGGCCTCCTGCGCTTGTTCCGACAAATAAACCGCCTCGCGGGTACTGTTAGAACCGGTTCCTGCTATAACCGGAACTCGGTTTTTCACTACTTTACAGGTAAAACGTACGACATCCAAATGCTCATCATGACTCATCGTGGAAGACTCTCCTGTAGTCCCGCAGCTAATAATCGCATCTGTGCCGCTAACAATCTGCTCCTCCAAAAGCTCCTCCAGCTTATCATAATTCACATCCCCATTGGGATAAAACGGAGTAACCAGCGCTACGCCCGCGCCTTCAAAAATTGCCATAATTTTCCCTCCTTTAGTATGGAAATGTACTCTCGGAATCGAGTAGGGAAGATTTTCCCCTGCTCGCCGCGCGGCCCGCACGCCGCTTTAGCGGCATATTCCTCTGTGCGGACCTGTACACACAAAAGAGGACTGATATCTGGCCAGCCCTCTGAAAACAATTATAATATCTCTTATAATTCCCTCTAAGCAGCTCTCCATCCGATCTCAAGCTCTCCAACTCATCCAGATGACAGTCGCAGAATTCTTCACTCTGCGCCCAGGCCCATATATCCAGCATACACCGGCCTTCGGCGTCCGCCCTTTCCGCTGCCATCTTCTGTTTCTGGTACATCCGGCAGTTTACTTATGCTTCACGCAACCTCTACTTACTCATCATATCATATTCAATTTCTGTAATTCATTTATACCATTATCTTTTTCCGTTGTCAACAGGCAAATCTTAAGCAATCAATCTGCCCCCACCTGGTTTATACATTCAATCTCATTGGCAAAAAGCGCTACCTTAGAGGGAAAAGTCCTCCCTGTAAGAATCACATCCGTCCCTGAGCGATAGTCCAAAAGCCTGATCAAATCTTCCTCCTGGAATATCTCCTGGTCCAAAAGCCCCAGTACCCCGTCAAGAATCAGCAAATCGCATTCTCCTGTCGTCAATACTTTTTTGGCATAATTCAGCGCATTAAGAATATTCCGGCACTCCTCCTGCTTCGCTTCCTCCGACAAATGTTCAAAATCACAGCGGGACTTTTCAAAACGGAACAAGCTCATCTCCGGCTCCAACCGTCTGACCACATCAATTCTTTCCGGAAGCTGGCCGCCTTTGAGGAATTGAATCACCACCACCTTTTTTTGTTTAGCCACGGCTATCAGCCCTTTTCCCAAAGCCATGGCTGTCTTACCATGGCCTTTTCCGTATATAATCTCAATTTTACCTGTATTCATCTTCCAACTCCTTGGTATGCTTACACCTCTTCGTCTCCACAGTCTAATTTACTGATGGACACTTCGTAAGCCACACGTTTCTCGCATTCCGTTTCCGAAAGCTTTTTTGTATATTCCCTGCTCTGTACCCTGCCCCAAACCCGCACCCGGGAGCCCATCTCAAATCCTGAAGCGAAACGCGCGTTGCGGCCCCAGGCGATACAGGGAATATAATCTGATTTTCCATATGGCCGGTTTACTGCCAAAAGCAAATCGGCAATCTCACGTCCCAAAGGAGTCTTTCGGTAAATCGGCGCTTTACAGATATAGCCATCCAAAAAAATCTGATTCGTCTTCGTATAATCAGTAAATTCCTCCATAAAGTTAATTTCCCGAACAAACACCGATAGTACCAGACGGTTTTTGACTCCTTCATGCCGGTTATAAGAACGGAACTGGCCGATAGCTTCCACCGTACGGCCCCGATAATCCTCCTGCACATTGATCAGCCTCTCGGAAATCATCAGCGGAATAATATCTGCCTGCTCACTCAGACGGCTGACCGCCACATCCACCACATAAAACCCTTCACCAAACACTTCATGGCTAAAACTAAACCCGGAAATGATTTCACCGATTACGCTTACCTTGTTGTTTTCAATTATTTTTTCTGCCATAGTACTTCTCTCCTCTTCCTTTTTCATATTCTATTTGCTCTTCAATCATGGCGGCCAACATTTACCTCTGTCTGGCAGGCCAGCGAACGACCGGCAGGAACCTGTGCCAAAACCCAGGCATATGCCTTCTGCTCTTAAATATGTCTATGAAAAAGAAAACGCAAATATGAGGAATTTCGTTCGCTAAATTCCGACTTTTTCTTACTTTTTAAAAGATGCCCGTTTCCGTAAGGTAGAATCAAGAATCTTTTTTCTGATTCGAAGGCTCTTGGGCGTCACTTCCAGAAGTTCGTCCGTATCAATAAATTCCAGGCATTGTTCCAAACTCATTTCTTTCTTCGGCACCAGCTTTAACGCTTCGTCAGCGCTGGAAGAACGGGTATTCGTCAATTTTTTCGTTTTGCAGACATTGACCTCTATATCTTCCGCTTTAGGACTCTGTCCGATAACCATGCCTGCGTAAACCTTTTCTCCCGGCCCGATAAACAGCATTCCTCTTTCCTGTGCATTAAACAAACCGTAAGTGATTGCTTGGCCGCTCTCATAAGCAATCAGCGAGCCGGTTTTCCGATAACTCAGCTCTCCTTTGCAAGGAGCATATCCGTCAAAAATTGTATTCATAATCCCGTTGCCTTTGGTATCTGTCAAAAATTCACCCCGATACCCGATTAAGCCACGGGAAGGAATGGAAAATTCCAGACGGGTATAACCTCCGTTAGTCGGACTCATTCCCTGCAGTTCTCCCTTCCGGGATGTCAGTTTCTGAATCACGCTCCCGGTGAATTCTTCCGGCACATCAATATACGCCAGCTCCATCGGCTCCAATTTCTGATTCCTTTCATTATATTTATACAACACTTCTGCCTTGCTGACAGCAAACTCAAAACCTTCCCGGCGCATATTCTCAATAAGCACGGACAGATGAAGCTCCCCTCTGCCGGATACCTTAAAGCAATCCGGGGTATCCGTCTCCTCTACCCGCAAACTGACATCGGTATTCAGCTCTCTGAACAGACGTTCACGAAGATGGCGGGAAGTGACATATTTTCCTTCCTGTCCTGCCAGAGGACTGTCATTTACCACAAAATTCATAGCGATAGTCGGCTCGGAAATCTTTTGAAACGGAATTGCCTGCGGATTATCCGGCGAACAGATAGTATCGCCGATATGCAGGTCAGTGATACCAGACACAGCAACAATATCTCCCATGCCGGCTTCCTGCACTTCTACCCGGTTCAAGCCGTCAAACTGATAGAGCTTACCGATTTTTACCTTGCGCAGCTTGTCCGGGTCATGATGGTTGACAATCACACATTCCTGATTCACATGCAGCTTCCCGTTGTCAATTTTCCCTATTCCTATACGCCCCACATATTCGTTGTAATCAATCGTGCTAATCAGCATCTGGGTATCCGCATCCAAATCCCCTTCCGGAGCGGGAATATAATCCACAATTGTCTCAAACAGCGGTTTCATCCCCTCTGACGGCCCATCCAGCTCCTTTTTGGCAAATCCCTCTCTTGCCGAAGCAAAAACAAAAGGACAATCCAACTGTTCATCGGAAGCGTCCAAATCCATGAAAAGCTCCAAAACCTCATCAATTACTTCGGTCGGCCGCGCCTCCGGCCGATCAATCTTATTGATGCATACAATCGCCGGCAAATCCAGTTCCAATGCTTTTTTCAGCACAAATTTAGTCTGAGGCATGGGGCCTTCGTACGCGTCTACTACTAAAATTACGCCATTGACCATTTTCAGAACCCGCTCGACCTCCCCGCCAAAATCGGCGTGTCCGGGAGTGTCAATAATATTGATTCGGATATTTTCATAAAAAACAGCCGTATTCTTTGATAAAATGGTAATTCCTCTTTCCCGCTCAATATCATTGGAATCCATGACCCGTTCCACCACTTCCTGGTTTGCACGGAAAATGCCGCTGGCCTTCAGCAGCTCATCCACCAAAGTAGTCTTGCCATGGTCTACATGAGCGATAATCGCTATATTTCTGACATCTTCTCTCTTCACATTCATACAAAAATCTCTTCTTTCCCTTTCAAAAAAAGCTAAAGACTTTCAAAAAAGCTAAGGACGCAGCGTCAGTCCTTAGCTCCCTGTGGTCATTACAAGATAATAATATAACATTTTCAGGAGCAGATTGCAAGCGATAAATGAAGGCTTTCCTCGGCATCCTCTCATAATAACACGATTTTATTATCAATTACCCCATAATACAGTACTCCTTCATCCTCCGTCAATGCCTTTCCGTTTGTCTGCTCCGTCACCTGAACCTTAAACCTTTCCACCTGGTCGAAAGGAACAGCCAGGCTCACCGCCACTTGATCTGTATACTCCGTATTCAATACCGTAAATCCCATCTGACCCACAATATACTGAATCTTCCCTAACCCGTTATAATCAGTCAATATCCTCAGCTTTCTCCCTTGTATTTTTTCCACAACCACACTATTGCTTAACCCTTCCTGAACCGCCCCCGAATAGGCCCGCACCAGCCCTCCTGTCCCCAGCAGCGTCCCGCCAAAATATCTGGTCACTACCACACATACATCCCGTATTTCCTCGCCCAGCAGTATATTCAGCATTGGCCTTCCTGCCGTCTGTGCCGGTTCTCCGTCATCGCTGCAACGGCAAAATTCCCCTCGTTCTCCAATCACATACGCATAACAGTTATGTCTGGCATCCCAATATTTTTTCTTTATCTCTTCCACAAAAGCCGCAGCTTCCTCCTCTGTTTTCACCGGCCGGGTTGTAGCGATAAACCGGGACTTTTTCTCCACCAACTCACCCTGTCCGCCTTTATACAAAATTTTATATCTTCCCTCCATACATCCTCCCAGTCCACAGCATATAAAATTTATTCCGTTCATTTTACTATAACCATCCAAATGACAAGGACTTGTTACAGTTGTTACTGTTCACTGGTACCCAGTGAACAGTAACTTACAGTTTACCAGTATTTCCAACATTTTGCAACCTTATTGAATTGTCCCGCAATTTTTGATATAATAGAGGTCACAGTTCACGGGGCGGGAAAAACCGGATGAAAACAGGCGTCAAGCTTGCTTGTAAGACTGTTTTCATCCGGTTTTCCCCATCGGGCGAACGCCCGATGCTTCTTGTTCGGTGTAGCCGGACAAGAAGATGCGTCCCGTGAACAATAACTAATAGAGCGATAACCGTTTAGACGGCGGGGAATTTGATATGAATCGGGGCGTCAAGCTTGCTTGCAATCCTAAATTCATGTCAAATTCCCTATCGGATGGACATCCGATGCTTCTCGTCCGGCGCAGACGGGCAAGAAGATTACCCGTCGGATGGACATCAGATACTTCTTGTTCAACGCAGACGGGCAAGAAGATTACCCGTCGGATGGACATACAAGGAGGCCATGCTATGAATTACGGAAAAAACGCTACGGAAAAAAAGATAAAAGAGGCCAGCTCCAATGCCGAAAAATATACTTCCCGCATTTTCCTGACAATTTTCAAAGCCGGTTTTATCCTCTGCCTGTTTACGGTCATGGTTTCGGCCAGCGTCGGTTTCGGCATGTTTATGGGTATTATTGACAGTGCCCCGGATATTGATGTGGAAAGCATCGTCCCCATGGGTTACGCCACTACCGTCTACGACAGTGCAGGCAACCTGACCGATACTCTGGTAATGGCCGGAGCCAACCGTGAGGAAGCCACTTATGAAGAATTGCCAGAAGATTTGATCAACGCCTTCGTCGCTATCGAAGATTCCCGTTTCTGGACTCACAACGGCATTGACCTGCGTTCCATCACCCGTGCCGCCGTAGGTGTTCTGACAGGAGAGAACCGAGGCGGCGGAAGTACGCTCACCCAACAGCTAATTAAAAACAACGTCTTCAACGGCGGCATGGAACCAAGCTTTGGAGCAAAGCTGGAACGCAAGCTCCAGGAACAATATCTGGCTTTGCAGCTCAGCAAATCGATGGACAAAAAGCTAATCCTGACCAACTACTTAAATACCATCAATCTGGGCAACAATGCCCTCGGGGTTAAGGTTGCCGCCCGCCGGTATTTTGATAAGGAAGTGTCGGAACTTACCTTGTCCGAGGCGGCAGTCCTGGCCGCTATTACGCAAAGTCCATCCAAATACGACCCTATCGTCCACCCGGAAAAAAACGCTGACCGGCGGTCTATAATTTTACAATATATGTTTGAACAGGGCTACATTGACAAAAGCAGACAGGAAGAAGCCCTGGCTGACGACGTGTATTCCCGCATCCAGGATGTCAATTTGATCGCACGGGAAAACTCCACCCCTTACAGTTATTTTACCGATGAACTGACCCAGCAGGTGAAAGATACGTTGATGGAAAAACTCGGTTATTCGGAAACCCAGGCCCACAACCTGCTTTATGGCGGGGGCTTGCAGATCCATACCACTCAGGACCCGGTAATTCAGGCTATCGTTGACGAGGAGATCAATAACCCGGACAACTACACCGTAACCCGCTATTCCATCGAATATCGGCTGTCTGTAACCCATGCAGACGGAACCACCGAACACTTTTCAGAAAAAGATATTCAAAAATGGCATCGCTCTGTCCTGCATGAATCCTACGACGGCTTATACAATACGGAAGAAGCGGCCCAGGCTGATGTCGATGCTTACAAAACCTATCAGCTTCAGGAAGGAGACAATATCATCGGCGAAAACCTGACTAAAATCCTGGAGCCTCAGGTTTCATTTGTTATCATGGATCAGCGGACTGGCCAGGTTAAGGCAATCAGCGGCGGCCGAGGTGTAAAAACCAGCAGCCTGACGCTCAATCGTGCTACCAATACTACCCGGCAGCCAGGTTCCGCCTTCAAAGTGATCACTTCTTTTGCCCCCGCCATTGACACTTGCGGCGCCACTCTGGGTACCGTCTACTACGATGAACCATACACCGTGGGCAAAAAAACCTTTTCCAACTGGTACAGCCAGGGCTACTTAGGCTATTCCAGCATTCGGGACGGCATCATCTATTCCATGAATATCGTAGCTGTCCGATGCCTGATGGAAACCGTCAGCCCGCAGTTGGGTGTAGAATATGCAAAAAACTTTGGCATCACTTCCCTGACGGATACGGATTTAAACGCCGCTACCGCCTTAGGAGGCATTACCCGGGGCGTTTCCAATCTTGAGCTTACCGGCGCTTATGCCTCTATTGCCAATGACGGTGTTTACACCAAACCTGTATTTTTCACGCAGATTCTTGACCACAATGGTAAAATTCTTATCGACAACGATCCGGAAACCCATCGGGTACTAAAAGACTCAACCGCCTTTTTGCTGACTGATGCCATGTCGGATTCCATGGAAAGCAACCGGAAATTTTCCCGTTCCGGTGTCAGTGTCAACGCTACCAGCGTAGCCGCCAACATTCCTTCCATGTCCAATGCCGGCAAAAGCGGCACGACTACAAACAATGTAGATATCTGGTTTGTCGGCTATACCCCATACTACACGGCCGGTATCTGGGCCGGCTGCGACAACAACCAGCGGCTGGGCGGCATCAACGGCAACACTTCATTTCACAAAGCAATCTGGCGGAAAATCATGACCCGGGTTCATGAAAACCTTCCGGATATCGGATTCGAAGTGCCTGACAGCATAGAAACCGCGGAAATTTGCCGCAAATCCGGCAAACTGGCCATCCCTGGCGTCTGCTCTAACGACCCCCGGGGCAATGCCTCTTACACGGAGTATTTCGCTAAAGGCACTGCGCCCACAGAAGTCTGTGATACCCACGTACGGGTAACGGTATGTTCTTCTACCGGTCTCCTTCCGGGGACATGGTGCCCCCGCACCACGGCAATCCGTATCGCCTTACCTTCCGATGCCGAGAGCAGTACGGACGATTCCCCATTCGGCATGCCTGTCAGGCGTTGTCCCGGACATGAAGCCGCCATTATCCCGCCTACGGAAGAGGACAATTCTGCCGCTCCGGAAAGCAACGGCAATAACGATCCGAAACCTATCGGGCCGGGATACGTCTCTCCGGGAACCGGATATACCGGGCCCGGAATCTCCAACGGCCCCGGACGGGATTAGAGTAAACTTCCTAAAGGACAAAAAGAGATGCCGGTCTTCCGACATCCCTTTTTGTCCTTTACTCTTTCCTTTTGCAACCGTTCCCTTTTACAACCGTTCGGTTTTGCAAGCATTCCATTTTACAACCGTTCCACTTTGTAACCGTCCAGACGGATCATCTTCTTGCCCTTCTGAACGGTTACTTCATTTTCGGCTTGAAAGCGAGTGAACCTAAATAGCCGAAAATCATAGCTCCGGCAATGCCGGCGGAACTGGCCGTAAGGCCGCCTTTAAATATGCCAAGAAACCCCTCTTCTCCCATGCTCTTTGCCACGCCCTTCCACAAGGTATTGCCAAAACCAAGCAATGGCACCGAAGCGCCTGCGCCTGCCCATTGGGCAAATGGCTCATAGACCCCCAGACATCCCAAGACCGCCCCGGTAACGACCAGAAGCACCATCACCCGTCCGGGCATCAATTTGGTCTTATTCAGCAATATCTGCACCAATGCACATATCGCGCCTCCAACCAAAAAAGCTTTAATCAAATCCATCATCTCTTCCCACCTCCGTTTTCACATCGCTCTAAAACCACTCCGTGAGCAATACAGGGGATGCTTTGCCCTTCATTATAACTTATCGTGGATAAAAGCGCCCCGGTAGGAACAAACAACACCCTTTTCCAGGTGCCATCCAACAATTTTGGCAAAATACCGGCACACAGCGTTACGGCCGCACAGCCGCAGCCGCTTCCCCCCGAATGTGTATCCTGGATATGGCTATCATAGATCTCCAAACCGCAGTCCATATGTTTTTCCGACAAATCACATCCTTCATTTTTCATAAAATCCAATAAGATTTTCTTTCCCACTTCGCCCAAATCACCGGTAATGATTTTGTCATACCAATCCTGGTCCACTCCAAAATCCTGAAAATTCTGCCGGATGGTATCCCAGGCCGCAGGAGCCATGGCCGCCCCCATATTCATGGAATCCCGGGCGCCCAAATCAATCATCCGTCCGGTAGTGACACCCGTGATAACCACCTGGCTTTTGTTCCCCTTCGATGACAGAACCACGGCTCCGCAGCCAGTCACTGTCCAAGTGGCACTTTGGGGCCTTTGATTTCCATACCCAAGAGGAAAACGGAACTGTTTTTCAGCCGTAGCATAATGGCTCGAAGACACAGCCATAACCTTATCGGCATGTTTGGCATCAATACTCATAGCGCCCAAGCTCAACGCCTCTCCTATAGTCGAACAAGCGCCGTAAAGCCCGAAAAGAGGAATTTCCAAATCTACTGTTCCAAAAGAAGTGGCAATTAACTGCCCCAGCAAATCTCCTGCAAACAGATAGCGAATTTCCCGGCGGTGGATATCTCCCTTTTCCAAAGCTAAATCAGCCGCCTGCTTCTGCATGGCCGATTCTGCCTGTTCCCAGGTTTCCGACCCAAACATCGGATCCTGCTCTACTACGTCAATAGCCTTCCCTAACGGCCCTTCTCCCTCTTTCTTTCCCGCCACAGAGGCATATGCCGCGATATAAGCCGGATGATCAAATTGTAAACTGGCCTTTCCCTTCTGCATATTGTCTAACTCCTTCCATCATCGTAGCTGCTTTCATTCTATTACTTTCTCCACTTTCTTTTTTTCTATTCGTGGCAGCAGCTATTGATGAGAAAGGCTAATCTTCCCCAAACGCACATCTTCCAGATACCTGGCCAACTCCTGATCAACTCCGTCAAACAAAGAATATTTTTCCGGCTGCAAAAGCTTATGCTGTTGCTCCTTTATCTGACGGTCTACCCGCTCCACATCTTCCCGTAAATCCTTAGCCGACATCAGCAAACATCCCTGGCCCCGGATAATCAACTGTTCCAAACCGTCCGACGTAGCCACCGTCACGGGAGTTTTCCTGCCCATTTGATGGGCAAATTTTTCGATATATTGATCCGCCGTTTCTGCTTCCTTCGTATATACCACGTGAATATTGTGATAGTCCATCGTACTGCCTGAATTTCCCGGTACTTTATAGGCATCGAATACCACAATCAGCTCACGACAGAGAAAAGACTGATAATTACAAAGAATATCCATTAAACGATACCTGGCCCCGTCGATGGTTCGCTCCGCCAATTCACGCAGCTCTTCCCACGCATAAATAATATTGTATCCATCTACCAGAAGATACCCTGGCTCCTCCTTTTGTTTATCTGTGGCATGGCCACCTGTTCCTTCCTGCCTTTGCGCCACATCTTCTTGTCTCCGTGCGGATTCTTCTTTGTATACAACCTGCCTGGCTCCTGTTTCCCCAAACCGCCTGGGCTTTTGCTCCCCATAAGTCCGAATGAAAATCTCTTCCAGTTCTTTCTCTTCCGCTCCGAAAGCCGACGTTAAAGCTGCTGTACGTGGCGCCTGCCGTTGTGGATATTCCTTCCTGGCTACTGTCTTCGGTGCATTTGGAACCTGCGCTTCTGGGATCTGCACATCTTGAACTTGTGCTTCTGGGACCTGCGCATCTGAAACACACAAGCTTTCCCCATGCATATAAGCTTTCACTTCATTCCAGGGCACCACAAACCCGGCGCCATGAGCGCAGAATACTGACCCCACAGGATTGTCCAAATCGGCCTCCGGATCATATCCGGCAGCAGCTACAACCTCTTCTTCGTTATGGCAGGGCTTGTATCCTTCCAAAACACAGGAAAATATCCCTCGTCCTCTAGTGTATTTAACCACCTCCCGTTGGTAATCCCGCATCTTGGCTACTGGTCCGCTGCCTGTCAGCACCGCCCTGCCCCCTTCTATCTGCGGTGGTTCAAACCTCCCCTGCATCCGCTCCAAATCCGCCATAGCCCGTCCCACCGACTCCTGCGGCACTTCAAGCCGAAAAGCATAATAAGGCTCCAGCAGACGGCAGCCAGCTTCCATCAGCCCCTGCCGCACGGCCCGATACGTAGCCTGACGGAAATCTCCGCCTTCCGTATGTTTGATATGGGCACGGCCGGAAACCAGCCGGATTCTCATATCAGTAATTTCCGCTCCAATTAATATCCCCTTATGGATTTTTTCCTCCAGGTGAGTCAAAACCAACCGCTGCCAATTTCTGTCCAGCACATCCTCACTGCAGCAAGTATCAAACTGCAGGCCGCTCCCCTGTTCCGCCGGTTCCATCAAAAGATGAACCTCCGCATAATGACGCAAAGGTTCAAAATGCCCTACTCCTTCCACGGGACGCAAAATCGTCTCTTTATAGACAATATTTCCTGTGCCGAATTCAGCATCCACGCCGAAACGCTCTTTTATCACGCTTTTTAGCAGGTCAATCTGCACCTCTCCCATAATCTGGACATGAATTTCCTGCAAATCCTCATCCCACAATACATGAAGCTGCGGCTCTTCCTCTTCCAACTGCTGGAGATTCTTCATCATTTTATGGATATCGCCGCCTTCCGGCAATTCTATCCGATAATTCAGCACCGGCTCTAAAACCGGCATCTGGGATTGAACCTCCCTGCCTAATCCCTGACCCGGATATGTCGTCATAGGGCCGACAACGGCACAAACCATCCCCGCCTCGGCACAGGCCGCCGGTTCAAATTTCACACCGGAATACACCCGAATCTGGTTTACTTTTTCTGCTTCCTTTCCTTGCAAAATTTCTTTTACCTTCAGGCATCCTCCGGTAATCTTCATATGGGTAAGGCGATTTCCCTGGTCGTCCCGGGAAATTTTAAATACTTTAGCGCCAAATTCCTCTCCATACTGCGGACAAGGCATCAGCTTTTCGAGGCTGGTTAAAAATTCTTCAACCCCGTCTCCTTTAAGCGCCGATCCGAAATAACAGGGAAAAACTTTTCTTTCGGTAATCAACCGTCTGATCTGCGCTTCCTCTATTGTTCCGCATTCCAGATAATCCTCCAAAAGCTCTTCTTCGCACATTGCCAGATTTTCCATTAAAAGCTGTCTGTCCCCGCCAAAATCAACACAATTTTCATTCAAGCGGTTCTTCAGCTCTTCCATTAGCCTTTCCCTGACCGTGCCTTCCTGATCCATCTTGTTAATAAACAAAAAGCAGGGGATTTGATAGCGGCCAAGGAGCCGCCATAATGTCTCTGTATGGCCCTGGACTCCATCCGCACCGCTGATAACCAAAATCGCACAGTCAATCACCTGCATCGCCCGTTCCATTTCCGCTGAAAAGTCCACATGGCCCGGAGTATCCAAAAGAGTCACGGATGTTTCACCCAGGGAAAATATCGCCTGTTTCGAAAAAATAGTAATCCCCCTGGCTCTCTCCATTTCATCCGTATCCAGATAAGTATCCCCGGAATCTACCCGGCCCATTTTCCTAATCTTTCCGGTCAGATACAGGATTCTTTCTGACAGTGTAGTTTTCCCGGCATCTACATGGGCCAACACACCGGCACATATATATTTTTTCGCTTTTTTAGGTTCCTGTTCGCCCATAAATGTCTCCTTCCGTGATTACATATTTTTCAAATATACCACAAAAGGAGGCGTTAGTCGAGATTATTCATATTTTTAACTCATCTATCAGAAATTGAGAAATTACAGAAAATCTTTTCCCGAATAGCAGCCAAAATGACAATCATCCCCGTCACAGACATCAGCCAAAGCATCCGGTATAACCGAACAAGGGATCTGTCTCCTGCAGGCACAAGCGTCAAAACCTCTTCTGGATGACCGTCAAAAAACTTTTCGCCATTCAGGGGGACTTCCGCCGTATATCTGGCGCTGATCCATCCAACTTTTTTATCTCCTGCCGGATTTTGATTTTCCTTCCCTGTTTTGCCCACATTTTTTTCCTGCCCTGGCCCATTTTGCCTATCCCGGTGCGAAACAGCATCCGGTATTTGTGGCTCCTTTGGTTTGTCCGGCCTGTCTGGCTCTTCCGGCCTGTCCGGCTCATCCGGACTGCCCGGTTCATCCGGCCTGTCTGGCTCATCCCCTTCCTCTTTTCGGTTATTTAAAACCAATATTATTTTCTCCTCTCCCCATGGCATCCGAAACTCCGTTTTTTCTGCTTTTTGATAACCCTCCGGCGCTTTTGTCTCACAAAGGTAATAGGTTTCACCAGCCTTCAGCTTTCCCGTAACCTTGTAAGCCTCCGTCCCGGAAATCCATTGTTCCATAACCGTCCCCTGACAATCTTCTATCTGCAAATAGGCTCCCGAAAGATATTTTCCCGATGCGCCATCCCGTTTGTCTATCTCTGCCCTGGTCGGCCCGTTTTCCAAAACCACAATATCTTCCATGCTGTCCCGGCTTACAGTAAACACCATTTCTTCTGCCTGGGCAAATCCGCCGGCAGGCAGACGTTCCTCCAAAACATACATCTCTCCGGCAGATAAAAGCCCTTCTGCCACATAAGACTGTTCACCGGATATCCAGGAGATAATCTCTTTCCCCTGCAAATCTCTTACTGCAAGCTGATTTCCCGGCAATTGCTGTCCGTCTGCCTTATTGATTTTGGAAAATATCACCCGGGTTTTCCGATCTGCCGCTGCAACGCCCACAAGATCTGCTTTCTCGTTTAACGTAATGTCTAATCTGTCGGTTTCCTGCACCGTGCCATCGGAATAGTAAGTATCTTCCGTCAAAATATAACTTTCTCCTTTTTTAAACAATTGACGCCTGGAAGTATCGGAAACCTCGCAGCTAAATACAGCACAACTCCCTTCCGTTCTTATTTGACCTTGAACGTTTGCCTCTGTTGTATCCTTCCCTCCTGATATTTGGATAATCCGGTATCGTACATTCTGATATACGCCCGGATCAATAGTAATAAATTCATCGCCCGCTAAAGTAATACTGTCTCCGCTCCGTAAAAAACCTGTTTTGCTCCCCTCATATCCATACCGTCCTTTCAGTTCTTCACCATTATCCCGATACAGCCAAATCACAAACCGGCTTTCTTCCCCGCCAAACAGCTCCTTTCCCGAACCGGTCAGCTCATGATAAAGCGTCAGCTTTCCCTTTTGCCTTACCGGCATCTGCTTTACCGATGTAACTGTGTTTTCCCCATACTGCAAAACGGCCTCTGCCTGAACAGAAAGCTCGTCCTCTCCGGCCTCAAAAGCGAAACTAAACTCTCTGCTTTCCTGGGGTAAAACATGATCCTCCTGATAAACCAGGTAATCTCCTGACACTATCCCGATTCCCGAATCGATAATGACCGTATCGGGATTTAGCCGAACGGTAAGACTCATATCGGCGGCGGTAAGCGAATCATTCACACATGTTACGGAGCCAAATACCGCTTGCCGGGAATCCAGCCCCTCTCCGGCGGAATGATTTCTGTTCTGCAAAACTATCTTGGGATTTTCCGGTGAAACTGTATTGACAATGGTTTTTTCCTGAATCGCTTCATTAGGACTGAACCAATCAACCACGGTTCCATCTGCACGGCTCAGTTTTAGTTCAACCCGGCCGGCCTCACGTCCCGGAATATGTTTCTCATCGTTATCGCCATACCGCCAAACCTCCGTATACCGTCTGGCAATCTTTTCCGTCCCATCGCTGTATATTGTCTTTTCAGTTATCGTATACAATTTCCCCTCTTCCAGCCCATCTTCTTTTTTCCCATTATAGCCATCCCTGCTTCCTAACCAGCCCGCTACCACGTTGCCCAAATCGTCTCTCATCTCATACTCTGTCCTCACCGCATAACGCCCTCTTACCGTCACAGATTCAATTTCCCGGCTTTCGTCCTGATCCGAAGAACGATAATTGGCCTCCAGAGTATTGATCTGATTGGTAATGCTGCAAATTCTTCTTCCATCCGCAGACAAGGTAAAAATTAACGGCTCCATAAGCTGATACCCTTTCGGTGCTTTTCGCTCCACAAGCAGATAACTTCTCCCCGCTTCCAATCCTTCCAATAGATATTCCTTGTCTTTTGTTGTTGTCCATGTTGCCCAGGGCTTATCTTTCTTGTATACAATACAATCCTGCTCGTCCCTGCCTTCAATAACATAGAGCTCCAGCTCTGCCCCATCAAGAAAAACCCCTCCTTCTTCAGGGCCTTTTAAATGACCAAAGCTTTTCTTGCCCACAAAAATTCTTGTCTTATCGTTAGCCACATTTATCGCATAACTAGCGGATTCCCCGTTATCATAAGATACCCCCTCTTTATCCGGGGCAAAACTCCAGGTAAAAATCTGCGTACTTGCCGAAAAGCCTTTTGGCGGCGTTATTTCCTTCAGTCGGTATAAATAAGGGGATATGCGGCCATCCTCTCCCTGTTCGCCTACAGGCAGGCCGTCTGCCTGAACTATCCCTTTCCTGTCACATAAGGTCCTGGTAAATACCGGATTTTTCCTGTCATTTGGCCGATAAGCTGCCAATTCAAAAAGGACTCCTTCCAAAGGACAGTTTTCCTGATCCGTTTTCTTAACCACTACTTTGCCAACTGCCATTTGATCTTCCACGCAGATAACCCGGAATTCATCTTCCACATGATAATCAATACAAACCGGTGCAATCCGGGTATAGTAATCCGGGCTTTCCTCCTCAAAAAGCCAATAAATCCCATCTGGCAAGCCAGTGATTTCATGAGGTTTTAAATCTCCCGGTTTATATCCCTGAGGTATCGCTCCCCGGCTAAAATCCTGCCGGGTGTACGCCCCGTCACTTCCCGTAACCCACCCGGCCACCAAATGTTCCTCATCTTTTATGCATTCTCCGTCTGCTCCCGCCCGATATAATTCCATACGCCCTCCGGCCAGTTCTCCATTCCTTCCCTCTGCCGTTTTGGAAACAGCCAGCCTGCCTTCACGGTTTTCTGTCGAATATCTCCACACATCCCTTGCCTCCGGCACTGTAATTACCTGGTCGGACGATTTCGCATAACCTCTGGGAACGGTTGTTTCCACCAACACATATTTCTTTCCTGCCGGAAGAAAATTGAACCGCCGGACACCATCCAGCGTCACATAAGACACGGCCCGGCTGTTTATCCAGGGCATTTTTTTATAGTCAAACTGATATTCGAAATCCCCCGTCTTCCCTTGCCGGTTTTCTCGTTCTCCATAGATACTGACACGGATAAATTTTCCGTTGTCCGTGCAGAATATCATCCCTCCTTCGGGAGATATTTCCTTTAAACTGGCTGTGGATGCCTGCCCGTTTGCTTCCCAGGCTATTGCCGTACCGCCTTCTGCCATACCGCTTTTCCCCTCGTGCGTCCGGTACATTTCTTCAAATGCCGGAATGAAGCCCGAATATTCCTGCATATCGCTGCTAACCCATGTATCCGCCGCCTTTTCTTCATCATACTGAGGCTTTCCCTCCTTCCATATAACCTCTCCCAAATGATCCGTCTGCGCTTCATATAAAGTAAATCCTGCCCCGGCAAGCTGCTTTTTTTCTCCCTGCTCCAACATATACTTTTCCATTTCCACTTTTGTATGGTCATTATACATTACCGCCAATTGCACATCTTCCGTGCCGGTAATTTCCAGCTCTACAGGTTCGCTGGCAACGAAACCTTCTGGAGTAAAAACCTCTTCCAAAAGATATGTACCTGCGGGAATACCTTCCAGATATATTGGCTGATGGCCGCTAACCCAGACAGCCTGTCTCTCTTGCCGTTTTCCTGCCCTGCTGTCCGTAATTTCATAAGTAAACGGCTCATTTGTAGTTTTTACCAGTTTATAGCCTTTTTTTGCGTCGGCAGAATACACCTTTTTTGCTTCAAACAAGGCAAGTTTTGCCCCGGCTACCAATCCATGAGTATAGGTACCTGCCCCTTCTGTTATGTTCCCGATTTGTTCTGCCGGTTTTCCCTGGTCAATGGCAAACACCCCTATTTTCTGACCATCACTTCCATCTACCTTGGAGATTTCCGCCTTTATGACTTTATCTTCCATAAACGCCTTGTGCATAGAAATATCCTCCCCGACAACGACAGCTACAGGCATAGCTTTCCTGTATCCTTCAGGGCTTTCCCATTCCTCCATAATATAATTTCCCGCCGCCACCCGTTTCAGGATATCCGGCTGTCCATCCGTCATTTCATAAGAGAACGGATCATTTGGCGTCTTATCTGAGGTAATCCATACATTCTCCAAAATATACGCTTCCCCCAGGCGATGATACAGCTTTTCCTGGCTTTGATCCTCCTGCAGAAGCTTTCCGTCATAAAGCTGTGACTGAGAATACATATGATAAGCATTGCGGTTATACTGATTTAATCCATCAGAATCTTTATAGCGCACAAAATCTCCGTTGCGGTCAAAAAGAACGGTTCCCTTATTGTAAATTCCCGAACTTTTTGGATAATATCGGGGTAATCCATGCTGATCAATAACCGGCGCCATTTGTTTTTCAACATTGCCGTTATTCTGATCAATCAACATCTCTCCGTCTCTATTTTTCTCCGAACTGCTAAAAGGTATCGTAATTTTCCGATGGCTTTGACCATCCCCTCCTGCTTTCCAAGAGCCGGTCAGAAAACCGCTTTCCTCACCGCTGTTTTCATCACTACTTTGATTTTCACCTATCGTAGCTATCCGCGAAGTAAGAATTTTGTCCCGGGCAATCACATTTCCGTATGAATCCTTCTGGATATAGACAGGCCAGACCATAATGCCCCCTGCTCCTTCATTATCTGCTGAAAAACCTTCCCTCCTATTTACATAAGCCATACCCGTATATGGATCCGTCAAAGAGTCCCTGTTGCCTTCGCGATCCAAATGATAAACTAACGTATCTTTGCCTATCGTTAAAACCTTGTCTTTTGCGGAATACGAGAGTTTGGTAAGGTCTTCCCCGACAAATTCCAAATAAGGCACTCCGCCTTTAAAAGCAAACAGGGAAGATTCTGTTCTTGGTACCTTCCTGTGGTTTTTATCAAAACCAAAAACCACATTTCTCCCTTCAATCATTTCCGTAGAAAAAATCTCCAGGCCGCCCAAATCATAATACAGAATATCCGTATCCGGGCGAGGCTGAACAATCGCCGTCCACACACCTTCTTCTGTCTTGATCAGATCGGTTTTTTCCCCTCCGTACCCTTCCTTTACATACATTCGCGTCACATTATTGGCATCATTGCGCTCGACTACCAGACCTTCAAAAGCATGGTCTTGGGTATCCCCCGTAGAATTGAGCAAAATACCGTCAAATAAAGCCAACCTTGCCCCGGCCACGTAAGGATTCTCGTCGTCTGCCAACATAAGCGTCCGCGTTACATAACCATATCCGGCAAAAATATTTCCTTTAAAAACAAGTTCTACCTGTTCTCCCGCCTTTTGCCTGGATTCCAGGTATTCCCGCGTCCCTTTTTTCCAGGCATATCCCAGATAAGTTCCCCCGTCATAAGCATATTCATAAGCAGGGTTGTTACCGATATCCTCAAGGCTGCCGTCAATCCGGCCGCTAACTTTATAGGTAAGGGTTTTATTTGTCTCCTTTTTCTTTTCCACGGTCAGCTTAATCGGCGTGTTTTCTATATATACCCGCGCCGTATATCCTTGATTCGTCCGCTCATCCTCATCTCCTCCCTCCGCCTTTTCTTGCTTACCGTCATCAATATCTTCTTTATAGGAATAAGCTGCGCCGGAATAAGCTGCGCCGGAATAAACCGCACCGGAATAAACCGCGGCGGAATAGGCTGCGTCGGAATAAACGGCGGCCAATACCCTGCTGTCACGTTTCCCCTCCCTGTAATAAGTGATTTTATCCGAATAAATCTCTACCGCCACTGGGCGGCTTCTCACGTACCCATAAGGAGGCTTTTCTTCTGCAACCACATATACTCCCGCTCCCAAAGGCTGCGCCGTTACTAAATATCCGACTGTCTGATGGTCAAGTACGGTAGATTGCGAGCAGAATAAAGCTCTTTGCCCATTTTCTGCACCATCAAATATGATCTTTTCCGATTCTTCACATATCGGCGTCCCCGCCAAAACTATCCCTGTACAAAGCTCTCCCTCCCCCGGATATACAGGCTGAATATTACGGGCGCCCATGGAAACCAAAAATTCCCTGCTTCCGGATATAACCGTATCCTTTTCATAAAAAGCCACACAGCCGCTGCCCCCCTGGGAATCTTCTCTTTTGGCCGCATAAACCGCAAATATCGCTCCGTCATGCAAAAGATTTTCATGTGTCTCGCTATCCAGTTTTTCCAGCCTCAGCCTTGCCGCAAAAAAATGATTATCAAACCCGACAGGGCAAAACCCTTTATAACTGCTCTCGCCAGTGTCCGGATCTTTTTCTGCCGCTCCTTCTTCTGCCACAATACTCCAAGGCACCAGCATAGAACCATACTGCCCTCCGCTTGCCGTTTTTTTATCTTCCGATACGGAACTGTAACGATAATAGGAAGAAATCCCTTCTCGCCCGCTCTTTCCTTCCGCCAAATAAAAATCTGCCTTTCCTGCCGTTCGGTCATCTTCCTTATTATAATAATTTTTTAATGGTTTGTATGGGCTTTGCGTCAAGGCAAAATAGTCTCCCTTCCCCAACGAAGGCGGCACTCCGTTTTTTATCTGGCTAATGGAAAGGCCGAATTTATAAATTTGGAAATCCCCTTGATGGTTATGTGCCTGGATTACATGATTTTCTTCACCAAAACGAATATGGTATTTTTGTTCCATTTCTTCCATTGTCATGGAACAATCATAAATATAGCTGTTCTCCACGAACTCCGGCAGCGACGGCAAAACCACTTCACAAGGCGCGGCTTTCTCATAATGCTTGTTCTTAAAATCCTTGAAGTTTTTCCCATATTCATCTCCCGCATATTGGGGCTGCTGCTCCGCAATCACGTATGTCCCATACGGCAAATAAGCGGAAGTCCCCAAATAATATTTTTCGTCTCCAGATAACGTGTCCGCCGAAAGCGTACAACTGTCACCATCACTGCCTCCATTTTCTTCGCTGTCCCAGTCAATCGCATAAATTTCATCCAAATCATAGGCAAAGAACGGAATAAGATAATTTTCTGCTTTTATTGTTGCAGCCCGCATCGCCTTATCCAACTGTTCATCAGAATAAGATACCGATTCCTCCTGCAGCTTTTTCACCTCTTCATCCAAATACCAATCAATAGCAAACTGACGTACCCGATCGGAAACCGCAGCATTCAACAAAGCATCCCCGGTTCGATTAGGCAAATTGCCGACAGGACGAAAGCTGGTGTAAGAAGGTTTCCCATCATCCCATTTGTCCTGGTTGGCTGTTTCTAAAGCAGCGAAAAATTTTTCATAATTATATCGGACTTTTGTCTTTTCTCCTGTATTCTCTCCCCCGTCCTCGATAATTTCCAACACGGAACTATAACCGCTGTTGGGCTTTTCGTTAATCAATCCACCCGTAAAATCATAAAGCTGACCGTTAGCCAAAACGGCATCCTGCGAATTGTAGCAAAGAATGTTTGTCCTATGGAGCACCTTCGTAAAAATCTTCCTTACCAATCCCGGAAATACCTGATTTTCCTTTTTTGCCTGTCTGTCTTCTTGTTCCGCACCACTTCGGTCCTGCCAAACAATTTTTCCTTCTTCAGTTCGATAAAGCCTGACCAAATTCGATTTCAAATAAATTTTAAATCGAAAATTATCGATTCTCTCTGCCGCCGCAGCTTTGCGATGTTCTTTTTTATACCCGCCAAACCACTGGGTAAACCAATCTTCATGGATCTCCCCATAGGTATTTACCTGATAATAAGAATCCTTGTTGATACTTTTGGATATCCGGATCTTTTGTACAATAGCCCGCTCCAAAAGTTCCACCGGTTTCTGTCTTGTCCCGCCATCCTCACTGACGGCAAATTGCCCGGGATAAACCAAAGTCACCGGTTTGCTATAATTCTCACCCCAGTCCCTGCATGGCGCTGCCGTGACGCTGATACCTCCTCCCCCGCCGGCGGGCAAATCGGCAAACCGATGTCCGTACCGCAAAGTAACCAATATTTTGCCATCAGCAGGAATATGTTCCTGTGCCACATGAATACGCCAGGTATGGGTATTCTCTTCATATTCAGCGTTCAAACGGATGTATTCTGTTGTTTCTACCGTTTGATAGCCGGAGTTTTTCTTATACCGAATCTCTTCTCTTTGATAAATTCCCCCGTCATCCGTGCGCAGAAACTCTCCCGCTCCGTAAACCCAATAAGACTTAAATTCCTGTTTGTTTTTGTAAGAAAGGACGGACAAATCTTCATATAGCTGCACATTCGAAGCTTCCGGCCCCACATTAGGGACTTCCACCCAACGAAAACAGCCTTCCTTTTGTTCATCGTATTCTTTTGACACCTCTGCCAAAGGATAGCCCCGATACAGATAACCGCTTGTTCCGTCGGAATAACTGACCGGATATTTGACATAAAAGATCTGATCCGTAGCGCTGTAGACTATCGGCAAAGGACCGTCTGCACCCAGAAAAGAATATCGCAGCACCCCATAACTCTTCCCTTCCCGCTCAATCACCGTTTCCAGCCTTGCTCCGTTAAAGGCAGCCCTATCTTCCTTTTCCAGAAAAGAATATAGCTTTTGTCCCCAAAAATGCCTGTCTTCCCCCAACTCCACCAGCCAATATGGCGCATCCTTCCCCACATCCCTCAGACCGATCTGCGCAAATGCCTGATTACAATTCCCGATAAACTGCTCTGTCAGACTTCCCTCTATCCCGGTCAATTCAGGAATATATTGGACATCCAACATTTTAATCACACCTTTTTCGCCGGTAATGCGGACATTTTCCGGAGTTACGGCAATTTTTTGCACCTGGTTTACCACCGCTGAATTTCCGTTGGGGAGATTAATCACATCTCCTTCCTGCGCCTCCACACTTTTCCCATTAAGAATCACCTGTGTTCCCAAAGCCGCCAGTACCGGCTCTCTTACAATTTCCGTCTCATCCCACTCCCGATATACTTCCTTCTTCCCTTTTTCTGTCAAATGAAAAGAAGGCTCCTTTGCCGGATCAGCATTTTTAACCATGATATCGTATCCGTAACGGGTTTTTTCGCTGATAAGAGAAATTTCTGTTACCGTTTCTTCTCTCCCTTCATCCTCTGCCTTCTGAAAAACGCCCTTGACCTTATCTACCCGTACGGTACCCGCGGTTTGCCCGTTTCTGCCTGCCAGCCAGGAATTTCTGTTGGAAACCTCTGCCTGTGCGCCATATACAGACATTTCATACCCTTCTGAACGCGACAACTCCTGGACATAATAAGAACCAAGAAAAAGGGGCCGGCCGATCCAGCAATTGCCATTCGCTGACTGGTTATCAAAAACCGGATAATACCACCGATCATTATCCTTTATATTTTTATTGCTGGTATATTTATGGGATGTCTCAATATACTTGTTTGGCGGTCCGTCAAATTCCGTTTTCTTTGTTGTCCCCGTCTTGAAGTCATAAATGGTTCCCGGAGGTTCGGTAACAGCCATAAACGAAGCCTCTCCGTGTTTATCAGTAGCGGCTACCGACACCAAATTTCCCTCTTCAAACACTACCCCGCTCCTGCCGTCCGGATGGACAAGATCCTCTGCTGCAAACAACCCGTAAACGGCTCCCTCCAAAGTACCATCCCCCTGGTCGTCTCCATAAGAACTGTAATTATTGTTTTCTCCCGCTTTTAACTGCAGATCCCGTTTATTGATATGGATTTCTCCCTCGGTACGGTAATCATACACTTCAAATATCCATGCCTTTCCGCCGCGCCCGGAATACTCCGAATCAGCCGGTGAAATTTTTTCTATCGGAGACGGCTGGAAATTCACTTCATTCTTTATCTGAATGGCTTTCCTGTCATTTCTGCCGGTTTTTATTCGTTCGGCCCGTGCATCGTTTTCTTTTATCTGTCTCCTGACTATTCCCGGTAAAATCCTGACTGCGTCAGAAGCCGTCGCTGATTGTCCTTGCCCGTCTGATTCTTCCGCACATTCGTCTTCATCGATAATCCGCAGATCTTCGGTTAAATCCGCATCAGACGCGGTAGCTTTCGCAATACCGGCCGTCGTTCTGGGCACTGACAGCTTTATTTCGGACAAAACCATCGGCCGGCGATTCCGATTCAAGTCATAATACTGACTGGAATGAACGGCTACTGTCTCAATAGGAACGGTATCCCGGTGAATCCCATCAAAGCTATTGTCATAAGGCTCATGTATCTTCTCCTGATTATGCAGAATATATCCTTTACGTGCGGCCAGTTCCCGCGCCGAATAATCATAAACCAGTGAGACAAATTGCTGATAATGGCGGTCCCTGTCTTCTCTCAGCCACTCCTCTGCTTTTCCGTCAAGAGAATGATAAAAACCTCCGGCCGCTGACAGCCTCTCACAAATCTCCACCTGCCGCTGATACTCTTCCTCCTCATCCTCATCTTCTGTATCCGGCTTGGGATGTCCGCCGCAATAACCCTTTGTATAAGTATAATATTTCACGTCCCTGTGGACGGATTCCCCTACAGGCTGCAGTTCGCCTGCTCCTAGAGAAGACATTTCTCTCAGCCACCCATCTTCTCCCGTGACCTCCTGATCTTTCTGACACGAATCACCGCCCTCATTTTGGCCATAAGATCCGTCCCAGCTTTCCCAGCGAAAAAACTGGCTGCCCTGGTCATTATCCCAATTATCGTCTTCCAGCACACTTCCTTCCAACTGCCTTTCATCAAATGCTTCCAAAATATCAAACCAAGCGCCTGCTAAAGGTTCCCCCGTCTCCGCATCACGTTTTTGAAGAGCCACTATGTAATCAGCCTGCCATCTCTCCTGATGCTTATAACGCTTTACCGACAACGTACTTAATGAATCGCCTGCATCGAATGCTTCTTCCGAAGGACTGCCAACAAAGATCTGCAGTCCTTCCTCCAAACAGGAAATCAAATTCCCCTGGGCAAAAGTCAGGCTCCATTGATTTCCCACTTTCACCGGCATGTGAACTTCCCTCACACTTTCTTTGCCGATATGTCTTCTTATTATCCCATTGGCATTGTCCAGATTAAGACCGGCGAGAAATCCTTCCTCAGGAATTTTCCCTGTCTGAGATTTAAAATCTATGGAATCTTCCTGGAATTCGTAACTCCAATCACCATACAATTGTATTGCGGCAGCGGAAAGGATCTCTCTTGTCTCCTGATCTAACGGATATCTGGCATGATACATGCCGTCAGCTTCCCGTGTGACCCTCGGGCGAAAAATAAATCCTTCGTCGGAAGATTCCCTGCATTCCGCTGCCAATTTTGCCGTATGCCATACAACGGAGAAAGTTTGTTCCATTTTGGCATTCATGTCATGATATACCTGGCTGCTGCCTAACTCGGACGGATGATAACGTTCAGCCACATTCCCTGCATGCTCGCGGTAAATCTCCCAATCATGACTGTAATCCCCCGTAAACTCCGCCTTCTCAGACAACGTACAAAGGCTTTGGCATAGATAGTAATTAGCTGTCCCTATAACCGGGTCCGAATTTACTCCATCCTGAGCGGCTTCTTGATTTGCCCCGTAAGCCATAATCAGGAAATTCAACCGCCAGGCATACTCATCAGCCGTATTTTCCCGGATAAATTCCGGCAAATCCTGCAGGGTATAAGGCTTCTTTTTCATATACCAGACAGCCGTTGTTTCCATATTCATATCCGGATTTTCCTGCAGCTCACGGCTGTGTGCGATGCAGTACATATTCCGGTATTCATAATCTGCCCATCTTCCGCCAGGGCTTACGCTCGTCTGTTGTTTGTAAATGATAATTCCCGGATAGGGATACGTCCGGGTCATATGCCCGACAAAATCCGTCCGCTCCATCCCCTCCTGTGCCGCCAGATGATCCCAAACAGACACAAGCTCGCTGCTGTATACGATTTCCCCTTCACCAAAAGAAACCGCCCCATATATTTTCTCCGGAATCGGCAGGTATGGCACAAACGCCATAATAAACACAAGCAATGCCATTGCTCCTCCATATCCCTTCCGTACGGTTTTACCTTGAATCTGCATGTCCCCCCCTAAATAATCCTTTGATTCTGCCGGTCTTCCATCTATCCGCATTCACTTTCATTGTTACTGTTCACAGGTGTGAACAGTAACCTTTCATTCACTCTTGTCCGATTTTTCTTGTCTGTCCGTCGACTGCGGTACCCCGTCGATTATCCATCGGCCTTTCCTGTCTACCTCGTATCCATCCGGAGTTGTCATGCCGCATGCCATAGCTCCCTGTGCGCCATCGGAATCTTCATTAAAATAGTAACAGTATATTTTCCCGTCTTCTCCTTCAATCCAATTCCAACCTGTAACCATCTGTCCCTTAGTACCGTCAGACAAGGGATTCAAATAATATATTTTCCCGTCTTTATCTTTATGCCACCCGGATATCATGACTCCTCTGTCGTCAAAGAAAAACCAGGCAAACCTATCCTGTCCGGCTTCATCGCGGGCATAAGGATTATAAATCGCCGCCCATCTGCCGGTATAAATTTCTTCTCCTGCCGAGAACGTCCATTCACCATTTTCATGATGCTGCCAGGAACCGGATACTACATAATCCGGAAGGTCTTCGTCCGGGACCCGCGCACCCAAAGGCACATTCTGACCCGCTATTGCCGCTGCGACACCCCCTCCGCTTCCTCCTGAGCCTTTCCCGCCAGAACCGCCGCCCTTTTTGCCGGCATCTGCAGTATTTGCCTGAAAATACAGCTTAACTTTGCAGGGCTTGCTCCTTTGCCCCCCTGCCTCTGCCGTAATTTCCACCGTTTTCTCCCCTTTATAGGGGAAGCTTTTCAATGCCTCTTGTATCCATCTGGCATTATCCATAACCACAACCGTCCCGTCATCAGCTATAGTCACCGCGTCCGGGTCTGATGAATGCCAGCGCACGGACTGATCGTAAGGCAGGCAAAACTCAGATAGCAGAGGAAGTTCCGGCCGGAAAACCGTGGCAAGGGTATCTTTCCTGCCAAACCCGTTTCTTTCCCTGACAGAAGAAAAAATATTTCCTGTATAATCATAAGATAAAAAATAGCACAACTCTTCCTGCGCCAGCGAAACCGCTTCCGGGTAAAGAATAGTCTCATCCTCCGTCGCAAAATCTATGGTAATCACACAGGAAGCTGTCTGATGCCCGTTTGTCTGATCCTCACTGACCGCTTCCACGGTTTCCGTACAGGTTCCCGCACCGTGAAGCCGTTCATAGGGATTTGCTTTTTTTCGCTCTCCATCCTGCAAAAGAATATTTTGAATCCAGGCCGGATTGGCCTGACCTGAAGTGTCACACTTCACGGACACCTGACAATCCTGAGTATAGTTTCCCTGCGGATGAAGGGATAATATCTTTTCAGCTTCCTTATCCTTCCAGGATACATTTTTAAAAAATGGCCTTTCGGGACTTAACGTCGCAGTCAAAACCACCGGCGCCGAGCAGGTAATGGTTTCTTCCGGTCTCATTCTGTCTCCGGTCAGCTTCCGGGTAATCGTAAAATGGACGCCGTCCCGATTCAGCTTCATCCCTTCCACCCGAACCGTCGTATTATCGATAATCTGAAACGTCACCTGTACGCGGCAATTGGCATAAACCGGACGATTGTCTGCCGAGGTAGCCGGATTGGCGGCGGCAGTAACCACCGCATATTGCGAATAAATGGTATTATTAATCTTTTCTTTGTATTGATTATCTGCCTGAGCCTGCACCTCCCTGTCAATAATTTGTCTAATAAACCGTGAGGAGAGATTCGGCATTATCACGGCATCTTTGATTGTATAACCGGACTCGGACAAATTCGTAAGTAAATTGGTATCGTCAACCGACCATTTCATTGTCCGGTCCTTACCCCATTCTGTCCCGTTCTGTTCCCCATGAATCGTCACCGGCTGTACCTGGACCGAATTATCCTGTGCCCCGTCGATATAGCGCGCAATCAAAATTCCTTCTTTATCCGTTACCTCCGTTACGATCCGGGGATTTTTTCTGTCTCCGCTGCGTATCTGTGTCACATGAATGGCTGTCTCCGCCGGATTCAGAGTAAGCTTGGTCGATGCCCGGATATACTCTGCATTCAATTCCGTATTCCACTCCGGCATAACAAAACTGTAAGTCCCTCCATAAACATAATTCATCGGAATCGGTTTTCCCTGACTGTCGTGATAGACCGGGGGCTTCACTCCTCCCGGCATATCCGGATCAACAATCATCTGATAACGGTTTTCTCCTGTATTCTTCGGCGCAGTCGCCACGGTTACCACCGTCCCCGGCGCTATCGCCGCAGCATGATCTTTATCGATGACACGATAATATGATTGATTTGTTCCCGGCATTGCCGTCAGCTCCGCTATATCCGTATCATAACTTCCGTTCCCATTTTGAGCATCAATCCTGGGAACGGAAACCAGATATCCTTTTACCGGCTGCCCCATATGACCAGGTGCAAAATGATCCGGACAAAACGGTAATCCTGCATGATCACCAGACGCAGTAAAATCCTGATTCAGCTTATGCGTCACCATATAACGGACTCCATCTTCCAGCTCCTCATAGAAATACCGTTCCCCTCTGTAGCTTTTCGTCCCGCCGGTTACAAGTATATACTTCGTCTCGTTATCTATCCAATAGCCGATATGCGCTTTTTCCGTAAATATATTGTCCCGGTCAAGACCGCTTCCCCAAACTCTTTTCGCTTTTGCCCCGTCATTGGTAAACAAATAGCTCAAATTACTGTTTTTTTCCGTTCCGTAAGTAAAGGTATCTCTCGATTCCCGTGTCCCCACAAAAGTCCCTTCCCGGGAAGCTATACCATTATTCGTTGCCGAAACATCTCCTGCCATCCGGGCCAGGATAAGATTTCCGCTGCAATATTTTCCGATAATCCCGCCAACTGCCCGGCTCCCGTTCCCCCCTACGGTTCCGTCCACATAGACATTGTAAATATCCGCCCGATTGATCCGCCCGGCAATACCGCCCACATAACCTTTTCCCCGAATGCGGTCAAAATCACCATCCTGGGTAATGACGGCATTGTCTGCCAGCCAAGCATTCTGCACATTTCCGGCAATGCCTCCCACATAACCCTCCCTGTTGCCGGAATTTAGGACAATCCCGTCAGCCAGGCAATTTTCAATCACCGCTTTTTTATTTCCGGTCACCTCTGCCGCAATCCCTCCTGCATTCCCCTGGGAATTGACATAACCGGAAACCGTCACCTGGGCGATTACCGTGTCTCCCAAGATTTTTCCCGCCAATATAGCCGCATTTTCTTCGCCGGCGATATTCTCTGCTTCCACGGTAAGATTTTTCACCGAACCGCCGTCAATCACTCCAAAAAGGCCGACATTCGTAAGTCCCAGCGAAGAATTCATAATGCGAAGGCCAAATATGGTATTTCCGCCTCCGTCGAAATATCCCCGAAACGGATGTGATACTTCCCCTCCTAATTCTGTCCGATTCTGATACCAGCCTATCGGATTCCAATTACCGGAATTCCAGGAACAATTTCCCATATCGATATCCTCAGTCAAGGCAAAATATTCCCCCTCAAAATCCATCCCGGCTGCTACTGCTTCAGATAATCCCATTAAATCGGCTAAATCACGGATTTGATAGGGATTATCCTCCGTTCCCTGGCCTTCAAAATCCATATTGCCTATCCAGTCCTCCCACAAATCCCCGACACTGGAAGACCTGGCGGCTGATTTTGCCGGTAACTTCATCTGCGCATTGGCATCCGTTGCCGCCATAACCTCCTCTTCCTCCATCCATTCCTCATCCTCATCATATATTCTTTGGCTCTGTATTGATTCATCCTCTTTTGGGGCACTCCCTTCATTCCCTTTTCCATATTCCTTTTTCTCCTCATACTCATCTTTTAGCTTCGTCGTCTTCCCCGCATCAGCCGGTGTGGACAGATCTTGTGCATAACCAGTCTCCGCTTTTCCGGTTACCACTCCCACTTCTGCCATAGCCGGTGTTATTCCCTGCGTCATCATCGCCACCGACAAAAAAATGGCAAGTTTTCTTTTCATCTGTTTCAATCCAATCCTCCTCGTTTTTAACAATACCAAGATAAAATTCTATTCGTGACCGTTCAGACAGGGCATCTTCTTGCCCAAATTTATACCTAATCCCCCCCGCCTGGCTTATTTATTTCTTATTCAGACGCCTCTTCTTGCCCGTCTCCGACGGGCAAGAAGCATCGGATATCCATCCGATGTGGGATTTGGCATAAATTCTGGCTTACAAGCAAGCTTGACGCCCAAATTTATGCCTAATCCCCCGCCTGGCTTATTTATTTCTTATTCAGACGCCTCTTCTTGCCCGTCTCCGACGGGCAAGAAGCATCGGATATCCATCCGATGTGGGATTTGGCATAAATTCTGGCTTACAAGCAAGCTTGACGCCCAAATTTATGCCTAATCCCCCGCCTGGCTTATTTATTTCTTATTCAGACGCCTCTTCTTGCCCGTCTCCGACGGGCAAGAAGCATCGGATATCCATCCGATGTGGGATTTGGCATAAATTCTGGCTTACAAGCAAGCTTGACGCCCAAATTTATGCCTAATCCCCCGCCGTCTGAACGGTTGCGTTCTATTCCTGCGCTACGACAAACGCTGGGCGTACTCCTATAGCGGCCGTCCGCAGATCCTCTTCATCGGCTGTCTTTGCATAAGAAACGGGCGCCGGACGGATATTTCCTCTGGCCAAATCCACCACATAGACATATTCCGTATCATGGTTCCCCCTTTCTCCGGCAGGACTGCGCAGCCAATAGCCTTTAGAAAACCCGTTGCACTGAGTTCCCGGATTTTCCTCCTCCACCCCGTCGAACCGCCAAAGCCAATCCCGATATCTAACGGCTTCGTCTACAGACAGAATAAACAGCTTATCCGTCATTTTCTGCATTCCGATATAAGAGCTTTTCAAATTTGACCAATTCAAATACCTGTACTTGCCTTCTTCTGTGTATCCCGTATAGGCAAAAGAAACTCCCAGGCTGATATCCTCACCAAAAGGGACATTTTTTTCCCACTCCTTTAACCAATGCCTGATACGGGAATATTTATACTCATTGGAATCACCGAAATTTGCAATAGGACCCGGATGAAACACATAATCAAAAACTCCGTCCTCCCCTTTTTCATAAGAATAAAAAGAAGCAAAATCGGCCGGAATAACTTGATCACACAAAAATAATGCTGCCTGTCGATGGTTTTCCCCTTGATCAGAATAATTTTGGTCAATACAGCGGAACGGGAAAAGCTCTTCATTTATCTCCACCTCCAACACATCTCCCACATTCCAGTGGATCGGATCCGGCTTGCCTGGCTCCGTCTCCTCCTGGCATCTGTCGCAAATCCCGTCCCCGTCTTGATCCTCATGACCCCAGGCAGGGAGAACGCTTTCCCTTCTCATGCCGCAATACCCGCATTGATACGCCTTTTGTCCGCTGCCCGAACAGGAAGGTTCCTTGACGCTTGCCAACGCCCATTTGTGATGACACTCTTCCTTATCCGCCTTTCTTTTAAGCGCAAAACGCGTAATGGTATAGACATCTTCTCCCACAGTAAGCCTTTCTTCCTGATGTTGGGAATAAATAATCCCATCTCCATAAACAATTTTTAAAACTGTCCCCGTCGGCTCTATATTTTTGCCGATTGTATACATCACCTGCTCCTGTCCAGGCAACAGCCTGCCTGCCGCCGCTAACAGCCTGCTTTCATTCCCCTGCTGATCAATGACCAGGACTCTTTCGTCCGAAATATGACGGATTTCTTCTCCCATCCACTCTACTTCCTGCTCCTTTGCCTTCACCAGCCACTGCCGCAGCTTTTCTTTTTCGCGTGCAAATGGCTCCTCCGTTTCTGCCATACCTGTCTGCCGATATTCCACGTAATACAAAAAATCTCCTGGCCCGCAGACCTCAATAGTCAAAGGCGGCTTAACTACCGATTCCCAAACCCGGTTATCTCTGTCCACAATCCGGCTTTTGAAGTTAATCACCAGCTTTTCCCCTTCACCAATTTTTCCGTGACGTGATTCCGCCAACGATAACTGATGGGTTTCCTCATCGGTAAAGCAAATCCGCCACTCTGTCATCCGCGCGTCAGACGGACTGGATTTCAGCGCTTTTGAACCTTCTTCTTCGTTTCCGCCACGCAAATCCCCATTTTCATCGGAATCCTGTTTTTCATCCGCATATCGTTTTCCCTCATCTCCGCTTTTATCCGTATCCTCTGCTTCTCCTTTCTCATCCTGGCCATATTCATCCCGGCCAATCTCATCCTCATCCAGGATTTTTTCGTCTTTACTGTCTTTACTGCTTCCGCCTCCGCCGTTTCCACTACCTCTGCCACCTTCGCTGCTTCCGTCACCTCTGCCTCCGCCGCTTCCGCCGCCTCTGCCGTCTCTGCTGCTTCCGCCGCTTCTGCCTCCACCGCTTCTGCCGCCTCCGCTGCTTCCGCCGCTCCCGCCTCTGCCGCCTCCCAAACCTACCGTTTCACTGGCACGTTTTGTCATAATGCCTTTGCCGGCAACCTCTTCCACCATCCCTGTCTCACTCATCCAGGCGCCATTTTCATTAACCCAATAACCGTCCGGCGTTTTTCCGCCAGCATACATACTTCCCTCCGGATGGCCGTCTGCGGCGATTTCCGAAAAATAATAACACCGGCCGTCAATCCATTGCCATCCCGACACCATCTGACCATAGCTGCCTCCGGAAAGAGGACTCAAAAAATACCAGAAGCCATCAATATTTTTCCATCCGACTGCCAGTTCTCCATTTTCCTGTTCAAATTGCCAAAATTCACCTTGCCGAGACCATGCCGCATAAACAGGCATGCTTCGCCCCAATATGGCCAAAATACACACGACCGCCCACTCTTTTACTGCCTTTTTTTTCATACCTTCCTTTCTCCCACAGGGGCCACTTTTCCTCTGAGCGCACAGTAAAAACACTCCCAAGGGGAAATCATATTGCTACTACCTGGTATCTTTTGGCGATACGCCAAGGACACTTTATTGATTATCGAAACCATAAAGCGTCATCGATCAACAACTTTTTGTTGTTTTCTGAACTTTTGCAGATTGAATATCTGCGAGAAGTGAAATTAGCATAGCATAAATTTTCTTTTTTTGCAATAGGATTTTAAAATATATCCAAATTGCCGTATAAGGCATATGTTTCCCCTCACAACTATATTAGCCCATGACTAATCGGTAAAATGATTAGCTATGGGCTAATACCATAACATACTTTTTACAGCAGTGGTGCAATCCAATTCGTCCAGACATGGCTGAAAGGCATAGCAAGAACCATGGCTGGTATCATGTCCGCTATCGGAAAATCCTGGATTTTTGCCATGCGCAGCCCGGTAGCTACAAGCAGAAAGCCGCCGCATGCTTTAAAATCGGCAATCATATCTGGAGTTGTCAACGGAAAAATTAATTTAGCTCCAAAAAATAAAGCAAAAAATATTATAGCTTGAGGAATGGCCACCAGAGATACTGCCACCCCCAGGCTGCAGGCAAAAACCATGGCCGTAAATATATCCAAAATGGACTTCGACAATAAAATCGTACTGTCGCCAGTCATCCCCGCATCCAGACAACCATATATCCCTGTCCCGCTGATACAAAAAAGCACAATTGCCGTCACTAGCAAGGACAGGGATTCCTCCTGAGACATCCCGCCATTTTTTTCTTCCTTCATCAGCCTTGCCACCGGCTTTTGAAGCAGCCCGGCGCCTTTTTGAATCCAAGCCCCCAAATGGGTCGCCATCCCTGCCACAGACCCCAATACTACCGCAAGGATGACCGCAGGCATATTTTTCATCAGGATAATTGAACTTATCCCCATCCCCATGGCACAAATCCCAAAAACAAGATTTAATTTCCCGGTAAAATCCTGCGGCAGCCTATGCCCCGCCACTGCCCCCAATATACCACCTGCTATAACCGCGATAATGTTTACTATGATACCAATTGCCATTTTCTTTTCCTCCTGCCGTAAAAAATAAAACCATTGATTATATAACGATTATAAATGATTTTTATTCCACTGGCAATACGGAAAGATAAATGGCTCGCTTAAGGCTAAATTTTTGCCAACTCCGCCCCCAGCGTTTTACATGCCTGGATCGCCTCTTCGTCTGGCGCCAGATTAGCAATGCAGCCTTCGCCATTGAGTACCACAGCTCCCGCTTCCTCCATACGGCTTACCCACTGGCGCATCCATTCGCCGTCTCCCCAATCATAAGAACCAAACAAAGCGATTGTTTTTCCGTTAGCAAAAGTCTCCACTTCCGTGACAAAATTATCCATCTCCCCATCCAGCTCTTCCGCACCCATGGCCGAAGCCCCCAGCGCAAATCCTTTCTGGTTTTCAAGCATGGAAACATCAGCGGCAGCCACTTCCAGCACAGCCGCCTTTTTCCCCGCCTCCGCAATTCCTTCCCCTATAGCCTCCGCCATAGCCTGGGTATTTCCCGTACTGCTCCAATAAATTACATATACTTCGTCCATTCCTTATCCTTCCCTTCATTTTATTTGCAATTTTGGCTTTACTATTTTTATACTGCGATTTTGTACAAGGGAGAACCGCTGACTATCTCCCACAATGCCTGTTCCTTTGCCTCATCATACAGATGGAACCGGCGCTCGGCCTCCTGCTTGTTATGGTAGACTTTCCAGTAGCGGGACATCAAGCTGTTCTGTCCCCTATTGGCAATAAAACCCTCCACATCTTCCACCGGATATTCCAAAAGCACCCCCAATTCGTGCGGGAATCCCTGTCCTGAACCAGCATAAAGCTCATAACGGATCCGTAAATTTTTTAATACAAAAGCGATATCAACTTGTCCATATCCGTATTTTCTCAGAAAACGACGCACGCTTTTTTGCCTCAGATAATTTTCCAGCCGCTTATACCGGTATAAAAACAACACCTCCTTTTCTTTATCCATATAAAGCGGGACACAAATAATCCTGCTTTTTTTCAAATCTGCCCGAATTTTATGCCATCCCCCCGGCTTTACCGTGATCAGATTGGAAATTTTCACATCTTTCAGTACAGGTGCACACTGCACAGCCACCTGAAATCCCAGCCTTCCTTCCGGGCCGCAATTCTGTAGATACATGAGCATAGTTTCTGCTGGCATGATAATATCTCCTTCCCATTATTTTTAACACCAAGCGAATATTGCCGGCACTATAATATTCCCCAAAACCTGTCATGTTATCGGCTAAACGTTTCCTGCAAAATATCCTCTTATATGTTAGCATTAGCTAACCAAAAATGTCAAGGCAGCTTCTTCGCTAAAATTTATCAATTTATAATACGGCAACCTTCCAATCGAGTAGGGAAGAGCCATCTTTCCCTACTCGCCGCGCGGCCCGCACACCGCTTTAGCGGCATATTCCTCTGTGCGGGCCTGTGCATAAAAATAAGAGCAGCACATACAACCTGCTCTTATTTTCAACTTTGGTATATCTCAAAATTGTTCATGTCATTAATATTTTTACTTCTTTTCAGAAAAATATTGCTGTTATAAAACCACAATTTTACTATTCATATTTTTTAAGTAATTGATTAAAAATTACAATACCTATGACAATTTGAAAGAGTAAATATCCTCCCAAGTACAGCACGATTAAACGTGAACTATTGATGATTCCAAGTTGTCCCAGTATAGAAAATATCACCATAGAAACACTAACTGCCAAAAGCCCGGTTACGTATGCGTATCTCCCAGATTTATCTCTTAACTTTGTTTTCAATTCATCATGCAATTCAATTTTTTCATTCGCAATTTTTTCCTGATACCGTTCTCTGTGTTTAGGCATACTCCAATAAAAATATTTACAGGCCATAACAATGCCGGAGCTAAAACATCCCGCAGCAAATCCAATAAACAGGCTGTCCAGTATGGTGTCAGCCAGCAGTACTACGCTCAAAAAAATAAATCCAGCCAAAATAAATAGAATGCTTTCAAACAAATTACTTTTTTTCATCTTTCCATTTCCTTTCATAAATAAAAATTTCTTCAATGCTTTTACCAAAAAATTCAGAAATAGCAAATGCCAATTCCAAAGATGGATTGTACTTCCCCGTTTCAATTGCGCTAACGGTTTGCCTTGATACATGAATTGCCTTAGCAAAATCATCCTGGTTCATACCCAAAGATTTCCGCAATTTTTCTACCTTATTTTCCATATGCTCCTTCCTAATAAAACGAAACCATATGCAGTTTACGACATTTATTGCTTTTCATTTGACAAGTTTCCTTTACATATATAGTATATCTATTTTATCATTTTGTCAAGTTTTCTTTACATGTTATTATTCAGCATCTCAAAAAGGATAAATTTATCATTTTTAATTATTGCGTTTAAAATTTTATAAAATTGCATAAAAAATAAGAGCTACTCATTCAGACTGAGCAGCTCTTATTTTTATATAAATATATTGTATAATTATACATCGTTAAAAATAGCAACCAATATCTTAAAAAGGAACTACTGCTAAAGATTACTTCCCATAGCTGATATCTTCCAGCCTGAGATGCCTGGGCAGGCCATCCACCATCATCGGCGTCAGCTCTGCCTGAATCAGAGGACGCACATAATTGACGAATTCCTGAGTTACATAATCGCCTGCTTCGTTGATCCACTCCCTGGGAACTTTTTTCTCTACGTTGGCAATCTTATGTACGTCATAAATATCCGTCACACACAAATAAGGATCGTCGGAAATTCTCTTCAGGATAATCATTTTTCCTGTTTCCCCTTCAAAAGCGGCTTTTACGGCGGCTCCTCCTACCTGATACGCCTCGGTAATATCCACACGCCCTACAATATGGGAAGCACAACGCTGCAGGGAGTTGAACTCGATTGCCCTGGTCTTGCAGCCTACCTCTTTGGATATTTTCTCGGCCAGATAACGGGCTGTACCGGTAAGCTGGCGATGGCCAAAGGCATCCACATAATCAATATTGTCTGTCAGCTCACAGACATAACGGCCATCCGCCACTTTGACCCCCTCGGAAATGGCAATTACCACCGATTTTTTTACTTTATGGATTTCCGCCACCCTTTTCATAAAAACATCTACGTCAAAAGTCAGTTCCGGCAAAAACAACATATCCGGCCCTTCACAGTCCTCTCCTTTAGCCAGAGCAGCGGCGCCGGTCAGCCAGCCGGCATTGCGGCCCATAATCTCGATCAAGGTTACGTTCTGCTGATCGTACACCAGACCGTCCCGAATAACTTCTTTGGTAATAGAAGCAATATACTTTGCTGCGCTGCCAAAACCCGGCGTATGGTCAGTCACGGCCAAATCATTGTCAATTGTTTTGGGTACGCCCATGAAACGAATCTTGCTGCCGTTTAAAATCGCATAATCCGACAGTTTTTTAATGGTATCCATGGAGTCATTTCCGCCAATATAAAAGAAATATTCAATCTCCAGCTTTTCCAAAATAGCAAAAATCTTATTATATGTCTCCTGGTCATCTTTAATTTCCGGCAATTTGTAACGGCAGGAGCCTAAAAATGATGATGGTGTTCGTTTCAGCAAATCAATATCCAAATCGCTGCGGATATGTTCAGACAAATCTACGATTCTCTCCTGCAAAAGCCCCTGCACGCCATGAAGCATACCAAAAACCTTTTTCGCCCCCCTGTCCCTGGCAGTCTTAAATACTCCCGCCAAACTGGAATTAATAACGGCTGTCGGTCCCCCAGACTGTCCTACGATTACATTTCCCATAACTGATGCCATAACTCAATACCTCTCTTTCCCTTGTGTGAACTTTCTATCAATCTTTCCTATAGAGGAAATGGCTAATCCCGCTTGCGGAAATTAGCCATATCTTCTCTCAACCTTATACGGGGCTGTTCAGCCCCTGCTGATATTATTGTTCTTTTTGCTGTAGCCCCTCGCTATTGTTTGCTGCCGCCGATTATCTCTGTACACGGCCTGAACCGTCGCCGCCGGCCAGATTCTCCACATCAGCACGGGTAACCAAGTTAAAGTCGCCCGGGATGGTATGCTTCAAGGCAGAAGCGGCAACCGCATATTCCAGAGCAGCTTTCATATCCTTCTTATCCAACAGGCCGCAAATCAAACCAGCAGCAAAGGAATCTCCGCCGCCCACACGGTCCACAATAGGAGTGATAGAATACTTTCTGGAATGATAGAATTCGCGAGTCTCTCCGTCCATAATGCAGGCAGACCAACCGTTATTGGAAGCGGAAAAGCTTTCACGCAGAGAACTGATAATGTATTTAAAGCCAAACTTGTCAGCCATCTGATTGAAAATATCCACATAACCCGCCAGCTCCAGCTCACCGGACGTCACATCGGTTTTGCCTGGTTTAAAGCCCAATACCTTTTCTGCATCTTCTTCATTGCCAATACAGACATCCACATACTGCATCAGATTGGTCATCACCTTCTGAGCCTTCTCGGAAGACCATAATTTCTTGCGGAAGTTTAAGTCAACAGATACCGTCACGTTATGAGCCTTGGCGGCCTTCAAGGCTGCTTCTGTGAGCTCGGCGGCACTGTCGCTGACTGCCGGGGTAATGCCGGTAAAATGGAACCAATCGCAATCGGCAAAAATCGCATCAAAATCAAACTGATCTGGGGTAGCCGTAGCAATAGAAGAATGTGCACGGTCATAAACCACATTGGAAGCCCTCATTGCCGAACCGGTTTCCAAATAATAAATTCCCAGCCTTTCGCCGCTTCTCACAATGTTTTTTGTCCCAACATTGTATTTTCTCAATGCCGCTACTGCACACTCGCCGATAGGATTGTTCGGGACTGCAGTCACAAACTCGGCATCATGGCAATAGTTTGCCAAAGATACCGCCACATTGGCTTCTCCACCGCCGTAATTCACGTCAAACTCGTCAGCCTGGATAAACTTTTCATTGTTGGGGGTTGACAATCTCAGCATGATTTCGCCCATCGTTACTACTTTTGCCATTTTTTACTCTCCTTTTTCTTTTATAATACTGCAGTTGTTGGCTGTCCTTCAACCACAGCCTTCGCACTTTAGTGATCCCTTTCTTACTTCGCACGGGCCGCTGCCACGGCTTCCACAAACTCTTTGGCCTTTGCGGTGACAGCCGCAAAATCTCCGGTCTTAGCACCCTTGGTCAGGCTGCTCCCTGTTCCTACTGCATATGCGCCTGCCTTGATCCACTTGTCTACGTTATCGACATCTACGCCACCGGAAGGCATGAATTCACCCTGGGGAAGCGGGCCTTTAAAGGAACTGATTGCCGCCGGTCCGACAATATTTCCCGGGAAAATCTTAATCACGTCACAGCCGGCTTCCATAGCGGTAACAGCCTCGGTTGGCGTCAGCACACCTGGCAGCATCGGCACACGATAACGGTTGCACAGCTTGATCGTCTCCACATTGAGACTTGGGCTTACTACATAATTAGCGCCTGCCAGAATGACGGCTCTGGCTGTCTCCGGATCAAGAACAGTCCCTGCGCCGATAACGACTCTGTCATTATCTTTATATTTTTTTGCCATGGCGGCAATAAATTCAACTGGATTTCCCTCATCCATAGTCATGGTGATCTCGATAAAATTAATACCGCCCTCCACAATAGCGTCAACAACTTTTTCGCCCTGCTCCAGATTCTTGGCGCGAACCACGGCTACCAGGCAGTCTTCCTTCATCCTTGCCAATACTTGTTCTTTTTTCATTGTTCTCTTCTCCTTTTCTATTTTTCGTATATGCGAACGTATTTCACAAATACGAATTATACTTAAATATTAATCTTTTACTAAGGATTTGTCAAGAGGAAAATGTCCTTTTTCCCCTATATATCCCAACATTTTTGAAAGCTCCTCCGCCTTTTTTGCCACCAGACATCCCAAAGACTCATAATCTTCCGTAGGCTTGTATAAACTGGATACACTGATAGCGCCAATAACGCTCCCATCAGCTCCAAATACCGGTGAACCCACACATTCCATATGGTCCTCCACTTCCCTGGCATCCAAAGCATAACCCTGTCTTCTTACTTTGTCCAATTCTTCCAAAAGCGATTCTTTATCCATAATGGTATTTTCCGTTTTCCGGACAAATTTAATCCGCCCAAGGACTTGGCCGAGAGTCTCCTCATCACTGTAAGCCAAAATCGCCTTTCCCAAAGAGGTACAATACATCGGATTTTTTGTCCCTACCGTAGCTGTGGTAATGATCGGATTTTCCGGCTCGGATTTGCAAAGGTACACTACTTCATGGTCGGATCGCACACCGAAAAATACCGTCTTTCCCACTTTTTTGGCAAACTGTTTCAGTTCAGGCTCGACAGCGCCGATAAAATCCAGATTATTGGTATAGTTTACGCCGATACGGTAGGCAGTCAGGCCAATCGTATACTTTTGCCGTGCTCCCTTGTCCACATTAACCATTCCCATCTCCGCCAGCGTGGTTATAATATCATATGCACTGGTTTTGGGAAGCAGCAGGCTCCTGCAGATATCATCCAAAGTAATTCCCTCCGGAGCTTTGGATACCAATTTAAGGATTTCCACTGTTCTTTGGGTGGTTCTGTTTAATTTCATCTCTGTCACCATGCCTTCCGTCTATCATATCCGTTCAGATGAAAAAGAATCCTGCTCCGCAGGATTCTCCGCCTGCGGCGGGTCGCTTTAGCGACATGATTCCTCTCCGCCGCAGTACGATCCTGCCCGGAGGGCTTTTTTTTATAGGACGCACTTTCCTATAAAAGAACAAAGAGTCCGGCGAGCCGGACTCTCACGCCGGAGCGCGGTTGCGACAGCAACCATCTTCCTTTGCGCGGAGTGCGCTCTACGTTCCACTTCGGTCGTTGCTAAACGAGTGCCACTGGCACTCAGCAACCACACGAAGCGTTTTGTATCATAGAACGCACTTTCCTATGATACAAGATATCTTCCCGTCTGCACCGGACACAAGCTGGGATGTCCATCTGATATTACGTTTATTCGCTATCATTCCGTCGAAATTTCCGTATTATAAAGTAACTCCCTGCTTAAATATCGCCATATCATGGAATCCTGCTTTTTCTGCCTTCACTTTCCGGCCGGAAGCCACCTGAAGCACATAATCAAACAGCGCCTCAGCCAATTCCGCCTTTGACTTATCCTCCACCATACGTCCGGCATTAAAATCAATCCAATGATCCTTATGGCCGGCCAACCGGGAATTGCTGGAAATCTTAACCGTAGGCACCGGTGAAGCAAAGGGCGTACCTCTCCCCGTAGTAAACAACACAATATGGGCGCCGGAAACCGCCAGTGCCGTGGACGCAACCAAATCGTTGCCCGGAGCGGAAAGCAGATTCAGCCCCTTTACCTTTACCTGCTCGCCGTAAGACAAAACGCCTTTCACCGGAGCACTGCCGGATTTCTGCGTACAGCCTAAAGATTTATCCTCCAATGTGGAAATACCGCCCTTTTTGTTGCCTGGAGACGGATTCTCATATATCGTCTGATTATGGCTGGTAAAATAATTCTTAAAATCATTAATCAGGGATACGGTCTTATCGAACAATTCCTCGTTCTCGCAGCGATCCATCAAAATCGTTTCCGCTCCAAACATCTCCGGCACTTCCGTCAAAATCGTCGTGCCTCCTTTGGAAATCAGTAAATCAGAGAAAGCGCCGACTACTGGATTGGCAGTAATTCCCGACAGACCGTCGGAACCTCCGCATTTCATCCCGATAATCAATTCACTGGCGTCAATCTTCTCCCGGCTAAAAGCACCGGCATATGCCGCCAGCTCTTCCAAAAGCTTCATCGCCTCTGCATGCTCGTCTTCCACATCCTGACATTGCAAAAACTTAACCCGCTGCTCGTCATACTCGCCTATATAATCCTTCAATACCGGAATATTGCTGTTCTCGCAACCCAGCCCCAACACCAACACACCGCCGGCATTGGGATGATGGATCATATCAGCCAGCAATTTCCTGGTATTCTCCTGATCGTCCCCCATTTGGGAACAACCATAAGGATGGGGAAACGCAACTACCGCCTCCACTGTTCCCTGTACCAGCTTCTGTGCCTCCTTCTCCAGGGCCCGGGCGATAGAATTTACACAGCCCACGGTAGGGATAATCCAGATCTCATTGCGAACCCCCGCCTTTTTGTCTGTACGGCGATATCCATCAAAATAGGCATGTTCCGTCTCTGCCAGGCCAGATACCACCGGATTGTATTGATAGGTAAGCAAATCTCCCAAAGCCGTTTTTAAATTATGGACATGGACCCATCCCCCTGCGGGTATATGCTCTTTCGCCAAACCAATGCGAAAACCATATTTAACCACGGCTTCCCCTTCCCCGATCTCTTTTAATGCAAATTTATGCCCTTGAGGTATTTCCTCCAACGCATTCACCTCATACGGGCCTGCCGTAAGGCGCTCTCCTCTGGCAATGGGACGCAGGGCCACAGCCACATTGTCATCCTCATGAATTCTGATAAAATCCTGCATGACTCTTCTCCTTTTTCCTGGATGCCGGTCTGCTGTACCCATAATCAGCCAGCAGCCCTGGATAATCGCTAATGTAAGCGCTTACAATTATTTTACAGAATCTTTTCCCATAAGTCAAGCTGAAAATGAAATAAATCACTTGCATTATTTTTATTTGATACGTATAATATAACTTATCAGAATTTGCGAAGCTAATTTTGATAAAAGGCACAGCTTTTCGTGCCGCAAATCCGATTTAGGAAGCCGGTTTTGCTTCCTAAATAATTGAATTAATTTTGTAAGCACTTACAGGCCATCTGCTCGAGGACAATTCTATTGGCCGAAAGGAGAGATCTGATGAACATATATGACGTATCCAGAAAAGCAGGCGTTTCCATCGCTACGGTTTCCCGAGTGCTCAACGGCAGTCCCAATGTCAGCGACCGCACCAGGAATCTGGTTCTGGAAGTTATGAACGATCTAGGCTATACGCCCAATGTTTTCGCCAGAGGTCTGGGATTAGGTACGATCTACACCATTGGCATCATGTGTTCCGATTCCTCAGACCCCTATCTGGCTCACGCCATCTCCTATCTGGAACGGGGTCTGCGTACTCACGGATATGATTCCATCCTCTGCTGCACAGGCAACTCTCTGGAAACCCGGCAAAAGTATTTCAACCTGCTCCGCTCCAAAAAAGTGGATGCGATTATACTGGCCGGCTCCAAGCTTATTGAGATGAACCCCATGGACAATCAGTACTTGATCGATGCCTCACGGGAACTCCCGATTATGTTGGTCAACGGCTATCTGAAAGGGGAAAATATTTACTCCACTGTCTGTGACGACCGGCATGCCACCCATGAAGCCGCCAGCCGGCTGATTTCTTCCGGCTGCCGGGATATATTATATCTCTATACCAGCTACTCTTACAGCGGAGTCAACAAAATGAACGGATATCAGGATGCCCTGGCCGGATGCGGCCTGCCTGTCCGAGAAAAATACATCCGCCAATGCCCCAAAGATGTGACATCTGCCCGCGATTTGCTGCTGCGCCTTGATCATTCTGGTCTGAGCTTTGACGCCGTATTAGCCTCTGATGACGCCCTGGCTGTGGGCGCAGTCAAATATGCCAACATGACCGGCCGGGAAATCCCTGATAGCTTAAGCATTATCGGTTATAATAATTCCAGCTACGCTCTCTGTACGGATCCCGAGCTTACGTCTATCGACAGTAAAATCGAAACCTTGTGCAATACCACAATCAATACGTTAATGGGAGTCTTTCACGGCAGCAATGTACCTACCCGAACTACTATAGCCGCTGATTTGATCATCCGGGCAACCACAAAATTCTGACGGTCGCAACCGAAAAACAACAACCATTTATGGGATATCTTCTTGTCCGGCTTTGCCGGACAAGAAGCATCGGGCATCCGCCCGATGGGGAAAACCAAATAAAAACAGTCTTACAAGCATGCTTGACGCCTGTTTTCATCTGGTTTTCCCCGCCCCACGAATTGTATCAGAAATGAGTTGCTATTTTCGGGGATATCTTCTTGTCCGGCTTTACCGGACAAGAAGCATCGGGCATCCGCCCGATGGGGAAAACCAAATAAAAACAGTC
>CANDBT010000002.1 GCA_947383005.1 uncultured bacterium | reverse complement strand
CGCCTCCGCTTTTTCCTTTGCACTCTCGAAAAAGCATCCTCAACGAAATGGAAAGGTATTTAAATCGGCTTATAGTAGGTACTGAACAGTTACGATAGATGAAGAAATATAGGCTGAGCAGTTGCAATAGTATAGGTGATGGTGCAGAAGGGAGATAGAATGTTGACCTGCCGGGAAGCAGAAAAAATGGTAATGCCTTATATCGATGAGCAGTTGAGTGAGAAGGAACTGGATGATTTCTTGGAGCATATTCAGGGATGCCACTCCTGCAGGGAAGAGTTGGAAATTTATTATACGGTATACGTAGGGCTGCGGCAGTTGGATTCCGGTACTGGTATATTTGACATTGCCGGTGCGTTGGAAGACAGCTTGGATCTGGCCTGGCTTAAGGTGAGGGCGGCCAGGCTGCGCAGGATTATCAGCTACGCGGTGGAGGCTCTCTGCGCGACGGGAGTAGTGACGACGCTGCTTTTGCAGGTGCGGATTTGGCTGCAGACAGGGTTTTTACGGTAGGGAAAGTATGGGGAAATGCTGCTTCGCAGCGCAAATCCGGCGCAGGAAACGCTCTAAACAGCGTTTCCTTTACAAAAAGGAGACAGATATGGAAAAACTGGTATTAATTGACGGGCATAGTATTTTGCATCGGGCATTTTACGGTGTCCCGGAGCTGACTAATTCGGAAGGGCTGCATACCAATGCGGTTTTTGGTTTTCTCAATATTATGTTCAAAGTATTGGAGGAAGAAAAAGCAGACCATCTGGCAGTCGCTTTTGATTTGCATGAACCTACTTTTCGCCATAAGATGTATGCCGAATATAAAGGCACCCGCAAACCGATGCCGGAGGAGCTTAAGGAGCAGGTGCCTTTGATTAAAGAAATATTGGCGGCCATGGGAGTACCGGTTATGACTATGGCAGGCTATGAGGCGGATGATATTTTGGGCACGCTGGCAAAGCGCAGCGCTTCTGATGGCGTAGAGGTGTCTATTGTTTCTGGGGACAGGGATTTGCTGCAGTTGGCGGATGTCCACATCAAAATCCGGATGCCGAAGACCAATCGAAATGGTACGGAAGTGAAAGACTACTATCCGGAGGATGTAAAACGGGAATATCAGGTGACGCCGACAGAGTATATCGATGTCAAAGCGCTGATGGGTGATGCCTCGGACAATATTCCCGGTGTGCCTTCTATCGGGGAAAAGACAGCGACCAATCTGATTGTGACATTCGGAAGCATTGAGAATGCCCACGCCCATTTGGATGAAGTCAAGCCGCCCCGTGCAAGGAAGAATCTGGAAGAGCATTATGATTTGGCGGTTCTGAGTAAGGATTTGGCAACAATCCGGCTGGACTGTCCGATTGAATTTTCTTACGAAGATGCAAAAGTGGAAAATCTATATACTCCGGCGGCTTATGCTTATATGAACCGTCTGGAATTCAAGTCGTTTTTGAGCCGTTTTGATGCCCGGATGGCGGATGGACCTTCCGTGGAAGAGCATTTCTGGCTGGTGGAGGAATATGCCGGCGCAGAGCAGATTTTTCAGCAGGCAGCTCAGGCAGAACGCGTGGGCCTTCAGTTGATTCCGGGGGTAAACGGGATCGGCGGTATGGGAATTTGCTTTGGGGAAGAAGAGTGCTATGCGGTTCCGGTATCCGGGCTTGTGACAGGTGCTTATCTCTGTGACAAGGTGAAAGAGCTTGTGGCGGAAAAAAGACTGGATGGCAGCCGGGGAAATAGCAGCTATCCGGTAGCTATGCTGGATGTGAAGTCTCTTCTCGGTTATTTGAAACTGACTCATGGCAGCGCAGTATTGGATGCGGGGGTTGCCGGATATTTGCTCAATCCGCTGAAGGATACTTATGCTTATGACGATTTGGCCAGGGATTATCTGGGGATGGCTGTGCCCTCCCAAGCGGATTTGCTGGGGAAGATGCCTTTGGCAGATGCGCTGGGAAGGGCAGACGAGAGGGCAGTTACTTGTGCCTGCTATATGGGATATATTGCCTGGAAAGCTATGCCTGTGCTGGAAGAAAAGCTGGAAAGCCAGGGAATGCTTAAATTGTTCCGTGACCTGGAAATGCCGTTGATTTATAGTTTGTATCGGATGGAGGCAGCGGGCATTCGGGTAGACAAAGAACAGCTTAAGGCATATGGCGGGCAGTTGAAGGTTAAACTGGATAAGCTGGAACAGGAAATTTATGGCCTGGCGGAGGAACGTTTTAATATTAACTCGCCAAAGCAATTGGGGGAGGTTTTATTTGACCATATGAAGCTTCCTCATGGAAAGAAAACGAAAACGGGGTATTCAACGGCGGCGGATGTGCTGGAAAAGCTGGCGCCGGATTATCCTGTAGTGCAGATGATTTTGGATTACCGCCAATTAGCCAAGCTCTATTCCACTTATGCGGAAGGGCTGGCGGTATATATCGGAGAAGATGGCCGGATTCACGGCAAATTCAATCAGACGATTACGGCTACCGGGCGTATCAGCAGTACCGAGCCGAACTTGCAGAATATTCCTGTGCGAATGGAGCTGGGAAGGGAAATCCGGAAAGTTTTTGTACCGGAAGAAGGGTTTGTATTTATTGATGCAGATTATTCCCAGATTGAATTGCGGATTTTGGCGCATATGTCGGGAGACGAGCGGTTGATTGCCGCTTATGGCGAGGCTCAGGATATCCATGCTATTACGGCTTCCGAAGTATTCCACACGCCTCTTGACCAAGTGAGCGATTTGCAAAGGCGCAATGCCAAGGCGGTAAACTTCGGTATCGTGTATGGGATCAGCGCTTTTGGGCTCAGTGAGGATTTGAGCATTAGCCGGAAAGAGGCGGAAGAGTATATCAATAAATATTTTGAAACGTATCCGGGTGTGAAATCCTTTTTGGATAAGCAGGTAGCGGATGGGAAGGAACAGGGTTTTGTCACGACAATGTATGGCCGAAGGCGTCCTATTCCTGAATTGAAGTCTTCCAACTATATGCAGCGTTCTTTCGGGGAACGGGTGGCAATGAATTCGCCCATTCAGGGTACGGCAGCGGATATTATGAAAATTGCCATGATAAGTGTCGACCAGGAGCTTGCTGCCCGGGGGCTCCGTTCCCGGATTGTGCTTCAGATTCATGATGAGCTTTTGGTGGAAGCGCCAAAGGAGGAGGCAGATGAGGCAATTGAAATCTTGGAAGACAAGATGAAGCATGCCGTTATGCTGCGGGTTCCGTTGGAAGTATCGGCTCATAAAGGAGATAGCTGGCTGGCTGCCAAATAATTGGCAAAGAGACAAAATCGGTGAAGCAGGCGGGAAAAACCGGTGAAGCAGCCGATGTGAATCGGTGAGACAGGCGGGGAAAAACCGGTGAAGCAGTTGGCAGAATGCCGGATATCCGGTAGAATGCGAACCGGCGGGCCGGAATAGCATGGATTGGCAGGGGGATGCTTGAAAAGAGGGGAATTTTGGATGGAACAAAGGTTTACAATCCGCAGAGCGGACAGGCAGGATATCGAAGGGATTATGAAGGTAATGCTGCAAGTGAAGCAAGGTATGTCCCATCCCGAATGGTTTGTCGCGGATGATCGGGAGTGGGTGGAAACCCATCTGGATGAGCGGGGATTTACGATGGTAGCTCTGGCGGACGGGTCAGATATTGCTGGTTTTTTTATTGTCGCTTTTCCTGAAACGGCTCAAAAAAGCCTGGGAAATGGTTTCCTCTGCGATGCTCAGGCTGTTCTGACTGCACATATGGATTCGGCGGCCGTCCTCCCCCAATATCGCGGCCGCCATTTGCAAGGGAGGCTTTTGGAGGCGGCAGAGCGGGAACTGGATCATTATCCGCAAAAATACCTGTTTTGTACGGTACATCCGGATAATCATGCCAGTTTAAATACGATGCAAAGATATGGTTATGAAGTCGTGGCAACGAAAATGAAATATGGGGGACTGCCCCGCCATGTGCTTTATAAGATGAAAGGAACGGCGTCGCGGTGTCCAAAACCCAACATTTTGGTAAGCGCCTGCCTTTTAGGGGTGAATTGTCGGTATAACGGAAAAGGAGAACTGGATGAGGGGATAAGAGAACTGATGGCAGAGGCGAACCTGATTCCGGTTTGTCCGGAGGTTTTTGGCGGTTTGGCTACTCCAAGGAATCCGGCGGAACGAGTGGGAGAAAGAGTGATAACCGTTAGGGGGGAGGATGTGACAAGCCAATATCAGAAGGGGGCGGAGGAAACGTTGGCTTTAGCAAAGCTTTTTGGCTGTAGCTGCGCAATTTTAAAGGAGAGAAGCCCTTCTTGCGGGAGCGGCGTAGTGTATGACGGAACTTACAGCAAAACGCTGATAAAAGGCGACGGGATGGCTGTTCAGATGCTGAAGGCCCAGGGAATTGAAGTGTTTGGGGAGAGCGAAAGGAAAAAGGTGAGGGAGTTTCTGGGATTAAATATGGGGTGATCAGTAACTGACAGGCGGCCGGATAGTTGCAAAGAAGATATTGGGGCTTGAAATTCGATTGAATAGTGGTAAAATGCACATGGACGGCAATGGTTTTATTGATGAAGAGAAAGAAGGATAAACAAGATGAATAACCAATCCAATGAAGAAATTAAAAATCCGGAGTTGATCAAAGCGATGAATGCCATGCTTAAGCATGATAATGCGGCGACCCGCGGCGGGATGGCGGCTGCGCTTATGGAAGCCCGTCTGCTGTCGCCTGTTCAGCAGCAGACAGTACTGACGGAAAAGGGCGGGCCATCTACGCGGGTAAAATTTGAGGATATTCAGAATACGGAAGGCGACCGATATTATATGGCTTTTACGGATATGGATGAATATGCGAAGTGGAACGCCGACCAAACCCATAATCAGGCTTTGATTATGACAATGGAGGACTTTGGCAATATCCTGATCCGCAATATTAATGATTTGAAGGGCTTTGTTATCAACCCCTACGGGGAGAATGTCAGTATTTCCAAGAGCCTGCTGCTGTCCTTGCTGAAACAGTGGGAGGCAAAGCAAAACAGTGCCCGGGGGAACTAAGCTTTATGGACAGGGATGAGAAGAGGCAAGCTGTACGGGTTATCGGTGTGACCGGAGGCGTTGGCGCCGGCAAAAGCCGGATACTTTCTTTGTTGCAGGAAGAATACCAGGCACAGGTTATTTACGCTGATCAGGTGGCTGCTAAACTGGAAGAACCAGGAGGGCAGGTTTTACAAAAACTGGCTGAAGTTTTTGGAACAGGCATTCTGGAAGAGGGCGGGCGGCTGAACCGTGAGGCTTTTGCCCATTTGATTTTCCATGACGCGCAGGCGCTCGCTGCGTCGGATGCGATTATCCACCCGCAGACCTGGCGGGAAATCCGGAAAATGATCAGAGAGTCTTCTCATCCGCTCATTGTGGTGGAGGCTGCTTTGTTTGATGAGAAAAGCCGGGAAACCTGTGATACTTTGTGGTATATCGACACTTCCCGGGAGAACAGGATTGCCCGTTTGATGGCAAGTCGCGGCTATGACAGGGAAAAATGCCAGGCAATTATGGAAAATCAGCCGGGCCGGGATTTCTTTCTGGCTTTGGCTGATGTTGTCATTGACAATAATGGGACGCTTAAGCAAACCAGGCGTCAGATTGCAGAGCTTTTGGGCGAAAGTGGGAAAAACAGATGAGATTAGTGAGTATTGCCAGTGGAAGCAGCGGGAATTGCACTTACATTGGTTCGGATAAGACTCATATCCTGGTGGATGCAGGAATCAGCAATAAGCGAATCGAGCAGGGGTTAAAGGAAATTGGGTTAAAGGGAAATGAATTAGGCGGGGTAATCATTACCCATGAGCATTCCGATCATATCCGGGGATTAGGAGTACTGGCAAGGAAGTATGGCCTGTCCATCTATGCGACGAAAGAAACGTTGTCAGAGATGCAGGGAAAGAAAGAACTGGGAGAATATGACCGGGAGCTGCTAAAGGAGATTAAGCCGGATGTTGCTTTTGCTATAGGGGATCTGAAAATCCTTCCGTTTTCGATTGACCATGACGCGGCTAATCCGGTGGCCTACCGAATTGGCCATGAACGCAAGACGGTAGCGGTAGCCACGGATATGGGCCATTATGATTCTTATATTGTCGACCATCTCCAGGGGCTGGATGCGCTGCTGGTGGAGTCCAATCATGATGTGAATATGCTGCAGGCAGGACCGTATCCTTATTATTTGAAACGCCGCATATTAAGCGATCATGGGCACTTATCCAATGAAAATGCAGGCAGGCTTTTGAATTGTGTGCTTCATGATCAATTAAAGCATATCTTGCTGGGACATTTGAGTAAGGAAAATAATTATGAGGCGCTGGCCTATGAAACCGTGAAGCTGGAAATCGATCAGGGGGATACCCGTTACAAGGCGTCCGATTTCCCGATTACCGTGGCGAAGCGGGATCAGATGTCGCAGATTATCTATGTATAAATACGATTGTACATATCGGTTCGGACGGCGGGGAATCGCGTTGCGGCGGAGAGGAATTATGTCGCTGAAGAGATCCGCCGCAGGCGGAGAATTCTGCAAAGCAGGATTGTTTGTCCTGCTGCAGACGTAAAGAGGGTACTTTGTCTGAACGGTTATCATTGTATAAGGTTTTCGCAGAGATTTCTTATAAAGAAGGAAGGGAAGAATAAGATATGGATAAAGTTATTATTACCGTGGTGGGAAAAGATACCGTAGGGATTATCGCGAAGGTATGCACATATCTGTCAGAAAAAAACGTGAATGTTATGGATATTTCCCAAACTATCGTACAGGAATATTTTAATATGATGATGATTGCGGATATCAGCAAAGCGACGGTTCCTTATGAGGAGATATATACGTGTTTAGGTCAAATCGGCGAGGAAATCGGCGTAGTAATCAAGTGTCAGAGAGAAGAGATTTTTACCAAGATGCACCGGATCTGACGGGAGCGGAACTTGCCAACAGGATTCACGTTTGTGGCTGATTTTCCGTCAGATGCACATAAATTCGTGTACATTTGACAAAAACCATCTCGCGGAATCAGGCATAGAGGGACTTCGGGAGTATATATTAACGAAAAGGCGGAAAACAGAATGCTGAATATGTTTGAGGTAATTGAAACCAATAATATGATTGACCATGAGCGGCTGGATGTGCGCACGATCACTATGGGCATCAGCCTGCTGGATTGCTGTGACAGCGATTTGCATGCGCTCAATGAAAAGATATATGAGAAGATCGTTACTTGTGCCAGGGATCTGGTATCTACAGGGGAAGCGATTTCCCGGGATTATGGCGTCCCTATCGTGAATAAACGGATTTCGGTGACGCCTGTTTCTCTGGTGGGCGGATGCGCCTGCAAAAGCCCCGAGGATTTTGTGTCTGTTGCCAGGACGCTTGACCGGGCGGCCCATCAGGTGGGAGTGAATTTTATCGGAGGTTATTCGGCGCTGGTATCCAAGGGTATGACCGCGGCAGATGAATTTTTGATTCGTTCAATTCCCCAGGCATTGGCATGTACGGAGAGAATTTGCAGTTCGATTAATGTGGGATCGACAAAAACGGGCCTGAATATGGATGCGATACGGCTTATGGGGCAGATGGTTCTGGATACGGCCAAAGCTACAAAAGATCAGGATTCTTTAGGCTGTGCAAAACTGGTGGTATTCTGCAATGCACCTGACGACAATCCCTTTATGGCAGGCGCGTTTCATGGTGTGACAGAGGCGGATGCCATTATCAATGTGGGAGTCAGCGGCCCGGGTGTGGTGAAAGTTGCTTTGGAGAAAGCCAGGGGAGAGAATTTTGAGGTGCTATGCGAGACGATAAAAAAGACGGCTTTTAAAATCACCCGCGTAGGGCAACTGGTGGCGCAGGAGGCTTCCCGGCGGTTAGGCATACCTTTTGGGATTATTGATTTGTCTTTGGCGCCGACTCCGGACGTAGGCGACAGTGTGGCGGAAATCTTAGAGGAGATCGGTCTGGAATGCGTAGGCGCGCCGGGAACCACGGCTGCTTTAGCTATGCTCAATGACCAGGTGAAGAAAGGTGGAGTGATGGCTTCTTCATATGTGGGCGGACTTAGCGGCGCGTTTATTCCTGTCAGTGAGGACCAGGGAATGATTGAGGCAGTAACCAAAGGGGCGTTGACGATAGAAAAGCTGGAAGCGATGACCTGCGTATGTTCGGTAGGTCTGGATATGATTGCCATTCCGGGCGATACGCCGGCCTCAACGATTTCCGGCATTATCGCGGACGAGGCTGCCATCGGTATGATCAACCAGAAGACGACGGCAGTCCGGGTGATACCTGTTATCGGGAAAACCGTAGGGGATACGGTGGAATTCGGCGGGCTTTTGGGTTATGCGCCGGTGATGCCGGTAAATCCGTATTCTTGCGAGAAGTTCGTCAACCGGGGCGGGCGGATTCCCGCACCGATCCATAGTTTTAAAAATTAACCGGAGGATGGGCGGTTACATGGCGGCGCAGGTTCCTGTAGCGGAAGCAACTTAGTTTTAAAAATTAACCGCTGTCCGGACGGTTACATAGGATCACGGAACGGGTGTATTCGTTTGCCATGAGCCGATGGCTTTTTGCATATACCAGAGATTGATATAAATGGGAAGCGAAAAAATCCGTTTCCAGCATGGCCAGGCCGTCTTCGCCCAGTATTTTCCGGGCGTTGGCGGTCTTAGTAATAAGAGGAAGGATGGAAGATTTTTTTATCCGGTTAAGCAGCAAAGCGGCATCCCGGCGGAAGCCAAGGACCCGGATATAAGGAGCATATCCCATGGCTTTGCCGCGGGCAGTCTGCTCTGAGGTAATATTCAGCAGCACATGCAGCAAAGCCCGGCAAATTCGGGTATACGTGTAGCTGCGGCTTTTTAACTGCATGGCCCGTTCGGAAAATGTGGCGAATTGAAGCAGGTTGCGGGTAAGGCGGGCCGCCAGCTCGGGAGACATGTCGGCAAAGGAAGCTAACAGGCCGGTTTTCGAGAGTTCGAGAAGGCGGTAATTGAGGAGCGCCGTTAAGTCGTCGGGGAAAACAGGGGTGGGAAGGCAGGTATCCAAAAGTTTTGCCGCGGCCGGGGGGAATTGTTTCCGGATTGACGGCAGGCCATTTTCCCGGATAGCTTTGCGGATGGCCGAAGCAGAAGCGAAAACGTTGTTATCCGGTATTTCCGTGCCGTGATAATCCTGCCCTTCCCGTCGGATGGCAATCGGCTTCAGCGGGCTTTTTTGCCGCTTTAACGCTTTGAGATATTCTATGGCCAGGATATCGTTGGGGCCGGATAAAATTTTTTTCCCGTCAAGGGCTTCTTTCTTTATAATTTCCTTTTTAAAAGCTTCTTCTTTGAAAGCTTTTTTTTTGAAAGCTTTTTCTTTAAAAGCCCCTTCTTTACAAGTTTCTTCTTTTAAGTATTGTTCCAGGGCCAGGCTTCTGGCCGCGGGATAGGCAAGGCCCTGGCATAAATATCCTTTAAGCTTTTGGCTGTAAGTTTCCGGTTCTTCCGACAAGATACCGGCCAAATAAGAAAGCGTTTGGCAATCACCCGATTCACTTCCGAAACCTAAATAGTCAACGGCTCCCATACGGCTCAGAAGGGATACGCCGCAGGCGGCAAAATCTTCCGCGCTGCTGGTGGAAAAACAGACTGGCATCTGTAATACCAGGTCGGCGCCTTCTTCCAGGGCCATCTGGGTACGGAGGTATTTGTCAAAAACAGCCGGCTCCCCCCGCTGTACAAAGTCTCCGCTCATTACGGTAATCAGGTAATCGGCGCCTGTTTGGGCGCGAAGCGTTTTAAGCTGGTAGGCATGTCCCCGGTGAAAGGGGTTGTATTCTGTGATGACGGCAGCGACAATCAAAGCATGGTTTCCTTTCCTGTTAATAAATTAAAAGACGTTCCGATAAGTTACATTATAATGAAATTTTGGTGAAGGTAAAGAGAAATTTGTTTCGTTTATTAACTATTGTTTGGTAAAAAATGCAAAAATAATCGGAAAATATCTTGTCTGAGATTTTTTAAGTGTATATAATAATAAGAGTGGGCAGTTATAAATGAAATGATACCAGGGTCAAAAGGTTTTTTGACCCCAGCATCATAAAATATAATATAATGAAAGGGGTAATGATTATGGCATTTATCGATGCAATTAAAGAGAGGGCGAAAGCAGATAAGAAAACAATTGTACTTCCTGAGTCTATGGATCGCAGAACATGGGTTGCCGCGGAAAAGATTTTGAAAGAAGATCTGGCAAATTTGATTATTATCGGTACGCCTGAGGACATTGGGGAAAATAACAAAGATCTGGATCTGGCAGGTGTGACGGTTATCAATCCGCAGACTTATGAGAAGACACAACAATATATTGACTTGTTTGTAGAATTAAGAAAAGCAAAAGGGATGACGCCGGAAAAAGCTAAAGAAACCATTCTCAGCGATTATGCTTATTTCGGCTGCCTGATGATAAAAAACGGTGATGCCGACGGTATGGTATCCGGCGCCTGCCACTCTACAGCCAATACATTAAGGCCCTGTCTGCAGGTAATTAAAACAAAGCCAGGCACAAAGCTGGTTTCTGCGTTTTTCCTGATGGAAGTGCCAAATTGCGAGTTTGGCGATAACGGTACATTTGTCTTTGCCGATTGCGGTTTGAACCAGAACCCGACTGCGGAGGAATTGGCGGCTATCGCGGTTTCTTCTGCCGAGAGTTTCCGCCAATTGACCGGCCATGAGCCGAAAGTGGCTATGTTGTCCCATTCCAGCATGGGTAGCGCTTCCCATAATGATGTGGATAAAGTTGTGGAGGCTACCAGATTGGCTAAGGAGATGGCGCCGGATCTGGCTTTGGATGGCGAATTGCAGTTGGATGCGGCTATTGTTCCCGCAATCGGCGCTTCCAAGGCGCCGCAGAGCAAGGTTGCCGGACATGCGAACGTATTGATCTTCCCTGATTTGGATGCAGGCAATATTGGTTATAAGCTTGTGCAAAGGCTGGCGAAAGCCGAGGCTTATGGCCCGATGTGCCAGGGGATTGCCCGTCCGGTCAATGATCTGTCCAGAGGCTGTTCAGCAGATGATATTGTTGGTGTGGCTGCGATTACCGCGGTACAGTGTCAAAATCAATAATGGAAGTTTATAGGAGAATAGGGAAAATGAAAATTTTAGTTGTAAATTGCGGAAGTTCATCGTTAAAATATCAATTGATTGATATGGATAATGAGAGTGTCATCGCCAAGGGCCTTTGCGAGAGAATCGGCATTGAGGGCTCCAAACTGACGCATCAGCCGTCCGGGAAGGATAAATATGTGGTAGAGAGTCCCATGCCGGATCATAAAGTAGCCATTCAACTGGTTATGGATGCGCTTCAGGATAAGGAGCATGGTGTGATTGCCAGTGTGGATGAGATTTCAGCTATCGGCCATCGCGTACTGCATGGCGGTACAACTTACAGCGAGTCCATCGTTGTGGATGAAGATGTGAAGAGAGTGATTCGTGAGTGCTTCGATTTGGGGCCGCTGCACAATCCGGCCAACCTTATGGGAATTGAAGCTTGTGAGGCGGCTATGCCAGGCAAGGCCAATGTGGCAGTATGGGATACCGGTTTTGGTATGGCTATGCCGGAGAAAGCTTATCTCTATGCGATTCCTTATGAATATTATGAGAAATACGGCGTTCGCCGCTATGGCTTCCATGGGACAAGCCATATGTTTGTGTCCGGCGAAGCCATAAAGTTTGGCGGGCTTGATCCGGAAAAAGCGAAAGTGATCGTTTGCCATCTGGGTAACGGTGCCAGCATTTCTGCCTCTATTGGCGGCAAATGTGTGGACACCAGCATGGGCCTGACCCCGTTGGAGGGTTTGATTATGGGTACCCGGAGCGGTGATATCGACGCGGCTGTGGTACAGTATATCTGCAATAAAGAAAACCGGGATGTCAACGATGTGCTGAATATTCTTAACAAGAAGTCAGGCGTGCTTGGCATAAGCGGCGGCGTATCCAGTGATTTCCGCGATATCGGAGCGGCGAAAGAGGAAGGCAATCATCTGGCAGAGGTGGCTTTAGAGGCATTCATTTACCGTGTTGCCAAATATATTGGCGCTTATACCGCAGCTATGAATGGCGTAGATGCTATTGCCTTTACTGCCGGTGTGGGGGAGAATGATAAGTCGACCAGAAAGGCTATCTGTGAATATCTGGGTTATTTGGGCGTGAAGATTGATGACGCCGCCAATGATGTAAGAGGCAAAAATGCGGTGATTTCCGCGGCGGATTCCAAAGTGAAAGTGATGCTGCTTCCCACCAATGAAGAGCTGGCCATTGCGAGGGAGACAAAGAGGCTGACCGAGTAAAGCGGGGAGATTTGCTCCCATAACTGTATTCACCCCATGGCTAATCAGCGAAGGGATTAGCCATGGGGTGAATTGATCTATCCGTCTAATGGATGGAGATGGATTGACGGCGACGGGACTGCTGAATGTGATTATAATAACCAGCGGGCAGATAACGGTGATTATGTCGTGTCTGAAAATTGTATTACAGAAATCAGGTATCGCGTGGTTATTCAGTATCAAATTCGAAATCGGGTCAAGAAGAGATCCGCTATAAAAAGCTGCCGGTAAATAACCTGCTCACCAATTAGGGGTGAGAAAGTTATTTACCGGCAGCTTTCGGCTCCTGTACAGGACGCTTCCGTTGTGGATGTATCAGAGACGGTTCAAGCGACCAGTAAAGCGTAATGGATAAAGTGCGATGGATAAAGCGCAATGGGGATAAAGCCGCCGGCTTTAGATGACATCTCCGGATAACCGGCTGCTGGTAGCTTTGTTCGCATCTTCTGCCGCCTGGTAAACCCTGGCCATCTCATTCAAATCATCGACGTGCTCACGGATCATCCGATGGATTTTGTCGATATCGTCACGGAGCTGATTGAATTTGTTGCGGTAAGAGGAAGAGGCTTCGCCTTCCCAATAGCGGGAGGTCTGGCTGACCAAATCCAGCATCTGGTTGGTTGCCCGCTGTACGCTGCTCATGTTGCTGCTGAATGAATTCGCTGTGCTTCTTAATTGTTCTGGTGTTACCAGTAAGGTTCCCTGCATTGCCATAATGATTCTCCTTTTCTTTTTTAGTGATATGGTTTTGACGGTTATATGTTGCGGTTGTTGGTTCTGGGTAATTGCTGTCCATGATTTCGTATTTCCGATATAAAAGCTCTGTTCTTGCTAATTCTTTCCGATGCGGATGAATAGATTCTTAGCGGACTTTCCTCTCCCTGGCGGTATGCAGGTTCCGGCGTTCGGCTTCCTCGTACTGTCTGGCGATCTCATCCAGCGCCCGGCAATACTGCTCAATAAGCTGATGGAAGCGGGCCATATAGTCCTTGTCGTGCATGAAAGCATTATGGAAAGCGTCATGGGCCTGGCCTTCCCACATGCCGTGGAGCCGGCGTTCGGAGTTCTGCAGGCTGTTGACCTGACTGTTGAAATACCTGTTCTGTGACCGTAAATTCTCTGCTGTGCGTCTTACCTCGCGTGCGGTTACTCTAAATCTTGCCATGTTTTTTCCCTCCTGGATTTTGCTTGTTTTCGTGATCGATTGTTTGTCGCTTTCTTCTTTTTTGTTTCTGTTTTTTCTGATTTGTTTTTTTGATTTGCTGTTTTGTTGTTTTCTTTGATTGTTGTTTTTTTCTGATGATGAGAGTCTATCATATCCTTTGCCGTTTTAGGGGAAAACCTGACCAATGACCTGTTTGGCGGGTCAAATGGCAGATTTTTGAGAATCCGTTTGTCATCGAATACGCTGAATCCTTCTGCCGCGCCAGCCAAGAGCCAACCGGCGCTTGGAGGCCAGAAAGAAAACGAAACCCTCAACAGACAACTTCCTCATCATTTCCAATATGATGCCCACAAAAGATCTATTTTCTCTTCCTCGTTCATGCCATTCCACTGGTCTAAAAAGCTTGTGACGCTCATTTCGGAATCCCAGCCGATAATGGACTGCCCGGATCCTCTTTTAGACGGGGAGAAATCATCCATGACCTTTTCATAGCGATACTTGTCCGCCAGTTGTGCCGCAGTCCCTCCAAACCTTATGTACATGATGGAGCCGCCTCTGCCGCCGGCGATCACATCCTCCACCTGGGGATCAAAGATGTAAGTCGTGCCGTTGTAGTCTAGTTGGCACCACGCATGGGGGGTGAAATCTCCGTTGGACTTGTGGGTGGAACCGCCGGCTGTGTACATCGGCACTCCGATCCTTCTCGCCATGACGGAAAACGCCGCCGAGTAGTCGTCGCACACGCCGACTCCCATTAGCAGGGTGTCGTAGGCCCGGTGATAACTTCCCCCATGATAGGTAATGTATCCGTACACCGTGTGGTTGATGATATAATCATAGCAGGCTTTCAGCTTGTCGTGGGTGTCCATATCCGCCGTGAAAATCTGAGAGAACAGATAGTCCAGATAAGCGTCCAGATCCGTATATCCTGTAGACTCCGGATAGAGGGGGATGGAGTCCAGAACCTGGCGCAGCCCTCCGTAGTATAAGTCTCCCTTATTGCTGGGCAGGCTTGTGAGTCCTCCAATTCTTGCTCCGTCTGTCCCCACCCGCGCTCCGTCCGGCGTGACCGTGTCGGACAGCATATAGCCGCGCTCGTCAAAATAATAGCTTTTGCTGTCGATATCGGTGAACCAGCCGTTCATCTGGTAGCTTCCGTCATTATTTTGATACCACCAGCCCACTTCATCCCGCATCCATTCCCCCGCGTAAACTGTCGTAGACAGAGCCGCGCCTAAGAGTGTTGCCAGAATTGCTGTATTTACACATTGCCAATGTTTTCCCATGGTTCTTTTCCTCCATCTCTTTTAATGTACCAATTATGACATTGAACGGTTCGCGGAATAAGTCCTTGTACAATCACTTCATCCGTTTACAAGTCACCGTTTAAAGCTTTAATTGGTCTGTAAATTTAATTTCCCGTTTCCTGCACTCCGCAAGAAAAATTCCGAGTCAGTCCTGAAGGGTGAGTATCCCTTTGAGGGTCTCTACAGATTCCCCTTTTTCCCATAAAAAAGCAAAAACCTTATATAAAATAAGTTGGATAGAATAAGCCAGATCGATATCCCGCTGTCCAAAATCGGGTCAAGAAGAGATTCGCTATAAAAAGCTGCCGGTAAATAGCCTGCTCACCAAATAGGGGTGAGAAAGTTATTTACCGGTAGCTTTCGGCTCCTGTATAGGACAGGAGGCTTCCGTTGTGGATGTATCAGAGACGGTTCAAGCGGTCAGTAAAGTGTAATGGATAAAGCGCGACGGGCAAAGAGCAACGGGGATATAGCTGCTGTCCTTAGATGACATCCCCGGATAACCGGCTGCTGGTGGCTTTGTTCGCATCCTCAGCCGCCTGGTAAACCCTGGCCATCTCATTCAAATCATCGACGTGTTCACGGATCATCCGATGGATTTTGTCGATATCGTCGCGGAGTTGGTTGAATTTGTTGCGGTAGGAGGAAGAGGCTTCGCCTTCCCAATAGCGGGAGGTCTGGCTGACCAAATCCAGCATCTGGTTGGTTGCCCTCTGTACGCTGCTCATGTTGCTGCTGAATGAATTTGCCGTGCTTCTTAATTGTTCTGGTGTTACCAGTAAAGTTCCCTGCATTGCCATAATGATTCTCCTTTTCTGTGTGATATGGTTATAATGATTATATGCTGCGGTTGTTGGTTCAGGGTAAATGCTGTCAATTTTGCGCTATTGCTATTGCGTGATTGCTTTTGATTTTTTGCTGTTGCTTTTGATTTTGTACTATTGCTATCGGTTTTGGATGGTTGCTGTGGAGATTATGTCTCCGTTATTGTGGTTGCGTATTGTTGCCCATGATTTTGTTTTTCCGATAAAAGCTCTGTTCTTGCTGATTCTTTCCGGTGCGGATGAATAGATTCTCAGCGGACTTTCCTCTCCCTGGCGGTATGCAGGTTCCGGCGTTCGGCTTCTTCGTACTGTCTGGCGATTTCATCCAGCGCCCGGCAATACTGCTCAATAAGCTGATAGAAGCGGGCCATATAGTCCTTGTCGTGCATAAAAGCATTATGGAAAGCGTCATGAGCCTGGCCTTCCCACATGCCGTGGAGCCGGCGTTCGGAGTTCTGCAGGCTGTTGACCTGACTGTTGAAATTCCTGTTCTGTGACCGTAAATTCTCTGCTGTGCGCCTTACTTCGCGTGCGGTTACTCTAAATCTTGCCATGTTTTTTTCCTCCTTGATTTTGCCTGTTTTCGTGATAAAGTGCTTGTCACTTTCTTCTTTTTTGTTTGTGTTTTTTCTGATGATGAGAGTCTATCATATCCTTTGCCGTTTTAGGGGAAAACCTGACCAATGACCTGTTTGGCGGGTCAAATGGCAGATTTTTGGCTCTTGAGCAACTAGTACAGCGTTGCATTAATTCTCGAGTAATCAGCACTCTCTATTTCCGCCCCCTGCACGCCTGCAAAGCCAGACGTAGGTATCGCTACGTTGCTAAGCGCCAGTGGCGTTTGTTCAGCAAGTGCCGAAAACGGGTGTGCCAGTATGCTTGCATGACGATACATGGTCTTAACACTCAGGCATCTTACTTTTTTCTGCTGTTAGAGATAAAACCGATAAAACCTTAAGATATTCTTGATTGCAGAATAAGTATCCGTTTGTTATAATGAAAGCTGAATACGACAGAACAGCGAAGAAAGAAGGAAATAGACAAAATGAGAAAAAGCGGGAAAACAAGCAGCAGGAAGAGCAGAGCCGCAGGACTACTGGCTCTGGCGGCGTTTTTGGTTTCGATGACAGGGATTATTCAGGCTATGGCGTCAGAAACGGTAGTGGTAGGCAGCCCGCCTCCGTCAAGTTCCGATTCCGGACCAGGGATGAAAGGCCAGCCTTTCGATGTCAATCGTTTTGTGCTGCCGGATACGGCCAGAGTATTGGTTGTGGTTGAAGGAACCGATGGCAGCAATTGTAATGTGTATGCTTATGAGCGGACAAATCAGGGATGGGCCAAACGATTGGAAACTCCCGGCATATTGGGACTTAACGGGATGAGCAATCATCGGACTGCAGGAGATATGACTACCCCTGTCGGTGTATTTCAGATGAACACCCCATTTGGCCAGGACGACCCGTTAGAGGGTTTTCCTTCCAATTATATAAAAGTGAAGGAGAGCCATGTGTGGACGGACGATACGAACCGGCTGGTAGATGACGAGACGAGAGAAGGAGAGCATGTGGGGACTTCCATGTATTTTGGATATTATGATTATGTCCTGGATGCCGGATACAATAAGCAGGCGATTGATCAGAAAGGATCGGCGTTATTTTTGCACTGTCAGGCGCCGGATGCAGTCAATACCGCTGGATGCGTAGCGATCCCAAAAGAGCAGATGGCTCAGGTGATGTGCTTGTATGGTACATACGGTGACGGGGCCTGTTATATTGCCCAGGCGCCCAGAGGAACTTTCCATCAGATATACCGGACATATGGAACCAATGGCGGTTTGTCGCCAGAGGGGGATTTTTAAGAGCCAGAAGGGGCATCTTCTTGTCCGGCTACGCCGGACAAGAAGCATCGGGCGTTCGCCCGATGGGGAAAACCGGATAAAATCAGTCTTACAAGCAAGCTTGACGCCTGTTTCTATCCGGTTTTCCCCGCCCCGTGAACGGTTATAAAAAATTGTTGACAAAATAATGCAGTACAGGTATAATATTTTAGGTGTGTATTAGGAGAGCAATATGCTTATTAATTTGACAGAGCTGTTTTCCCTGGATGGGAAAGAGAAAGCCTACACATTGGATATCGAGATGGATGTATTTCAAGCGCCTGATGGCGCTTATCCGATTGTATCCAAATGTCCTTTGACATTGAAAATGAAAAACCTGGGTGGGAAGAAGTTTTTGATGGAGGGAAGGGCGGAGCTTACGCTGGCTATACCATGCAGCAGATGTCTGGAGCCGGTGGACAGCCTTTTTGAGCTGGATATTTGCCAGGAACTCGATTTGAGTATGCAGCAGGAGGACAGTGAGAAGGGCCTGGATGAGCAGCCCTATGTGATTGGTTTTCATCTGGATGTAGACCAGTTAATCGGCAATGAATTGTTGCTGAACCTGCCTATGAAAACGTTGTGCAGGGAAGACTGCAAAGGGATTTGCAATCGGTGTGGTACCAATTTGAATTACGGGAGCTGTTCCTGTGACCGAAATGTACCTGATCCGAGGATGTCGGCAATCCAGGATATATTTCAACAGTTTAAGGAGGTGTAAACCATGTCGATTTGCCCAAAAAATAAGTCTTCTAAAGCAAGAAGAGATAAGCGCAGAGCTAACTGGAAGATGAATGCGATGAATCTGGTGAAATGCAATAAGTGCGGAGCTTTGATGATGCCTCACAGGGTGTGCAAGGCTTGTGGCAGCTACAACAAGAGAGAGATCGTTAAGGTTGAAGATTAAGATTTGAAAAATTGTTAAAACTTAAAAAAGCTAGGAAACATGGGGCTTCTGGGGTTTTTCCTCAGGAGCCTTTGTTTTTGACAATGGAATCCTTGTTTTGTGGGGATTCTGTTGTATATGCATACGGGAGCCCAAAGGAAGATATCAGCTAAAGCTGACGAGTGCCCGGTGCGGCGAGTAGGGGGATGGCTCCATTGTATGGCCCGGGGCGGACGCGGACAGTATGGAACGTCTGGTGACAGAACCGGTAGAGAAAAAGTGCGAAACCTTGACGGATATCAATACCATTTCCTCCACAACCTATGACAATTACATGATGGTCCAGCTTTCCTACAATTACAGCGTGGATCTGGATGACGCCTACATGGAATTAAAGGGGACCATGGATAATATGATGTCGGAGCTGCCGGAGGGCTGTGAGACGCCGACGATTATGGAAGTCAGTATGTCGTCCCAGGCCACCATGACGGTTTTCGTGTCAGCTGCCGATGGCAGTATCCAGAAATTGTTAAAGGATGATCTGGCGCCGGCCCTGGCGGGAGTGACCGGTGTTGCCAGGCTAGAGCTGTCAGGAGCCCAGGATGAATATGTGCGCATTGTCATTGATGAGGCCAGTTTAAAACAATATCATCTCTCCATTGCTTCCGTTGGGGCCGCTATCCAGGCAGCGGATTTCGATATGCCTCTGGGAGACGTGAAAATAGGAAGTCAGGAGGTTGCTCTCTCCGCATACGGCAATATTGATGTGTCTTCCCAGCTCATGCGGGATATTCCCATCGAGACGCCATCGAGACAGGTGGTTCGTCTCTCAGATGTGACCTCCTACCTGAACCTGGTGAGGGAGGATGCGGATACCCTCAGCCGCTATAACGGGGAGGAAAGCTATCTTTTGGAGATTACAAAGAAAAGCAGCGCCTCTACCCTCACGGCCTGTAAAGCCGTGGAAAGGATTTTGCGGCAGTATGAGGCGGAGGGCGGCTTGACTACTGGGTGGTCTCTTCCGATGCAGACAATATTGTTTGCTTCCATTACTAGAAAGCGGTGGATGCAGCCGCTTGCGTCCAAGGAGGTATTTGGTACGGTTAAAAACAAATTTTGCCCTTGGGGATGGAAAGACGTTAAATACAAAGGGGATTCAAAGGGCCATTGATGACTGTATGGAGAATCAGGCGGTCTACATCCCCAAAGGAGTATTTCTCACAGGGGCTTTGACCCTCCACAGCAGTATGGAGATGTTTCCGGAAGAAGGGTTGTACTTTTGGGGACGGAGCTGCCCTGCTACAGTAGCCTGCTGAATCTGGGGCGCCTTAACAGGGACGGCGGTTTTTCCTGTTATGACGTGGTCATCCGGGGCAAGGGAACCATGGGCAGCGGCGAAAAGAAACTGACCCGCAAGGTTATTGAGCAGGAAAAGGAGAATATGAAAGGTTTGATTTTGAAAATCTCTATAAGTTATGGAAAAACGTCATATTATTACTTTGGATTATTAACAACTGAAAAGGATATTGTAGGAATCTGATAAAATCTGTTTTTATATGGGTAGAACGTGCAGAGGCTTTTTGCTATACTGGATCCATCCGAAATGGTGAAAATCATAGAATTATGAATAGAAGAGGGAGGCTGCGAACCAACATGGAAAAGGAATTAAAACAGGGATATCACATGGAAATCCTGCTTCAGGAGCCCAAAGCAGGGGCAGAAGCTTTGCAGGAGCTGGATGAGGAGGCGGCAAAGCATGCTATGAGATTTCACAGGAGTATTCCTCAATATCAGGAAACGCCGCTGGTATCTCTGGAGGAGCTGAGCAAAAGACTGGGAGTAAAAGAGATTCATGTCAAGAACGAGTCTCTGCGCTTCGGGTTGAAGGCGTTTAAGGGACTGGGAGGCACCTATGCGATGTTCCGGATTTTGTGCAGAGAGCTGAAGCTGGACGTGGAAAAGGCGGATTTTCGGGATTTTCAGGAGAAGGATCAGAGAGAGAGGGCCGGAAAGATCACGTTTGTGACAGCGACGGATGGCAATCACGGAAAAGGGGTGTCCTGGGCTGCCGGGCTGTTTGGCTGCCAGGCCCATGTGTTTATGCCAAAGGGGTCATCCGAAATGCGTGCGGAGGCAATCCGGAGCGCCGGGCCGGCCACCGTGCAGATTACAGACAAAAATTATGATGAGACGGTTCAGTACGCACGGCAGATGAGCGAGGAACATGGATGGTTCTTGATTCAGGATACGGCATGGGACGGCTATGAAGAGATTCCCCTGTGGATTATCCAGGGATATCTGACAATGGCATCGGAGGCGGTGAAGCAGCTGGAAGAGAGGAAAACAAAGCCCACGCACGTTTTTCTTCAGGCCGGGGTGGGAGCCATGGCCGGAGGTGTGGCAGGATATCTGATCCATCATTACGGCAAAGCCTGTCCGATGATTTCCGTTGTGGAGCCAAAGGAGGTGGCGTGCATTTTCCTGTCGGCAAGGGAGAATGACGGAGCCTGTCATACGGTAGAGGGAGATCCGGAGACCATCATGGCAGGCCTGAACTGCCAGACTCCCTGCAAGATCACCTGGCCGGTGCTAAGGGACTTCTCTTCCGCCTATATTGCATGCCCGGATTTTGCGGCAGCCCATGGAATGAGGCTGTATGCAAATCCGTCAGGAAATGACGAGCCGGTGGTCTCCGGAGAGTCCGGCGCGGCGACACTGGGGGCATTCGCCCTTCTTATGGAACGGCCGGAGCTTAAGGATGTCAGAAAGCAGTTGGGCCTGGGAGCGGATTCCGTGGTTCTTTTGTTTAACACGGAAGGAGATACGGATCCGGTGTGCTACCAGACCATTGTCAGGGACGGAGCCTACCCCCTTGCATAAGCGTCTATCTCCCCTGTCCGAATTTGTTTCGGTATTTCAGGGGAGATTGTCCATAGCTGTTGCGGAACTGTTCGATAAAATGGCTGATTTGATTATAACCCACGTCCGCGCTGATTTCCGAGATCGGCCGGTCTGTGTGGATGATAAGGTTTTTTGCAGTGTAAAGGCGGTATTCGTTCAGGTATTTGATGGGAGAGAGGCCGGTATATTTCCGGAACAGGGCAGTACACAGGTTTTTGCTGATGACGGCGCGGTCGGCAATCTGTCTGACATTCAAAGGATCCGGATAATTGTTGTGAATGTAGCTTAACATGGTCTGGAAAAGCCGGATTTCTTCATAATTTCCGGTATCCGCCCCCTCCTCAAATTCGTTCAGGATCTGCTCAAAAATATGGGAAAGAAAGTTGCTCACTGAAAAATAGCCCAGAGGCTCGTTTTTCCAGTTGAGCAATTTTTTTAACAGGGAAAGCTGATAAGGGCTTAACAGCAGCAGGGAATAGGAAAAGGCATCCCGTTGCAGCAGGGGAAGAATGTAGTTTTTTAAAATCAGCGGATGAAAGATATCCGGGGTGAAATTGATGCACAGGGTCCGGGTGTCCTGACCGATGGTTTTCGAGCTGTGAAGCTGATGGCTTTTAACCAGGAGCAGTTTGTCCGTGCCCAGCTTAAACGTATCGCCATTGATGCTGTATTCCAGCTCCCCCTGAGAGATCCAGGTGATCTGCAGCTCGTCATGCCAGTGCAGCGGGATATAGTCGGAGGCGGCATCATTGTAGCTTTGGGTATACATGGCGATGGGAAAATCATCGGATAAAAACATGACTTCTTCCTGCAGCTCCTCATTGATGGAGATGACAAATTCGATTCCGGCCTGATTGGCTTTGGGAAATGATGGGTTCATTGGATTCTGCCTCCTGGGGTTGTATGAAAGGATGTATGGTTTGTTTGAAAAGATCCACAGGATGCAAACAGGGAGGATCTTTATGGCTATTGTACAGCAAAAAAGGGAGATCGGGAAGGGAAAATGAGCAGGTTGATATAAATCTGACAAAAGTCGAGTGGTAACTGATAGAATATGTCACAAGGGATTGTTATAATTTGGACATAAAGTTCGTAACAGATCAGATAACTCTTGAACTGTTACGGCATACGGCTATTTAGAATCGCTACGCGATGGGCCGTATGCCTGCGATTATCACGTTTTACCCAAAGGGCACGATGTCGTACGGTCACTAAAGTTTAAAAGTGAGGAGGTTTTTGTATGTTATCAGTTGACAAAACCCGGCTTCTGGAGAGGATTCATGCTCTCGGAGCCATTGGGAAGGATGGAGAAGGAAGAAGAACCCGGCTTGCCGCCTCGGACGCGGAAAAAGAAGGGCGGGACGCGGTGGCAGGCTGGATGCGGGATGCGGGCCTTAAAGTGGTGGTGGACCGGATCGGCAACATCTTCGGTATCTGGGAGACGGAGGAAAACAAAGGGGAAAAGCCTCTGATGGTTGGTTCCCATATTGACACCGTGATCAATGCCGGTCAGTATGACGGCTGCCTGGGAGTGATCGGCGGCATGGAAGTGATACAAACTCTGAGAGAAGCCGGATATCAGACCGCAAGGCCTGTTGTGGTGGCTGCATTTACCAATGAGGAAGGCGTGCGGTATTCGCCGGATATGATGGGTTCCCTGGTATACGCAGGGGGACTGCCGGTAGATGAAGTTCTGGCCACAGTGGGGACAGACGGGACGGTTCTGGGAGAGGAATTAAAGAGGATTGGCTATGAGGGAACCGTGGAACCCGGGTTTTTGCAGCCGGAAGCATTTTTGGAGCTGCATATTGAGCAGGGGCCGATCCTGGATGTGGAGGGTGTGAAAATCGGCGCGGTGGAGAATCTGCAGGGTATTCACTGGCAGCGGGTAACAATCGAAGGGACTGCAAATCACGCAGGCACCACGCCTACCCATCTGCGGTCGGATGCAGGTCTGGCGGCGGCAAAGGTCAATGTCTTTTTGCGGGAGCTGGTGGAAAAGTCCGGCGGTGTGGCCACGGTGGGATGTGTGGAGTTAGAGCCCAATGCCATCAATGTGATTCCGTCAAAAGCAGTATTTACGGTGGATTTGCGAAATCCCGATAAAGAGAAGCTGGAAGCAGACGAAAAGGCTCTGTCCCGGTATCTGACGGAGCTGGAAAAGTCGGATAAGGTCAGAATCACCACAGAGCGCCTGACGGAATTTGATCCGGTGTTGTTCGATGAAGGAATTGTGAAAAAGGTAGAGCAGGCGGCAAAAGCCAGAGGATTAAGCTCACGCAGGATGACCTCCGGCGCAGGGCAGGATGCGCAGATGATGGCCAGGATTTGCCCCACAGCCATGATCTTTGTGCCCAGCATTCAGGGCATCAGCCACAACCCGGCCGAGTATACCAAAGATGAGGATGTGATTGCCGGAGCCAATGTATTTCTGGATGTGGTGGCGGAGCTTGCCGGGGCGAGATGATCGGGTACCGGGAGAAAACGAAAGGAGCATGCTGTAATGGGGATCTTTCAAACGATTTGGAAATTTATTAATGCTGTTGTTGCCTGGATCTGGGGAATTCCTATTCTGATTCTGCTAGTAGGCGGAGGCATTATTTTGACTATTGTTATCGGCGGTATTCAGTTCCGGTATTTTGGTTTTATCATGAAAAATACGGTGGGTACTCTTTTTGATAAAGAGGAGCAGGACAGGAAAAAGGCCGCCGGTGTCTCACCTTTTCAGGCAGTGACCGCTGCTTTGGGTTCTACCATTGGCACTGGTAATATCGCTGGTGTTGGCTCTGCCATTGCTGTAGGGGGGCCCGGGGCCTTGTTTTGGATGTGGATCTGTGGTATTGTAGCTATGGCTGTCAAGTTTGCTGAGGTGACAATGTCTGTACGTTACCGTCAGAAGAATCCTTATGGGGAAGGGTATCTGGCCGGTCCTTTTATGTACATACGGGATGGCCTGAAGTGCAAACCTCTGGCTTACGCTTTTACTATTCTGTCCCTTATGACACTCAGCACCATTGGCGGTGTCCACAGCGGTGCCATTTCGGATAACCTGTTTGCAGTGGGCGTTCCCCGTATCGCCACTTGTGTTGTGCTCACAATCATTGTCATTCTGGTCATGCTCGGTGGGATGAAGCGCCTGACCAAGATTACGGACAAGATGGTCCCTGTAATGAGTGCGATTTACGTTATCTGTGCAGTCATTATCGTGGGCGCCAACATTGGAAGTTTCGGCGTTGCCTTGCGCGAGATTTTTGTTGGCGCATTTTCTGGCAGGGCCGCTATCGGAGGCTTTGCTGGCGCGGCTGTTGCTGCTACGATCCGTCAGGGACTGGCCCGTGGCGTATTCTCTAATGATGCCGGGCTTGGTCTTCAGGCTACTATCCACGCTCAGGCTGCAGCGATTGATCATCCAGCCCAACAGGGCATGTGGGCCGTGTTTGAGACTTTTTTTGATACGATTGTTATCTGTTCTCTTACAGGCTTTATGGTTATCTTCAGCGGTGTGTGGCAGAGTGGCGAAACAGGAGCCACGCTCAGTTCCCTGGCTTTCGATTCTGTGTTTGGCATCGCTGGTCGTTATCTGTGCCTTTTTTGTCTGGTTCTGTTTGCTGTCAGCTCTATCATCTCGAACTCCCAGGGCCTGCGTATTCAAGCTACGGCTGCTACCAACAGCAAGGGGTTTGTTAATGTTCTATTAGTATTTTTTATCCTCATGGTCGTGGCAGGTAGCATGAACAGCATGACTGATATTTTTGTATTGACTGACTTTGGCAATGGTTTGGTTATTTTTTTAAATGTACCCAGCTTGATTCTGCTCAGCGGGGAGCTGCGCGGACTTACCAGAGAATGGTTTGATCACAGGGGGGATTTGAACGCTATTATGGCTGCACGGAAATAAAATCATGTCGCAATAGAGAGACAGAATGACGCTTGGCAGACTTGCTTGCTTTCGGATCTGCCGATAGGAAGGAGCAAAAATCCATGTATAAACTGAACGAACTTTTAAAGCAGTGGAGGCATCAGCTCCACGCTCATCCTGAGACTGCCTTTGAGGAAGTATGGACTGCTGCTTTTGTGGCAGAGAAGCTAAGGGAAATGGATATTGACGTATTTACCGGCATCGGAGGCACCGGTGTTATCGGGCGTCTGAAGGCAGGCAAGGGGGAAAAGACCGTGGCGCTCCGGGCCGATATGGATGCAATCAACTTAAGTGAGGAGGGTACGCCTTCCTATAAGAGCCAGTGTCCGGGCAAGATGCATGGCTGTGGTCATGATGGACACATCGTAACCGTGCTTGGCGCGGCGAAGATCCTCAGCGAAAGCCGGGACTTTAACGGCACTGCCATCTTTCTGTTCCAGCCTGCCGAGGAGCCGGGAAAAGGTGCCCGCGCCATGCTGGAGGACGGCCTGCTGGAGCGTTTTCCTATCGATGAAATATACGGACAGCATAACAACCCCGGTATACCTGCCGGAACGGTGAACATCTGCAAGGGCGGCTTTGCAAGCTGTGAAGATAATTTTAAAATTGAGATACATGGCCGGGGAGGCCATGCCAGCGCGCCGGAGAAAACCGTGGATCCCCTGGTCATTGCGGCACAGATCCTTCTGGCGCTGCAGACCATTCCCAGCCGCAGCGCCGCCGCCTTTGAGCCGGTGGTGGTCAGCTGCACGGAGCTTTTTACGGACGGCGCACACAATGCCATTCCCAGCAACGTTACGATTCTGGGTGACTGCCGCAGCTACAATAAGGCAGCCGGGCAGATGATCGAGACCAGGATGCGGGACATTGTGGATGGCATTTGCAGAGCTTACGGAGCTACCTTTGACTTTTTCTATAGCCATGAATTCGCCCCTACCGTCAACTGGGATGAGCCTGTGGATGCGGTCATCCAGGCGGCAGGCCATGTGCTGGGCACAGACAAAGTGAACGGAAACTGCGCTCCCTTTATGGCTTCTGAAGATTTCGGCGCATTCCTGGAAAGGATACCCGGTGCGTTTTTCTTTATCGGTGGCGGGGAGGGGGATGAGGCCAGGGATTTCCCGCTTCACAATTCCCATTTTGATTATAATGACAGGATACTGGAGACCGGAGCACGGGTATTTGCCCAGCTTGTCCGGGAACGGCTTGCATAGAAAACCAACAGAGTCAGAAGCGGGTGCTTGTGGCTCTGTTGGTTTTGGGGTTAATGGCAAATATATAGGGGGATGGTAATCTAATGTTAGATCGGGTTTGAAATTTTGCAAAAGTAAGGAAGGGACAGATTTATGATGCCGGACGAAAAAATCAAAGACTCCAGGGAACTGGAATTTGCCATATTCTGCATCGAGAATGTTGCGGCAAAACTGGGCGTTCATGCAGAATTGGTTTATCAGGCATTTACAGAGAAGAGCAATATTTTGAATGGATATATTGTTCCGGAATATGAAGTTTTGCATACGCAAAGCCGGGATTATTTTGTAAACGAGCTTCTTGAAGTGATGCAGGAAAGGGGAGTGAAGGTATGAAGGCAAATCCGGTTTTGCTTCAGAAAAAATACAGCCGCATTGTTGAGCGTTTTGCAGAGCAACAGGGGTAAGCGTATGTGTGGCCAACTACGCACATGCCCCCTTACGGGTCTAGGCTGTGAAGGCAGGCATGTCCTGTGTGAAAAGCTAATGGCAGTTACTCTGAAGGAATGTGAGGATATGGTGCACGCGGCGAAGGAAAGCCGTTGAAGGTAAATGCCCGGATGAAATCCTGGATGAGAGGAGAAAGTGAAGACAGCGTATCTCTGATGATGGAGATGGAAAACTAGTACTGCATTGCGGAAATAACAGTGAATACAGTGCTTGATATTTTCGTCATCTGTGCGTCTGCAAAGCGACGTTCTACACTCCGTTCCGGTCCTTGCTGAACAAGCGCCACTGGCGCTTAGCAACGTAGCGGTGCCTACGTCTAGCTTTGCAGGCGTGCAGAGGGCGGAAATAACGAGTGCCGAATTCACTGAAATTTCCGCAAGGTAGTACTAGTGTCTTGTTCGCCATAATTAACGGGCCAGGAACGTTTAACTACTCGGTACATCGCCAGGAGGGTTTCCTGTATGCTCTGAAAAACGCGGATATCACGATTCCCAGGCAATGGGTCCTCCAGCTTCCGGAGATCAGCTATGAGATGGCCTATGCGGCAGTCAGCAGGCTTTTAAAGTCCGAATTCCGCCCGAATGCCTTCTTTGCCGTCTCGGATGTCTTTGCCGCGGCTGCAGTGAAGGCAGTGAAAAAGTATGGGTTTCGCGTGCCGGAGGACATCATGGTAGTGGGCTTTGACAATATCGACCTGTCGATTATGACCAGCCCGGCCATCACTACGGTCAGCCAGCCCAAGCAACAGTTGGGCTATGCAGCCTGCGAGATGCTTCTGGAGATCATCGATAATCCGATGACCGAGGTTAAGTCCATTATCCTGGATACGGAGCTGATTGTGAGGGAGACGCCTGACGCAGATTCCTGCGGGTGATGAGGTGCCGTGCAATGGGGTATCCGGCTTGCTGCACTGCAGAGCAGCAGGATAAATGATCCATGCCCTGCTTCGGCTGGGATCGAACGTGCACCGCAAGCACGCCTGCGTCAGAACGGTTGCTATTTCCTGGCCACCACGTCCTCTGCCCATGCTCTCAAATCTTCCCTGCCGGCATTTGCCGAAAACACCTTTCCTGTCTTTAAGACAGCGCCCGGGCAGGAAGGGGCAAGTTCGCGGTTGGTATTGCCCATGCCGCTGCCGCCGGAAGTTGCCACGGGAATGATGGTCTTTCCGCTCATGTCATACTGTTCCAGAAACGTGTTGATGATGGTCGGCGCGACATACCACCAGATGGGAAAGGCGATAAAGACAATATCATACAATTCCATGTTTTCCGCCTTGTTGGCAATGGCAGGGCGGAAGGCTTTGTCGCTCATTTCCACACTGCTTCTGCTCTTTTTATCCGTCCAGTCCAGATCTTTGCCGGAGTATGGAATTTCCGGCAGAATCTCGTGGATGTCGGCATGGATGGCGGAGGCCAGATTTTCCGCCAATCTGGCGGTTGTCCCGGTGGCGCTGAAATAGGTTACTAACACTTTGCTCATGATTGGATTCCTCCATTTTCTATTTTCTATTGAGAGTATTCATTGATTTTTTGCGAGCAACGAGCCAAGTGGGCATGCTTGCATGCACATTTGGCGACTGCCGCGAGAGTCTCATACCCCGCTGCTCTGCAGCGTTGCAAGCTTGATGTTCTGTTGCTTGCAGCGGGGGTGTTGACTTTTTGGGGAAATGTTTCCAGTGTTGCAGCCACGCTCCATGGGGGAACCCGATGCGCCGGGCTCCTGTGCTTGGCGATTCCTGAGGTACTCAGTCCAGGCTGCTGATCCAGGACTTTACATCTGCCGCTGAAGCGCCGTTTAGGCGTTTGCCGCTGACGATATTTACATCCGGATACAGGTTCTGCAGATCCTTTACACTCTGCTCAATGCCGCTTCCTCCGGAGGTGCAGAAGGTGTATACGGTTGCCTGGGAGAGGTCGCAGCTCTCGAAAAATGTCTGAATAATGCGCGGGGCAGTTCCCCACCAGATGGGGTGGCCCACATAGATTACGCTATATTCCGATAGGTGGCTGAAATCGCTGCTGATGGCAGGTCTGGCGGTATCGTCATTCATTTCTCTGTTTGCCCGGCAGTTGTCATCGTGGTAATTCAAATCCTCTGAGGTATAGGCGGTTTCGGGGACAATTTCCAGAAGATCCGCCCCGGTTTCTTCTGCAATCAGCCGGGCAATCTCAGCGGTGGTCCCGGTTGCCGAAAAATAGACAACGGCGGTTCGGCCGGCGCTTTTCTGCTCATTGGACCGGCTGCTTTCTTCTGGTCCGGATGATGTGGGCAAGGCCTCTGTGGGCTCAGCCTCCTGTGACGAAGATGGGGCCGCCTCCTGCAAGGCAGCTGTCTGAGCCGCTGTTTTTTCCGGGGCGACGCCTGCGGAAGCCTTGCTGCATGCCGTGAAGGCAAAGGATGTCAGCAAAAACAGCAGCATAAGTTTTTTCCTTGTTGTCATTTTCTGTTTCCTCCTGTTAATCTTTATCTGGTATCAGTCTTATGAGACATCGGCAGACCATGTCAAAGATACCTGCCTCTCTTACGGCAACGCCGGCAAGCTTCATGGCGTCTTTCTGCTTCTGGGTGTGAAAAGCAAACGGATAGACTCCGAACAAAAAAGCGCAGAACGTCTCGCAGAATTCTTCACACCGGGAATCGGTGATCTCTGCCTTGTAAGAATGCAGCAGCCGATTCATGGCGATGAGCGACCGATGATAGAGCCTTTTAAAATCCGCCAGCCGCTCTATGCGGCTGTTCTGTTCGATCTCAAACAGATTCATGTTAAGAATCCGCAGAAGCGTCTCCTTGTCTGCCAGGGTATGTGCCATGTGTCTGGCAAGATCCTGGCGAACACACCCTCCGGCGACTGTTATGAGGCTTTCCAGTTCTTCGCACCAGCGGCGGTATTCTCGGGCAAGAAGCCCCAGAAGGATCTCTTCTTTGGTCTCAAAGTAGTTGTAAATCGCTGGCCGTGTGAGGCTGATTTCCGTGCTGATTTCCTTGATAGTCACACCATAAAAGCCCTTTGCCCGGTATATCTTTTCACAGGCGTCCAGAATTTCATTCTTTCGTTTTTCAGTAAGTTCCGGCGACCCTTTTGGCATGGCATTTCCCTCCTTTCCCACATATTTTGACACGATGTAAATATGATAACACTATATTTACATCGTGTCAATATAAAGTTCCTGAATTTTTTTCTACCTTTTATCCATACCTTTAAATAATTGCAACAGTTCAGATACCCCTTGAACTGTTACGGCATACGGCCATTTAGAATCGCTTCGCGATGGGCCTGCCCGCGACCATTACGTTTTCTTACGGTCAGCGCGGTGAACACGCAGACCTATCGGAACTGTTACATTATTGCAACAGTTCAAGCGTCAATGTCCTGATGTTGGGGTCAAAAGGTCTTTTGACCCCTCTGATACCGGATTGCTCCGCACTTTGTGCTCCCGCTTCTTCACTCCGTTGCGGTCGGCGCTGAACAAATGTCCACCGGACGTTTAGCGCCCTCAGAAACATTTAAAATCCGCCCTAACTTGGCTACTTTTTCCAAGGCGTACCCTCTCAGTAAAACGCAACGAAATAACATTGGCCGCCCCTCCTGTATCTTGACTTTTTTTCTGACCGGAGATAAGATTGTCAGCATGGCAGAGAATTCCGGGAGAATAGAAAAGCAGGAGGGTATTTATGGAGCAACAGCAGAGAGATGATTTTACCAGGGGAAGTATCGTGGCAAAGCTGTCCGGTTTCATGCTTCCGATTCTGGGAGCTTTGATTTTACAGGCCATGTATGGCGCGGTAGATATTCTGGTGGTAGGGCGGTTCGGGAGTACGGCCGGGCTTTCCGGAGTATCTACCGGAAGCAATATCGTGAATCTGGTAACATTCACCGTGACCGGCCTTTCTATGGGAATCACGGTTCTGATCGGACGATATATCGGAGAGAAGCGCCAGGAACAGGTGGGAAGGGTGATTGGCGGCGCAATTTGTTTTTTTGCCGTTTTGTCCGTAGCGTTTTCCGGAGTTCTTCTGATTTTCGCCAGACAGCTGGCACTGTTGATGCAGGCGCCGGCAGAGGCAGTGGAACTGACGGTGGTATATGTGCAGATCTGCGGCGGCGGACTTTTGTTTATCGTGGCCTATAATGTGATCAGCAGTATTTTCCGGGGAATGGGAAATTCCAGGCTTCCGCTGATTTTTGTGGCAATTGCGTGCGGAACTAACATTGTGGGGGATCTGCTGTTCGTGGCAGTTTTTCATATGAACGTGGCGGGGGCGGCGCTGGCCACAGTACTGGCTCAGGCGGTCAGCGTGGCGCTTTCCCTGATCATTATCCGCAGACAAAAGCTTCCCTTTGAGATGAAAAAAAGGGATATTTGCTTTAATCCGGAGATCGGAAAGTTTATTAAGGTGGGAATCCCGATTGCTTTTCAGGAAATTCTGACTCAGTTTTATCATGCTGGTTCCCGGAGCCCTGATGCAATCCATGTCAGCTTTTGTGGCTCAGAATGTAGGGGCGGGAAAAGAGCAGCGCGCCCGGCGCGCTATGGCTGCGGGGATGGCCATGGGAGCGGGGATAGGAGTTTTTATCTCAGCATTGGCGTTCTTCCGCGGCGATCTGCTGGCAGTGATGTTTACCCGGGATGCGGCAGTGGTGGCCAAGGCGGCAGAATATCTGCGGGGTTTCAGCATAGAGGCGGTGGTAACCAGCATTCTCTTCAGCTTCATTGGTTATTATAACGGACACAGCCAGACGTTATTTGTGATGATACAGGGGATTGCCCAGACCTTTTTGGTGAGGCTTCCCATGTCTTATTTTATGAGCATCCGCCCGGGGGCCGGACTGATGGAGATCGGCCTGGCAGCGCCCAGCGCCACGGTGTTTGGAATTGTGCTGAATGTAGGGTTCTATCTTGTGTACACGAAGGATAAAGCAAACAAGAAACGGTGACACATATCTGCCAGAAAGCAATGTTCAAACACACTCCAGAGTCTGCTTTCCCGAGAAGGCAGAGAATCAACGAAGACCGAAAGGGATTTCAATCAGGACAGCAGGCTGTTTCTGCATCTCCCGGAAGTATTTTTCAGGAAATCATCACAGAAGGAGAGGCAGGGCAGAGTCTGCGGAACTGCCAGGAATATCCGAAGGAGGAAGAGAACCCAATGAATGAGCAGCAGCTGCGCTATATCCATGCCATAGAGAGGGAAGAAAGCATCCAGAAGGCTTCCTCTTCTCTGGGGAAAAGCCCGTCTACCGTTGCCCGGGTGGTGAAAAATTGTGAAAATGAATTAGGAGCGGTTCTTTTCAGACGGGTCGGGAGGAAGATGATTCTCACGCCGGAGGGGGAGACGGTGACAGACATGGGAAAACGGATTCTTACCTGCTTTTTGCGGCTGGAGGAGTGGGTGGACAACTGCGGCTGCCGGAAGGAAGGGAATCCGGGAAAAGGCCATCTGTGGACAGAACATGAGATCCGCTACCTGCTGTGCATCCGGGAGTATCAAAATATTTCCAGGGCGGCCCAGGAACTGTATGTGGCACAGCCGTCTCTAAGCCAGATGCTCAAAGAACTGGAGACAGATCTGGGGGCCGAGGTGTTTTTGCGGGGAAAGGGCGGTGTGGAAGAGTCCTTTTTCGGGCGGGAACTTTTAAACCGGCTGGAAGAGGTCAGAGACCTGTTTACTCAGCTTCGGATAGAACTGGAGGAGTTTCAGGAACTGAAAAAGGGGACGATTACTTTTTGCATTCCCCTGAATCCGGGAACCTATCTTCTTCCCAGGATTATCCCTGCATTCCGGGAACGTTTTCCGGGAATCCGGATTCGGATCCGGGAGAACAATTCCCACGGACTGGAGCAGCTGATGATTGGCGGGAAGGTCGATTTCTACGTCCTCCATTTTCATGAGGAGAGGGAGCAGGTGCGGTATGAGATGTTTTTTGAAGACCCTTTTTATCTGGTGATTCCGAAGAGCAAAAAGCTCAGGCTTGGTCTGCCGGACGGGAAGAAGCTGACGGGGGAGGACCTGGCCGGGCTGAGAGAGGAGCCTTTTGTTATGGTGTCTGCCCGGCAGAAGCTTCGGCTGGTGGCGGATCAGATTTTAAGAAACGCAAAGCTTGAGCCGGATATCTGTTGTACCACCAAAAGCATGGAGACGGTGAAACGGCTGGTGGCAGCAGGGACGGGGGTTACCTTTCTTCCCGGCTCCTATCTGAATCTTTATTCGGGGGTGGAGGGGCTTGTGTGCTATCCGCTGGACCGGAGTCTGGAGGGGGTCTGGAAGCTTGCCGTGGCCTGCCCAAAGGAGGGGAAAATGCCGAAAAGTTCCAGGGAGTTTTTGCGGCTTCTGACAGAGACGCTTGGGCAGATGAGCGTTTCCGGTTCCTTGCATTTTACCTATGATTAGACCCGCAGAACTTGTATTTTACAGAACAGGCATTTCCTTATATGATAAGTAACAGTTCAGAAGGCAATGTCAGTTAGTTAAGTTTTGCCAAAAGGTACGCCATGGAAAAAGGAGCGGCAAGCGACCGGAACTGGTCTGCTGTTTTTTCCGGTTTCGGGATCCACAGAAAACCTGCCACTGGCAGCTTTTCTGCGTGCTGAGGCAAAGAATTCCTAAAATTCTCGATTTTTGCTCACGATAAAATGCGTCACTGACGCATTTTCCTGTGCGCTTTGGCGAAAAGCGAAACGAAAATCCCCAAACTCGCTTCGCTCAAACAGAGGGGATTTTCGTTTCAACGCAAAATTTGTGAATTTAAGGACTTCTAAATCCCTGCAAAGTCAAAATCATCAGACCAGTTCCGGTCGCTTGCCGCTCCTTTTTCCATGGCTGAGTATCTCTTTGTCTAAACTAAATGACCCGCAAAACACTGAAAAGTAGCTATTTTTCGCTGAAAAATGAGTGAATTTGAGGTGTTTTAGGATTGCGAAATGCGGAGCAATCTGTAGTATCATAGGGGTCAAAAGGTATTTGGAACTGTACAATCAGGAAAGCAGGCAAGGGTAAATGCAAGGAGGAGACAGGCATGGATACTATTTTACAGGCGCAGGAGAGGTTTGGGGAATTGATTCGGTCCGAATTTGAGCGGATTGAGCGGATGAAGGCGGACAGTGAGGCGAAGGATTTTGGCAGTCTGGATAAGATTGTAGTGGGAATTCTTCCCGGGGACGGGATTGGCCCTATTATTATGGAGCAGGCGTTAAGAGTGATTCGAGCGCTGATTCCGTCGGAACTGGAAAGGGGGAAGGTGGAACTTTGCAGGATTGAGGGGATGACCATTGAAAACCGTGCCGCTAAATTGCAGAGTCTTCCGGACGAAGTGTTTGAGAAAGTAAAGCAATGTGACGTGCTTTTAAAGGGTCCTATGGTAACGCCCAGGGCAGGGGATCCGTGGCCCAATCTGGTATCGGCCAACAGTCTGCTGCGCCGGGGGCTGGAATTGTTTGCGGCAGTCCGTCCCATTCGAATCCCGGATAAGGGCATTGACTGGACATTTTTCCGGGAGAATATCGAGGGAGAGTACATCTGGGGGAATAAAGGAATCCAGGTAGATGAAGATCTGGCCGTGGATTTTAAGGTTCAGACCAGACAGGGAAGCGAGCGCATCGCCAGGGCGGCCTTTGAATTTGCCAGGAAAAACAACAAGAAAAATGTAACCATTGTGACCAAAGCCAACATCGTGAAGCTGGCGGACGGAAACTTTATCAAGGCGGTGAGGAAGGTAGGGGAGGAGTATCCGGAAATCGAGATTCAGGAGAGACTGGTAGACGCGATGTGCGCCAAGATGCTGGATTCGGAATTCAACAAAGGGATTGAAGTGGTGGTGTTGCCTAACCTGTACGGGGATATTGTCACCGATGTGGCGGCGGAACATCAGGGGGGGCTTAGGCACAGCTTCTTCTTCCAATATCGGGAATCAATATGCCATGTTCGAGGCGATTCATGGCACGGCGCCTTACCTGATGAGCCATGGAAGAGGAGAGTATGCGGATCCCAGTTCACTGATTCGGGCAGCAGGAATGCTTTTGGCCCACATTGGATATGTGGACAAAAAAGAACTGCTGGAAAAGGCCATGGATATCTGCACCGTGACAGAGAGAAAAGTGGTCCTTACCACCTTCCCGGAGGATGCCAGCGCCAGGGAGTTTACGGATTATGTGATTGACACGGTGAAACGTCTGCAATGACACGGCGCTTCCGGTCAGTGATGTCTGTTGCGTCATTCCGGGCAGGGCTGCTTTCTGTATCCGGGCAAAGCTGGCGTTCAGGAGCCAGAGAAAGGGAGAAGAGCGATGGAACTGCGGCAATTTACTTATGTAAGTAAGGTGGCGGAATGCGGCAGCATTACGAAGGCTGCGGCTGCGCTTTTTATCAGTCAGCCGGCTCTCAGCAATTATATCGGCAAGGTGGAAGAGGAACTGGGAGTCCGGTTGTTTGATCGTTCTTCCAGTCCACTGGTTCTGACTTATGCAGGAGAACAGTATCTGAAGAGGACGAAAAAAATTCTGGTACAGATGGATGATATGGATCGGGAGATGCGGGATATCACGCATCATTTGCGGGGGAGAATCCGGATTGGTTTTCCCAGCGAACGGATCATTTATATGCTTCCTTTGATTCTGGCGCCGTTTAAGAAACGGTATCCGGGGATTGAGGTAGTTGTGGTCAGCGGACCGGGAAACCGCCTGGTGCAGCAGCTGCGCAACGGGGATGTGGATTTTGTTATGCTTCCGGCGTGGACCAGGGATAAGGATATCGTGCAGGTGGAGGTGTCGCAGGAGGAACTGGTTTTGGTTGCGGGCAAAGGTTATCTGAAGAAGGAACATTTGCTGGAGGAAGAGGGAAAGGTGGTCAACTGGCGGCAGGTGGCAAGGCTTCCTCTTATTACCCTGTATAAAGGCCATGCTCTCCGTTCCTGTGTGGAAGTGCTGTATCAGAATGCGGGACTAAAGCCGGATATTTTCATGGAGTCTCACAGCAACATGCTTTCCTACCGCCTGGCTGCCCAGGGGCTGGGAGTGGCTATTGTGCCGGAAATCACCCTGGAACTGATGAAAGGCAGTATGGAAGCAGAGGCATTTCACCTGGCAAAGATTCCCGTGACCTGGGAGGTTCAGGCTTTGTACCGGGAAGGCTGCTATATGGGAGAGGTGGAACAGGCATTGTTAGAGATTACCCGGGAGGTTTTGGAAACCCATAGGAAAAGGTTATGATTCCCATTCGCATATAGTGATTTTACTTATGGGCATCTGCCCCCTTATAATGATTTCAGGAAGTGTAAGAAATCATGATAAGGGGGTATTTTTAATGGGAAAAAACCTGACAAGAAAAATTCTGGAGGCCCATCTGGCAAAACCAGCCCGAATGAAGCCGGGAGAGGAGATCTTTGTGAAGGTAGATCAGACGCTGACACATGATATCAACGCGGTGATGACTTACCTGGCCTTTGAGGCCATAGGGCTTCCCAGGACTCAGGTGGAGACCAGTGTCAGCTATCTGGACCACAATCTGTTGTACTTAGACAACAAGACACCGGATGACCACATCTATCTTCAATCTGTGGCCAGGAGATACGGGGTTTATGTGTCAAGGCCAGGCAACGGAATTTGCCATGCCGTCCATGTGGCGCGGTTTGGAAAGCCAGGGAAATTGAGTATGGGAGGGGACAGCCACACGCCTCACGGCGGGGCTATCGGCATGCTGTGTATCGGAGTGGGAGGCATGGATGTAGCTACAGCCATGACCGGAGTGCCTATGCGGCTGAAAATGCCGGAGATTATCCGGGTAAAGCTGACCGGGAAGCTGAAACCTGGCTGTAACGCCAAGGAAGTGATTCTGGAAATGTTAAAAAGAGTCGGAATCAAGGGCGGCTTAGGAAAGGTGTTCGAGTATGTGGGACCGGGAGCCGGGGCTTTGGAAGTAAATGAGCGGGCGACGATTGCCAATATGGGAGCGGAAATGGGGGCAACCACTTCGATTTTCCCGGCGGATGAACAGGTGAGAAGATTTCTGAAGGCCCAGCAGCGGGAGGAGGATTACCGGGAACTGCTGCCGGATGAAGATGCGGAATATGACGGAGAGATGGAGATCGACATGAGCAAGCTGGAACCACTCTGCGCCTGTCCCCATCAGCCGGACAATGTGGTGCCTTTGAGGAATGTGAAAAAAAAGAAGGTGCAGCAGGTGTTTATCGGAAACTGTACTAACACCAGCTATGCGGATGTGGCCAAGGCGGCCCTGGTTTTTAAGGGCAGGCATGTCCATGAGGATGTCAGCTGTACCTGTGGAATTTCCTCCAAACAGATTTACAAACAGTTGATGCGGGACGGATATATGGAAATGCTGACAGATGCAGGCGTGCGGCTTCTGGAGATTGCTTGCGGCCCCTGCTGTGCCATCGGCCAGTCCCCGGCAACCAGGGGAGTGGCAGTGCGGACCTCCAACCGGAATTTTAAAGGACGGGCCGGAAACCCAACCGCGGAGATTTATCTGGTCAGCCCGGAGAGCGCAGCAGCCACGGCCATCATGGGAACCTTTGCCAGCGCGGAGGAAATCATGGGAGCGGATGTGGAGATTCTGGGCGGCATTCATGAGCCAGAAAGCTTCCCGGTAGATGATTCCATGATCATAAAGCCGCTGCCAGAGGAGGAAGCCAGCCAGGTAAAGATTGTGCGCGGACCCAATATTCAGCCTCTTCCGGTTCCTGAGCCACCGGCCCGGTATCTGAAGGTAAAGGTCAGCCTGAAGACCGTGGACAATATTACCACGGATGATATTACGCCGGCCAGCGCTGAATTCTCCAGTATGCGCTCCAATATTCCGCTCATGTCGCAGTATTGCTATCATCGCTATGATCCCGATTTTGCAGGGAGAGCAAAAGAGATGGGCCAGAGCATCATCATCGGCGGAGAAAACTATGGTCAGGGTTCTTCGAGAGAGCATGCGGCCATCAATCCGATGTATCTGGGAGTGCGGGCCATCATTGCCAAAAGCATTGCCAGAATCCATAAGGGAAATCTGGTCAATCACGGCATTATCCCCATGATTTTTGAGAACCCGGAGGATTATGACAGAATCGACAGGGGGGATGAACTGGAAGTCAGAGACCTGCCAGACCAGATGCAGACAAAAAAGATATGGATTCATAATGTGACGAAAAACACAGATTTTCAGGCAAGGCTGGAATTATCAGACAGTGAACTGGAGGTGATATCCTGCGGCGGGCAGCTTCGCTACCTGAAGAGGCAGCTGGAAGGGAAGATGTGATTGGGATTGCCGATGGGAAGTAGCGGACTGCTTCGTTATCCGAAGAGGCAGTAGGAAGGGAATCTGTGATTGGGATTGCCGATGGTAAGCAGTGAACAGCTTCGTTACCTGAAGAGGCAGCCGGAAGGGAAGATGTGATTGGGATTGCCGATGGGAAGTAGCGGACAGCTTCATTATCCGAAGAGGCAGCCAGAAGGGTAGTGGATATCCGGTATCAGAAAAAAGTGGAATTTACTGTTTGGAGAAAGCAAATGGTTTTATCACGAGGAGGAAAGAAAAATGAGTGATAATAAAGAGAAAAAGACTTTATGGCAGGAATTTAATGATCTGGGGGGTCTGCCTTTATGGCTCTATTTGCTGTGCTCGGCTATCATTTTGGTGGTGGTCTTTGCCGGGGCTCTTGGATCCGATATTACGGCATTTATTGCAGTCAGTTTTGTCATTGCGATTATTTTTAATAAGATCGGGAAAATTCTTCCCATCTGGAATACATACATTGGCGGCGGTTTGCTGATGATTTTCTTTGGGACTGCGGTGTTAAAGCAGTTTAATCTGATACCGGAGAAATATGTAGAACTGATCGGGACTATGGTGCAGGGAGATGTGAATATTCTGAATACCTTTATTGTTTCCCTGATCGCAGGCTCTATCCTGTCCCTGGACCGGAAGGTGCTTCTGCGCAGCTTCGGAGGATATATTCCGGCGATTCTGGGAGGGCTTTTGGGGGCATCCGTCTTTGGGATTGTTACTGGTCTGCTCTTTGGCGTGTCACCCATCAACATGGTGATTCGGTATGTCCTGCCGATTATGGGCGGCGGAAACGGAGCAGGCGCGGTGCCGTTGTCACAGATCTATGAGCAGATCAGCGGAGAGCCTGCTGCGAATTATTATTCCTTTGCCATTATTATCCTGACCATTGCCAATCTCTTCTGTATTGTCGCCGGGGCGCTGTTAAACCGTCTGGGTCAGATAAAACCGGGCCTTACCGGCGATGGAACCAATATTATGCCAGTGGACAGCAAACTGATTAAAGAGGATGTGAAAGTTAAGGTTACTTTGAATGATTACTGCGGGGCCCTGCTGCTCATCGGAACCATTTTTGCAGTGGGACGGATGTTCAGCAAGGTATTGCTGCCAACTGTTTTCGGGGCACAGATTCATAACTTTGCCTACAGTATCATTTTCGTGGTGATTATTGCAGCCTTGGGGGTAATACCGGCCAATATCCGGGCGGCGACAAAAAACGTACAGGGATTTATGGTGACAGTGGTCGGTATGGGAACCATGGTCGGCATGGGCGTGGATTTTGATCTGGCGGAACTGGTCTCTGCGGCAAGCCCCAGTAATCTTCTGATTGCATTGATGGTGGTGGCAGGCGCGATTCTGGGGAGTGCTGTTGTAGGAAAGCTGGTGGGCTTTTATCCCATTGATTCGGCTGTTACCGCCGGACTTTGCATGGCCAACCGGGGAGGATCCGGCGATATTGCTGTTCTGGGAGCAGCCAACCGACTGGAACTGATCAGCTATGCCCAGCTGTCCAGCCGTGTGGGCGGAGGGATTGTATTGATTATTGCTTCCTTTTTCTTTTCCTTCTTCCTGTAGTAGGGCATGTTTGAAGATTGCTTTCTGTCAGATGCGCGTCACAATTTGTGGGAGATATGGTCCGAATGAGGGCAAAATCCTCACAAGGAGCGCCTATGGTATCCCGCAAAACAAGGCGCGCAGATGAGGAAAATTATACGAGAGGAGGAACGCTTGTGAAACGAAGTTTCACAACTGGAATGCGTTCCGACGACATGGCAGGTGGAGCGAAGCGACGCGTGCCAATACCTTATTAAAAGGAGGAACGCTTGTGAAACGAAGTTTCACAACTGGAATGCGTTCCGACGAGGTGGCAGGTGGAGCGGAGCGACGCGTGCCAATACCTTATTAAAAGGAGGAACGCTTGTGAAACGAAGTTTCACAACCGGAATGCGTTCCGATGAGGTGGCAGGCGGAGCGAAGCGACGCGACGCGTGCCGAAACAGTATTATACAAGGAGGAAGAGAGATGGGGGAAAGATTGTGGAAAGACCTGGCTGTGACGCCGGAGGAAGAAAAGCTGGTTCAGGAGATCCGCGACGGCGGGGCCGGACGCAGTTTAAGCAAAGAGGAACTGGAAAGATTCCGGGTCGGGAAAGAATGGGATTTTGAGATTGACACCCGGGTGGGAAAAACGCTGGTGCATTTTTATCGTCCGGAGGGAAGCGACGGGAAAAAGGTACCCTTATTTATCCATATGCATGGCGGAGGATTTGTGAAGGGCAGGAGAGATCAGGATATTATGTTTTGCCGCAATATTTGCAGCCGCTCAGGCTGTGCCATAGTGGATATTGATTATGTGCCGGCACCGGCCATGCGCTATCCGGGTCAGGTATATGCCTGCTATGATGTGATGCTATTCTGTGCCGATTGTGCAGACAAGCTGGAAATTGACCGAAGCCGGATTGCGGTGGGAGGCCACAGTGCAGGCGGGAATCTGACGGCGGCTATCATTTTGATGTCGATAGATCAGAAAACCTTTCTTCCTGCCTTGCAGATTCTGGATTACGCAGGGCTTGATAATAAAACCCTGGCAGTTGACCGGAGAAATGGCACCGCAAACCCACGGATTCCGGCATGGAAATCGGATCTCTATCAGAAAATGTATGTAAATCCAGAGGATGCCGGGGAGATCTACTGTAGTCCGGCCTTTGCTTCGGATGAACAGCTTTCCCAGATGCCTCCGGCACTGATGCTGTACTGTGAGAATGATATGTTTTGTGACGAGGCGGCTGAATTTCACAGAAGGCTGCTGGCTCTGGGAGTTCCGGTGTATGGAAAGCGGTTCCTTCACAGCAGCCATGGATTTGTAGTGCAGAGGAGAGAGGAGTTCCAGGCAGCAGAGCAAATGATTCTGACAGCTTTACAGAGGATGATGTAAAGCAAAAAAGAGGATAACGGGAGAGAAGCCAGGAGAATCAGTACCAGTTTTCCAACTCATCAAAGTCCACCGCCGGCTTGTCTCCCCATTGGCTGACATTTCCCTGAAAGCGGACGGAAAATCCGCTTCCGTCCTCATTGACTGTCACATCTGCGCCCTGAGCGGTGAGATAATACCAGGCGCTTCCGATGGTCATATTCCGGGCATAGCCAGGCAGGGAGTAATTTCCGAACTGGGTATAGGAATCTACATAGCTGTAGACCGGGAGATAGACGTGACAGAGCGTCTCCCCGGTTTTTCCATAATGTGTGTTATCGTCTGAGGAAGCTGGCGCAGGTTCAAGCAGGCCATCGGTCTCCGTTGTATCTGGGTGGGTGGCATTATTGTCTGGGGAGGTTGGCGCAGGTTCAAGCAGGCCATCGGTCTCCGTTGCATCTGGGTGGGTGGCATTATTGTCTGGGGAGGTTGGGGCAGGTTCAAGCAGGTCATCGGTCTCCGTTGTATCTGGGTGGGTGGCATTATCGTCTGAGGAGGTTGGCGCAGGTTCAAGCAGGCCATCGGTCTCCACGGTATCTGGGCGGGTGGTATGATAATACAGGTAGGTTCGTGATGTCTCGTGCAGATTATCGGCCTCCACTTCGTTTCGGCCGGTGACATTATACCAGGTACCCTTGTAATCGGTCCAGTTTTCACACAGCTTTTCGTAAGTATTTCCCCATTGTTCATATTGCGCCGGGGTCAGGTTCCATGCTTCATAGAGGAACATATAGCTGATGAAAGCCTCCCGGATCTGTGCTTCGAGATCAGCGGCGTTCATCGTCCAGGGCTCGTAAAACTGAGACTCCGGGAAGGAGAAGCCGTACACCCCGCCCTGAAGGAGGACATCCGGAAACAGAAGATTTTTCCCGCAGAAGCCCACAGGAGTGAGATAAGCCAGTTCTTTGTGCTCCTGAAACATGCTGGTTACAGTTTCACAGAAGTCAGGGAGCTGATCGATATCCGGGTAATATAAGACACCGGATTGCTTCTCTGCCCAGGAATAGCCGGATACTGTCTGACCGCAGGCCAGGCCATACTGGCTGGCATAATATTTCAGAAGAAGCGGGCTGTAATCCTCGCTTACCTGGTAGGAGCGGTCATTTTCCCGGTAGGTTACATCAGCTGTAATCAGAAGGTCAGGGTGAGAGAGGGAGTGGAGGTGATAGCGGATTTTCCCGTAGGGCAGCTTTTCGGCCCGTTTTGGCTGGGAAAATTCGGTTCCCGGATATTGCCGGGCCATGTATCGGCTCAGGTATCTGCGTCCCCCTTCCTGCTTATATAAAATATCCAGCGGAATCAGAAGGAGGACGAACAGAATGCCCGCCACCAGAAGCCTTTTGTAAAGGCGTTGTTTTTTCTCATAGGCAAGCTGTCTCTGGGCGTGCAGAAGTTCTCTTTTCTGATTCTCCAATGCCTGGCAGAGGCATTTTCGAAGCTTCAGCAGATCGCCCTGGTACTTTCTCTCGTCCTCTTCTTCCTCCCGGAAGCCGTAGGCATCCCAAAAAAGCAGCTTTATCTCATCGCCGCCATAGTAGAATTTGCGTTCGATATTTTCTGCGAGGAATTGAACCAGGTCTGGGTTCCAGCGGATGCTCTGAAAATCCTCAGAGGCCAGATAATCCTGCCACCAGGCAAGCACCGGGGGGTTCTTGTATGGGCTTTGGCTCTCTTCCCAATATTGATAAAAGGCGGCGAGACGTTCCTTTTGCCTGGCCTGGCTGGCGGCAAAGTAGAAGAGGAGTTCCTGGTCCTGGGAGGTCTGCTGTGGTCGGAGGCTTTCCTGTTCTGGAGAGGTCTGCTGCTGTCTGGGGTTTTCCTGTCCAGGAGAAGTCTGCTGCTGTCTGGGGTTTTCCTGCTCAGGAGAAGTCTGTTGCTGTCTGGGGCTTTCCTGCTCGGGAGAAGTCTGTTGCTGTCTGGAATTTTCCTGTTGGGAAGAACTTTGCTGCGGTCGGAGACTTTCCTGCCCGGGAGAAGCCTGCTGCTGTCTGGGGTTTTCCTGCCCGGGAAATGTCTCTTGCTGATGGAAGCCATCCTGCTGATGAGGGTTTTCGGCTTCTGCGGCGTCATGCCCGGCGGAGGCGAGTCTGGCATAGGTAAGCGCCGCCTGATAAGCTTCGTAAAGCTGCCTGAATTCCTCCGGCTTTTCTTCCGGATGGAACACCTTGCTTCGGGCGGCATATGCCCTTCTGATTGCCTTTTTGTCAGTAGTCGGAGCAATGTCCAGCAACTCCCATATATTCATCGTGACAGAGACTCCTTTCGCTTTTTTCCGGATAGTTGCCCAGAGCGTGTTTGAAAATTCATACCTGTCATCTGCGCGTCCCACTTTGCGGTATATTTGGCTCTCATTTGGTCAACGCAGCCCACTTCGCCTCCCTCATTCGTGCCATCCTCACAAGGAGCGTCTATGGTGTTTCAGAAATTGTGACGTACATCTGCCAGAAAGCAATTACAGGCCCTCCAGCCGGTCGAAGATCTCCTGGGTGGTATTCAGGCAGTTGATAATCTGCTGGTCGTTCTGGGTGAGGAGGGTTTCCTGAAGCTTTTGCATGGCATCGGCAGCCAGCTGCCGCCTTGGGCCAAGCAGCTGGGTAAACAGCCGCTCTCCCCTGGCTAACACCAGCCTGGTACGGATTCCGCCGGGGGGCATCAGCTTGTAGGTCTGTAACGCCTCCAGCCGCGTGTTGAACTCGCTTTCTGACATTCGGAAGCAGTCACTGGTCAGCACCTTTTTCCGGATCTGTTTTTTCTCATGGTCGGTCACCTCAACCTCTAAGATTCCGTTGATGTCATAGGAAAAGCATACCTCAATGTGGGCCTGCCCGGCGGGAAGCGGCAGGATGTCCATCTCTATGGCGCCCAGCTTGATGTTGTCACGGCAATAATAGGCTTCCCCCTGAAAGATACCAATGCTGATGTGGGACTGGCCATTGTAGCTGTTGGTATAATACTGGGTTTTGGAACAGGGGAGGATACTGTTGCGCTCGATGATTGGCGACAGAATGGGATTGTCTGTGTCCGAACGGTTCACCACATCGGTTCCCAGGGTAAAGGGGCAGATATCGGTCAGCACCAGATCCTGGATATCCTCCTGGCGTTCTTTGATTCCGGCATAGATTCCCGCACCCATGGCAACCACCTCATCCGGAGAAGCGATGATGCAGGGCTTCCGTTTGAAAAAGGTCTGCAGGTAGAAGGAAATGACCGGCATTTTCGAGGAGCCTCCTGCCAGAACCACCTGGCAGGGATCCCCGGCAGTCCGGCCGCTGTCTCTTAAGGCAGTAGAGATCACCTGGCTGATGCGGTCAAAAATCCCCTGGCACAGTTCTGCCAGTTCCACATTGGTCAGGGTTATGCTCTTGTCTTCGGACTCCCACAGTAACTCGGCCTCGTTCTGGCCGGTCAGCTTCCGCTTGCAGTCTTCGGCCAGACGCAGGAGGGAATACCGCTGGAAGGAGTCCAGGTCGTCATAATTCATCTGTTGCAGGGAGCAGAATCTGCGGGCAATGATTTCATCAAAGTCATCGCCGCCTAACCGGTTGTCGCCGCTGACGGCAATGATCTCGATCACATTGTCAAAGTAATCCACAACAGACACATCCAATGTCCCGCCTCCAAAGTCGAATATCAGATAGCTGCCCTCCTCTTCCCCGCTTATCCGGCTGGCGGCCAGAGCGGCAGCAGATGGCTCATTGACCAGCCGCTCTACGTGAAGGCCAGCCAGTCTGCCGGCTTCCTTGGTGGCGTAACGCTGGTGATCGTTAAAATACGCCGGAACACTGATGACGGCTTCCGTCACCTCCTCTTCCAGAAAACGCTCCGCATCCTCCTTTAACTGCCGCAGGACAAAGGAGGAGAGTTCATGGGGAGTGAATTCCTGTCCGGCCAGCATAAATACCCGATTGGTTCCCATATAACGTTTGAAGGAGGCAGCAGAGGCCTCCGGATGGGAGATAAGCCGTTCTTTTGCCACAGAGCCTACCAGGATCCTGCCATCCTCATCCATGCTGACAACGCTGGGAGTCAGAACCTGTCCCAGGGGATTGGGGATGAGGACCGGTTTGCCGTTCTGGCAGACACATGCCAGACTGTTAGTGGTTCCAAGATCAATTCCGATGATTGCCATTTTGATGCCTCCATGAATCGTTCAAAAAATGGAATAGGCAGAATTCAATATTCCTTGTGATGCCAGTCTTTAAAAAGATTTTACTTCAGAGGGCACGAAAAGACAAGGAAAACTGGTAAAAAAGTTAGCTTTAACGTTTAAATTTATATTTGCTGTTTTAAAACATTGGTATGTCCTTTTTCCCATCTCCTCAATTTCTGCCATTCCTATTTTAGGTTATAGAATCTCCTCGCTTTCTCCAGAGTATTTTTTCAGTTCTTGTCCCTGCCCTGCACCACCGTCTTCCCATGGTTGTCTCTATATATAAACCATATCTGTATCAAGATTTTTCACACCTTATAGAGCATTGAATATTGAATTATTTTATGAGATGTGCCAGCAGATTTTTGTCCACAAGAATAAGTGGATGGTCTGAGAGATGGAAGAGGGGATTAAGAGGACTCGGGAGGGGCGTAGGAAGAGAGTGGAGTGTGGAAGAATTAATGATTAAATTTCAAATAAGTAGAGGGAAAAATATGGCTGATTCCTGGCTTGTAAAACCAGATAGTTTATGGTAGGATGAAAATATTAATGCAAAATAAAAAGTAAATGGGATAAAAGATTTTTATAGTGAAGGAGAGTCAGTGTGAGTGATGTGTAAAATCATAGAAGATATGAGAAATAAATCCTTAAAGGAAGGAATGAAAGAAGGAATGAAAGAAGCAATGATGGAGGTGGCGCTTCGTATGTTAGTAGCTGGCAAATATGATTTAGAGGAAATAGCTAATATTTCAGGGTTATCTTTTGATGAAATAAATCAATTAAAACCAGAATGGAAAAAATCTACCGCACCAGATTTAATGCGATAACTTTTTCAGTTTGCTTGATTTATATTATGTATTTTAGATTGGCATTGGATTTTAATGATTTAGGTGGAAATATAGTATCTTGTTCTGACTGATGTTTTTTGAGTAAATAATAGAAAGTATTGTCACATATTTAACGGTTATTGTACATATTTCTTGCTGTTCGCAGTTTCAAAATGATCATTTTATTTTCAAAAAATCAGATTCCAAAAGCTTATAAATAAGAAAAAGATAGTTCTATTGCGGTACAGTTTTCTCTATGGCAAGATATCAAATTTCGGAAAAAAGAAGGAGTGAGGGAATTGTGTTATAGAAGTTACAGACAGTATCAGAGGTTTTTGCGATAAAATAATTTTATTGAAACTTATTCTTTGCCTGGATATAATGAAGAGAAGGAAAGTAATATGGGCATGGAGGAAAGTAATGAATCAGGAATATATGAGACAGGAGAATTCAGGAGGATAAAAAATGTCAATCAAAGAGGAAACCTTAAGTTATTATGAAAGAAATGCAGAGAACTTCGTAAAGGGTACCATAAATGCAGATATGGGATTCAATCGGGAAAAATTTTTACAAAGACTTCCAGAGCATGGAAGTATTCTGGATTTTGGTTGCGGTTCCGGGCGTGATGCGAGGGTTTTTCTTGATCTGGGATATAAAGTGGAGGCGGTGGATGGCTGCCAGCAGTTGTGTGAGATGGCTGCCGTATATACGGGAATATCTGTGAGAAAGATGGATTTTTTGGAATTGAATGAGAGAGAAAAATACGATGGGATATGGGCTTGTGCGTCTATATTGCATCTGTCTTATGAGAAACTTAAGGCTGTGCTGACGAAGATGGCAGCGGCAGTAAAGGAGAATGGAGTGATTTATGTTTCATTTAAGTATGGGGAATTTGAGGGGTGGAGGAACGGGCGATATTTTACGGATTTGACGGAGGATGGGGTCAGACGGCTGGTGGAGGAAGTTCAGGGGATGTCGGTGGAGGAGATTTGGGTTACGGCGGATGTGAGAGAAGGGAGAGGGGATGAGAGATGGGTGAATATGGTGGGGAGAAAAAACAGATCAATTTAAAAGAGAAAATAAATTCAGGTCAGGAAAAGAAAAGCTATCCGGTGATGCTGGAACGGGTTGATGTGATGACTGGAGGAACAGATTACCGGAAGTACCTGTACTATCAGCTGAAAATGAGCATGGCGCGGGCAAAAGCCATAGATATTGTTGTCTCTTTTTTGATGGAATCTGGCGTAAGGATGATTTTAAAAGATTTAAAGCAGGCCATTAACCGGGGAGCCCGGGTTAGAATTTTGACAGGGAATTATCTGGGGATTACCCAGCCGGGAGCGTTATATCTTTTGAAAAAGGAGTTGCATGACCAGGTGGATTTGCGCCTGTATCAAGAAAAGAACAGGTCTTTTCATCCGAAAGCTTATATATTTCACTGGGAAAATGGAAGTGAAATATATATCGGTTCATCCAATATTTCAAGAAGTGCTTTGACTTCAGGAATTGAATGGAATTATCGATTTGAGCGAGATAAAGACCCGGTGAATTTTATGTTGTTCTACCGGGAGTTTGAAAATCTTTTTTATCATCATGCAATAGAAATCGATGATAAGGTGCTAAGTGATTATTCTAAAAATTGGAGGAAGCCTGCGGTTCAAAAGGAATTGAATCAATATGAGGAACAGGCTAACAATACCAAGGTATCAATGATTTATGAGCCAAGAGGTGCTCAGATTGAGGCACTATATGCTCTGAAATCTTCACGGGAAGAGGGTGCAAGAAGAGCATTAATTTATGCAGCCACAGGTGTCGGAAAAACTTTGATTGCAGCATTTGATTCAGCGGAGTTTAATCGGGTTTTGTTTATTGCACATCGGGAAGAAATACTGAGGCAGGCCGCAAATAGCTTTCGGAATGTTCGTCCGTCAGAGGAACAGGGATTTTTTGACCAAAAAAGAAAAGATACAGATAAACCGATTATATTTGCATCTGTATCAACTTTGGGGAAAGAAGATTACCTTCAGGAAAAATATTTTGCAAAAGGGTATTTTGACTATATTGTTATTGATGAATTTCATCATGCAGTTAATGAAAATTATATGAGGATTATCCGATATTTCAGGCCACAATTTTTATTGGGATTGACGGCAACGCCAGAACGGATGGACGGAAGGAATATTTATGAGATTTGTGATTATAATGTGCCTTATCAAATCAGCTTAAAGGAAGCAGTAAATAAGGGAATGTTGGTGCCATTCCATTATTATGGAATTTATGATAAGACAGTGGACTATTCTCAATTGCGTGTAGTAAAGGGAAAATACCAGGAGAAGGAACTCAATGAAAAATATCAGTCCTCAGAACGATATGAATTGGTATATAGACATTATCGGAAGTATCGTTCCCAAAAAGCATTAGGTTTTTGTTGTTCCCGAATTCATGCGGAGAATATGGCAAGGGATTTCAACAGACGCGGAGTTCCTGCTGTGGCTGTCTATAGCAACGCAGATGGGGATTTTTCAGAAAATCGGGAGATTGCCATTCAGAAATTGAAAAATGGAGAAATAAAGGTAATATTTTCTGTTGATATGTTTAATGAAGGAGTAGATATTTGCGCAGTAGATATGGTTATGTTTCTGCGTCCGACTGAATCATCTACAGTGTTTTTACAACAACTGGGAAGAGGGTTGAGAAGAGGGAAGGATAAAGAATATCTGAATGTTTTGGACTTTATTGGTAACTATGAAAAAGCGGGAAACGCACCATTTCTTTTGAGTGGGCAGAGCTATTCACGGGAACATGCTGCTCATATAAGTGAGCAGGAATTTGAATATCCGGATGATTGTATTGTGGATTTTGACTTGCAGTTAATTGATGTTTTTCAGGAAATGGCTAAGAAAAATGTCCGCATTCGGGAACGGATACGGGGAGAATATGAGAGAGTGAAGGAACTTTTGGATGGGAAAATTCCGAGCAGAGTGGAACTATTTACTTACATGGAGGATGAGGTTTATCAGATTTGCATGAAAAATTTTGCAGAAAATCCATTCCGCAGATATCTGGAATATCTACATAATATAGGCGAGTTGAGCAGAGAACAGGAGGAGATTTATCATGGGATTGGAAGAGAGTTTCTTCAGGTGATTGAAACTACCAGTATGTCGAAATCTTATAAGCTTCCGGTTTTAATGGCATTTTATAATGACGGGAATATGAAGATGGAAATTTCGGAGGAAGATATTTATAAAAGTTATAAGAAATTTTATGGGATGGGGATGAATTGGAGGGATCTGGAAAAGGATAAGAACACCAGAGATTATAAAGAGTGGGATTTGAAGCGCTGTGTAAAAGAGGCAAGGAAGAATCCGATAAAGTTTTTGATGGAGTCAGGGAAAGGCTTCTTTGTAGAAAAGGAAGGATATGTGCTGGGGCTGCGGGAGGAATTGAGAAGTGTGGTGGGATTAAGAGGTATGTCAGAACAGCTGTGGGATGTGATTGAGTATCGGATGATGGAGTATTATCGAAGGAGGTATGAGGGGGAAAGGATGGAGTTTTAACATTTCTAAAATTAAAGAAATGAAAATAATCATAATTGGCATAATTGGTAATTGGGAGATTTTTTGAGCAACCTTGACAAGCCATTCCGCATATGCTAAGATAGAAACACCAACAGTAAGTCCTATGTCAGTGCCATTATCTAGGTAAGCGTCATGTGTTGGCGTCACTATTAGGCGATTGGTGGTTTTGAAGAACAGGGAGCTGTTGCACTGAGAGATTGGTGCAGGCTCTCTTTTTTAATAAACAGGGAAGTGTCCCAATAATGGCTGCTGAAAAAACAGAAATCTTAGATAGCGAGGTACAAAATCGTGGATATGGATGTTTATAGGGTAAAAGAAATTATAGGGGACAATCCAAGATTTATCTCTCCTTTTTGTGAGCCATGCAGTTATTATATAGTGAAAAAAGGCGATGAAAATGTAAGCAATGAGGAAATTGAAACTTATTTTAGAAAGCTGAAATATATGTCAGACAATATTGAGCGATTCGTGCGGCAAGCATTTCATCCTGTTTTTTATGAATTTTATGGTGTAAAACAGAATCTGATCCGGTCGCCTGATCAAATGTGCCAGGAATTGATGGTGGATAGCTTTGTTTTAGATGCGGATACGGAAACTATAGGATGTTGTCTATCAAATTCTCAATTTCTGTTTGGACATTACATAGATTGTTTATGGAATGATAATTGGGAGTTGGTTTATTCGTATATTTGCTGAATTTTTTGAGAGTTTTGGTGCGGCTTATACAATCCAATAAACTCTGAGTAAGAAATCGCCACAAGCCCTTTAAACGTTCAATAAAAAGCGCGAGGAATCCCATATGAACAAATCCAGAAAAGAAAGCCAATCAAATAGAAATCTGTTAAAAAGGAATCCGTCAAGAAGCCTGTCAAAAAGGAATCAGCCAAAGGCATCCCATTCCCAGGTATCTCACCTCCTTCGTCACCCCATCCCCGCAATTCTCCTAACCGGCCTGCTTCTCATTGGCTGTGGATACAATACGCAGAAAAGCGCCCACCCGGCAGCTGCCACCTCTGCGAACGACCAACCATCTTCCCCAGCCTCTGCCGAATCACAAACAGGGAATCCCCAAAAAACACAAGAAGAGGCTACAGAAAAAACGACGGCAGAAACCATCCGCCAGGCCAAGTCTATGGATTTTACAATCCAGGAATCCCCGGTAGACATGGCTCGTTACGATAAACAGACAGATCAGCGATACAAGGAAGCATTTCTAAAAGCTGTCACAAATCAGATCCCCATCCATTTTCCAAATCAGGGAGGGACTTCTTTTTACAAGGATTTGGTCTTTGGGGCAGAGGAAATGGAGGAGGATGAATTCCAGGATGCGGTCCGGCAATCGGATTATTTTTATCAGGACTTTGATGGTGACGGACTTCCGGAACTGACAGTAAATACCAGAGGCACTTGTGTATTAAAATATTATCCCAAAGAGGATAAAGTGGAGTTGTATCACCAAAAGGGGGAGGGCTGGAATCTGCTGGGAAAAGGACAGATGGTTGCCGAATTTACCGAATATACGAAGGACACAACGGAACTGCTTTATTGCTATGAAGATTCCGGCCGGGAATTTTGCCTGCGGGATATTCTTACCCGTTTGTGGGACGGGTGGGAGAGTACTTACCGGATATCCCTGGACGGATGTCCGGAGATTGAGGTGGAAGAAGAGATTGCTTTGGAAATATTTGACGGGTATTGCCAGGCAGCGAAAAATGCACCGCATCCGATGACTTTTGCTCAGCTATTTGGGGATGGGGAACATCCGGGATATCAACCGGGGGAGGAATTGCTTCTCTGGTACTGGATGGAGGACAGAGAACACCTTCCTGTCAATGAGGAGAAGGGGGAGGAGTGGGAGGCTTACAAGGCGATGCTGGAGGGAGATTTTTCCCTTGTGGAGGATGAGCGCTGGGGAAGCCTGCAAAGTAACTATGAGGATAGCCTGGAAGAGGGGGACGGGAGATGTGGCTGGAGTTATTTTCTGATGGATTTTAATCAGGATGGGGTGAAGGAACTGGTGGTTCGCCTTTACCGGGAAGGGGTGAATAATACCGCCTCCTTTTATTATGATAAGGGGAAAATTAAAATGTGGGGGACGTACCTTTCGGCGGATTCCCATGGGTATGCGCTTCCCCTGGCGAATGGGAGAATACTCAGCGTATACTGGTATCAGGATACGAAAGTATGGTGGATTAAGAGACTGGATTCCCAGTGCCGTGAGATTAAGGAGGGCAGTTATAGTACGGGAGAAATCCGGGAAATCTCGGACAGTATGGATGAATCCGGGGAATTCCTGGAAAACTCAGACGGCATGGATGAATCCGGGGAATTCCAGGAAATCTCAGACAGTATGGATGAATCCGGGGAATCCCAGGAAATCTTAGACCGCATGGATGAACCTGGAGAATCCCCGGACGGCAAAGAGGCAGAGACTGAGGAAGCGAAAAAGAATTATTATTATCAGTTTCTGGATTATTACCATGACGGGACGCGCTGCGGCGATCTGATCAACCTGTCAGAAGAGGAGTGGGGGCAGGTTGAGGAATGGATAGAAAGCCTGCAAATTCCGGAAGAGGTGTGGAAACCCTGCTCTGTATTTACGCCAAAAAAGGACAGGCCGGATGTGCCGGGGGTGGGGTGATGGCAGCAGGGCAATAGTAATAGGATGCCAGTAGCAGGGAACGCCAGTAGGATGTCAGCAACAGAACAAGGCCAGGGGAAAGGAATGGATAAAAGCATGAAAACAATCAAAGTATCCGCCGCCATCATCAAGCGTGAACATTCCGTCTTCGCAACCCAGCGGGGATATGGGGCGCAGAAGGGCAAGTGGGAGTTTCCCGGCGGGAAGATCGAGGCAGGGGAATCTCCGGAGCAGGCAGTGGTTCGGGAAATCCGCGAGGAATTGGCCATAGAGATTATCGTCCAGAAGCTTATCGCTGTTGTGGAATATGATTATCCGGATTTTCACCTGCAAATGTATTGCTTTTTGTGTGAGATATGCGAGGGAAAGGCGGGAAGGCCGGTGCTGAGGGAGCATGAAGCGGCCAGATGGCTGACAAGGGAAACCATCGATGAGGTGGATTGGCTGCCGGCAGATCAGGTGGTGCTGCATCGGGTAAAGGAATTCATGGTCTGAGCAGCCGGGCTCTGGTGAGAGCGAGGCCGGAGGAGGAAATAAGGAATAAGGAAAGAGGAGAACCATCTATGAATGCATATCAATTAAAGGCAGCAATCAAGAACCAGAAGCCGCTTGTTTGGCGCAGGTGCATTGTTCCCGGGGGAATCACTTATTCCCAGTTAAGCCTGATTCTGACGGATGTGATGGACAGGCAGGAGGAGGCGGATTTTGAGTTTGAATTTTATCAAAAGAAAATCCGTTTTGGGGAGAGCAGGGAAGATAAACCGCTGAGATCGGATTTTTTTTATAGTGTGGCGGAGGCCTCGGAGTTCTATATTGATGAATTGCTGGACACAGAAGACTGGTTCAGTTTTTATTATGGGGATCAGCTTAAGCTGCGGGTTACGATTGAAAAACGGTTGGGAAAGGATGGGAATGAAGATGCTTATCCTATTATCGTAAAGGCGAAAATGGCTGTGACAGAGGAGGATGTTTCTGAGACGGATTTGAAGGAAAATCTTCTGAGGATTAATAGTGAAATGAAGAAAAAATATGCGGTTCGATATGAAGGGCCGGAGTACAAGACCAGAGAGCAGATACAAAAAGATCACCAAAATGGAAAGCCTGGCCTTGTTGGATGGCAGAAGGCAGAAAATGATCCGGAAAAGATCAGATATTCAAGCAATCACTATATGGAACTTATGGCGGGGATATTGCAGAAAGCTTTGCAGGGGGGAGTTGCGGAGGAATTCTTATCCCCGGAGGAACAGAGGTTCCTGGAAAAAGCGAGAAGAACAGGACAGGAGAGGATGGGGGCAGGAGCAGAGGATCCCCAGGCATTTAGAAGAGAAGCACAGGAAGAAAAGGGGCAAAGGGGAAAGGAAGGACAAAGAGCAGAAGAGGGGGAAAGGGCAGAAGAAGGGCAAAGGACAAAAGAGGGGGAAAGGGCAGAAGAAGAACAACAGCAGGCTTTAAAGGAAACCGATAAAGGCCGCATTTCTCTGACAGAGCGTCTGCAATGGGAAAATAAGGAGCAACTCTTACAACTGGGAAAGGAATTCGGGCTGTCGGGGATTTCCTCTCTGAGCAAATTCCGGTTAGCGGAGAAGATAGCGAATCATTTGTTGATGGCAGATGTGATGGAGGACTATTTTATCGGGCAGGATGAGGAAAAGATTTTGGCCTGGGAGGCTGCTGCTGCAATCGGGACACGCCATCATCCGCCGGCAGAGCATGTGGGATTGCTGGAGCAGTTTTATGAGGATAATTATTTGGCAATGTATGAGGATGACTCTGTGGAGATTCCGCTGGCAGTGGCTGAGAGTTACGAAAAGATCAATACGCCGGGATTTCAGAGCAGGAGAAAGCGGGTTACATGGATGCAGGCTTGTCTTCATATGCATGCCATGATTTATGGAAGTGCCCCCACCTTGGTTGTGATGCGGCTGTATCGGAAGAAACCGGGATATCGCCTTAAGCAGTCGGAGTTTTATTCGGTTTTCCAGGATGTTCCGGAGAGGGAGAATCCTTGTGTGGTTCATGGGGATAAGGTGATCAAGAAGTTTTTTTTGAAGGATGAATATTATGTGAAAATAGAAAAAATGCAGGAACTGTGGGATTTTGTCATACCAGAGGCGGATGAAATCGAAGATTGTTATCAGAACGGATATCCATCAAAGGAGCGGCATTACCGGGAACTGAAGGATTTTTTGACAAAGGAAACGGGATGGGGGGAGGATAAAATAAAAGACTGTCTGGCACGAATCTGGGCATGGACGACCCAGGGATATGATTCCCGGGACATTGAGAGTGATTTAAGGCAAGAGGGACTTGTGCTGGAAAATAAAAGTAGGTGGAAGGAATTTATCCGTGTTCTTGAGAAAGCGCAGGAATTTACACGCCGTTTGGAATACAGGGGACATATGCCGGTGCAGGTTCGCAGGGTGGGGCATTTTCTTACCTGTTTTTAACGGACAAGGTGCTTGTTCATTAGTCACTTGCCAAACAGAACATTGAGTGCTATAATATTTACAACAAAATAAACAGGGGAGCTTGTGTGACAGGCTGAGAGGAAGGTAGACCTTCGACCCTTGAACCTGATGCGGATAATGCCGCCGGAGGAAGTAGCAGAAACCTGTACTTTTTAGGGGCGTCCGTATCTGGATGTCCCTTGTTTTTTTGTTCTATCATAGGAAAGTGCGTCCTATGATAGGAAAACGCTCCGCTTAGGTTGCTGAGTGCCAGTGGCACTCGTTTAACAACGACCGAAGTGGAACGCAGAGCGAACTGCGGCGGAAAGGAATCATGTTGCTAAAGCGACTCGCCGCAGGTGGAGAATCCTGCAAAGCAGGAACGCAGAGCGCACTGCGCGCACAAGAAAGATGGTTGCTGTCGCAACTGCGTTTCGGCGTGAGTGTGCGTCAAGACGCGCACTTTTTCTACATACGGAACCCCAAAGGAAGATATCAGCTAAAGCTGCCGGGCGCCCGGCGCGGCGAATAGGGGGGAAGCTTCCCCTGCTCGATTTTGAAAAAAGAAGGGAGGTGAGAACAGCAGCCGCAGCACACATGCGGCGGGTTGAGGGGGAGCGCCCTGAACCTTGTATGACAGCGATGGGAAGCCGTGTTCCGGCGTGAGAGGAGACCAGCAAGTCTCGACCGAACTTTTTATAACAGGTAGACGGCATCTGTCTGCTATCATATCAGGGAAAGCGCTGCAGTAAAAGGACGTTTTCTCTCAAAAGAAAGGAGTATCCTACTATGTTTGAACAGATTTTTGAAAAGGTTCGCCAGAAATCCCCTTTGATCCACAATATTACCAACTATGTTACGGTCAACGACTGTGCCAACATGCTGCTGGCCTGCGGCAGCTCTCCGATTATGGCTGATGATTTGGAAGACGCTGTGGAGATTACCGCCATCTGCGGCGGACTGAATATCAACATCGGCACCCTGAACCAGCGTACCATCCCGGCCATGTTTGCCGCCGGAAAGCGGGCTAATGAACTGGGGCATCCTGTGGTGTTGGACCCGGTGGGAGCGGGAGCGTCCAGGTTGCGGACAGACACAGCCCTGGGTTTATTGGATCAGGTGAGGTTTGCCGTCATTCGGGGCAATATTTCGGAGGTGAAGACTCTGGCTTCAGGCAGGGGCACGACAAAAGGGGTTGATGCCGATGTGGCGGACCGGGTAACAGAGGCTAATTTGGATGGAACGGTATGGTTTGCTAAGAACTTTGCCAAAAGGATCAGGACAATTATCGCCATTACCGGAGCCATTGACATTGTGACTGATGGAGAGAGGGCTTTTTGCATCCGTAACGGGCGTCCGGAGATGTCCTCCATTACCGGTACCGGTTGCCAGCTTTCCGCTCTCACGGCGGCTTTTGTTACCGCAAACCCGGATCAGCCTCTGGAGGCAGCGGCGGCAGCCGTGTGTGCCATGGGACTGTGCGGGGAGATTGCCTACAGGCGGCTGACGGATCAGGATGGCAATTCCTCTTATCGGAACTACATTATTGATGCCATGTACCGCCTGATACCGGCAGAGCTGGAGAAGGGAGCGGATTATGAAATGCGATAAAAGGCATATGCTGCTCTATGCTGTTACCGACCGGGCGTGGACAGGGAAACAGACTCTGTACCAGCAGGTGGAGGCGGCGCTGGCGGGCGGCGTGACATGTGTACAGCTACGAGAAAAAGAACTGGATGAGGCGGCGTTTCTTCAGGAAGCAAAGGATCTCTGCGCCCTGTGTCGCCGGTATGGGGTTCCGTTTATTGTGAATGACAACGTAGACATCGCCATTGCCTGCGGGGCGGATGGCATCCATGTGGGACAGGAGGATATGAGGGCGAGTGAGGTCCGTCGCCGGGCAGGGAAAGATATGATAGTAGGTGTCTCTGTACATACGGTGGATGAGGCCCGTCAGGCTGTTCTGGACGGCGCGGACTATCTGGGGCTTGGAGCAGTGTTTCCCACCAATACTAAGACCGACGCGGATCCGATGACGAAGGAAACTCTGCAGGCAATCTGTGATGCGGTAGAGATTCCCGTTGTGGCTATTGGCGGCATTAACCGAGACAATCTTTTAAGGCTGGCCGGCAGCGGCGTGGACGGCGTAGCTTTGGTGTCGGCTGTTTTTTCAGCAGAGAACATCCGGGAAGCATGCCGGGAGCTGTGGGCTCTGTCGGATAAAATGGTGAACACATGAAAATTCGGGGAGCTATTTTTGACGTGGACGGCACACTGCTGGATTCCCTGTTCATCTGGGATACCATCGGCGAAGCCTATCTGCGTTCCCTTGGATATGAGCCAAGGGAGGACTTAAATGAAGTGTTTAAGAATATGAGTCTGTACCAGGCGGCCTGCTATTACCAGAGGGAATATGGCGTGACGCTGAGTACTGACGAAATCATGAGAGGGGTAAATGTCCTGCTGGAACGGTTCTATCGGTATGAGGCTTTGTTGAAGCCGGGGGCGGAGGAATTGCTGGTGAGGCTTCGGGAAAGCGGTGTAAAATTGTGTATTGCCACTGTCACAGACCGGTATCTGGTGGAGGAAGCCTTGAAACGATGCGGTATCTTATCTTGTTTTGATACGGTTTTTACCTGCAATGAGGTGGGGCATGGTAAGGACGAGCCCCATATTTTTGAGGCGGCGCTTAGCTTTTTGGGTACAGAAAAATCGGAAACGCTCGTGTTTGAAGACGCGCTCTACGCCCTCCGGACAGCGAAAACAGCCGGGTTTTTGGTGGCGGCAGTCTGTGACAGCCACGAAAAAGCACAGGATGAAATCCGTGCATTAGCGGATGTATATATGGAAGAATTAACGCAGATTGATAAGCTCAGGAAGTACCTCCCGGTTTAGTAATGCGAAGGAGATGAGCAATTTTTTGTAACTTTTTCGGCGGCATATTTGCTAAATGGTGATTAATTCAATGCCGCACTGGTTTAATTCATTTATCGCTTCTTTGGAAATCTGATTATCCGTGATTACTGTACGGGGATAGTCACGCAGATTCAGCGGGACTATCCCATGGCGGGCAAATTTTTCACTTTCCGTCAAAATCACGATATGTTCTGCCTGGCATGCCATATCCCTTACCGCTTGTGCTCTCATCTGGTCCTGGTTGGTAAAGCCGGTCCGCAGGGAAAAACCATCTGTACCAATGAAAAAAAGCCTGACAAAGAAATTCCCCACACATTGCTGAATCATGGGTCCTACCAGAACCTGGGAATCCTGCTGGTAGATTCCGCCCAGAAGCACAATCTGAAAATTTGATTTTCCCCGGATATAGTTGGCAATGAAAGCACTGTTGGTAATTATGGTAAGCTCTTTTTTTGAAGATACCAGTTCTTCAGCCAGAAGGGCGCAGCAGCTTCCGCTTTCAATCATAAGAGTGTTCCCGTCAGCGACCAGCTCTGCGGCGCGTTTCGCGATCTTTTTCTTTGCTTTATAATGGTAGGCAATGCGTCCATGAAGATTATTCGTACTTTTCAGGCAGGCAAAACCGTGTTCCCGGACGATGATTCCCTGACTTTCCAATTCATCCAGATCCTTGCGTACAGTAACCTGGGAAACACCCAGCTTTTTGGCAAGCTGGGAAACCTCGATTTTATTTTCTTCTGCTAAAAATTCTAATATTTGATTCGTTCGTTTATTCATATTTCCTGTCATTCCCCTCTTTTATTTAAAAGTCCGCCGCTGAATAGTGAAATACGCTCAGATATGCCAAACGCGCCCGCCAGACTCTTGTGGGTGATGACGCATCCGATGCCGGGCGCATGCAAGTTTAATTAGGCAGATTACATTTTCATAATATATATCTGTTTGCAACAGAAATAATTACAAATGAAATAATAAACAAAGCGAAACAAAATAAAAATACCCAAAGATTCCGGGTTCGCGCACCATTTGCATCTTAAGGGACAGCCTTTGAAGTAAATAGTAGTGCGGACGCCAGGTCCGTCATTAGTGCTGAATTTCTGGATATTAAAGATGATAGCTTTTCGCATAGGGTGTAATTTCCTTTGAAAGAAATATATTTATTTACAAAAAAATATTGCATTTATATGCAAGATGTGTACTTCGGCGCTTCCTTGCCAATAGCGCGATGTAAGAGGAGATTCTGCTACAAGGGCGAAAAAATGCCATGCAGGAGGATACGAAGGTGATCCGGATAGTTTTGATAGCCATATCCCTCATTGTCTGATATAATTAAAAAAGGGGTGATATTATGACAAATCCAACATGTCCAAAGAGGCCGTCCCCCAAAGCATCCGGCATTGTCCCGGATACTCGTATTGGTATATGAGATAAAGAAAGACACACATTCTATCCATGGGATACATATTTAGAGGAAAAGGCTTCGGATGCGTCTGAAAAATTGAAGAAGGAGGGTGCTATATATGGATTTTCTGGAATCGTCCGTTGTTCTGGTTCCGGCTTTGACAGGGATAACATTGACCTTATATGACGGGAAGCCGGAAACTCTGAAGCAATTTGAATGTGAATACTGTTTTTCTCCTCAGTTGCAAAAGCTTTACACAGCCCATGATCTGGATATATTTTTGCAAAAGGGTACGGATGCTCACATTTATGATCTGGAAGAATCTATGGGTACCCGTTTAACCGCGTTCAAAAACAATGGATATTGGGTTTTGCTGGGGCCTTATGTAGAAGCAGAGTGGAGTGAGCGGAGAGCCAGGCTCCTTCTTGCAAAGCTGAATGCGTCAGAAGCAGCCCTTCCTATGTTTAAGGCATACCGCTGCAAGCTGCCTATTGTCAGACGTGAGCAGGTACTCAAGACGGCGTTTGTGCTGACCGAGAATATGGGCAGCGGGATACGTTCCGTAGAAAACTTTTATTGGGAGGCAAAAGACAATGGTTCCGCTTTGGCTTTTTCGGAGCTATATGCCAATGCAAAAGAAGTGAACCGCCGTTACGAGCTGGAAGACCGTTTTATTGAAGCAGTAAGCCGGGGAGACGGGGGAAAAGCGTACCGGGCATGGAAAGAGATGGGTAAGGTTAAATCCGACTTGCGTTTTATGTCAGACAGTGTGCAGGATCAACTGGTGGGAGCCGCTATTGTGCGGACGCTGATTCGAATAGGGGCTAAGCTTGGAGGGCTCAGTCCCGTGCTTATCGATTCTATCAGTCAGGAATATGCCCAACGGATAAAGCACAGCAAATCCAAGACGGAAATGAACGGGCTTACGGCGGAGATGAGCGGGAGGATCTGTGACGAGGTGCGGGAGCGTCGGCAGTTCGGATGGTCCCCCATTGTGCGGAGGGCGGCAGATTACGTGGAGATCAATTTAAGTAAACCCATGACCACCGAGGAAATTGCGCAGGCAGCAGGAGAGAAAAAGCGGAATTTTGTCCGTCGGTTCTTTCAGGAAACAGGAATGACGGTGAAAGAATATTTGTCAAAGAAGCGTTGCAGCATTGCCGCACAAATGCTGATTAACAGCGAATCCAGCGTGCAGGAAATTGCAGCCTATGTCGGGTATCTGGATAATAACTATTTCTCTAAGGTATTTAGGGTCAATATGGGAATGTCTCCCCAATCTTACCGAAACATTCACAAAACATCCTCAAGCAAATAGAAGTGAAAAATAGCGTATTTTTACTAAAAACTGTCTGTTTTTTCTAACGGGCAGTTTTCTTTTTTTGATAAATTATAGATAGAGCTTATAAAAGGAAAAGGTGAAAGGGAGCTGCCATGCTGATTTATGATTCCTGCCAGTCGGCTATCAAAGCCTGTGTGGATACCAGGTCATTTGCCATCGCCCGGCTGTATAACAACGAAAAAACCATGGGCATTCACATACATGACTGCTATGAGATCTATTTTTCTATCTCTGGGGGGAAGCAATTTCTCATTGACAACCGGGTATATGAGTTTGAACCGGGAGATATTTTTTTCATTAATCAATTTGAAAGCCATTATCTGTCCAAACTTGATCAGAGCACCCATATAAGAGTAGTAATTTCCGTCTATCCCGAATATCTGAAACGGTTTTCCACAAAACAGACGGATTTAAATTACTGCTTTACTTACCGGGACCCGGTCCGGGGCCATAAGCGCAGCCTCAGCGAGGAAGAGCGCAAACGTTTTCTGTATTATATCCATAAGCTGTCCGAAGAACGGGGATTTGGACAGGATGTGTTGGATCAGGCAGTATTTCTGGAGCTGATGACTTTTTTAAATGGTATTTTTCTGCTAAAGAGCACCCATGAGGCGGATTTTATCCGGGATGAGACACAGGGTTTTGCCCTGAAGCCCCGGCATTTTCAGATAGACGAAATATTGGACTATATCAACCAGCATCTGGCGGAGAATCTCAGTATCCCGATACTGGCGGCTCATTTTTATCTAAGCTGTTCTTATCTGAGTAAGATTTTCAAAGATGCCACCGGTACTACCATCAACCAGTATATTACCACAAAAAGAATTTCACGGGCTAAGATTTTGTTGGCAGAGGGACATACGGTAGCGGAAACCAGCAGCTTGTGCGGTTTTGGTGACTACAGTAATTTCCTGAAATCATTTACCCGGATCGTGGGTATATCCCCTAAAAAATATGCTTCTTTCACCCAGAGTTAGACAAGAGAGGATTATATATTTTAACCAAAAGAGAATAGGATTTGCAAGATTTTAGCAATAATATGACGAGAAAGTAAAAAAATAAAATGATATAATACACATAACAAATAAGATCACGGCCATGGTTTTTATTCAAATTGTATTTTATCCGCATAGCAGGAAAACGCGGCTCTATATGTGCTGATACATCGATAAGGAGGAGCTTAAATGGAAGAAAAGATTGATGAACGCTCCAATCAGGAATGGTTGGACGAGACTTATGACAAGTTGTTGGCCAAGATGAAGGCGGAGTGCGCCCGAATAGGCACCAATATCCCCTACACCACAGACAAGGACGGTAAATATCATGATATTACGGAAACTTCCTGGGGGAAAATGCCTGACGGCAATACTCATGTTGGTTTCTGGACAAATGGATTCTGGCCGGGAATGTTGTGGCAGATGTATGAGGCTACCGGAGATGAAGAATACAGAAAGGCCGCCGTAGGTGTGGAGGAAAGGCTGGATGTGTTGCTGAGAAGCGCCGAAACTGTAGATCATGATGTCGGATTCTTGTTCCTTTTGTCTTCCGTGGCTAATTACCGGAAAACCGGTGACTTGGAAGCACGCCGCCGGGGGCTTCTGGCAGCCAGCCTGTTGTCTTCCCGCTATAACCTGGACGGGAAATTTATTCGCGCATGGCCCGATCACATGGCCAAAATGGCCGAAAATTTTGGCGGCGGCGATATCCGTGGCTGGATGATTATTGATTGCATGATGAATATTCCTCTGTTGTACTGGGCGTCAAAGGAAACCAATGACCCTCGGTTTAAAAAGATTGCTGTCAACCATGCCAAAACCGCTCAGCAATATGTTGTCCGGCCTGACGGAAGCTGCAACCATATTGTAGCCTTTGACCCGGACAGCGGTGAGTACCTGACTAATCCCGGAGGACAAGGCTATCGGCAGGGTTCTTCCTGGAGCCGAGGACAATCCTGGGCGGTATATGGCTTTGCGCTGAGCTATCGCCACACTGGAGATGAGTCGTTCCTCAACACCGCTAAACAATGTGCCCATTATTGTATAGCAAACATGGCTGTCCAGAACTGGCTGCCTCTGGTGGATTACCGCCAGCCTGCCGAACCACGGAAATACGATTCCACAGCCGCCATGTGTACTGCCTGCGGCCTGCTGGAAATCGCCGGCCATGTAGAGGAAAATGAAGCCCGGTTCTATACCGAGGCAGCATACCGTATTCTGCGTGCCTGTGATGAGAAGTTCGCCGACTGGAATCCGGAGCAGGATGCGATTACCACCGGCGGTACATTCTTCTATCACGACCCGGACGGCACTAATACGGAAGTGCCGATTATTTATGGCGATTATTTCTTTATTGAGGCCATTCTGCGCCTGAAAGGAAAGAGTCTGTTTGAGTGGTAAGATAATCAGAAAGGGGCTGTCATGCTTGTTTCCAACATTATGATGGCCGCCCGGTTCTGGGACGGTGTTACCGATCCCATTATCGGCTTTGTTGTGGATAAGACCAACGGAAAATTCGGAAAATTTAGGCCTTTTATGCTGCTGGGCAATCTAATCATGTTGACAACAGTGGTGCTGATGTTCACCACCACCCATCTGATGCCGGCAGGGCTGCCCAGAGCAGTCTACTGGACCGTGATTTATCTGGTATATATCGTCGGCTACACCTTTCAGAACGCCGCTACCCGAGGCGGGCAGAGCGTGCTGACCAATGACCCCAAGCAGCGTCCCATGTTTGCCCGAATCGACAGTATCATTAATGCGCTGTTGTTTGCCGGTATGGCCGTGTATATTACCGACACTCTGGTGGGCAAGTATCAGGGATTTAGCGCCAGCTTATTCAAAGAAGTAATCTTTACCTTCGGCCCCATCTCCCTGGTTCTTACGATTTTGGCTATGATTGGTATTTCGGAAAAGGACCGTCCCGAAACATACGCAAAATTAGGGAAGCAGGCTAGCTACGGATTCAAGGATATTTTCCGAATTATCAAAAACAACCGGGCCATCCAAATGCTGGTGGTAGCGGCTTCCACCGACAAACTGGCTACCCAGGTCCGGCAAAATTCCGTAGTCGGGATTATGCTTTATGGCATTATTATTGGCAATTATAAAATGCTCAGCCGAATGTCCATGATCACTTTGGTTCCCAGCATGATTATGATTATTATTGGAACCGGTGTAGCGGCGAGGTTCTCGTCCAAACGGGCAACGGTTTTGTTTACCTGGTGCAGCATTATATCTTCGGCTTTGTTGGGAGCAATATTGATTTTTGGCGATCCAACCAAGATTTCGCTGGAACATATTGGTTTTATGACTATCGCTTATATTGGCCTTTATACTTTGGTTTATGGATTTGCCAACATCAATGTTGGCCTGGCTACACCTATGATCGCCGACTGTGCCGATTATGAATTGTATCAATCCGGCAACTATGCCCCTGCCCTGATGGGTACGGTGTTCGGCTTTTTTGACAAAGTGATCTCTTCATTCGCATCGACCATCGTCGGTTGGTTCTGTGTGATGATCGGTTTTGCGGATCGCTTCCCCACACAGGAAGACCCGCTGACTTCCGGAATCTTTTGGGTTACTTTGTTCCTGTTTATTGGTATGCCGATACTGGGATGGATTGCCAGCCTGATTGCCATGAGATTTTATCCGTTGGATAAAGAAAAAATGGTTGAGGTTCAGGCAAAAATCGCTGATATAAAAGCACAAGGTGCAGCAAATTGAGCCGGAGCGCTGAAGGATATTTCTTTGGAGTTTTTTGTACCCTGCCTATGTGCCGGAATAAAAGCCGTATAGGAAGACACAAGAGAAATTTTAAATGTACATAAATTATGCGAGGAGAAAAGACATGAAAATTGCACTTATTAATGAAAACAGTCAGGCAGGCAGGAACGGCACCATTCTTGCCGCACTGAAAAAAGTGACAGAACCCATGAATCACACGGTGGACAATTATGGAATGTATTCGGCGGATGATGCAGCTCAGCTTACCTATGTCCAGTGTGGCATCCTGGGAGCTATTCTGCTTAACAGCAAAGCAGCTGACTTTGTAATCACTGGCTGCGGCACTGGTGAGGGAGCCATGCTGGCCATGAACAGCTTTCCGGGCGTGATCTGCGGACATATAGAAGATCCCGTGGATGCTTACACTTTTGCCCATGTCAACGACGGCAACGCTGTGGCCTTACCGTTTGCTAAGGGTTTTGGTTGGGGCGGCGAATTGAATCTTGAATATGTATTTGAGAAGCTGTTCGGTTTTGGCCATGGACAGGGATATCCGCCCGAGCGGGTGGAACCTGAGATGCGCAATAAGCGTATTTTGGATCAGGTGCGCACAAAGACTCTGCGTCCCCTGCTGGATGGTCTGAAAGATCTTGATCAGGAGCTGGTAAAAGGCGCCGTGGCAGGTGAGCATTTTAAAGAATTGTTCTTTGCCGGATGCAAGGATCAAGCCATTGCAGATTATATAAAAGAGTTGCTGTAAGCAACCGCACCATAATCCCCAATATCTGTTGGTATTGGGGATTATGCTTCCAGAAGGGTTTGAGAAAGTGAATTTCCGAAAAAATAAAAACGAGGAGCAAAAAGATGGCAAAAAAAGCATCAGATCATGTAAAATATTATAAGAATCAAAATGGCCCTGTAATAGGAACAGTTTGCCGCGATATCATTGAACGGGATGGGCTGTATTTTAAAGATTTGGACGGTTCGGGGGAGTATAAGCCGTTTGACGATTGGCGGCTTCCGGCTAAGGAGAGGGCACAAGCCTATGTGAACGTGCTGACTACCGATGAAAAGATTGCACAGCTTTTTATTTCAGACTGGCGAATGGGCAAATATCCTTGCGGAGTGGAAGGGCATCAGGTGATTTTTGATGAATCCGGGGTTCTGGATGATGCCCAGGTGCATGGTAAAAGCATATTCGGGGAACAGCATCTGCCAGGCACTACAGAGCTGATAAAAGAATGGTTTGCCCGTCATTTGATTTTAAGGGCGAATCCCACTCCCGATGATATGGCGGACTGGCTCAATCAGCTGCACGCCGTTGCGGAAGAATGCCGGCATTTTGTTCCGGTACAGGTGGCATCCAATTCCCGAAATGAGAACGGAGAGGTTGTGTTCGGTATGAATGATGCTGTCGGTATCTTTGCTGCATGGCCCGGCACTTTGGGCATTGCTGCCGCTGTGAGAGGCGGCAATATCGGGCTGGTGGATAAATTTGCCGATTGTATTCGCCGGGAATGGGATGCGGCCGGCTTAAAAAAGGGCTATATGTACATGGCGGATATTTTATCTGATCCGCGGTGGCAGAGAAGTTATGGAACCTTCGGGGAAGATCCGAAGCTGGTCTGTGAGATTTTTTCCCGTCTGATTCCGGGAATCCAAGGAAGCAGCCATGGAGTAACAGCCGACGGAGTGGCTATGACGGTGAAGCATTTTCCTGGCGGCGGCGCCAGAGAAAATGGTTTTGATCCTCACTATCAGATGGGACAGTGGAATGTGTATCAGACTGAAGGATCCCTTCAAAAATATCATCTTCCGGGATTTCAGACAGCAGTAAATTGTCATGTTTCTTCTATTATGCCCTATTATGCGAAACCGTCAGAGAAGAAAAGCGCATCCCAAACAGACCAAAACGGCAATGCCATGGAATTTAAACCCTACGGTTTTGCCTACAATAAACCGTTTATTGAGGGGCTTTTGCGGGAGCAAATGGGATTCGAAGGGTATATTAATTCGGATACGGGGATTGTACACAATATGGGCTGGGGCGTGGAGATGTTAGATAAGCCGGAACGGATTGGATTTGCGGTGAATCAGGCAGGCGTAGATTTAATCAGCGGGCTTTTTGATCAGCAGTATGGCCGGGAAGCATATGACAGGGGGATAAACGGCTATTATGAGACGCATCCTGTGCCGGAGGGTTTTCAGAAGGAAGAACTCATATTGACAGAGGAATCCCTGAATCGGGCGGTCACTCGCACACTCACGGAGATGTTTGCGCTTGGCATGTTTGAGAATCCTTACCGTAACCCGAAAAAGGCAGTTGAAGCAGCCTTAGATAAAAGAGACTGGGAATCCGCTTTGGATGCGCATCGAAAAAGCGTGGTTTTGCTTAAAAATGACGGGACGCTGCCTCTTTATGAAGAAAAGCTGAAACTGAAAAAGGTTTATGTAGAATGTTTTTATAAAGATGCACAAACGGCTGGAAAAGTAACGGCAAAGCTGAGAGAGGAATTGAAAGATAAAACATTTGTGCTGACTGAAAGCTATGAGAAAGCAGATTATGCCATATTGATGCTGTATCCTTCTTCAGGAGAGTATTTTAACCCGACAAAAGGTTATTTGGAGCTGGATCTTTGTGACGGAAAAGAGATTCCTGATGTGGATATGGAAGGCCGTCCGGCCGAAACAACCCACAAAGAGACTACCTTAAGCGGAGCAGGCCGCATAAAAGAGATCGCTGACGCTGTTCATAAAAACGGTGGGAAAGTGGTGGGAAATCTGAATATCACGCTAGCCTGGGAAGTCGGCAATGCGGAGCCATATCTGGATGCTTTGACTGTGGGATTTGATACGGAGCAGTCCGCTGTTTTGGATGTGATATTCGGCAGGTTTGCTCCCGTTGGAAAGCTCCCGATTACCTTGCCGAGAAATGACGAAGTGCTTGCTGTAGATAAGCAGGGAATCTGTGCCAGTCCCAATGATGTGCCGGGATATGATAAAGACCGGTATATGTCAGAAAACCTGAAGGATGAAAACGGAAAAGCATATGCTTATCGGGACGCGGTGGGAAACTACTATGAATTGGATTTTGGGTTGACATTTGGCAATGGGTAATATCGTACAGAAGTACAGTGATTGGGCTGCGGCCAGGAAAAAATTCTCTGCCTGGAAAGAAATTTCCAGGCAGGATAGTTCGGTTATTTCTATTTGGATTATTCGGCAGCTTCCGTATCAGCGGCAGCAGATGCATGAACCTCCGTAATGGTTACGACTGTCGTCTCCGGATCCATCGTCACATCCACGTCCTTGCTCTGGGCGATAGGCAGATCCTTCACCCGGACGGTATCCCCGACTTTCAAGGTACTCACATCCACTTCGACCTTCTCTACCAGTGCGGCGGGAAGCGCTTTGAATGCAATTTCGTGCAGCATCTGCTGCGGTACGCCTGTAGCCAGCTTTTCCAAATTGACCAGATGCACTTCGGCAGTAGAATGCACCTTTTCGTCGCTTACCAGGGCCTGAAAATCAATTTCATTGACATAACCCCGCAGGGCGTTATAATCCACTTCTTTAATCAAAGTGTTATAAGTCTGTCCGTCCACATCCAGCATAACCCTTCCGCCTTTTCTCTCTACCTTCAGAAGACGGTCGATGGCGCTTTTCTCCATTTGTAAGGGAATAGATTCCTTCAGTGCATGGCCATACAGATTACCTGTTACAAATCCTTCGCGTCTGAGTTTTTTCGCTTTGATGGACAAGTCCCTCTTTTCAGCTTTTAAAGTATTCATTTATCTTTTCCTCCAAATACTGAATCACGCTTAGCAGCCTACAGCTATGTTCCACAAGCAGGTTTGTTAAGTTGTGTTTTTTGTTACGATTCTATTATATCACGTTTGTCAAGAGGGGTTTTCCGTGTAATGGAAAACGCAAAAAATGGAAATGACATTTTAGAATGGCTTTGGGGAAAGGATATACCAGTTATAACAAATTTTCTCCCGTTCATTACAGGTAAACTATTTTTAAAAGATTTTTGCCGATATAATAATATAACTTATCGGAAATTGCAAAGCGATTTCCGATAAAAGGCGCGTTCTTTGCGCCGTAAATCCGATTACAGGGTTCGCGTAGCGGTTCCTGTAATATAACTTATCGGAAATTGCAAAGCGATTTCCGATAAAAGGCGCGTTCTTTGCGCCGTAAATCCGATTACAGGGTTCGCGTAGCGGTTCCTGTAATATAACTTATCGGAAATTGCAAAGCGATTTCTGTAACAGGGATTGAAGCGGCTTTGGAGGCCGGAGTGTAGGGATAATCGTTTTCCCATAAAGAGAGAAGGTAGAATTATGGTATCAATCGCGGTTTGTGATGACCAGCTTTTGGAATGTTTGGAGATATCGGCAAGGATTCGGAAGCTGATGGGAGAGATGGGGATATCTTGCGTTGTGGAGCAGTTTGGCAGCGGACAGGAGCTGCTTAAAGTACTGGAACGGTTTGACTTGATTTTTTTGGATATTCTCATGACCGGTATGGATGGTATGGAGACAGCCAGACGATGCCGGGAGATGGCTTTTGAAAAAACCTTGATTTTTCTTACTTCCAGCCGCAGTTATGTGTGGGATGCTTATGATGTGGAGGCATTCCACTATCTGATCAAGCCGGTAGACGACGGGAAATTGAAGTCTGTCTTGCGGCGTGCGGTGGATAAAGAGCGGCGTGCCTGTCGGGATTATATCGTGGTGAGCAGGGAGCGTCAGAGAAGAAAAATTTTTTTGGATTCTGTCTGGTATTTTGAAATCCGAGGCAGGCAGATTGATGTTCATCAGGACAGAGAGATCTTTACCTATTATGAACAGATCGGGATTTTGGAAAAACAGCTTGAGGGAAGGTCTTTTTTCCGATGCCACAAAAGCTATCTGATCAATTTGAAGCATGTGGAGGTTTATAACCGCCGGGAGGCAATACTTGAAAACGGAGAGAAGATTGCCATTGCCCGGCGCAGATACGAAGCATTTTGCCAGGCGGTTCTGGCTTGTATGAGAGAGAATGGGGGAATCCTATGAGGCAGGCAGCAGGGGGATGGGATGTCTTTTTGCCATTGATTGCTTACCTTTTATATGTCTGGCGTGTTTCTCATTTTTTCAGAAAGCATTTAAAGGGGACGTGGCGGGAAGAGGGAGTTTTTGCCGGGCTTCTTTTAGCTGTTATGGGGGGGCTTATGGCCTTATATTTAAAATATACGGACATTCCTTATATTCTCTATGCCATGTGCAGCCATGGGGTGTTCGTGGGGCTGGTTATGGCGGTGTTTCGGGATGAGAGGGAGAAAAAACTCCTGGCTGCAGTTATCTTGCTGGTGATGGGCAGTTTGATTTTAAATTTCAGTGAGTCTTTCCTGTGTTGCCTGGGATTGATTTTGACTCATATGACGGCAGGCGGCGGACAGATTGCCACGACAGGAGTGTGGACCGACCGAATCATCATGCTGATGACTTACGGGGCAGGCACGTCTGCCATCATGCTGTTGTCAAAACCCTTGGAGGCAGTTTTTGAGGAAAAGAGGAAGAGTTGGTATCTGTCTTTGTCCATGTCACTTTTTTGTACTGTCCTGGTGACGGATTTAGCTAACTGGGCTGCCAGCAACGGAATCCTGGTCCAGGATTGGGGAAGATATGGGCTATATGGGAACCAGCTTATCAGCCATAGCGCCATGTGCATGTTTACCGGCTTGGCCATGGCGGCCGCAGGGGCTCTTGTATTTGGTATGGAGCGGATGGCCCGGGAGGAAAGGGCAGGGGAGGAATATCGCTCTCAGGTAATGTGTTATCAAATGATGGAGGAGCAGTACAGGCAGACGGAGCGTCTGAGACATGACATAAAAAATCACGTGATTGCCCTGCAAAGCCTGGTGCAGAACCGGCAATGGGAGAAGGCCGGCAGCTATCTGCGGGAGATGGCAGAGACAGGAGGCGTGGAAGCAGAGGATGAAGTCACCGGAAGTCTGGTGATTGATGCCCTTCTCTATCATAAAAGGAGACAGGCTGCAGAGAAAAAAATCCGATGGCAGTGTGACGCGAGGCTGTCGGCAGATTGCCCGGTGAAGGAGACGGATTTGTGTATTATTGTGGGAAATATTTTGGACAATGCCCTGGAAGCCTGTTTCCGGCTACAGGAGAATGCCATGTCTGAGACTGGAGGAATAGCGGGGAAAAGGGTGGAAGCCGGGGATGAGCCGTTTATCCGGATTTATATGGGAACCGTGAAGAAATGTCTTTTTTTGGAAGTGCAAAACAGCACGGATCTGGCGGACAGCCAGGAGATTTTAAGGAGCAGGAAGGAAAATCCCGGAGTGCATGGCCTGGGATTGAGGAATATTCAGGCGGCGGCAGAAAAATATAACGGGGCAGTACATACGGAAGCGGAAAACGGGGTTTTTACTATATCGATTCTGCTGCCGCTGTACCAGCAGGCCCAAAATACGTTGTAATGTCAATGCGTGTTTGAAAAGGGCTGTTTTTCATGAGCATTTGTATATCTGGCCACATATGACGTCAAAGTACCCTTATGTTACAGGGATCTTAGCATTCTTTTACTTACGCCGAAACAAGAAACAGGGCGGCAGATTTACAGTCCCACGTAAATATTCAGGAGAGCGATTCAGACGAAGGAGGTTATCATATGAATGCAAAAACCATGGAAGGTCTGTCAGGAGCTAACGCCAATATCCGTATGCTTTCTATTCCCATGAGTGTGGCAGATGAGGCAGAGCGCAAGGGAGACACGGAAAAGATGCAGCGGGCGCTGGGTTACGCGGCAGGGCTGACGGAACAGGCGGCAGATTATGGTGAAAAAGCCAGCGAGGGAATGAAGCTTGATGCAAAGGAGGCAAAGGAAAAGGAGAAGCTGCGTCAGGAGGAGCTTATCGAGGCGAGGAGCAAAGAGCGCGAGGAACAGGAAAAGAAGGCTGAGACGGCGAAAAAGGAAAATGCAGATCCGGATACGGTCCAAATCAGCGAGGAAGGAAGGACTCAGATGGATGGCTCCGCGGTCTCGGTTCCGGTGGATGGTGTGCAAAATATGGCATATGATGAGACAGGCGGAGCTGTGGAGGCGGCCGTGGAAACAGGCGTCAATGTGGATGTAAGCGTGTAAAGTGGGAGTCGCTTGCCAGCTTTTGAAGAAAATGGAACAGGGTGGGGTTACAGAAAGCTGATAAAGTGCAGCTGCCTGAAAAAGGGCGGCTGCATTTTTCTGTACCGGCGGTGATTTTTCTCTTGACTATACGGGTACAGGATGGTTTATAATAAAGATGTAGGTTGGCGGACAGGATGACCAAGGTTTATCCGTGAAGTATTGATTGACAAAATACAGGGACGGCGGCTTTGGCTCATTTTTTCTTTACATAATGGGATGCGGGGTTTTTGGGGATAGATTCAGTGTGGATAAAGAATATTGGGAGCATAAAAGCGTTAAGGTGATAAAATGAGCACAAATTTCCGAAAAATATTTATGATATTTAATTTCCTTTTATATCTGCCCGTATTTTTACTGGCGGGAGCCCGTTTCAGCGGCAGGGACTATTCTCTGGAACAGAAGGAGAACAGCCGTCTCATCGGTGTAAGTTACATGACAATGAATAATGAGTTTTATAAAATCCTCAATGAGGAGATCAGCAATCAGGTGGAGATTGAGGGAGATCGGATGGTGCTGCGGGACCCTGCCCTCAATGTGGACAGGCAGATTGAACAGATTGAGGAAATGCTGCGGATGGGGATTGATGTTTTGGTGGTGACGCCGGTGGATTGGAAAAGCCTGTCTGATATCTTACAAAAGGCAAAAACACAGGGAGTTTTTATTGTTGTGGTGGATACGGATTTGGAAGAGGACAGTGTGGCAGATTGCACGATTACCTCAGATAACTACGGCGCCGGCCAGTTGGTTGGCCAGTATTTTGCAGAACAGAATAAAAAGTCAAATCTGATTGTTATGACGCATGATGTGGCAAAATCCGGTCAGGACAGAGTGCAGGGTTTTTTGGATGCGGTAGAGGAAAATGACGGGATCCATGTTGTGAAACGCATTAACTGTGATGGCCAGTTGGAAATCGCCATGCCGAAAATGCAGGAAGCGATTCAGGAGGGGATTTCTTTTGACAGTGTGTTTTGCCTCAATGATTTGGCAGCCGTGGGAGTGGCAGCCGCCTTGGATGAGCACGGGATGTCAGAACAAGTGAAGGTGTATGGCATTGATGCCTCCCCGGATGCCAAGGCATTGATTAAAGAAGGGATGATGTCCGCTTCCGCGGCGCAGTTTCCGTCCCGAATCGGTCAGATAGCTGCAGATACGATTTATTGCCTTTTAGACGGGAAAACCGTGGAAAAAAAGATTCGGGTACCAGTAGAGCTGGTGACAAAAGAAAATGTGGAGCAGTACAGCATTGATCGTTGGCAGTAAAAACGGAGTATGAGAAAAAAGAGGGGTTGGGAATGGAAAGGGAAAGGGAGCGTTTTCCGGATTTGGTGCTGAGCACGATGAAAAATCTGAATATGGTTATCATTCTGTATATGACGATGGTGACCGTGTATAGTTTATCTGGATATATTTATGAAAATTCTGCGATGGAATTTTTGATAAGGGTAAAACGGCTGCCTATGGAACCGTGGAAGCTTCCCGTTTTATCTATTGGGCTGTACTTGTGCCTGCTGCTTTTGTTGTCCATCCGTTGTAAAAACAAATCACATTTCCTGTTGAAAACAATTCTGGAGTTGGGAATCGTATTTGCTATCAGTTACGTGCTGAATTTCGGCTATGCAGGCATGGTGCTTCTGATTATTGCCGATACCATGAGTTATTTTTCGGATATGAAGCAGAGGATGCTTTTGGTGACTTCTATCTGTGTGGTTTATATTTTGCTGGATTATGATTTGTTGTCGGCAGGGTATCATATTGTTTCTACAGAAGACTGCTGGGCATATTACAGCAGGGAGGTGCAGTCCCTGCTGTTGGGAGTCCGCAATATTTTGAATTCTTTAAATACGATTGTTTTTATCAGCTATGCGATTGTGATGATTTTGACGGAGGTCAGGGAAAAAGAACGGATTTGGGGATTGAACGAGAAGCTGAATGCGGCCAATCAGGAATTGAAGATGGCAAATGAAAAGCTGGAGGAATATGCCAGAGAATCGGAAAGGGCGGCAGAGACGAAGGAACGGAACCGTCTTGCCAGGGAGATTCATGACACCTTGGGCCATTCCCTGACAGGGATTATTACGGGGATTGACGCTTGTGTAATGCTGGTGGATATAGCTCCGGAAGCTACAAAAGAGCAGTTGCGGGCGATTGCTGGTGTGGCGAGACAGGGGATTAAGGATGTCCGCAGGTCAGTAAAGGCTCTCCGCCCGGATGCACTGGAAAGTCTGGATTTGAAGTCGGCGCTTATACAAATGATGGAGGAGACACAGCATTCTACGGGAGTGGAGATTGTTTATCAGATCGAATCGGCTTTGAAAGGGTTTAATAAGGATGAGGAGGATGTGATCTATCGGATTGTGCAGGAGTCCATTACCAATGCCATCCGCCATGGAAAGGCAAACCATGTGCAGGTTCAGATCAGCCGGAATTTCAATATGCTGAAAATCCATATAGAAGATAATGGAGTGGGGTGCGGCAATATACAAAAGGGATTTGGCCTCCATCATATGGAGGAGAGGCTGGATATGCTAAAGGGTTCTTTATCCTATCATGGAGACCATGGATTTGTGATAGATGCAAGTATTCCAATCAGATGGGGGACGGAGGAAGAAAATGATTAAAGTGTTGATTGCGGATGACCAGGAGTTGATTCGCCAAAGCTTGCTGATCATTTTAAACAGCGAGGACAGCTTTGAAGTGACCGATGCGGTAGCCAACGGAGTGGAAGTGATACGCTCTGTGCGGAGAGAACGGCCGGATGTGATTCTGATGGATATCCGGATGCCGGAGATGGACGGAGTGGTTTGTACCCGGATTATAAAAGAGAATTACCCGGATATCAAAATCATTATTTTGACGACATTTGATGATGATGAGTATGTGTTTAATGCACTGAAATACGGTGCCAGCGGTTATCTTCTTAAAGGGATTTCCATGAAAGAACTGACAGAGGCTGTTCATAAGGTTTATCATGGGACAGCAATGATTAATGAGGATATTGCCTCTAAGGTGGTACGGCTGTTTTCGCGTATGGCACAATCCAATATAGCGATTCAGGTGGATGAGCGGCAGTCGGCAAGCTTAAAGGACAGCGAATGGCAGGTTATTGTCCAGGTGGGAAGCGGCCTGTCCAATAAAGAGATCGCGGCAAAGCTGAATTTGTCTGACGGGACCGTCAGAAATTGTATCAGCACGGTTTTGAGCAAGCTGAATCTGAGGGATCGTACACAGTTAGCCATATGGGCAGTACAGACCGGCGCGATTCACAAAGTTTTTGGAGACGGAAATTGATGGGACGAAGAGCAGGTAAGGGCAAAACGGATAAAAATAAGACAGACAGGAAGTATGGCATCCGGGCAGGGCTCTGTGTTTTTCTTCTGGTGTCTATTTGGATGACAGCCAGCGACATGTATAAAATGCTTCCGGGGTTTTATGAAAATGTGATACGCATAGGCGTGTTCAGTGACAGTTACTGGGGTGTGCAGAACGGTTATTCTTACAAGCTGTTGGAGGAGGCTATTGTACGGTTTGAAGAACAGCATCCGGATATCCAGGTGGAATATGTAAGCGGTATCGTTAAGGAGGATTATCCGGAGTGGCTGTCCGGGCAGATGATGAGAGGAAAGGCGCCGGATCTTTTTTTTGTACCGGGAGAGCATTTTAACGATTTCGCGGAAGCAGGGGTACTGCGGGAACTCACTTCCTTTATAGAGGAGGATAAGGAATTTTCTTCAGAGCGCTATTATACCTCTGCCTATGAATATGGGAGTTATGGAGGTGTGCAGTACGCCCTGCCTTATGAATGTGCCCCCAAGCTGATGTTTGTAAATAAAAGCGTCTTGGAACGGGAAGGGCTTGCCATGCCGGGAAATCAGTGGACATGGGACGACTTTTACCATATCTGCCGGGAAGTGACAAAGGACACGGATGGAAATGGCGTCATTGACCAGTTTGGAACCGTGGGTTATACCTGGGAAGACGCTTTTGATTCCAATGGGGTCACGTTATTTGATGAAAGAGGGACGGAGTGCTATCTGACGGATGAGAAGGCAAAAACGGCTATTTCCTTTATGGGCAGAATGGAGGAGCTGAACCGGGGTTACAGCGTTTCCAGCAAAGAGTTTGCCTTGGGGAATGTAGCTTTTCAGCCTATGCTGTTTTCCGAATACCGGGCATACAAATCTTATCCTTTAAGTATAAAGAAATACTCTGGATTTGAGTGGGACTGTGTAACCATGCCTGCCGGCCCGGAAGGGGGGAATATTTCCCGGTTGGATACGCTTACGCTTGCTATGAGTAAATCTACGGTTCACTCACAGGAGGCATGGGAGCTGATGAAATTTTTAACTGGGGATGAAGAACTTCAGTCGGAAATTTTCAGCTATTCCGAGGGAGTCCCCGTGCTGAAAGAGGTTGTGGAATCCGAAGAAAACCAGAAATTTTTTGCGGGAAATTTTGACTCGGGAAATTTGGGGAAGCTTTCCATGTTAAGCGATTCGGTGGAACAGGCGGTTGTGATTCCCCGGTTTCATGATTATGATAATGCGGTTGCGGAAGTGGATCGGGCAGTAAGGACGATTTTGGAGGGAAATTCCAACATCAATATGGAAACTATTATTCAGAATCGGAATATCAATCAGTATTTGAAAACTAAAAAGAGCATTTATTGAATAGTAATGAGAAATACGGCGAAGGAACAAAAGCAAATATGACAAATGTCATGAAAAGATATGACGCATGGCAGATAAAAAGAGTGACACATGTTAGGTGAACATGTGCCGCTTTTTTTATATACTGAAAGCACGATAAAACAAAAGCATAACGGTCAAAAGAAGCGGAACCGTTATACAAAAATTTTTGTATGGAGGGAGCGAATATGAAGTACATATTGCTGGTGAGCCACGGGACTATGGCACAGGGAGTGCATAGTGTACTGGATATGCTTGCGGGGGAGGGAAGGAAGGATATCCTTTCCACAAGCCTGAAAAATGGGATGGGCGCCGATGAGCTTGCCGAGAACGTGCGTAAATGTGTTTCTGTGGTCAAGGAGGAAGATGAGCTTCTTGTGTTTGCTGATATGATTGGAGGATCTCCCTTGACGACTACAGCTAAAGTGCTGGCAGAACAAGGGCTTTTGAATCGAACGACCATGATAGGTGGGATGAATTTGCCGCTGGTGGTTAGCGCTGTGGTTTCAAAGGACAGCGTGGACAGGGCACAGATTGTCGATATGCTGGTTCCGGAAGCAAGGGAGGCGCTTCACGAGTTTACGGTAACAGTCAGTGAAGAGGAAGACGAAATCTGAAAAGGTCCAAAGAACAGGCAAAGGGAAGATGGCATCGTAGGAAAAACAGGATGCTGGCGGAAAAATAAAAATTAATCTAAAAATAATAATCAGTAGGAGGGAATAATCATGGCAATATCATTTATCCGCGTTGATGACAGAATGATTCATGGACAGACTTGTACGAGATGGGCATTGGAATATCCTTGTGACGGGTTGATTGCGGTCAATAATGCGGCGGCAAAGAATCCGGTTTTAAAATCTGCTTACAAGAGCGCAAGCGGAAAAAAGACCTTCGTCTGGTCGCTGGAGGAATTTATGGAAAAGAGCGAGAAGGTCCTAAAGAGTAAGGATAATTATTTCCTTATCACCAAAAATCCTCTGGATATGGAAACTATTTTGGTGAAGCAAGGATTGAAGCCAGGTATCAGCACCGTGATTATCGGGCCATGCAATGACCGCCCAGGGACAACAAAGTTAGGTAATAACCAGTCAATTACCCAGGAAGAGGCGCAGGCCCTGGAGAATATTATGAATGCAGGATATGAGGTGGAATTTGCTCTGTTGAAGGATGAGGCGATTGGTAACTGGAAAAAATTCAGAGGCCAGTTTGGATTTCACTAAGGAGGGGATATCATGACAATCAGTTGGTTACAGGCGGCTCTGCTGGGCCTGTTTGCGTGTCTGTCGAGTATGCCTGGTATGGGCGGCTCATCGGTTGGTAACTATACATTTGGAAGGCCTTTAATCGGTGGATTTATCTGCGGTCTGATTCTCGGGGATATGAAAACCGGAATCCTGGTAGGATGTGCCATGCAGGTTGTTTATATTGCTTTGGTCACTCCGGGCGGGACTGTATCGGCCGATGTCCGCGCGGTAAGCTATATAGGGATTCCCTTGGCTATGGTTGCATTGAAAAGTTATGGATTGGAGGCAACATCCACAGAAGGCGCTGCGCTGGCAACTTCCTTCGGCGCTATGGTGGGTACTTTGGGAACTGTGCTGTTTTACGGAACCGCCACGATTAATTTGGCGTGGCAGCATATTGGCTGGCAGGCCGTGGAAAAAAGGGATTATCATAAATTATATGTAGTTGACATGGTTCTGCCATGGATTTCTCACTTTATCTGCTCCTTCATTCCCACATTGATTATGTGTAAAATGGGAACCAGTGTGGTGGAGTTGATTAAGACCACCCTTCCCATGGACGGAATTGCCATGAAAACCTTGTTTACGGTTGGCTCTCTCCTTCCCTGTGTTGGTATTGCGATTTTGTTAAAACAGATTGTAAAGCAGGTAACGGATTTTATTCCCTATCTGTTTGGATTTACCCTGGCGGCATCTATGGGGATCAACCTGGTATCAGCAACCGTGATTGCCGGAATGTTTGCTGTTATTAACTATAAGATTAAAATGCTGTCCGTGAGCAAAGCAGCAGTTGCCGGCGGATATGATGATGACGAGGAGGATATCTGAGATGGAAAAGAAGCTGTCAAAAAAAGCTCTGACAAAATCGTTCCATAACTGGTTTTATGGACACCTGACTTGTTTTTCCCAGGAACATATGCAGACTTTCGGATATCTGTGTTCCATGCTTCCTTTGGTGGAGGATTTATACGATAACGAAGATGACAAGGCAAAGGCTATGAACACTTACACGGCGTTCTTCAATACAGAGCCTCAGCTTGGCACATTGATTGTGGGTATTACCGCGGGCCTGGAGGAGGCGAGAGCAGGCGGAGCTGAAGATGTGGATGATGAGACCATCAACGGCCTTCGTGCCGGTCTGATGGGTCCCATTGCAGGAATCGGAGACTCTCTGGTAGTGGGGACGGTGATTCCTATTCTCCTGGGCATTGCTATGGGCATGTCCACAGGCGGTTCTCCGCTGGGTGCGATTTTTTACATTATTGTTTGGAATTTATTCGCTTATCTGGGAATGCGGTTCCTGTATTTTAAAGGATACAGTCTCGGCACCAAGGCCGTGGAATTCCTGATTGGCGCTCAAGGCGATGCCATCAGGGACTCGGTTTCCATTCTTGGCGGAATGGTAATCGGAGCCGTGTCTGCGACCTGGGTAAGCGTCACCACATCGATGCAGCTTCTCAATGAAGCGGGAGAACCGTATCTGGTATTGCAGGATAAATTAAACGAAGTATTTCCTGGTCTTTTGACAGCGATTTTCGTTATTGCCTGCTGGTTTTTGATGGCAAAGAAACGGATGTCGCCGATCAAAGTCATGCTGCTTCTGGTTGTGGTTGCTTTTATCGGCGTGCTTGTGGGATTCTTCAATCCGGGATTGGTCTATTAAGCAGAGGTAAATATTATGAATGTGGCAGAAAGAAAACGATTATCCCGGGAGGCGGCGCTTCAGACGAGGGCTCTTGGGCAGATTGACAGATGGAAAAAAATTGCACTTGCTTTGTCTGCCACCGGAGTGGCATTTATCTATGCAGGATTTGCGGGACAGAGCGAAAACCTTTTCTTAGGCATTTCGGGCATTGTTTTGAGTCTTACAGGTTTGGGGAGTGCATCGGTATTTAATCTGGGTATCCGAAACGGAAAACGTAATGTGGAAAAGATATTAGATCTGTTGGGGATGGATGATTCATGTCATATAAGCTGATTTGTTTGGATGTGGACGGAACCCTTTTGAATGATGAAAAAAGGGTTCCGCAGGCAGTGAGAGAGAGTCTTAGGAAAGCGCATAATATAGGGATACAAATTGCGCTTATCACGGGAAGAATGCCAGCAGCTACCGAGTTGGTGGAGGATGAGCTTTCTATTCCCTGTATCAAGGCATGCAACGCAGGAACCTATATTCTTCAGGGAAAGGAATGTATCCACGACAGATGCCTGCCTCCGGAGGCGGCCTGGAAAATCTATGAGGATCTTCTGGCTGTCAATCACCTTCCGCTTTGGATATTTCAGGGAAGAAAGTGGTACGTGACAGGCGTGGATTATTATGTGGAGCGGGAGAGCCGGATTATCGGCCATAAGCCGGAACTGGCAGATATGAGAGATCTGATGAGGACATGGAAAGAAAAGGGAACCGGCCCGAATAAACTTTTGGTTGGCGCCGAGTCAGAGATTGTCTGCCAAATTCAGGACAGAATGAAAGATAAGGGACTTTCAGGAGTGGATATGGCCCGTTCATCAGAAATTTATCTTGAGATATTTCCTGAAGGTGCTAATAAGGGTGAGGCACTGGAGGCAATTTGCAAAAAACTGGGTATCCGTCCGGAAGAAACGATGGCTTTTGGCGATCAGGAACTGGACATTCCTATGCTTAAAAAAGCAGGCACGGCCATCGCCATGGAAAATGCTATTGGGGAGTTAAAGAAATTGGCGGATTTTGTCACAAAGAGCAATAATGATGCAGGAATTGCTTTTGCGTTGAACCGCTACTTGGCTGAGAAGTAAAAGGGGAAAAAGATATATGGTAAAATTTGAATTTTTGGTAAAAGATCCAGCTGGCCTTTTACCGGAAGCTGCCGGAAAGTTAGTAAAAGAGGCAATTCAATGTGCCGGTAGCGTGCGGATAAGGAAGGGCGAAAAAAGCGGTGATGCCAAGCTGATTTTTCATGTACTTTCTCTCTCTGCAAAAGCCGGTGATCGGCTGGAAATCTTGGTGGAAGGAGAAAAGGAGCAGGAGGAAGCAGAAAGGCTGAAGAAAGTTACCGAGACAATGTTTGCGAAGGCTGATCTATAGGCAGATATGCGAGAAAATTGAAAATATATAGGTTAAAGAACTGCTGCAAAATCGGCAATTCCGAAATACAAGGCTGATACCAAAAAAGATGGATGCCTTACCTTGTGGAATTGTGCTGATTTGCGGCAGTTTTTTGTTCCAAACAAATCTTAAGCCTGTGAAACGGGCCATTTTTTTGATTTTTTGCGATAAAAGGAAACGGAAATTGCCATTGCAATAATCCAGCCAACCGGCCACGCGCACCATATACCAAGGGCGCTATTCGTCAAATCGGATAACAGAAAAGCCAAAAGCACGCGCAGGATTAAATCGGTAAATGTAGCAGCCATGAACTGGCTCATTGCACTGATCCCGCGGAGAATGCCGTCGGCAACCAATTTAGCAGATACGATAAAGTAAAATGGTGAGAGTATCCATAAAAATTGCCTGCCTGTCATCAGCGCGGCCCCGGAATCTTTTTCCATAAACAGAAACAGCAGATATTTTCCAAAGAAAAGATAAAAGGTACAAAATGGGATGCAGAGGAACCATACCATTTTAATGCCTGCATGGAAGCCTTCTTTTATCCTTTCATATTTCCCTGCGCCAAGATTTTGTGCCGAATAGTTTGAAATTCCGTTTCCGATTGTGGTAAAGGATGTAATTACCAGATTATTCAACTTTACTGCGGCGGAATATCCTGCCATAATAGAAGCGCCAAATCCATTAATGACGCTTTGGATTAAAATATTCCCTACAGATATGAAACTTTGCTGTAAAATACTTGGTACGGCAATCATAAAAATTCTTTTTAGCAGCCCCCAGTCAAATAACGCCGGTTTCCCTTGGCATGGAATTTTTCTGAGCCGTATCCATACGGTAAATACAGCCAGGATGCAACTGACTCCCTGGCATAAAAAGGTTGCCCACGCAACGCCTGCAACACCCATGTGAAATGTTTTGACAAATAAAATGTCTACGGCTATATTTGATACCGAGGATACGGCAAGAAAATAAAATGGGGTTTTGGAATCGCCCAAAGCAGAAAAAATCCCAGTCGAAATATTATAAAAAAAGACAAACGGAAGTCCCCATATGTAAATATCAAGGTACAGTTTCGAGTCTGCGAATACTTCTTTTGGCGTTCGCATCAAGCGCAGCAGCGGATTGCAGCCCAAAATACCCGCAAGCATCAATACAATGCAGACGGCTCCGCTGAAAATACAGGCTGTTGTCACGGCGGTTTTCAGCCGGCACAATTCTTTGGCGCCAAATAATTGTGAAACAACAACAGAACAGCCTATATTGCAGCCAAACGCAAACGCAATAAAAATCAATGTAATTTCATAACTGTTTCCCACGGCTGCCAGCGCGTTTTCGCCGATAAATTTCCCTGCCACAAGGCTGTCCGCTATATTATAGAGCTGCTGGAAAATAATGCTGCCAAAAAGTGGAAGGCAGAATCTCCATAATACCGTTTCAGGTTTTCCGACAGTTAAATCTTTATTCATAAAACCATATCCTTTCTCAATTTTATCTACATACCTTTTGACTCCAATGTGATAATGTATTATAATTCATTTAACTAAATATGAAAAATATATATATTATATCAGAGGCATATGAAAAATATATGGATATAAATTTTGAATACTATAAGATCTTTTACTATGTGGCAAAGTATGAGAACATAACGAAAGCAGCGGCTGCTCTGGGCAGTAATCAGCCAAATGTGACACGTATTATGAAGCTGCTGGAATCGCAGCTTGGCTGCTGCCTGTTTGCTCGCGGGGCAAGAGGAATCAGCTTGACAGAAGAAGGAAAATTGCTGTATTCTCATGTAGAAATTGCATACAGGCAATTATTAGGTGCGCAGGAGGAAATAGGTATACAGAGTTCTTTGAATGGCGGTACAGTGGAAATTGGGGCAACAGAAACAGCTTTGCATCTTTTTTTATTAAGTGCCCTGCATAATTTTAGATTGGAATTTCCTGAAATAAAAATAAAAATCCATAACCATACAGCACCGGAAACGATACGGCACCTTGTAAGCGGGAAACTGGATTTTGCTGTTGTTACTATCCCTTCTGAACTGCCCGAAAGCGTTTCGTGCAGCAAAATAATGGACTATGACGAAATACTTGCAGGCGGAACGCAATATAGAGCCCTGAGTGAAAGGATCTTAGAACTGAAAGACATCAAAAATTATTCTTTAATCGGATTGGGAAGAGAAAGCGCCACATATCATTTCTATAGAGAATTTTTTATCGAACATGGTGCGGATTATGAGCCGGATATGGAAGTTGCAACATCGGACCTTATGTTGCCGCTGATTGAAAACAATTTTGGAATTGGTTTTGTTTCCGAAGCCCTTGCCCGGCCTTTGCTGGAAAGCAAAAAATTAATACAAATGCATATAAATTGCTGTATTCCCAAACGGTCTATCCAGATTGTTTCGGATAAGGGGCGTGGAAAGAGCCTTGCGGCAGAGACATTATATAAATATTTGAAAAGGGGGAAAAAGGCGATTATGGAGAATGGAGGTGATGAAATCTTATTACCAGGAACTGTGGGTTCCGGCAGAAGGGACGGAGGGTAAATTCAGGCACAGAGAGAATTCGAGGGTACATTAAACGTAAAAAGGAGAAATGATGAGAAGAAAAGACAGAGAAATTACAGATTTTAAGGAAATGGTTGAAATTATCAGAAAATGCGATGTGTGCAGAATCGCTTTAAATGATGAAAATTTTCCCTATATTGTTCCTCTTAATTTCGGATTGGATGTGCAGGGAGAGCAGGTTTTCTTATACTTTCACGCGGCCAGGGAAGGCAAGAAGCTGGATTTGATAGCAAAGGATAACCGTGTAACTTTTGAGATGGATTGCGGCCACAATTTAATCCTTAATGAGGAACGGATGAGTTGTACTATGGCCTATGAAAGCGTGATTGGCCATGGAACCATAGAAATGGTAAAGGATGAAGATAAATATAAGGCGCTGAAAATTTTGATGCGGCAATATCATGCGGAGGACTTCCCATTTAATACGGATATAATAGGAGTTACTGCGGTTTTGAAAATGACTGTGACAGAGATGACCGGGAAGAGAAGGAGCAGTACTCATTGAAAAGATGCGGCGCAAAAGACGCGCCTTTTATCATAATTTGCTTCGCAAATTCTGATAAGTTATATTATAGTGGTGGTGAAAATGATAACATTTGCGATTTGCGATGATGAACCGTCCATGATAAAGGAAATTTCCGATCATCTCTCCCAATATATGAAAGAGAAAAACATGGCCTCGTATTCGGTCAGCAGTTTTTCCGACAGCCGTGCTCTGTTGGCCAGCAACGATGATTTTGATTTGATTTTCCTTGATGTCAGGATGGAACAGCCGGACGGGGTGGAAACCGCCAGAATACTGCGGAAACGGGGAAGTCACAGCCTGCTGGTTTTTGTGACTGTTTTAAAAGAATATGTATTTGATGTTTTTGAGGTAGAGGCTTGCGACTATTTGCTGAAACCGTTGGATAATATCCGTTTCCGGCGAACTATGGATCGGGCAGTCCGCTCCTTGGAACAGCGAACGGCAAAAAGTATTGTTGTCCGCAAAGGAACATCCTGTGAAGTGATCCTGCTGTCCCGGATTGTATATTGTGAGGTACAAGGACGGAAAATTTATATTCATCAAAAGGATGGAAGGGTTACGGATTATTACGATAAGATGCAGGCTTTTGAACAGCGTGTTGATGCGAGGTTTTTCAAATGTCACAGGAGCTATCTGGTCAATCTTGATTATGTCCGCGGGTGTAACAACGGTCAGGTGATGCTGCCGCAGGGTGGCAGGATTCCCGTTTCCCGGTTGCGAGAGCAGGATCTAATCGAAGCCCTGTTGCGTTACCGGAGAGGGAGGGGGTGCTGCTGATAGGATTGTTTCAGCTTATACCTGTCAGCCCCTGGTATCCGGTGTGGCTGCGATTTTTGCCGTTTATAGACGGATAAAGCTGCGATGATGGAAAGAGAAATATGATGTGAGGAAGGGGCTGCTACAGAGGCGGCCTTTTTTTGTATGCACAGGCCCGCGTATGGAAGTTTGCTGCTGACGCAGCACGCGGGCCGCGCGGGGAGTAGGGAAGATGGCTCTTCCCTACTCGATTATCATAGGAAATTGCGTCCTATGATACAAAACGCTCCGCGGGAATGCGCACTACGCGCACAAGGAAGATAGTTGCTGTCGCAACCGCGCTCCGGCGCGAGAGTCCGGCCTGCCGGACTCTTTGCTCTTGCACAGGCCCACACAGAGGAATATGCCGCTAAAGCGGCGTGCAGGCCGCGCGGCGAGTAGGGGAAGATGACTCTTCCCTACTCGATTGCCCATGATATCTGTGTGGTTTTTTCTTTTGCATCTTTACAATATGATATATATTGTATTATAATATATTAATAAGATATGAAGACGCAACGGGTTTATCATAACCGTTAAGGAATAACAGGCATTTAGCCTGTTCAGGAAAGGAAGACTTGTCATGTCAGAAATATCACGGGATACGGTAGTGCCTCTTTACATTCAAATTGCTGGGGAGATTAAGTCTAAAATTGAGTATGGAGAGTTGCCGGCTAATTCCAAAATTCCCACAGAAATGGAATTAAGCAGTGATTATGGGGTCAGCAGGATTACCATACGGAAGGCATTGGAGATGTTGGTGGAGGAGGGGATACTGATTCGCCGTCAGCGTGTTGGAACTTTTGTGTCGGATAAAAAAGTATCCGGAAAGTTCAACAATTGTATGGGATTTACAGAAAGCTGCGAACTGGAAGGGAGCAAACCGGGAACCCGGTTTTTGTCTGCAGAGCTGGTAAAGGCCAAGCCTTTTGATGTTGAGAGCCTGGAGCTGGCGAAAGATGATAAGGTGATTCGGATTCGGCGTATCCGCTATTGCAATGACGTTCCTGTAGTGTTGGAGGAAACCCATTTTTGTAAAAGATACGCGTATCTGCTGGCGGAAGATCTGAACCGTTCTCTTCATGAGATTTTGCGGGAATATGGAGTTATTGTGAAAAAAGGGAGTAAGATTATCAGCATATGCCATGCGACCCGGGAGGAGGCAGAATATTTGCAGATTATGGAACAAGATGCTTTGATTTTGTCCAGGGATGTAGCTTATGATATGTCAGGGAAACCGGTCTATTGCCGCCGGGACGTGATTAATGCAGAACGTTATCAATATAAAATATTGGTGAACAATGTGTTGTCAGAGGAGTGAGAATAGATAAAATTTTTAATATCTTGTTGACAGATATTATAAGATGTTATATAATGTAATCAAACATTTAAAACAAGTCAGGAGGACGTAAGTTATGACTATCAAAGAAATCGTTGCAACCATCAAGGCAAAGCAGCCGGAGATTAAAACCGTATATTTTGTAGGCTGCGGCGCTTCTATGTCGGATCTGTTCCCGGCGAAATATTTCCTGGAGAACAACGCAAGGAAACTGCGTACCAGCATCTATACGGCTAACAACTTCAATTATTCCACGCCTGCTGCTGTAGACAACAGCTCGATCGTGATTACCTGCTCTTTAAGCGGCAATACCCCGGAAACTGTGGCAGCTACAAAGTTAGCGGTAGAAAAAGGCGCCCATGTGGTTTCCATTACAATTAATCCGGAGTCTGGCCTGGCTAAGAATTCCCAGTACCAGATTATCCATGGCTTTTATGAGAGCTATGGAGCCAAGATGGAGAAGCCTGCCAGGGCTTTGGAGCTGGCTTGTGAAATTCTGAATGAGTACGAGGGCTACGAGCATTATGATGACCTGCATGATGGCTTGAACAAGATTTTTGACCTGATTAATACCTCTGCTCCGCTGTTCCGTTCAACTGCCAGAAAATTTGCAGAGGAGAATTACAATGCACCGATTCTTTATGTAATGAGTTCCGGCGCTACTCAGTATACGGCTTACGGCTTTTCCATGTTCCTGATGATGGAGATGCAGTGGCTTGAGTCCAGCACTTTCCATACTGGCGAGTTCTTCCATGGTCCCTTCGAGATGGCAGATGAGAATGCCCATTATGTCCTGATGATGAATGATGGTCCTACCCGTCCGCTGGATGCCAGAGCATTGACATTCCTGCAGCGCATGAATGCCAAATATACATTGATTGATGCCAAGGATTTTGGTCTCGGTTCTCAGATTAAGAGTACAGTTGTAGAATACTTCAACCCGCTGATGATTGGCGGACTGACCAGATTGCTGGGAGAGGAGATTGCCATTAAGCGTGAGCATCCTTTGACCATGAGACGGTATATGTGGAAGCTGGAGTATTAATAAACAAAAATTAAAGAAGTGGGCCGTGCGGCAGTTGCAGCATGGCCCACTTCTTTATATTACAGGAACCGCTACGCGAACCCTGTAATCGGATTTACGGCGCAAAAGATGCGCCTTTTATCATAATTTGCTTTGCAAATTCTGATAAGTTATATTACAGGAACCGCTACGCGAACCCTGTAATCGGATTTACGGCGCAAAAGATGCGCCTTTTATCATAATTTGCTTTGCAAATTCTGATAAGTTATATTACAGGAACCGCTACGCGAACCCTGTAATCGGATTTATGGCGCAAAAGATGCGCCTTTTATCAGAAATTGCGTCCTATGAAACAAAAACGCTCCGCTTAGGTTGCTGAGTGCCAGTGGCACTCGTTTAGCAACGACTGGAGTGGAAACGCGCAGCGAGTAGGGGAAGGCTTCCCCCACTCGCTGCGCCGGGCGCCGTCAGCTTTTGCTGACATCTCCGTTTGTGTTTATTTAGCCTTTTACGGCTCCAGAAGTAAGTCCTCGTACAAACTGCCTGGACATACAAAGGAATAAAAGGACCATAGGCAGGGAGCAGATCAGGATACCGGCCAGCATTACCACGTAATCAGATTTTAAGTCGCCCTGGAAGGTCATCAGTCCTAAAGGAATAGTCATAAGTTTTTTATCCTCCAGGAATACATTGGCAAACAGGAATTCATTCCATACATGGTTCAGGTTTACAATGGCACAGGAAGCCAGCACAGGCTTGCTGATAGGCAGGATAATCTTGGTAAAACGCTGCCAGCTCTTGCAGCCATCTACAATGGCGGCTTCTTCCAGTTCCTTGGGAATCGAAATGAAGTAGGACCGCATCAGGAACATGGTAAAGGGAATACGGAAAGCGACATAGGGCAGTACCAGCGCTGCACGGGTATTGTACAGCTTTAAGGCCTGCAGGATTTTGTACAGGGGAACCAGGGCTACCTGCTCGGACAGAGCCATGCCTCCCAGTACGAGGATAAAGATAAATCCGCTGCCAGGCAGGTTGAAGCGGGTCAGGCCGTAGGCCAACATGGAGCTTAATGCCAGGATAATGCCAATGGAAAGGGCTCCTACAATAATGGAGTTGACAAAATAGGATACCAGTCCTTTATTCCAGGCGGTAATATAGTTTTCAAACATCCATTTTTTCGGCAATGCCAGGGAGTCTAAGAACATCTCCTGGTTTGTTTTCAAGGAGTTCAGTACCAGCCAGCATACGGGAAAAAGGATGATCCCTACCAGGAGTATCAGGAAAAGGTAAAGCAGAATCTTGAAAATCCGGGTTTTCAAAACGTATTTATCAGTACTCATAGCCAGCCCTCCTTACACTTCGCCGGAACGGCTGATCTTCAACTGGAAGATGGAGGCCGTCACCGTAATGATAAAGATCAGAACACCAGTTGCCGCTGCCATACCCATATCATCATGCAGGAACGCATTTTGATACAAGAACAAGCCTAAAACCTGGGAGGAATTTCCCGGCCCGCCCACCGTGGTGGAATAGACCTCCGTAAACAATTTGAAAGCGCCGATTACGGTGATGATAGTACAGACCAGAAGCTGCTCTTTGGCAAGGGGGAGAATAATGCTGAGTGCACGCCGCACAGGGCCGGCCCCGTCGATGATTGCCGCTTCCACATAATCGTTAGGCACATTCTGAAAGGCTACTACCATCAACAGGGTGATGTAACCGGTAAATTGCCACTGGCTCATGGCAATAATACAGAAAATTGCCAGATTTTTGTCGCCGAGCCAGGTTTGCTGCAGATTGGCCATGCCGATATTTTTCAGCAGGGCATTCAGCATACCCAGTTGAGGATTGTAGATAAAATTAAACATCAGGCCCACTGCTGTCAAAGACACCAGGGACGGAATGAAGTAAATGTTCCGGCAGATGGTTTTAAAACGTTCACCCGCCAGCTTGCTTTCCAGAAGAAGAGCCAGGAAGGTACCAAAGCCTACCTGTACAATCAAGGAAATCACGCAGTAATAAATATTGTTCCGCATCATAATCGGGAAAGTATCGTTGGTGAATAATCTGCGGTAGTTATCCAGCCCTACAAACCTCATGGAGGAGGAATAGGAGGAGAGATGGAAAAGGCTGTATACCAGGTTTACAATGACTGGGATATAAACCAGTCCAAGTACCATCAGAAGACCTGGAATAATATAAAGATACGGGGTAAGATTTGTTTTCTTTTTCTTCATATTGATATCCACCTTTTTGATGTGGACCGTTCGGAACCGGAACTGGTTCCTGCGGTTTTTTAAAGACAGGGAGCAGTATTTGTTTTCTGCTCCCTGTCAGGGTTTCCCTGTTAAGCTAGTACTACCTTGCGGAAATTTCAGTGAATTCGGCACTCGCTATTTCCGCAATGCAGTACTAGTACCTTGTTAAATTTACTGGGCCAGGTTCTGAGCCTCTGCGGCTACCTTCTGAATCTTTGCCATGGCGTCTTCAGGAGTTACATCGCCGTTGGTAATGTCAGAAATCTGGGTCAGATATTCGTCGCAAACCGTGGAATAAAGGGCATTGTCAAACCAGATATCCATCTTTTTTGCATTGGCAATTACTTCGTAGGCGCTGACCAGAGAAGGATCGGTCAAACCTTCATCCACACCCAGGGAAGCGTTGAACCAGCCAACTTCTGCTGCCTGCTGGGCGCCGGTTTCCGGTCCCAGGAACCATTTCAGGAATTCGATACACTCATCCGGATAAGCAGTCTTGGAGGAAATGGCAAAGCCTTCCGGAGCGCCGGATACCAGGTCTGGATTGCCCTTGGCGCCTTCGATTACCGGGAACTTGAACATACCCCAGTTCATATCCGGATTTTCCTGCTTGATGTTGGTGATTTCCACCAGTTCGGCAAACAGGATTGCATTCTGTCCGTTAGTGAAGCCCAGACGAGCCATATCATGGGTCATGCCGTTGACACCCATGTTCATGTAGGGAACAAGCTGCTGATAATACTTAAATGCCTCCACATAGCCGGGGTCGGTAAATTCGCCGGTTTTGGGATCATAGTCCTTGGCTCTTACCTCATCTGGGACACACTGTTCGTTCAGGGCGCCCAGATAGTGTGCGCCTGGCCATTTATCCTGGTTGCCTTCTGCGATGGGAACTACGCCGGAAGCCTGGATGGCATCCAAAACTTTGATAAAGTCGTCCCAGGTTTCGGGAACTTCCAGACCGAGGTCGTTAAACATATCTACATTGTAGAAGAACTCTTTGGCATCCAGACGGAAGGGGATTCCATATACCATACCGTCAGCCGTGGTATATTCATCCATCTGGGTTTCCATCAGGCTCTCCTTCCACTCTGGGTCAGCCTCCAGATAGGGAGTCAGATCCATCAGCAGGCCTTCCCGGATGAAACGCTCAGAGAATTCGCCGCAGAAGCTGAAGAAAATGTCCGGGCATTCGTCGGAGCCGACAACTACTTTAATTTTCTCCTTATAAGGCTGATTCTGTGCACTGGTTACTTCAAATTTGATATCCGGATGGGCGGCTTCATATTCGGCAATCTTTTTTTCGATAAAAGCGTTGCAGGGATCATCAGGAAAACGGTGGAACAGCTTAATGGTTTTCACATCCCCGCTGGCAGGAGCAGCCTGGGACGCCTCGCCTCCTGCCGCTGTATCCCCTGCTGCAGGAGTTGCCGATGTGTCAGAGCCGCCGCAGCCGGCCAGGCTCAATGCCATCATGGCAGCTAAGCCTATACTCAGAGTCTTTTTCAGGTTCTTTTTCATAAATTACCTCTCCTTTCAGTTCTTGATCATTTTGTTGCTTTGGTTGTATTGACACAACATATAATATCATGTATCATATTGTATCATAATGTCATATATATTGCAACTGTTTTTTTGCTCTTTTTTGTAATTTTTGCTCATGTAGTTATAGTGAATGACAAAAATTTTTGTTTTTGGCGTTTACGATAGATTTGATATTGATGTACGCGATAAAAATGAGCCGGTATCCGGACATTGCCTTTTTGGGAAATGTCCGGATACCGGCTCATAGGAATGATGATGAAATTGGTCAGGTGATAACGGTCAGCCGATAATGCTGGGAATTTACCACAACTTTACTGTAATGAAGAACCTGATGGTTCTGGTCTGTAGTTTCTTCCACTTGTAAAAGCAGGGGCTGGTTTTCATTTACATTTAAAAGCCGGGCTTCTTCCGGCGTGGCATAGCAAATCTGGATAGTTCGGACTGCATGGGAAGGAATCAAATCATGCTGGCGGAATACCTCGTAGGTGGAGCCGGTGAGGTTTGCCTGAAGGAGAAAATCCAATCTTTGAGGGTAATAGTTGGTTTCCACCATCACCGGGATTCCGTCTACTTTACGCAGACGGACGATTTTTAACACCTTGTCGTTTTCTCCTACATGGAGATGGTGCTGAACAGAGTCTTTGGGAAAAACCCATTCTACAGAAAGAAGATCCGAGGATGGCTCCTGGCCGCTCATCCGGCTTGTTTCAGAAAAGCTGCGGACCCGGTTTTCTGAATCTACTACGCGGCGCAGTTTTTTTTCCGCGATGAAAGTGCCTATGCCCTGTTTACGCATTACATATCCCTCATCCACCAGCAATTCGATGGCCTTACGTACAGTGATCCGGCTTATTCCATACTGTTGGCTTAGTTCGGCCTCTGTCATCAGACGGTCTCCGGATTTCAGCTTTCCTTCATGGATCTGAGTTTTGATTTCATCTGAAAGCTGTTGATACAAAGGGATAATCGAATTTTTAAGCATGAATTACCTCTCAATCTAAATGTCATGATAGTGGGGGGACGTTTTGCGGACGCCAAAGTCATGTCATATTTGTTTTTAATAGTATTATAATGTAATAGTACCACTAAAAACGGAAATATGCAAGAAGTCTATAACAAATTGAGATAAATTGTGAAAACCGCCCATTTTCTTCGTGGACATCTATAACAATTAGACAATTGCTGTTCCGTACCCGAAGGCTCCTTCCATGGTGCATACTTCGGCGGCGAATTCAGCTCCGCGCTTCATAGCCCGCAGCAAACGCATCCGCATTTTTGCCTGATTTACCTCAAACAGCGGTGCGCCGTCCTGAAGCAGGGTAGTAAGCAAGGTGGAAAAATAGGAATCCCCGGCTCCCATGGTGTCCATAATGTGATCGGTATGACAGGCTTCCATAAAGATGAATTCGCCCTGATACAGAGCATAGGAGCCTGCTTCTCCCACAGTGCCGATGACCAGAGGAACCCCATAATCGGCTACCCGCCGCATTTCATGCTGCCGGTCCACATCCCGAAGATGAGCGCAGGAAAGGAGGGCAATTTGAATATAAGGGCATACCTGATTTAAAAGCTCCGTATCCCAATCCACAGAAAGGTCAAAAGCAATGGGCACGCCTGTGGTATGTAAAAGAGGCAGATCGTTCAGGATGTAACTATTTGTATTTGAATAGATAATATCAAAATTACGGATGTAGTCCATATCGGCTTCCGTGAAGCTGTAGCGGTTTTCTCTGGCTACTCCTCCGCGGTTTGAGCCTAAAAATACCCGGTCGCCATCCCGGAGAGTTACCTGGGCGGCGCCGTTTTCTCCATGGAAATGACGGGAATGGCTGTAATCAATTCCCAGCTTGTCCAGGATCATACAGTTGTATTTTGCTACCGCGTCATCTCCGAATTTGCCCAGATAGGCGGGGGTGCCGCCATTCATTTGAGAATAGACACAAGTATTCAGGCACTGGCCTCCAGGATACATTTTTCCTCTGGACAGGTATTTGTCTACAACATTATCTCCAATTGCAATAATTTTGGCTTCTTTCATGGCGTAACCTCCCGAATTTTATAAATACAATATATAACATCATACGATGTCTTGTCAATATAGACTTTTACGGTTTTTATGCAGTTACAGTGAACAATAATTTTATGTAGCCGCATCAGGTGTGAACTTTATTTTTTTCCAGATAGGGAATAACTTCCTTCAGGGTTTTGGCGCACAGAACAATCCGTTCAAAATCTTGTTCTCTGGGCGGAAGCATGTCTGGCACCATGATGACGGACATGCCGGCCAGCCAGCCGGCTTCCACTCCGGCATAAGAATCCTCCAGTACCAGGCATTGCCGGGGAGAGGTATGGGCTGTCTGTGCTGCATAAAGAAAGATATCCGGAGCCGGCTTGCCGTGTTCCACCATATTGCCGCAGACCCGATGGGAAAAGAAAGAGCTGACACCAGCAATTTCCAGAAAGCGGTCGGCCAGGGCCTGGTAGGTGGAGGTGGCCAGTACAATTTGATATCCGTGATTTTGCAGCCAATTTAATAATTCTTTCAGGCCCGGCTTTACCGGCATGCCGTTTTTTTCAATCCATTGGTCTACATATTCAACCCGCTCGCGCCTTAAAGCCCAATAATCGAAGTCTTCGCCCAGAACTTCCTTAAAGACAGGAATACATCCGTTAATGGGAAGTCCCCGCATGCGGCCAAGCATTTCCCGGGTAATGGGGAGATTGTGGCGGAGTCCCACCTGAATCCAGGCTTCACTGGTGAGGCGCTCCGTATCAAACATCAGGCCATCCATATCAAAAATCACTGTGCTGATCATAAAGCCTCCTCTACTCCATGAAGGGGACAAACATCTGATAGTTGCGCACATCTGCTTTTGCCGGCTCATAACAGTAGTCAAGGGCTGTGATTTCCTGGCTTAACAATCCATGATAGTGGTGTTTCTGCAGGATTTTCAGCCAGGCTTCCAGATTATGCCGTCCGTCTCCCCAGATCAGATGTCCATAAGGATTGCCGTCTACAAAATGCATATGGATAATGTTTTCATCGCCTAATGCCTGGAACCACTGTTCAGGGTCCTCACCGGAAACGCCCATTGCGCAGGTGTCGATCATGGCTTTGAAATTGGGATGATGGATTTCGTCCAGCATGCGCTTTACATCTTTTAAGGTGACAGCCAGGTTCGTCTCCTGGGGGCGGAGAGATTCCATGGCCAAGGTGATTTTCTTGGTTTGTGCATAGTCGGCAAGCCTGGCCAGCATGTCCCGTCCCCGTTTCCAGGCTTCTTCCCGATCTTCATTCAGGTTACCCCGGCCAGAATGGACAGCCATGATTGTGCAGCCCAGTTCTTCCCCGGCGTCCAGCCCTTTTTTAAAATAAGAAAAGCTTCTGCGATATAGATCCGGGTCAGATGCGGCGAACTGATAAGGGACATTGCAGTTTTCCGGAGTAATGACCTTCACGGTTAATCCGTATTTTTGGATTTTGCGTTTTAGCCGGGTGCAGTCATCATAATCCATATCACTCAGGAAAAAATGAGGAGATCCGGCCCACAGCTCGATGTTTGAAAAACCGGCCCGAGCCTGAGATTCCAGGAAATATTCCAGGGAAAAATAACGGTAATGGATGTTCATGCCGGCTAGTTGATTCTGTTCAATCAATTTCATGGTATACCACCTCTTTCTTTCTGTTTTTGTTCTATTACAGGAACCGCTTCGCGAATCCTGTAATCGGATTTACGGCGCTAAGGATGCGCCTTTTATCGGAAATTGCGTCCTATGATACAAAACGCACACTTTTTCCGGTCAAAGGGTCGAGGTCTGTGTTTGGCTGGGCCTTCGGCCTGCTGCCGGGAAATTTGGGGTTATTAAATCTTATTATAACACATTATGTTGTATTATTACAACATATAACATATAAATTTTGATGAAAACATGCCCTCGCCGTCTGATCTGTTACAATTGAATGCATTCGGCGACATGAGGATTGTTCTTTCATTCAATATTTGATATGATAGATGAAAGAGAAAAACATAGCAGCCGGACGGAATGAAGGAATAGCGATTGTGCGAGCGGGATTTGATCGAGGCTCTTTTGCGTTACCGGAGAGGAAGGAGTTGCTGCTGATATGGATTATTTCAGCTTATGCCTGAACAGCTTTTGTCTTGCGGGGCAAGGCATTATACATCTGGTTTTTATTGGGCGCCTGACAGGGAAAAAGCAGAAAATCATATATTTTGTGCTCTATCTTTCCCTGCTGTATATAATGGAATGGTTTTTTGACGGCGTGGTTTTTGGCGATATTTTTGCGATTAGTGCGCAATTGCTTGCTTTATATGCGATAAACCGTCTTCTGATGAAGAATCAGCCGTTAGTATCTTGGGTGGCCACGATTCTCGCTGTCTATATTGTGCAGCTTTCTTTTGGCATGGTCAATTCGGTGGAGGCGATAATATTTCCGCATTGGGTAGGAAAAACGTTTTTGTACCTGATGGTAGTTCTGGCAACTCTGGCTATTTTTGCCATATGTGCCGTCTGCTGTGCGCTTGTGCTGAAAATATTGTCTCTGACAGAGGATAGTTTGACGCCATATCCTGGTTTTTTGCTGCTGCCGGGAGTATTTTTCTTTGCTGCGGAGATTTATATTTTGCGTACCTCTTATCATATTCTGCCAATGCAGTTTTCATTGGCTGCAATGGGAAAACACATGGCATTACTGTTTTTGCAGGTTTTGGGGATGGGGACGCTGTTTTGTACTTTATACGCCTGGCGGCGCGTTTGCCAAGGATTCCGGACTCAGGCGGCGCTGGCTTCACTGACTCAGGCAGCCCAGGCGCAAAAAATATATATTTCCGAAGCGCAAATGCGCTATGAACAGACTAAAGCTTTCCGTCATGATATCAAAAATCACTTGTCCGTACTGGCCGGTTTGCTGAAGCAGGAAAAATGGGAGGAAAGCAAGGTTTGGCTGGGAAAGCTGGAAACCGTTTCGGATTCGTTATCGTTTCCCGATCAGACAGGTAATCCCATAGTGGATATCTTGCTGGGCGAAAAATTGAGGCTGGCGAAGGCGAAAGATATCCTGACAGAAGTATCCCTTGTTTTGCCAGAAACCTGTGGCGCCGATGATTTTGATTTGTGTGTGATATTTGCCAATGCCCTCGACAATGCCGTTTATGCCTGCCAGTCGGCTGAAGGGGAGAGGTTTATCCGTGTCAGCGGGGAACAGCAAGGCGATTTTTATATGTTTTCATTTGAAAATACTTGTTCTTCTATGCCTCTGCCCCCGATGGGAACCGGTCTTTCCAATATCAAATCCGTGGCGGAAAAATACCATGGTGCAATGTTGACGGAAAAAACGGACGAATGTTTTTTCTTACATGTGCTGCTTGATGTCTCCGGCAGTACCTCCGGACATTCCTGACCAATATTATTCCTTATTACCGCCCACAGGGCAGATTGTAACCTTTTATATTATAGGAAGCAAAATCAGCTTCCTATAATCGGATTTACGGCGCAAAAGATGCGCCTTTTATCAAAATTTGCTTCGCAAATTCTGATAAGTTATATTATAGGAAGCAAAATCAGCTTCCTATAATCGGATTTACGGCGCAAAAGATGCGCCTTTTATCAAAATTTGCTTCGCAAATTCTGATAAGTTATATTATAGGAAGCAAAATCAGCTTCCTATAATCGGATTTACGGCGCTAAGAACGCGCCTTTTATCGGAAATTACTTCGCAATTTCCGATAAGTTATATTACTTTTCACGGGAGGGGCATCTTCTTGCCCGTTTTCAACGGACAAAAAGCATCGGGCAAACGATAACCATTCATTACGTTCAGATGACATCTCAATGCGAAAGCCTTGAAATACGGTGGAATGGAAGTAAAATGAAAGTAAGCAGACAAGACGCGATGTTTTTAACGGCATCGTGAAAAGAAAAACTGCTATGAGAGGAGGAACAGACATGGAAGCGATTTCTGGTATGTCTTCTGTTGCGGTTCGCCCGCCATTATCTGTTGCCAGAGCGAAGGAAGAGGCTAAAATCCAGCAGCCCGAAGATAAGGATGAGAAGCGTCTGAAAAAACCGGTAATGGATGAATATATCCCGGAGGAAAAAAAGGAATCGTCCGGCCTTTACCGGCTGGGTAAGGATGAGGAGGGAAGCCCCCGAATTTATTTTGACGAACCGGACCAGGCGGAGGAAAGCCCCGTGAAAGCGTCCGAACAGCCGGACAGCGCAAAAGAGGACGGAGGAATAGACAGATCGGAAAAGAAGACGGCTGACGGAAAACCTGAAAAGCAGGAAAAATCGGAGAAGTCTGAAAAGTCAGAGAGGTGTACCGCTAACACGGATCGCGTAGACCGCGAGATTGAAAAACTGAAAAAAAGGCAAAAGGAACTGAAACAGCAGCTCAATGCGGAAACTGACGATAAGAAAATCAAAAGCCTGGAAAAAGAGCTGCTGCAGGTGGAGAGTGAGCTGCGTCAAAAAGATAATGATGCTTACCGACGCCGCCATACATCATTTACCTAATGCTGAAAAGTGACTGCTGTTGTGTTGAATATAAAAATATAAGGAGCCGTTTTACGGCTCCTTATATTTTTATATTCAGGCCCGCACAGAGGAATATGCCGCTAAAGCGGCGCGCGGGCCGCGCGGCGAGTAGGGGAAGATGGTTCTTCCCTACTCGATTGGATCTTTTTGGCAAACCGTCGAAAACGGCGGGACGCAAAGCTATGGGGGCTAAGGTGCTTCGGCGCTATGCCAGCCCAGCCGCCGGATACTTTGCATCCGATTCTTTGGCAAAGGAAGGAAAAAACATGAAGAAATATGGGAAAAAACGTGGTAGGCGAGGTTTTGCTTTGTTTCTCGTTTTGGTAATGTGCTTGAGTATGCTGCAGAATGCTGCATTTACAAGCGCGGCTTATGCGGCTGAGGACAAGGAAGTCGGAAGCAGCGATGCAGGAAGCAAAAGCGAGAGCGGTGACGCGGGAAGCGGAAGCGAGAGCGGCGACACAGGGAACAAAAGCGAGAGTGGTGGCGCAGGAAGCGGAAGCGAGAGCGGCGACGCAGGAAGCGGAAGTGAAAACGGTGGCGCAGGGAGCGGAAGCGAAAACGGCGACGCAGGAAGCGGAAGTGAAAACGGTGACGCAGGGAGCGGAAGCGAAAACGGCGGCACAGGAAGTGAAAACAAAGACACGGGGAACAATGACAGCGATAGTACCGGCAGTACCGATAGTACCGGCAGTACCGATAGTGACGGCAGCGGCGATGACGCGGAAGGCGGCGATGATGCCGGCAAGGACAATGCCAATACTACCACAAGCGAGTGGAGTGGTACAACGGAAGACGGCACAGCAGTTTCCGGTTCGCAGACCACAACGGAAACAGAAAACAATAATGGGGATGGCTCTGTCAGCAAGGAAAACAACACGACCTGGGAGGGATCTGGTACTACCGAGGACGGAGGAAAAGTTGAAGTCAGCGGCAGCGAAACCAAAACCGAGACTACCGTAACCGATGACAAGGACAGGGTTGTGGAAGAATCCGGCGCCATTACCGGCGAGGAGACGACGACCACGACCACAACCACGACGGATACCACCATTGAAGAAGGCGAGGAGCATCAGGTGGGGGATCCGGTTCAAACGGGAACCGATACAAAAGACACAGAGGGAAATAATGGCGAATTTACCGATGATCCGGAGAAAAAAGTCGATGAACATGAAACAGGACGTGAAGACATACCGCTGGATGTCGATGATTGGCAGACAGTCAAGACAGAGGACGGAAAAGTCGTAACCGACGAAAATGGCAATCCGATCGTTACCGGCAGCGGAGAAGACGGCGTGACTGTCACGATGAAGCCAGGCGGGCAGGATTGGGTTGCGATTACCGTGGATACGTCGAAATTGTTAGGCGAGAACGGGCTTACCGTGCCGGAAAGGCCGGAGGATGCACAAGATTACGCGGAAAACGGAGAAACCGGTTATCAGACGACGGTTATAGACGAAGAAAGCGGTAAAGAGACCAAAACGATTGTCATCGAAATCAAGGATACGGCCGGCAATGTCATCGGATATAAAACGAAAGTTATCGAGACGACAAAGCAGACAACTAACGTAGGAGATCCTCAGACAGAGGTGACAGGAAGCACTCCGGAAAATCCGGAAGCGGTGAGGGATGAAGAACAGGTAAAAACCAGTGTGGAAATCAATCTTCCCGCCAAACCGGAAGCAAGCGAACATGTGGATGAAACCACAGGCAACAAAACTACCGTTACGGTGGAAGACCTTTATGACGTAGACGGCCAGGGGAATGTTGTTGTGGATGAGGAAGGCAATCCTGTTGTTGTCGGTTATTTGACGACAACGGTTGTGACGGATAGCAGCGGCGTCCAGGTTTCCAGCAGCAAGGAATCCGTATGGGGTACCAAAACTACGGTTGTTACTCCGCTTATCACGACAACTACGGAGAATCAGACCGTGACGACCACCAGTACCATATTGGTGACGAAGGCTGCGACGGTGAACGGGCAGTATATCGAAATTACTGACGTGACGGACGGCGCCCATTGTGCGGTATGGGGATCAATGGGGGAGGTAAAGCCAGGAGACAGCCACGGCAAGGAGACAGAGAATAATTTTACTCCTGATCTTGAGAAAGAGCCTGCGGTGGGAAAGACAGATACGGGATCGGATTTGTATCACCGTGCTGATGCTGTGATTTATGCAGTAACAATAAGTTCTCTTAATATTCGCGACGGTGCTGGTATTAATCATAATCAGACAGGTTCGCTGAAAAACGGTGATATTATTTATGTTTCTGAGACAAAGATGGTTGGTAGTACATTATGGGGGAAGATTGGAACTGACCAAGACGGAAAAGACCAATGGGTTAGTTTAAATTCGAAATACGCTGGAAAAACAGATGTTGAGCATAAAGCGAATGACGGACAATTCCTGTATCTTGGCGAATACGGTCTAGAAAGCGCGATTCGGGTAAACGGTGAAAATAGCCCATCGTCGGGCGGCACTTGGAAGCCGCATCAGTTTAAGGTTTATGATTCGGAAGGCAAAGCTTATTATGTATATTGCGCTGATTTTGAGGTCAGCCCCAAGGGCGGAGCCACTTACGGGAAGCTTGATGTAATGGAAGATGCCGATTATTGGGTTACCGGCGATAGCGCAAAAAATAAAGAAATAGCGAAGCATATTGAAACGATTGCCTTAAATGGCTATTGGGGCACGGAAACCGGCGCCGGCAGCCTGAATTCGGTTAAGGAATTGCTGAAAAAAGCGATCGAGTCGGGAAAGATTAAAAATATCAGCAAAACGGATGTGGATAACCTGACAGACGGTATGGCTTTGACGGCAACCCAGGCAGCTATATGGAGTTATGCGACCAGCGGTGAAAAGATTAATGTGAAGGATCCTTTTGGTAAATACAATCTGAATGGCAGTAACCTTAATCAAGATACCAATGGATATTTTACTGCGGACGAAGAAAAGGTAGCCAAAGCTCTCTATGATTATTTGCGCGGTCTTGAAAGCAATAATGAAGAACCAGCGCCCGAAATCAATGCCGGGGCGATTACCGAAACCAGCATAACCGTCAAATCCCTGGCGACAGGAACAGACGGGAAACCGGTGGTTACAGGCAATGTTTCCCAAGATAAAAATACGGCCTACAAGTATAACACGGATGTATCTTTTGTCCTTAGCGTGGAACCCAGCCAAATCAATGACGATTTGGTTGTACGGGTACTGAATGCCTCCACAGGTGAAGTAATTGCAACCAGGCGGCTGGCCGGTGACGACAGCAAGACCAACCATGGGAAAATTGTGGGCAATAATGGAGTTTATACGATTGAAAACCTGGAATTAGATGAGGGTGTGAGGATTACTTTAAATCTGAGCGGTATTCAAACGGTAGATAAAAGCGCATATCTGATTACTGCCGAAGGTGCAAACGGTAAAGATCACACATTGTCCCAGACCTTTATCAGTGCGGACATAACAACACGTCAGGTAGACCTCAGCGTAGATTTGACCTTCAATGTCAGGGAACCTTCTGCTGAATTGGTAAAGACTGAAGCCAAGGGCGAAGCAACCCGGGAAGATACGCATGATGATATTGTATACCAGACAGTTACCAGAGAGAAAGCGGACAAAGAGATTGTTGTCACGGCGACGGCAACGGTGAAGTCCGAGCGGGATTGGCAGGATAGCTGGAAGCATGAGTACACCTACAATGATGAAAAACCGGAAGAACCGGAGAAGCCGGAAGAGCCGGAGAAACCAGAAAATCCGACTACTCCCGAGACACCTACCACGCCAGGCAGACCGTCAGGCGGCAGGCCGTCGGGCGGAGGCGGTTCTCGTCCGACAACATCGACGACCATTAATGACGGTATCGTTCCGTTGGCGAATTTCCCCAATGAGGGAGATCCGGTAACGTCCATTGCAGACGATGAGGTTCCGTTGGCAAGCATTCCGGAAGAAGAGGTTCCATTAGCGGCTATTCCGGCCACGGGAGATATTTCGGCATTGTGGTATGCGCTGATTCTGCTTTGTGCAGGCGGTTTGCTGGGCCTGGGGATCAGCGGAAGAAAACGGAAGAAATCGCAAAACAGTTGAATTTAAGGATGCGAGGAACAGCATCACGGAAGACTTCCCCGCATAGAGAAAATGAAAAGCCAAGGCCCGGTAAGCGGGAACCCCGGTTTTTTATATCATAGGAAAGCGCGCCCTATGCGCACAAGGAAGATGGTTGCTGCCGCAACCGCGCTCCGGCGCTGGTGTGTGTCAAGAAGCATACTTTTATGAAAGGGGAAAGCAGCCATGAAGCATAACAGAGGTAAGATTGTCTTGTTTCTGGCATTGGCGGTTTTTATGATTTCGGCTATTTTCTTGTACAGGAAACAAAATCAGCTTCCTATAATTGGAGTTGCGGCGCAAAAAGCACGCTTTTTACCCCAATCAAAAACAGGGTTTGGATGGATGTTTTTATGGAGGTAGCAAGTGCTCTCGGAGTCTCTCTGTGCCTGATTTTGTGAGATGATTTTTTGCCAGATGTGCATAAATTTATGAGGCGCACGTTGGTTAAATTTATGTGCATATGACGGAAAATCAGCCACAAAGGCAGGTGCGGGAGAGATTTTGAGAGTACATTAACTATAACAGAAGGACAGGGGAGGAGCGTGTATATTGTGGCTAAGGGGAAAGAGGCCGGCATTTGCCGGGGAAAAAAAGAGAAAATTGCGTTACTGCTGATTCTGATGCTTGCTTTTTTTGCCGCCTGCGGTAAAAAGGAAGGCGGGGATGGCAGAGATGGGGAGGGGACAGAGCAGGCGCCCAAACAGGCGGTTCCTTATTCGGAGCAGGCAGGCCGTTTTCGGGAAAAGGCAGACAAACTCCGGGATTTGGCAGTAACGGAGGAGATAAATTGGGAGTTGGGTGTTTCCCCGGCAGGCGAGGCGGGAAATGCCGTGTTTTTTTCGGTTTGCGATACGCTTAAGCGGGCTCATGTGTATTCCGGTACTGGCGTGTCCTTGGAGGAAGCCTGGGAGACGGCGGCGGGTAAGGCGGAGGAAGCTATCGGGGAAAACGGATGCGCGCCGGTATGGGTCAAGGCGGATATTGTGTATATATCCGAAGAGATTACCGGGGAGGAGCTGCACTCGGAGCTTAAAAGTTCCCGTCCGGGATTTTTCCGTTATGGGATGGCATTCGATTCTTCTTATCAGACGGCTTTGCTGGAAGCAGAGCTTAACGGGGTCCAGGTTTATGAATATGAAGAGGGAAGCGTTGATTTAGAAGCTCTCAATCGTTATCTGGAAGAATCCGGGAGAAATATGTTGAATGCTTTGCCGGAGGATTATCTTATTTTTCAGTGTTTGGGATGGATTTGTGATGATGATGGCCAGATTTATTTTTTAGACAGCAATCAGTTGGACTATGGCAGGCGGAAGGTGGATGTAGTGGACAAAGCGTGTGTGGAAGATATGCTTTCTCACGCATCGGCTTATCTGGCCAGTCATGTAAATGAAGACGGGACATTTGATTATGGCGTATATCCGCAGTTTGATGAGAAAATAGAAGGCTATAATATGGTTCGTCATGCCGGCTCGGCCTGGGCTTTGCTTTGCCGTTACCGCATGTCTCCCAACGAGGAACTTGCCGGGGCTATCCGCAAAAGTATTGGCTATATGACGGAGCAGATTGTTTATGACGATGAGGGGCGGGCATTTTTGTATGATGCGTCCGAAGAGGAAATTAAGCTGGGTGGTTGCGGGCTGGCAGTTGTAGCGCTGAGTGAATATGTGGATGTTTTTCAAGATGGGCAGTATATGGATGTTTGCCATGCTTTGGGGGATGGTATCCTTTCTCTGCTGGATCAGGAGACAGGCGAATATGTCCATGTCCTTAACCACGATTTTTCGCAAAAGGAGGAGTTCCGCACAGAATATTATGACGGGGAGGCTACTTTTGCGTTGTGTCGTTTGTATGGATTGACCGGCGATGGGAAATGGCTGGAAGCAGCCAAGAGTGCGGTGGGACATTTTATTGAGGCTGATTATACCCAATATTGTGACCAGTGGGTAGCATATACCATGAATGAAATCACCAAGTATGAAACGGATAACCCGGAATTTTACATTTTTGCCCTGCTCAATGCGCAGAAAAACATGGCGTCTATTTATCAGCGGGATACGACTTACCATACGCATCTGGAATTGCTGATGGCCACGTTTGAACTTTATGACCGCATGGTGGAGAATTCTGCCGTGGAGGGATTTGATGAGGAAAGTTTCCTCAAAACGATTTATGCCCGTGCAGAGCGAATGCGCAGCGGATATTTTTATCCGGAATATGCGATGTATATGAAAAATCCGCAGCAGATACAGAATACGTTTATGGTGAGGCAGGAGGGGTATCGGGTACGTATAGACGATGTTCAGCATAACATCCTTGGGTATTGCTTATATGCCCAAAATTATGATAAGCTGGTCAAATATGGTTTGCTGGAATATCAGAAATAGAACAGAGATAAAGCTGTCCCATTGCCGCAGGCAATTCAAAATGGATAGATATGGATAGATGAGGTTATGTTTGCAGGGCATTGATGAACAGTAACGGGAGAGAAAACAGATCATGAAAAAGATGATTTATCGGGCATTGGGCATTCTGCTGGCTTGTGGTCTTGCGACGGGTATATTTGTCGTGGGAAAACGGGAGATGGATTACCGGAAGGGGCAGGCAGATTATGATCATGCGAGACAATTGGCGGGGGTATTTGGACAGGATGGTGAGGCCGCTTTTGGCCTGGGAGAGGACATTGGGGAAGGACAAGGGGGATTGGCGGAAAATTTTGCGGAAGGATTTTCTGCAGATCCCTATGGGGCGGGATTGGCAAAAATCGATTTGTCCGCCCTGAAAAAAGTCAATGATGAGGTAATCGGTTGGATTGCCATACCGGACAGCGATTTGTCTTATCCTCTCCTGAAGGGAAAGGATAATCAATATTATTTGAACCATACATGGAAAAAGGAACATAATCCGGTAGGCGCCATCTACCTGGACTGTCAGGTGGATTCCGGATTGGATGACTTCAACACGATTATCTACGGACACCGTATGCGCAATCTTTCGATGTTTGGCACGTTGAAGTTTTATGCGGATATTCAATATTGGGAGAAACACCCTTACATATATCTGGCAGTTGAAAACGGGGTCTACCGTTATCGCATCTATTCCGCTTACGAGGCGGCTTTGGATAAAAACACTTACAGTATAAATATTGCTGATCAAAATACGAAGAAGGATTTTTTTCGATATGGGGTGGAACATTCGGTTATTGATACCGGGGTAGTGCCGACGGAAGATGACCGCGTGATTACGTTGTCCACATGTACCGGCAGCGGATATTCCACACGATGGGTCGTACAAGCCGTGCGTGAAGCGTATGTGTGTGTTGAGGAAGTGTCGAATCCTCAAGGCAGGTTCGTGCATTCGCTGCGCTGACCGTATCCATGCCAAAATGCCTGTTCTTGGCATTTTTTGTGTGTCTCCCGATGGAAAACCCCGGACAAAAATGGCCTTACAAGCAAGCTTGACATCCATTTTCGTCCGGTTTTTTCCGCTATGTGAATGGCTGGCAATTGTTCACAGGGGTATCTTCTTGCCCGCCTATAGCGGACAAGAAGCTTCGGGCGTCCGCCCAATGGAAAACCCTGGACAAAAATGGTCTTACAAGCAAGCTTGACGTCCATTTTCGTCCAGGGTTTTCCGCCCTGTGAACGGTTATCCCTTTATGTGAATCTGGTTGATTTTTTTTAGGAGGATATTGATATCGATGGGTTTGGTCAAAAAATCATTCATTCCGCTTTTTATGGCCATATCCCTGTCTTCCTGAAAAGAGTTGGCGGTACAGGCGTAGATGGTAACAGTGCGTGCGTCTGCCCGGTTCAGGTTGCGGATTTTAAGAGATGCGGTACAGCCGTCCATAACCGGCATCTGCATATCCATGAGAATGATATCAAATTCGTGAACTGCCGATTTTTCGAATATCTCTACAGCTTCTTTACCATTGCAGGCATGAGCCGTATCAAAACCTTCCAAGCAGAGGATTTCTGAAAGTATCTCTGCATTCAGCTCGACATCTTCTACAATCAGGATTTTCAGAGGAGTATGGCTTTCGGCGGGGGCGAAAGCTTCATTGACAGCGGCGGGAGGCATAGTTTCTTCTTTTAAGTAATCGGGTATTTCCTTTACAATCAGGGAAGGGATTGTTATTGTGAAGGTGCTTCCTGCATCGAGTTCACTTTCTACCGTAATATCGCCACCCATAGCGTTGGCAAGCAATTTGCTGATTGCCATGCCAAGTCCGGTTCCCTTGATCCCAACGGTATTTTTTGTATGTTCCTGGCTGAAGGAATCAAATATCTTGTCGAGATATTCTTTGGACATGCCGATTCCTGTATCTTTACATTGGAAAATGGTGACAATATGATTGCTATCGCTTTTTTCCTGACGGACAGAAAAACAAATATCTTTGCCTTGAGGGGTGAATTTAGCGGCATTTCCTAAAATATTCATGAGAATCTGTTTGATACGGGTAGCATCCCCCTCGATGCAAGGTTCAACGATGTCCTTTTCCACAATGAAATTAATCCCTCGGCTGGTGATATTGTCTGTCTGCATGGCGGAAATTTCATCGACCAGGGCAGATACCAGGAGCGGCGCATGAATCAAATCGACTTTTCCGGCCTGGAGTTTTGACATATCCAGAATATCATTTACCAGGGACAGGAGATAGTTGGCTGTACTTTGAGATTTCTTAAGCCATTCCTTGATCTGGGGTTTTTGGCTGTCATCATTAATATGGACCATGATCAGATGGTTTATGCCAATCAAGCCGTTAAGCGGAGTACGGATTTCATGGCTCATATTGGAGAGAAAATCCTTTTGGGCTTTTGCTTTCTCCGATGCCCGGATGGTTTTTGTCTGATAATTCATTACCACCAGCAGCATACTGACCACAGCCAGCATACTGGTAATCAGCATCACCATACTCAAGGTAATCAGTGGCCGGCTCTGTTCCATAAAGACAGCTTCATTGACAGACATAATAAAATACAGATTCATTTCATTCTTTAAGGGGATTAAATAAAACAGTTCCCGGTTTTTCTCTCCTGCATGGGAATGGTAAAAGCCAAAGGTTTCCAGATTGTCAAACTTTTGTTTTACCTCAACATTGGTTAATTCGGAAGATGCCGACTCCGATAAATGTTCAAAGAGATTGTTTCGCTTATTTAAGTAGATTTCCTTATTAATATTGATAATGTAGTTCCCTTCCATATCAATGAGCGCGCTGTGTCCGCGGCTTTGGCCGTTTTTAATAAAGCTGTCAATGACCATACTGCTCTGAATGGAAGAAATGTCGCTGATTCCAATTAAAGCGAGCATGCTGGCTCCTTCAATTTGAAAATCTTTCAGCCGGATACCATATAGGACATTTTCATTTATCACCTGGCCGTTCAGGTTTTCGTCATCAAATCGTATGATAATTTGTTCTTTGTTATTGTTAAAACAAGGAAGAAAATCCAGGTTTTTATTTAAAGGGGAGACACCGGGAATGTAGGTGGTAAATTCATCCGTATAGACGGTGCCGTCTTCTGCAAGCAGATAGATGTGGGTGAATCCGCTGGTGGCAGATTCCCGATTCAGCCGGGTTTCGATATCTTCAACCGTTTTGCATTGATCGCTGGCAAAACGCTCCTGAATTTCCTGTAGATCATCCCAACAGATGTTAATGTAAGACTGAATAGCAGCTTTATCATGCTCGGCGATTTCGCTGATTGAGCGGATAGTGTTATCAGAAATGGTTCTGTTCAGTTGCCGGATATAAAAGACGGTAATAAAGCAAACAAACATCAGAGTAAAAACAAGTAAAAGTACAAACAAGAGTTTATGTTTCTTTTTCATAGCAAGTACCTCGTGTTAAATCTTTATTTCCCTGGCAAAGAGTTTAATCAGGTATGTCAGGTAATTACTATATTCCAAACCAATTATAGGCCATTTTTCCAGGAATGTCTATGAAAATTTATTATAGTTCACGGGGCGGCGAAAACCGGGGGAAAGCAGGCGTCAAGCTTGCTTGTAAGACTGATTTCTCCCGGTTTTCGCCATCGGGCGGACGCCCGAAGCTTCTTGTACGGCAAAGCCGGACAAGAAGATATCCCCGTGAACGGGAGGGAAAGGGGAAAGCAGGCGTCAAGCTTGCTTGTAAGACTGTAATGAGGGAAATTTTTATAATGTCCTTTACAATTTTAGGCAAATTACTTAAAATAAGTGTGAGCAGTACTTTACATGATGACAGAGGATTATTTTGGGGATGGTGAGGTACAGGGATGAAGACAAGGAAAACATTAAAGGAAACGGCTGTTGAAGGGATTTACCATGATATTGAAGAGGGATTTTACAAACCAAATACCATCATTACAGAAGGTGAAATCGTGGAACGTTATGCCATGAGTAAATCTCCGGTGCGGGAGGCTCTGATTGAATTGTGTAAGGATGGAGTATTGAAAAGCATTCCCCGTGTAGGTTATCAGGTAGTGCAGATTTCAATAAAGGAAATTCTCGATTTGCTGGAAGTGCGAATCGATTTGGAGACGGCTAATTTGAAACGATTGATCCTGAAGATTACCAATGAAGATATTGAAATGCTGAAAAAGCTGGAATCGATAGCGGATAACAGCGATACCCGGGAAGTGGCGGTCAACTGGGATCGGAATAGCGATTTTCATATCCGTTTGTGTGAGCTGGGGGGAAATGCTTACTTGTGTGATATAATTGAGCGGGCTTTACAGAAATCTCGTCAATATATCGCCCAGTATTTTCACAGTGCGTGGAACAAAAATGCTGAATCCAACGGATATTTTCATCGGGCTGTTATCGAAGCGCTCGAAGAGAGAGATGTGGATAGGGCGCTTTTGATGCTTCAAAAAGATATCCTTAATGTAAAAGAACAGATTCAGGAGAATTATTTTTTTAAGTGAAAGACGAATCATATATAGGAATAACAAAAAAGAGGTATAGCGGATCATCCGTTATATCTCTTTTTGCTCTATCATAGGAAAGTGCGTCCTATGATACAAAACGCTCCGCGTGGATGCGCACTTCGCGCAAAGGAAGATGGTTGCTGTCGCAACCGCGCTCCGGCGCGAGTGTGCGTCAAGACGCACACTTTTTTCTATCATAGGAAAGTTTGATACTGACACAGCAAGCGAGCCGTACAGCAAACGAGCCGTACAGCAAACGGGAACCTTACTTCATTGTCATGGGATATAGCACAAAGAAAAAAGCGCTTTTTTAAAAGAACAGTGCGATATTTAACAAAATACTATTTTGAGATAGAGAAAATATAACAAATATATACAAAAAACTGTTGACAAAATAGAATTCATTCGGTATAATCTAGTTAATAAGATTACTAATATTACTACAAATAATATTAAAAACAAGATTAAGGAGGCATTTATCATGACAAAGAAAGAAAGAGTGATTGCTGCTATCGAAGGCAAAGAACCAGATTGTATTCCCAGTGGTTTTTCTTTGCATTTCCCAGCGGAAGCAGCTTTCGGAGAGGCGGCGGTGGATACTCATCTTCAATTTTTTGAAGATTCGGATACGGATATTTTAAAGATTATGAACGAAAACCTGGTTCCCTATATGGGGGAGATCCGCCATGGTTCTGATTATCGGATGGTGCGGGAGATGTCGTTGAGTGATGATTTTATGCAGGATCAGATTATCTTGGTGAAGAAAATTCTTGAGCGGTGTGATAAGAATGCGTTTACTTTGGGAACTCTTCATGGGATTACTGCTTCGGCTATTCATCCTTTGGAAAAAATGGAGCCTGGCTATTCCTATGATTCTGTGAGGGAGAAACTTTGCCGGCTGCTTCATGAGGATAAAGATGCGGTACTTGCCGGGATGAAGCGGATTGCCGATGTGATGTGCGAGCTGGCAGGAGAATATGTCCGCTTGGGTGTGGATGGCGTTTATTATGCTGCTTTGGGCGGAGAGACGCGGTTCTTCACGGATGAGGAGTTTGAGCAGGTTATTAAACCGTTTGATTTTCAGATAATGAAAAGCATTAAGGACGCTGGCGGTTATTGCTTTTTACATATTTGCAAAGATGCGTTGAATATGCAGCGCTATCAGGGGTATGGGCAATTTGCGGATGTGGTGAACTGGGGGGTTTACGAGGCGCCGTTTTCGTTGGAAGAGGGCAGGAAACTATTCCCCGGGACTGCGATTATGGGCGGACTGCCAAACCGACATGGCGTGCTGGTAGACGGGCCGGAGGATGCGGTGCGTGAAGAAGTCCATAAAGTGATAAAACAATTTGGCCGGAAAGGATTTATTTTGGGCGCCGATTGTACATTAGCAACGGAGCAGGACAGGAAATTGTTGAAAGCGGCAGTACAGGCTGCGCGGGAATAAGAACTTATTAATGGCGTTTTTATATAAAGGAGGAAATGATTATGATGAGGAAAAGAGTGGCATTGGCATTGGCGTTGGCGGCGGTACTGGCAGCAGGAAGCCTGGCAGCATGTGGCGGGCAGGAAAGCAGCTCATCAGAAACGACGACAGCAAAAGCGGCAGAACAGGGGGGCAAAGGCACGGAGGGGGGAGATGGCGCGCCGTCATCCGATACGGTATATCCCGCGGGTACACTTACGGTATATGCTATGGGAAATCCTCAATATCGCCAGCAGTATTTTGAAACCTGGCTGGAAAACCATCGGGATATTGCACCAGAGGTGAAAATTGAGTTTGTCCAGACGGAAGGGACCGCGGATATCCGTGAAAAGATTACCATGACTGCCCTTTCCGGGGCGACGGAGGATTTGCCGGATGCGGCCATGCTGGACCCGGTGACGATCATGGATTTGGCAAAAGCCGGTTTATTAAAAGATGAAACGGAGTATCTTGCCCCGCTTTTGGACAAAATGGTTGACGGCGCAACTACAGACGCAACCATTGACGGGAAAATTTACGCTTTACCGGATTCTGTGCGCCCTCAGGTTCTCTTTTATAATAAAGAAATTTTTGACCGGTATGAGATCGATCCGGAAACCATGTCTACCATGGATGGTTATATTGAAGCCGGCCGGCAATTGAAAGAAAAGAGCAATGGCGAGGTATATCTTTCCTATATTGATCCGACCAGCAAGACATGGAGATATTGGGGGCGCCGTGGGCTGATGCCTTCTGCAGGTGCAAAAATATGGGATGAAAACGGCGAGGTGATTATCGGCAGCGATGAAGGGACGAAAAAGGCTTTGGGCGCTTTGGATACCATGAACAGCGAAGGGCTTTTGATGAAAACGACAATTATGGAACCGGCATTATACGATGCGATTAACAATCAAAAAGTTGCCACTTTTTGCATGGGCGCATTTTGGGATGAGTTTATGAGACAGAACTGTGAAGCGGTTAAAGGGCAATGGAGAGTTATGTCCGCGCCGGAGTTTGAAGGGGTAGGCAAGGCCGGCGCACCGGTTTCTCAGTTTATGGGTATTATTGAAAAAGGGGACAATCCTTATTCTGAATTGTTCCGTATGATGTGGTACGATTTTACCTTTGATATTGAAGCTAAAGAAGTTTGGGTCAATTCCATGGAAGAGCAGAATGCCCCTTATTCCAATCCGGTATCCAAAGAAATGCTGGAAGATCCCTTCTGGAAAGAACCGTCTGAGTTTTATGGCGGGATGTCCTTCCGTGAGATGGAAGGCAAATGCCTGGAAAACGGTGCGGAGAATCTGGCTGTGACTCCACAGGATGCGGAAGCAGATGAGATTATCTCCGCGGAGTTAGAAAAATATGTGGCGGGAAATCAGTCTATGGAAGAGGCTATTGCCAATATGGATAAGAATTTGAAGAGCAAAATCGGAAAGGCAGAGGTCGTTCAGTAATTCTGCAAGCGGGGAATCCTGCAAAGCAGGATTCCCCGCTTGCAGCGGGCGGCGTTGGCAATGCAATTTTTTTCCGCCGCAGAGGAATATCCTGCCTGGTGTGGGCGGGCAGGAGAGTGCGGCAATAGGTTTGTTTTCCGCCTATACCGATCCTGCCTGGCGTGGGCGGGCAGGAATTACCTTGTCTGAACGGTTGCCTTTTAACATGAGCGAGGAGGGATACGATGTTAAAAGCCATAAAAAAATACAAAGCCCCCTATCTGTTTATTTTACCATTTTTTTTATTGTTTCTTGTATTTCAGTTGATTCCGACCGTCTGGACATTGTATATCAGCTTAACCAACTGGAAAGGTATTGGGACACCGGATTTTTGCGGAATGGATAACTATAAAAAAATAGCTGTTGACAATATGTTTTGGGAGTCCCTGGGCAATACGGTGATTTATTGGATTAGCGGTTTGATATTGATATTATGCTGCGCCCTGCTGATTGCCTGTCTGCTTAACAGCCGTTTTTTGGCCAATAATACGGCTCGCGCGTTTTTTAAGACGGCGACGTTTTTGCCGAATGTCTGTGCCGCAATTGCTATGGGCCTGATTTTCCGGATGTTGTTTGACGAAAATGTAGGGTTGATTAATGAGATTATTGCCTTGGTGGGAATTTCCAAAATTCCCTGGCTGACCAGCACTACTTTTTCCAAAATACCGGTCATAATCTTGAATGTATGGCGATATACCCCGTGGTTTACTATGATTTTATTATCCGGGCTTCTCAATATATCAAAGGATTATTATGAGGCGGCTACGGTAGACGGGGCCAATTCTATTCAGCAGTTTTGGTTTATCACTCTTCCGTCGTTAAAAAATATTTTGTTTTTCTGTTCGGTGACGCTGACGGTTGATATGTGGAAGCTGTTTAATGAATCCTATATTCTGCCGGGGCCGGGGACATCGAATTCTTCCCTGTTCCAATATATGTATGAATCGGGATTTAATGTATTCAATATGGGATATGCGTCGGCTATCGGTGTCGTGCTGATTTTGATATTAATTGTTATTTCCCTGATTCAGTTTGTGGCACGCCGCAGGCAAGGTGAGCTGTAGGAAAGGAGAAGCTTATGAACAGAAATAAAATGTTATCTTCCATCATTGTTTATGGCATACTGGCCTTTATTACTCTGCTTTGTCTTTTCCCCATTGTCTGGATGTGCCTGATATCGATTAAAAGTACATCTGAGAGCATTACCGGTTTTCATTCGGTTATGGTGGAGCAGCCGACTCTTGATAATTTCCGCCGGTTATTTACGATGATTCCCGTGTGGCAAAACACTTTTAACAGTGTATTTACAACAATTATGGGAACTGTGACTTCGTTGTTTTTCTGCGCGTTGGCAGGTTTTGCTTTTTCCAAATATCGTTTTCCGGGCAGGACGTTTTTGTTCTATTTTGTGATTGCGACCATGCTGGTGCCGCCGGAAGTGGGTTCCGTGCCACTGTTTATCATTATGAAGAAGGTAGGTTTGATTAATAGTTTGTGGTCTTTGGTGATTCCCAGAATCGCCACGGCGGTGGGGATTTTTTATATGAACCAATATATTACAGACGTGCCGGATGAACTGGTAGAGGCAGCACGGATAGACGGATGCAGCGATTTCGGTATTTTTATGAAGGTAATCCTTCCTGTGATTAAACCGGCTATGGCTTCCTGGGGAGCGATTACCCTGATTGCCCGGTGGAATGACTTCTTCTGGCCGTTGCTGTATTTGAGAAAGCAGGCCAAATATACATTGATGGTTACGATTTCCCTTCTCCCGGTGAGCGAGGGCCTTTCCACCCCATGGCCGGTAATTTTGTCTGGTACGACGCTGGTTATCATCCCGATTATCATTTTGTATCTGATTTTGGAAAAATTCCAGAAATCAGGGATTATGGAAGGCGCTGTAAAAGGCTGAGAAAGGATAGATTATGGATAAAACAGATATTCGCTATCAAGCTTATATTGATATATTAAAAGAAGAACTGATTCCGGCGATGGGATGCACGGAGCCGATTGCCCTGGCTTATGCCGCGGCTTCGGCCAGGGAACTTCTTGGCTGTATGCCGGAGCGGGTGAAAGTGGAGGCAAGCGGCAGCATTATCAAAAATGTGAAATCGGTTATTGTGCCGAATACGGGACATCTTAAGGGGATTGCCGCCGCCGCTGCCGCCGGCATTATAGCGGGAAAAGCGGAAAAGCAGCTGGAGGTTATCTCTCAAGTCAGCCCGGAGCAAGAGACAGCCATCAGGGAGTTTTTGCAGCAGACGCCCATAGAGGTGGAACATATTGATAACCAGATTACTTTTGATATTATGGTATCCCTCTTTTGCGGCAACGACAGCAGCAAGGTGCGTATTGCCAATTATCATACCAATATTGTGTATCAGGAAAAAAACGGCCGGACACTTCTGTCGCTTCCGGTTGCCGAGGAAAATGAAGAAGGGCTTACGGACCGGACGATTTTGGATATGGAAGGCATATGGGATTTTATTAATTCGGTGGAGATTTCCGATATCGAGGAAATATTGGACAGGCAGGCTGCTTATAATATGGCCATCGCCCGGGAAGGAATGAAAAACGATTACGGAGCCAATATTGGGAAAGTGCTGCTGGATTCCTGTGGGGAGAGTGTCCGTATCCGGGCAAAAGCATTGGCGGCGGCGGGTTCGGATGCAAGGATGAACGGCTGTGAGCTGCCGGTGATTATTAACTCCGGCAGCGGCAATCAGGGAATTACCGTATCCGTTCCTGTTCTGGTCTATGCTGAAGAGAAGAAGAGCACCAGGGAACAGACCTTGCGGGCGCTGGCATTGTCAAATCTCTGTGCGATTCATCAAAAGTCATTGATTGGAAGGCTTTCTGCCTACTGCGGTGCGGTAAATGCCGGGGCCGGGGCAGGAGCCGGTATTGCTTACCTTTGCGGGGGCGGTTTTCAAGAGGTGGCTCATACCGTGGTTAATGCATTGGCCGTTGTCTCGGGGATTGTCTGCGACGGCGCAAAAGCTTCGTGTGCGGCCAAGATTGCCGCGGCCGTAGATGCAGGTCTGTTAGGATATCATATGTATCAGCGCGGCCAGCAATTTTACGGAGGAGACGGGATTGTAACCAAAGGCGTGGAAGGCACTATCAAAAATGTGGGCCGTCTGGGAAAGGACGGGATGCAGCAAACAAATGAGGAAATTATTCAGATTATGGTAGGCGCCGGTTCCTGTTGAACCGGCGGGATGCGAACAACCGAATATCGATACCAGAAGGGGCTGTTGCAAAATTCAGTATTTCTACAATATATGGCAAGAGTACGCGTGACTACTATGCCATATATTGTATACGTCTGTTATTTTGCAACAGCTCCTTATGTGTATTCCCGCAGTTATTGCCCCATTTTGACAATTTGATGGTAATGGTACTGTTTACGGCTCAGGCTACTATTCACCTGTGAATAGTAACTGGTAATGAAACTTTAAGAAACTTTAAGAAAAATAGTATTCGCAGGGAAGGGGTTATGATGTATAATGTGCGTGGAAGAAAAATGAGGAGGCTTATGGGACTTTATGGAAAAAGAAAAAGCGCCGATAATCCGTGTGAAAAATTTATACAAAATATATAAAATCGGCTCCAATAAAGTTTATGCGCTCAATGGTGTGGACTTTACCATGTATAAAGGAGAGTTCTGTGCCATTGTAGGGCCATCAGGCTCCGGAAAATCTACATTGCTGAATATGTTGGCCGGATTGGAAAAACCTACCAGAGGTGAGATTGTCATAGCCGGAAAACATATGGAGAAGCTTAATGAAAATCAACTGGTGGCTTTCAGGCGGGAAAACGTAGGATTTATTTTCCAGTCTTATAATCTGCTGAAGACGCTGAATGCAGTGGAAAACGTAGCTTTGCCGTTGTCATTCAGAGGAGTTCCCCGGCGCATCCGCAATGAAAAGGCAAAAAAATATCTGCAGTTGGTGGGTTTGAAAAAGCAGATGAATCATATGGCCAACGAGATGTCCGGCGGCCAGCAGCAGCGGGTGGGTATTGCCCGGGCGCTGGTGGTTCACCCGAAGATTATTTTTGCTGATGAACCTACGGGGAACCTGGACAGCAAGACGACGATGGAAGTGCTGGCGCTGATGAGAAAGATTGTGCGGGAGCAGAACCAGACGTTGGTTATGGTTACGCATGATAATCATTTGGCTACTTATGCGGACAGGCAGTTTCATATTGTGGACGGGAAAATCGTTAAGATTGAGGAACAGCACCATGAGGACGGAAAGGAAGAACCTTTGGTTTTGGCAGAAGAGTGAATAAAACGGGACGGGGAGCAGACATGAAAAAAAATAAACTGGCGCTGATAGGAATGGCTTTTTTGCTGCTGTTATTATCCGCTGTCCTGCCTCTGGCAGGGGAGCTTACGGCTTGGGCCGCTGATTTGCAGGTGTATTCGGAGAAAATCCCTCATGGGAAGACAGGGAAAAGCCTTACGGTATCCTTTAAAATAGAGAAGAACTCGGATAGCTTTGATGAGGAGCTGTATGCCGGTTTTGATGTCAGCGGCGGGGAGATATGGGATGAAGAAGAGGAGGATCGCCAGTATGGTTATGCGTTCCCCTTTGAAGTGACCACATCCCTGCCGACCAGGGACAACCCCAAATCCATCGGGAAAATGAGCGGTAAGTCCAAGAATGTTTCCCTTAGCGGAAAAGTGCGGAGGGATTTGGCGGAAGGATATTATAAAGTGCCCGTAGTGATCCTGCAAAAAGACGGGAGCCAGGTGGGATGGGCGGATTTGCAGGTTTGGATCAGCAAATCCACCAGTACGGATGACGATGACGAAGATGGTACGAAAACATATGATTTTGTGTTGGGGGAAAATCAAAGCACTCCGGACGGGGTGTATCCCAATGTGATGAATTTTTCCCTGAATTTGCGCAACAACAGCCCGGGCACCGTGTATAATGTCAAGGTGAGCATCATTCCCGACGCGGATACGGAAAAATTCCCTTTGGAAATCAATGATGTCAATTATGACCACATGTTTCCGCGGATTGCCGTGGATGAGACCGTGGCTTTGAATTACAGCTTTGCCATCCGAAGCGACGCTTACAGCGGTTATTACTCGGTTCCGATGAAAATTTATTATTCGGACAGTTCCAACGGGGAAGAACTGAAAACATTTGAGACGTCTTTTTATGTCAGAGTCCACAACAAGGATAAAGAAGATGAGTATGGGGATTTTAACGAACATGACCGGACCCGGGCAAGGATAATTGTAGACGGTTTTACGACAAACCCGGAACGTATTGTGGCGGGGGAAGCGTTTGAACTGGTGGTAAGGATTAAAAACGCGTCGAGCGACATCAGCGCTACCAATCTGCTCTTTTCCCTGGAGTCGGAAAAGGCGTCGGAGAGTGCGGTATTTTCTACGGAATCCGGTTCTTCTTCTGTGGCGCTTAACGCTCTTTCACCGGGAGCGTCAACAGAACTTAAGTATCTGCTGACATCGCGTCCGGGAGTGGATCAGCGGGCTTACGGACTGACGGTTAAGGCCAAATTTGACAGTCCGGAATATAAAAATGCCGAGGAAGAGCTGAAAATGGATATTATGGTAAATCAAAACGCCAGATTTACCACAGGGACTTTTGAAGTGATGCCGGAGTCCATAACGGTGGGAAGCGAATCCAATGTGATGTTCGGGATCAACAATACGGGCAAGGTGATGCTTTATAACGTGACGGCTTCTTTCGAAGCGGATTCTATCCAGAAGACAGAAAGCTATGTGGGGAATATTAAGCCTGGCGAGACGGGAAACGTCGATTGCATGGTGGCCGGTGTGGCGCCTACTACAGATGAAGGCAAGGTGAAAGTACTCATTTCCTACGAGGATGAAAACGGGGAGATTTTCAGTGAGGAGAGGGAAATAACTTTATTTGTGGAAGAAGACCTGTCAAATATGGAAGATATTGATGTGGGGTTTATTGAAGATGAACTGCCCGGGGAGAAGCAGGGATTTCTGTCTTTTGTACAGGGAAACCGCAGGCTGCTGCTTGTGGCTGCCTGCGTTGCCGTCCTGCTGGTTGTTATCATTATCTTTGTCGTCCTTTTGCTCAAAAAGCGCAAAAAGAAGAAAGCGGAAATGGAATTGGATGAGGATGGGGATGAAGAAGAATGAGATTTTTTGATTTGCTGGCCATGAGCATAAATAACCTGAGACGGCGAAAGCTGAGGACCGCGCTGACGGTCCTTGGCGTTATTATTGGCACGGCGTCAATAGTGGTGATGATGTCTTTGGGGATTGGCCTCAAAGAACTGAATCGGGAACTGATCGAATCTTATGGCAGCCTGACCGCTATCGAGGTCAGGGGGGACAGTTACTGGTCAAGCAGCGGGGAGGAAAATGCCCATTATTTGACCGATGAAGTGATCAGGGAGATGGGACGGATCAAATATGTAGAAGAAATTTATCCGCTGTTGGAAACGGACGTTATCTTGCAGCAGGGGAAGTATTCCACAAATGCCACTTTGATCGGTGCGCCCAGGGAATATCTGGAACAGATTAATTTGGGGCAGGGACAGATGCCAAAGGCAGGTGAGAAAGAGCTGAAGCTGATTTACGGCAATGCGCTGATTACCTGGTTCAGCGATGGCCGGAGGGGCAGCAATTATTGGGAGACCATGAAAGTTCCCGATGTAGATTATATGGGGCGTCCCATGTTTGTGATTTTTGATATGGATAAATACTATCAGTCGCAGGGAGACAGCACACAGAAGGCGCCGAAGAAATATTTGATTGAGACGGCCGGAGTAGTGGAAGGAGATGTGAACGGCGGGGGAAATTATGCTTACAACGCATACGGAGAACTGGAAGTGCTGAAAGCCCAGCTAAAGCGGATATTTCGGAAAAACCCTATTCCCGGCCAGCCTACAAACAAGAAAGGGAAAGCTTATCCTTATTTTATTTACAGTACCTGTCAGGTAAATGTAGATAAGATGGAGCATGTAAGGGAAGTTCAGGAGCAACTGACGGATATGGGCTTTCAGACATACAGCAGCACGGAATGGATGGAGCAGACCCAGCAGCAGTCGATGATGATTCAGGCGGTATTGGGAGGAATCGGCGCCATTTCCTTGTTCGTAGCCGCTATCGGCATTGCCAATACCATGATGATGTCGATTTATGAGCGGACCAAGGAAATCGGTGTGATTAAGGTTTTGGGCTGCGATATGGGCGCTATCCGCAATATGTTCCTGATTGAGTCGGGCTGTATCGGATTTATGGGCGGGATTGCCGGCCTTGTGCTCAGCTATGCCATATCTTTTGGGATGAACCAGTTCCAAGCTATCGGGCAGATGATGGTCGGGCAGGAGGGGGATATCTCCCGCATACCGGTGTGGCTGTCGGCGGCGGCGGTAATCTTTGCCGTCTTTGTGGGAATGATAGCCGGTTTTTTCCCGGCTATGCGCGCCATGCGGCTGAGTCCCCTGGCGGCGATCAGAAATGAGTGACAAATGCAGGGAGAGGATATTCGTCTGATGGATAAACTATATGGGAAAAAAGTTAAAATGATATTCAGTGATATTGACGGTACGCTGTTGACCAGTGATCAGCAGGTGACGCCGGCCACATCTTCTATGCTGCGCCGGCTGGAAAAAGAGGGTGTATTTTTTGTCCTGGCTTCTGCCCGCATGCCGGAGGGAATGTGGAGCATACAAGCCCAGGCTGGCATATCGGGGCCGATGATCTGTTATAGCGGAGCATTGATTTTGGACGGTGAAAGGCGGGTTTTGGCCAGCCATCCGCTTAACCTTTCTCACGCCAGACAGATAAAAGCGCTGCTTGACCGGGAATTTGCGGATGTCTGCTGCAATATATATGGCGGCAGTCATTGGATTGTGGATGACGACAGCAATCCTTGGGTGCGTCAGGAAGAGCAGATTACCGCACTGAAGGCAAAAAAGGCAGACCCCTGGGAGATATTCGGAGAGAAAGAGGGAATACATAAAATCCTTTTGATGGGAGAGGCAGATCGGATTCTGGAGGCAGAAAAGCGGATCGGACAGATGGATTTGGGGCTGTTTGTTGCCCGTTCCAGCACACATTATCTGGAGATTATGGAAAAAGGTATTCAAAAGGCCCAGGCAGTCCGGTTTTTGTGTGAGTATTATCATGTGGATTTGAGTGAAGCGATTGCCTTTGGCGATGGGGAAAATGATATGGGGATGTTGTCTGCAGTTCCCTGCAGCTTTGCTATGGGGAATGCTTCGGATCGGGTGAAGGAAAGCGCGGCATATGTTGCTTTGGATAATGACCATGAAGGGCTTTTGGAGGCGCTCAAACATTACTTTTAGCGTGTTATCAGGCGAAGGATTGACAAAAAGTACTTGCATTCCCTATAAAAATCGATTATTATGGTGTAAAGAGACGTGCTGCTGGCGGAATCAGTGGGATGACCACAGGGGAGCACGTAGAAGAGGTTGGCCGCCTGGGTGCTAGTTGAAGGTACTTAGGCGGCTTTTTTCTGTATCGTTATGTTACGGCGGCTGGTACGGCATCAAAAGCTGCATGAATGTTTAGGAGACAAAAGGAGGCCAAATCATGGATAAGAGATCTTTGGAGCAGGAATTAAGAAGCAATGAGTATCCGGGACGGGGGATTGTGATCGGGAAGACACCGAAAGGGACAAGGGCAGCGGCTGCCTATTTTATTATGGGGAGAAGTGAGAACAGCCGCAACCGGATATTTGTGGAGGATGGGGAAGGTATCCGCACACAGGCTTTTGATCCGGCTAAACTTCAAGATCCCAGCCTGATTATTTATGCGCCGGTCCGGGTTCTGGGCAACAAGACTATCGTGACAAACGGGGACCAGACGGATACCATTTATGAGGGGATGGATAAGCAGATGACGTTTGAACAGTCTCTCCGCAGCCGGGAGTTTGAGCCGGACGGCCCCAATTATACACCACGGATTTCGGGGATTATCCATATTGAGCAGGGAAGATGCAATTATGCCATGTCGATATTGAAGAGCAGCGATGGAAACCCGGCCTCCTGCAGCCGTTTTACTTTTGCTTATGAGAATCCTTTGGCCGGCGAAGGGCATTTTATCCATACTTATATGCACGACGGGAATCCTCTGCCCAGTTTTGCGGGGGAACCGAAGCGGGTAGGGATTCCGGAAGATATGGATGAATTTACCGAGATGATTTGGAACAACCTGAATGAGGAGAATAAAGTATCTCTTTTTGTCCGCTATATTGATCTGGCCACAGGGGAATATGAAAGCAGGATTGTCAATAAAAACCATTGAGAAAAAAGAATTATAAGCAGCAGGATTAAACTGCGGCGACAAGTAACGAACAACAGGAAGCGTAAAGGAGCAAGGAATATGGAGTTAAATCTGTGTGTAAACTGCATGGAAGAAACAACGGGAGGCGTTTGTCCTCATTGTGGGTTTGATCCTTCCCGGGAAAAGGCTGTGCCAAATGTTTTGGAGTGGAATACTATCCTGCATGGAAGGTATCTGGTTGGAAAAATGTTGGGACAGGGCGGGTTTGGCATTACTTATATCGGGTTTGATTTGCCTCTGAACACCAAAGTGGCAGTGAAGGAATATTTCCCGTTGGGCCATGTGACCCGCAATTTCAGCTATTCCAATAAGCTCCAGTGGGATGCTTCCATGGCCAGCCGGGAACAGTGGAAAAACGGATGTGAAAATTTTCTGAGAGAAGCCAGGCGGATGGCAAAAATAGATGAAATACCGGAAATTGTGCGGGTGCGTGACACGTTTACGGAAAATAATACCGCTTATATCGTGATGGATTATGTCAAAGGGGTCACGATGAAGGATGCGATTATGCAGCGCGGACCGATGAAAATGAAGGATTGTCTGGATTTGCTGGAACCTTTGGCCAGGGCTTTGGACCAGGTACACCGGAAAGGGATGATCCATCGGGACATCAGTCCCGACAATATCATGATATTGCCGAACGGGAAGGTGAAGCTGCTTGATTTCGGAGCGGCGAAGGATTTTACTCTGGGAGGGAACGAGAGGTCCCAGCTTGTGGCCAAAAAAGGCTTCAGCCCGGTGGAACAGTATGTGGAAGGCGGGAATATCGGCCCATGGACGGATGTATATGCCATGACGGCGACGATTTATTATGCGGTGACGGGAAAACGGGTTCCGGAGTCTTTGGAGAGAGTGAATCGGGACACTTTGGTGATGAAGCCGAATCCTCAATATGGATTGACAAAAAAAGTTATTGACGTGCTGCAGGCAGGGCTGGCGCTTAAAGCGAAAGCGAGGATTCAGAGCATTGCTGAGCTGTTCGGCCGCTTGCGGGAGGCGAGCACCGGTAAGTCGTCAATGGTGGTGAATACTTTTGCCAAAGTGGCTCTTTTCAGTTGTGCGGGTGTCGGCATTTTTATGATTGTTGCTATACTCGTAGGGATTTGGCTGCTGCGGGATACCACGAAGACCTGGACGGAGGACGGTATTACCTATGAGGGGCATCAGGCAGGCGGAAAGATAGACGGCAAAGGAAAGGCGACTTACGAAGACGGAAGCTGGTATGAAGGAGAATTCGATAAGGGCATAAGAGAAGGCGAGGGGACTCTTCACTATCCGGACGATGATGAGATTGACCGGATTATGTATGATGGCGAGTGGCTGGATGATGAAAAAAACGGCACAGGTACGATGACCTGGAGTACGGGAAACCGATATGAAGGCGAGTGGAAAGATGACGTCCGCAATGGGAACGGCAAATTTTTCTGGGAAGACGGCGACTGGTATGACGGCGACTGGGTAGATGATAAACGACAGGGAACAGGCACGATTTATTGGACGGACGGAAGCAGATATGAGGGCGAATGGAAGGATAATCTGCAGGATGGGACAGGTACATACTATTATCCGGAAGACGATGAGAAAGGACGTTCCAAATATGTAGGGGAATGGAAAGAAGGCGACAATGCGGACGGACAGGGAGTGCTTTATTTTAACGACGGCACTTCCCGCATGGGAACCTGGAAGGACAACCGATTGCAGGAATGACAGGCCAAATTGAATGGCTGGACAGAAGGCAACGGGCAGAGGACGATGCCCTTATCCATGTGTGCCTGATAAAAACCGGGCATACAATACGGTGAAATGGGCACAGAATAAAAGAAAACGAGGAGAATAAAACAATGAACGAGATGGAATTAAAATATGGCTGCAACCCGAACCAAAAACCGGCAAGAATATTTATGAATGAAGGAAAGAAACTGCCAATCCGTGTGCTGAGCGGAAGGCCGGGGTATATCAATCTTCTTGATGCCCTTAATGGCTGGCAGTTGGTGCGGGAACTGAAAAAAGCGACAAATCTTCCGGCGGCGGCTTCCTTTAAGCATGTGTCCCCCGCAGGCGCGGCTGTAGGCTTGCCTCTCACACAAACCCTGGCTAAAATTTACTGGGTGGATGATATGGGGGAGCTGTCTCCCTTAGCCAGCGCTTATGCCCGTGCCAGAGGCGCAGACCGGATGTCCTCTTTTGGCGATTTCATTTCCTTATCGGATGTCTGTGATGTTGATACGGCCAGGCTGATTAAACGGGAAGTATCGGATGGCGTGATTGCTCCCGGATATGAGCCGGAAGCATTGCAGATTCTTCAGTCAAAAAAGAATGGCAATTATTGTGTGATTGAGATGGATGAAAGCTATGAGCCGGAGCCGATAGAACGCAAGCAAGTGTTTGGCGTGGTGTTTGAGCAGGGCCGCAATGACCTGGATATCAATAATGATTTGCTGGCTGATTTGGTGACGGAAAATAAGGATCTTCCCGATGAGGCGAAGATTGATTTGATTATTGCTTTGATTACGTTGAAGTATACGCAGTCCAATTCGGTTTGTTATGCAAAAGGCGGGCAGGCGATTGGCATTGGTGCGGGACAGCAGTCACGGGTGCATTGTACCAGGCTGGCAGGCCAGAAAGCGGACAACTGGTTTTTGCGTCAGGCGCCCCAGGTACTGAACCTGCCTTTTGTTGATGGTATTCGGCGCGCGGACCGTGACAATGCTATCGATGTCTATATCGGAAACGAGTATATGGATGTATTGAAAGACGGCGCATGGGAAAAGGTTTTTCGGGAGAAACCGCCGGTGTTTACCGAAGAGGAAAAACGGGCCTGGCTCGATCAGATGAGCGGCGTGGCCCTTGGTTCGGATGCGTTCTTCCCCTTTGGCGATAATATCGAACGTGCTTATAAAAGTGGGGTAAAATATATTGCCCAGCCAGGTGGTTCGGTGCGTGACGATCAAGTGATTGAAACTTGCAATAAATATCATATGGTAATGGCGTTTACCAAAATCCGGCTGTTCCACCATTAAAAATCAAGCAGAAAATGGACGGTTTACCTTGTATAAACCGCCGCTTAAAGGTACAATAGAGAAATCCATGCAGAGGAAGGTTGCCGCAGAAGCGGCGCATGGGCCGCGCGGTGAGCAGGAAAAAACAAGAAAGAAAGAAGAATGCAAAATATGAATCAAAATCCGTTTGACAATTTGCATCAAAATCATCCGCCAAAACGAAAGTCTTCGTTTTGGCAAAGGTTCAGGAACAATAATCAGGGAAATAATCCAGGGCCGGAACGATTTGATTCGGACGGCAATCCGGTACGCAGGAAAATGAAGTTTAAAGGGGCAGGGGTGTTTCTGGCAGTATTGCTGCTGGCTTTGGTGGGGCTTAATTCCTTTTATATGCTGGATGAAGAAAACTATGCGGTGGTAGTGACCCTGGGCAAAGCGGAGACGGTGACAGCGGCCGGGCTGCATGCCAAAATCCCGTTCATTCAGTATGTCCGTTTTGTCTCCAAAGGGATTAAAAGCATATCTATCGGCTACAGTGCCGACAGCGGCGAGGGGATTGATGAAGAATCCATTATGATTACCAGAGATTTCAATTTTGTAGATACGGATTTTTATCTGGAATATATGGTCAACGACCCGGTAAAATATCTGTATGCTTCCACAAGCCCGGAGGAAACGCTGAAAATGCTGGCTCAATCGTATATCCGAGATACGGTAGGCATTCATGATGTAGACGACGTGATTACTACAGGAAAGGCGGCTATCCAATCGGAGATAAAGGAAAAGCTGACTAACCGGATGATTGCGGAGGATATCGGCCTGTCGGTGGTGAACATTACCATACAAGATGCGTTTCCGCCCACGAAGGCAGTTATGGATGCTTTTAAAAACGTGGAAAATGCAAAGCAGGGAAAAGAAACGGCGATTAATAATGCCAATAAGGATCGAAATGAAAAGATTCCCCAGGCCGAAGCGGAGTGCGACCAGATTATCAAAAATGCCGAAGCCGAGAAGGAGGCAAGGATTAATGAAGCTACTGGCCAGGTGTCCCGTTTTGAGCAGATGTATGCAGAATATAGTAAATATCCGTTGATTACCAGACAGCGAATGTTTTATGAAAGCATGGAAGAACTTTTGCCGGGAATGAAAATCTATATCGTAGATGAAGGCGGTACGCAGAAAATGCTGCCGTTGGACAGTTTCTTTTCTTCCGTGCCGGCTCAGGGCGCGGAGGCTGCGGAGGCTTTGCAGACACCAGTTCAGGAAACGCAAAGCCAGGGGACTTCCGGACAGGAGGGTGCAGAATGAAAATAATGAAAAAAATAACAACAGGTTTGATTGGTTTCGTTTTGCTGGTGGCATTTTTTAACTCCCTTGTCATCACATATCCCAATGAATACAAGCTGGTGCGCCAATTTGGGGAAATCGTTCGGGTAACGGATGTGCCGGGGGTGTCTTTTCGCATTCCTTTTATCCAGTCCAGCACGGCAGTACCCAAAAATCTGCAGCTTTATGATATCCCTAAATCGGATGTGATTACCAAGGATAAAAAGAGTATGATTGCCGATGCCTTTGTATTGTGGAAGATTTCTGATCCGGTGCTTTTTACCCGCCATTTAAACGGGCAGGTGGCACAAGCGCAGGCGCGCATATCCGCCTCGGTCTTTTCATCCATGAAATCGGTGATTTCCAATATGGATCAAACAGAGATTATTGAAAACAGGGATGGTAAACTGGCGCTGGATATCCGCAGCAATATCGGCAATTCCCTGGGTGAATACGGGATTGAAATATTAGCTGTGGAAACGAAATCCCTGGATATGCCGGATGATAATAAACAGGCCGTATATGAGAGAATGATTTCCGAACGAAACAATATTGCTGCTTCATATACGGCTCAGGGCAATTCTTCTGCCCAGAAAATTAAAAATGACACCACAAAAGAAGTGTCGGTGATGAAATCCCAGGCTCTGGCCGAGGCAGAAAAGATTAAAGCGGAAGGTGAAGCCCAATATATGCAGATTTTATCCAATGCTTACAATGACGCCAGCAAAGCGGATTTTTATAATTTTGTCCGCTCATTGGATGCGGCAAAGACAGCTCTGAAAAACGGGAATAATACACTGATTTTGGATAAGGATTCACCTATGGCCCAGGTATTTTACGGATATTGATGATTGAATAACCGTTCAGACGGCAAGAAGAACCGGATGAACGGTTATGCAGGATTCATATTTTACGGGCAAATGCAGAGAAAAGATAAATACAGAGATTACTCGATGACCGTTCCGGACTTACCGTCGATGGCGTCCCAGGCTTTGTCCAGGGAAGTGATAATGGCGCTGCGCCCTTTTCCGGATTTGATAAAAGATATGGCGGCATCGACTTTAGGCAGCATGGAGGCAAATTCAAAATGGCCTTGACGGATAAATTCCTCGGCTTCCTGAGCAGTCATATGGCTGATCGGCTTTTCCTGAGCCGTGCCATAATCAAGGGTTACATTGGCGACACTGGTAAGAATCATCAGCACGTCGGCATCGACTTCTTTGGCGAGCAGACCTGCGGCCAAGTCTTTTTCAATGACTGCGCTGGCGCCCTTCAGACGGCTTCCCTGTTCCAGGACAGGAATACCGCCTCCCCCGCAACAAATGACAATCTGGTCTGCGTCCAGCAGCGCCCGAATGGCATCAATCTCCACGATGGCTACGGGGCGGGGAGCAGCCACGATTCGCTGCCATCCTTTGCCAGGAATATGGGTTACATAATTCCCCTTGGCTTCTTCTTGTCCGGCTTCTTCACGGTTCATAAAACGTCCGATTCTTTTAACCGGGGTATAGAAAGAGTCATCATAAGGATTGACTGTCACCTGAGTTAAAATTGTGGATACCGGTTTATAGATACCGCGGCGGATAAGTTCCGAGCGGATGCCGTTTTGCAGGTCGTATCCGATGTATCCCTGGCTCATGGCTGAGCAGACGGACATAGGTGCAGCGGTAAAGCCTTCGTGTTGCCGGGAAAATTCGTTCATGGCGGTATGAATCATACCGACCTGGGGAGCGTTGCTGTGGGTTATGGATACCTGCCATCCGTTTTGGATAAAATCGGCAGTTACTTTAGCCATCTCTGTGACAGCAGCCTTCTGTTCGGGAAGATTGGTTCCAAGAGCCTTATGGCCTAAAGCCATGACAATTCGTTTCTTAGCCATAAATTTACCTCTTTCTCATATGGGTAGAAACAGTTCAGACGGGTATCTTCTCGCCCGTCTACGCCGGACAAAAGCTGGAATGTCCATTCGATGTTAAATTTCCCGCCGTCTGAACTGTTAGTATTATTATCGTATATTATAGTGTTTCTACTGGAAAAATGCAACTGATTTGTGCTATACTTGGTGAGGGCACATGAAAAAGATAATATTAATACTGTGGTATATGATTTTCCCTCTATGCATTTATGCCGCGATAAGTGAATTGGTATTTGCCGGTTGGGGAGTTTTGTGCGGCCAGGCAGCAGAAGAACAGATGCTGCCGCTTACTGCCTTGTCGGCCGGATTAGCTTCGTTGCTGTTGGGGGGGGAATATTATTTTGCCAGAAGACGCCGTGGAGGCGGAGGGAAAACCATGTTTTGCCCGATATTCTGGATTGTGGTGTCCGGAGTGGGCACCTGTCTGTTTTTTAATGCTTTGTTAAGTTTTCTTCCGCTGTCATGGGAAGAATATGGCGAGGTAAGCCGGATTTTGTATCATCCGCCGCTTGCCATTCAGCTTATTGGCATGGGTATAGTGATACCGGCGGCAGAAGAACTGGTGTTCCGGGGATTGGGATATTACCAGGTGCGGCAAGAGCTGCCAGCCGGAGCGGCTGTTTTTTTATCGGCGCTGTGTTTTGGTTTGTACCATGGCAATCTGCTTCAAGGGCTTTATGCGTTTTTAATGGGTATATTTTTGGCTGTGCTTTTTGAAATAACCGACAGCATTTTGGCTTGTTGGTTATTTCACGCTACCGCTAATGTGACGGCTGTGGTGATGACCAGCCATTTTTCTCTGCAATACGGAAAAATGCAGCCGGCCCGGCTGGCAGTTGCGGCGTTCGTGGGCGGCGCCCTGTTTTTCACTGCATGCAGTAAGATGATGATGATACCAGGGTCAAAAGGTCAAAAAATCCGATGCAAGCTTGCTTGCAAGAGGATTTTTGAACTTGTGACCCGCAAAAACACCGAAAAGTAGCCATTTTTCGCAGAAAAAATGAGCGAATTTGAGGTGTTTTAGGGCGCTAAACGTTCGGCGGACGGTTGTCCAGCGCCGACCGTAGCGAAGCGGAGATACGGGAGCATGAAATGCGGAGCAATCCGTGGTATCATAGGTGTCAAAAGGGGGTCAAAATATTTTTTGACCACAATATCATAAGATAAGAAGGGAAGGAAAAGACGTGAAATTATTAACCATAGCGATACCATGCTATAATTCGGAAGCTTATATGAGGAAATGCATTGATTCCCTGCTTCCTGGCGGAGATCAGGTGGAAATACTGATTGTGGACGACGGTTCGTTTAAGGATCGGACCGGAGAGATTGCCGATGAGTATGAAAAAAAATATCCGGGAATCTGCCGGGCAATCCATCAGGAGAACGGTGGTCATGGAGAAGCTGTCAATGCAGGGCTTCGGGAGGCTACAGGTTATTTCTTTAAGGTAGTGGACAGTGATGACTGGGTCAATGCCGAAGCATATCAGGAAGTGCTTAAGGTGCTGAGAAGTTTTGCCGAAGGGGATCAAACCCTGGATATGCTGGTGACAAACTTTGTGTATGAGAAGCAGGGGGCAAAGCATAAAAGGGTCATTCAATACAGAACGGCCCTTCCCAAAGGCAAATTAATCACCTGGGACGAGGTGAAGGTGTTTATCCTGGGCCAATACATTTTAATGCATTCGGTGGTTTACCGGACGGAAATGCTGCGGGAAAGCGGGCTTAATCTGCCTAAACACACATTTTATGTAGATAATATTTTTGTATATCACCCCCTTCCTTATGTGAAAACTTTGTATTATCTGGATGTGAATTTTTATCGCTATTTTATCGGAAGAGCCGATCAGTCGGTCAATGAAGATGTGATGATCGGACGGATTGACCAGCAGGTTTTGGTGACTAAATTGATGTTGGACTGCTGTGATTTATCGAAGGTGAAAAGCCGCAAGCTGCGGCACTATATGGTGCGGTATTTGGAAATTATGATGATTATTGCCTCCATATTGGCGATTCGCTCCGGAACGGAGGAGAATATGGCTAAGAAAAAAGAATTGTGGCATTATCTGCGCAAGAAGAATTTTCCGCTGTTTTTGCGGCTGCGCTGGGGATTTTTGGGGCAGGGGACCAATCTTCCGGGAAAAGGCGGGAGGAAAGTATCTATCGGCGCTTACAAAATTACACAAAAGTTTTATGGGTTTAACTAGCAGGAGGATATCATGGCGGTAAAGGAAAAGCAGCGGGAGCAGACGCAAAACCGGATAAAGATTCCCAGGCAGTATCAGGTCTGGATTTATAATGATGATTTTACCCCCATGGATTTTGTGGTTGAGGTCTTGGTTCGTATTTTTGATAAGGAAAAGGCAGCGGCAGTATCACTGATGCTGGATATCCATAAGGGAAATTATGCCGTTGCCGGTGTTTACCCTAAAGATATTGCCTGCACAAAAGCGGCGGAAGCAGTATCCATGGCCAGGGAAGAAGGATATCCGCTGAAAGTGGAGGCTGTCTGCCAGCCGTGAGAAAGTTTCAGGAGATAGCAAGATGGAATTTACGGGAAATATGCAGAGAGTGATGGAGCGTGCCGTAGAGCTGGCGCGGGAAAAAGGACATCGCTACTTTATGCCGGAACATTTAATCTATGGGCTGACTTTTGATGAGGATTTCTGTCAGGAATATGAAGCAGGAGGGGGCAGCATAGAGAAGCTCAGAAAAGATATTGAAGAATTTATCCAAAAACAGGCAGGTGTGTCATCTGACGAAGGACAGGTAAGGCTGACGGCAGACACAGAAAGGGTTTTGTATCTGGCGGAACGGCAAGCCGTGTCCAGCAGCAGGCCGGCAGTAGATGTGAGCCATCTGCTGGCGGCAGTTCTGCAGTTGGAAGACTGTTATGGAGTTTATTATCTGGCGCTTCAGGATGTGGATTTACTTGAACTGTTGGGCGATTTGTCAAGGGAAAGCCTGGCGGCAGAACGGAATAATCCCCCCCAGTTTCCCGATAAGGAACAGGAGGGGGAATGGGAAGAAAGCTGGGATCAAAGCGGCGGGGAGGAAGAAAAACTGTACAAACAGGGGAAATGGAAAAGCTTTGTGGAAGATATGAATGAAACAGGTAAAAAGCAGAATCCCCTTATCGGCCGGGAAGAGGAATTGGAGAGGACGATTCAGATCCTTTGCCGCAAAGATAAAAATAATGTACTTCATATCGGGGAGCCGGGGGTGGGAAAGACTGCTTTGGCATATGGCCTGGCGCAGAGGATTGAGAAGGGCCAGGTGCCGGATCAGCTCAAAAATGCCAGGATTTATGCTCTCGATTTAGGGGGAATGCTGGCCGGAACACAGTACCGGGGAGATTTTGAGAAACGGTTCAAGGAAATTATGGATGGTTTGTCCCGGGAGGAACAGCCGATTCTCTATCTGGATGAAATTCACAATATTGTAGGGGCAGGGGCAGTAAACGGAGGGAGCCTTGATGTTGCCAATCTGCTGAAACCATATTTGGCCGCGGGCCATATCCGCGTTATGGGCGCTACTACTTATGAAGAGTATAAAAAGCATATTTCCAACAGCAAAAGCCTGGTACGGCGGTTTGGCAATGTGGATGTTAAGGAACCTTCCCGGGAAGAAACAGTGGCTATTTTAAAAGGATTGAAACCGGGATATGAGAAATTCCATGGGGTGAAATACGGCGCCGGGGTGTTGGAACATACCGTGGAAGTAAGCGGGCGCTATATTAACGAGCGTTTTTTCCCGGATAAAGCGATTGATCTGCTGGATGAGGCGGGAGCATATCGTAAGCTTCATCCGCTCAGCCAAAAAAGTCAGACGGTGGGTAAAGGTCTGATTGATCAGATGTTGTCAAAAACCTGCAATATTCCCATGGGAGTGGTGGAAAAAGATGAGACAGAGAAGCTGGCTTTGCTGGAAGGAAACCTCAAACAACAGATTTTCGGACAGGATGAGGCAGTCAGCCAGGTAGCCAATGCAGTAAAATTTTCACGAGCCGGTCTTAATGAGGAGGATAAGCCGATAGCTTCATTTCTGTTTGTGGGTGCTACGGGAGTGGGGAAGACGGAGCTTTCCAAGGCTTTGGCCAGAGAAATGGGTATATCTTTCCTGCGCTTTGATATGAGTGAATACGCGGAAAAACACACGGTAGCTAAACTTATCGGTGCACCGGCCGGATATGTAGGATATGAAGAAGGAGGGATTCTGACAGAGGAAATTCGCCGTCATCCTCATGCGGTTTTGCTGTTGGATGAGATAGAAAAGGCACATCCGGATATTTTTAATGTTTTGCTGCAGGTAATGGATTATGCTACTTTGACAGACAACCAGGGGAGAAAGGCAGATTTTCGCAATATCATCCTGATTATGACTTCCAATGCCGGAGCCAGGGAGGTGGGGAAAAGCCCTATTGGTTTTGCCAGCTTGCCGGTGAACAAGGAGGCTCTGACCGAGGCCGTAAAAAGAACGTTCCAGCCGGAATTCAGAAACCGATTGAGCCGGGTTGTGTTGTTTAATTCTATGGATGAGGGCATGGCGAAACGGATTACCCGGAAAAAATTGCAGGAGTTGTCTGATAAGCTTGCCAAAAAGAAAGTGGATTTAACCGTGGCCATGGAGGCGGAAGAACAGGTGGAGAAGGTCGGGATCAGCAGAGAATATGGAGCCAGGGAGATTGACCGGGTGATTTCCGGGGAGATCAAACCTCTGCTGGCGGAACTCTTGCTGTTCGGGAAATTAAAAAAGGGCGGAAGCTGCACGCTGACAGTGAAGGATGGATGTTTTGCCATTCAATAATATCCGGATGTTGAGGGCGGGAAAAGGAACGCCGATGGAACGTATGGGCTGACGGAGCGGCAGCAATGCAGTACTAGGATAAAACAATGAAGCGGAGACAGACCAATGGGAACCTGGAAAAGCCGGGGCCTGCGCGGCTCCACGCTGGAAGATATGATTAATCACAGCAATGAATTGTACCGGGAGAAAAAGCTGGCGTTGATTCAAAAAATCCCTACGCCCATAACTCCCATTGCCATAGATAAGGAAAGCCGCCATATTACTCTGGCTTATTTTGACCAGAAAAGCACGGTGGATTATATCGGCGCGGTACAAGGTATTCCTGTATGCTTTGACGCAAAAGAGTGCGCGACAAAGACTTTTCCGCTGCAAAATGTCCACGAGCATCAAGTGAATTTTATGAAAGCTTTTGAGGGACAGGGAGGGATCGCGTTTATTTTGCTGCATTTCACATCGGAGGATGAGATTTATTATCTTCCCTTTGCTGATTTGTACCGGTTTTGGCAGCGGATGCAGGCAGGCGGACGGAAAAGTTTCACTTATGACGAGGTGGATAAGACTTTGCGGGTACGGATGCACAGGGATATCCTGGTGCATTATCTGGAACCTATGCAGCGGGATTTGGAGAGAAGGGAAAAGATTTCCGGCAGCGATGGGTTATCATAGAATGAAGAAAATCAGGAGGGCAGAGTTATGGGAGCAAGGCGTATTATACAGGTAGAGGAGAAAGTGCCATTTAAGCTGTTGGTGCCTTTGAGTATTCAGCATATGTTTGCCATGTTTGGCGCATCGGTTTTGGTGCCTTTTCTCTTCGGCATAAGTCCGGCTATTGTGCTTTTGATGAATGGCGTCGGTACATTAATGTTTATTTTCATTACGAAAGGAAAAGCGCCCGCTTACCTGGGTTCGAGTTTTGCTTTTCTGGCGCCGGCCGGTATTGTGATTGCCAATCCGCAATGGGGATATGCCTATGCTTTGGGGGGATTTGTCGTTGTCGGGTTCTGCGGCTGTGTCCTGGCGCTTTTGATTTATAAATTCGGAACGGAGTGGATTGATGTGGTTTTGCCTCCGGCGGCCATGGGGCCGGTGGTGGCGCTTATCGGCCTGGAGCTTTCCGCTTCGGCGGCAAGTACGGCAGGACTTTTGGAAGAGACGGTTGATTCCATGAACCTGATTGTTTTTTTAGTCACTTTGGGGTTTGCCGTGTTTGGTTCCGTGCTGTTTAGGGGATTTTTGTCCATCATCCCGATATTGATTGCGGTGATTGCCGGATACCTGGCGGCGGTATTTTGCGGAATGGTGAGCTTCCAGGAAGTATTGACGGCTCCCTGGTTTGCCTTGCCCCAATTTACGGCGCCTAAGTTTGACTGGGAAGCGATTGCCATTATCCTTCCGGTAATTTTGGTGATTGCTTCCGAGCATATCGGCCATCAGGTAGTGACCAGCAAAATTGTAGGGCGTGATTTGCTGAAAGAGCCCGGTCTGCACAGAAGCCTTTTGGGAGATAATTTTTCCACTATGGTATCGGGAATGATTGGTTCCGTACCTACAACTACTTATGGTGAAAATATCGGTGTGATGGCGATGACCGGCGTATATAGCGTACATGTAATTGCGGGGGCGGCGATACTTTCCATTATCTGTTCTTTTGTCGGCAAGCTTTCCATGCTGATCAGCACGATACCCGGGCCGGTTATCGGAGGCATATCCTTTTTGCTGTATGGAATGATCGGGACTTCGGGTTTACGGATACTGGTGGATTCGCAGGTGGATTTTGGCAAACCAAGGAATCAGGCATTGACCTCGGTTATCTTTGTGACAGGATTATCGGGCATTGCTGTCAAAATCGGCAATATTAAACTTAGCGGCATGGTGCTGGCTTGTGTGGTGGGAATGATTTTGAGTTTGATATTTTTCCTTTTGGACAGAACGGAGGCAGAGAGTAAGGAGTGAAGAAAATATTTTCAGGAAGTATGGCAGTCCTTTTTATTCTCTATCTGGCTGTGCTGCTGAGGATTACCGTGTTCAGGCACAATTTTGATATCCATTGCCGTTTTCAGAACGGGGTGTTCAATTTATCCCTGTTTGCGGATTATATTCCCATGCTGCGGCAGGGAAAATGGGGGTTGTTTATCTATTTGTTCGGAGGCAATCTTGCCTGGTTTATCCCATTCGGGTGGTTTGTGTACTGCCTGCGGGGAATGGGCAGTATCCGCGGGGCCGTGCTGCTGGGTTTTCTTTTTTCTTTTATGATTGAGGCTTTGCAATATGTATTTGGGACTGGAGTATCCGAAGTGGATGATTTGGTGCTGAACACCTTGGGTGCATGGATCGGTGCGATGCTGGGGCGGCTTTTTGCCCGGCGCAGACGGGCAGGAAGATGAGATGAAAAATTTACGATTGCGGATGTGGTAAATAAGATAAAGCGGAGTATGTGAGGACATAAGTAATTGAAATGAGCGATTTTCTGCGGACGTTTCTGCCGGTGCCGGATCCCTATGTTTTTGAAAATCGCTTAATTGATACAAGGGTTTGAGCAGAATATTGGAAAAACTACTGAAGGCTCTTGTCGGTGGCATGGGAAACAGTGATTGGCAGGGAGTGAGGGGTTCATATCTGCACCCTTCCTCAATGGGTATTTGCACCCTGTTTCAAAGAAAATTGCCCCTCGTGTTCATTTGGAACCCTTTGCTTGGCTTTTGGTTTTAGGAGGTTATCCGTAAATTATGATTTACATAGATTGGCAAGGCCGACAACAATGTAATAGTTGACGTTACATCATATCGGGTGTAGACTATATAGACGGGAGGTGGTTTTGTGCAGATATCCAGCAGGTTTACGATTGCGATTCATATTTTTGCCTGTGTGGAGACATTCGGGGAGGAATATAAAATTACCAGTGATTTTCTGGCATCCAGTATCAATGTGAATCCGGTCATCATCAGGAAAATTTTATCCCAGCTGAGGAACGCGGGGCTGATCGAGGTGGCAAGAGGGACTGGCGGAACGACGGTCACCAGACCTGTGGATAAGATTACATTTTATGATGTATATGAGGCGGTAGATCTGTTGGAGGAAGGGACGCTGTTCCATTTCCATGAGAACCCGAACCCATGCTGTCCGGTGGGCAAAAACATCCATACGGCTTTGGATGACAAACTGGTATGTATCCAGAGGGCAATGGAGGATGAGATGAAGAAATTTACGATTGCGGATGTGGTAAATAAGATAAAGCGGAGTATGTAAGGACATAAGTAATTGAAATGAGCGGTTTTCTGTGGGAAGTATAAAGGGAAGTGTTCTGCGTTTTTTACGGGATACTTCCCTTTTTGCGTGAGCAATGAGCCAGACGGGAGTGCTTGCACCCACATCTGGCGAATGCCGCGTTCATCGAGCCGGAGAAAATTTTTCTCCGGCTCGATTGCTATAATACGCATAAAAAGCCTCCAGTAGCGGGTTTTCTGTGTGGAGCTTCTGCATGGCACAGAGAAAATCGGCGTAGTTATTTTGGGTCAAGTGGACTGGATGGATTGGAAGTTAAAAAAATTTTAATGTAACTATTGACATTACAATAAAAAGCGTTATAATAATAGTTGTAATGATAAACATTACATCAATACATATATTTTTAGGAGGACATGGAAATGGCACTTAAAAATCTTTTTGGAAGAGCAATGATGGCGGCACCAACAGCGTGTGGTTCTGCATGTGGAGTGGGTGACAAGAAGGAAGAGAAGCCGGCAGCGTGCGGCTCTGCTTGCGGGGCAGGTGACAAGAAGGAAGAAAAGCCGGCAGCGTGCGGCTCTGCATGTGGAGCGGGTGACAAGAAGGAAGAGAAGCCGGCAGCGTGCGGATCTGCCTGCGGGACAGGCGATAAGAAATAAGATCTGTTTAGGAAGCGCCAGGAGGTATCCAGGCATTTTATGTGCCTGGGTACCTGTCAGAAGGAGGAAATTTGGATGGAGTATTTTGCGTTTCAATGGCATATCACGGAAGCCTGTGACCAGCGCTGTAAGCATTGCTATATCTATGCCCTGGGGAGCCATGCCAAGTTTAAGGAGATGGCCCTGGAGGATATGGTCACGGTGATTGAAAACTGCCAGGAATTTTGCAGAAAGGCAAAGCGGCGTCCGTATCTGTATATCACCGGTGGGGACCCCATCATGCACCCGCAGTTCTGGACGCTGGCAAAATTATTGAAGATTGCGGGGATCCCGTTTACGCTCATGGGAAATCCGTTTCATTTAACGGAAGAGGTCTGTCAGAGGTTGGCCGGATATGGGTGTCGGAAATACCAGTTGTCCCTTGACGGACTCCGGAAAACGCATGACAAGATCCGCAGGCCGGGGTCTTTTGACGAGACGCTGGCGGTCATCCCGTATATCCGGAAGGCCGGGATCGACGTGGCGGTCATGTTTACGGTTTCCAGATGGAATTATAAGGAGCTGCCGGAACTGATTGATGTGGTGGTGGAGAATCACGTGGATATCTTTGCTTTTGCCAGGTACTGCCCTTCGGCGGAGGACAGGGAGGTGTGCTGTTCCCCAGAGGAATACCACTGGATGATGGAGCAGGCGTGGCAGAAATTTGAACAGTATAAGGACAGCGGCACGACGTTCAACCTGAAGGATCATCTGTGGACGCTGTTCAAGTATGAAAAAGGGCTGTTTGATCCAAAGGCATATCCGGATGATGAGTTTGTCTATGACGGGTGCAACTGCGGCAACTGCCATTTTACGATATTGTCGGATGGGGATGTGTATGCGTGCAGGCGGATTGTGGACAGCAGGGTAGGCAATGCGCTTGAAGATGACTTGTTTGAACTGTTTACCGGGTCGAAGATGGACGCCTACCGTGTGTATGAAAAGTTTGAGAAATGTGCGAAGTGTGAGCTGCTCCGGTTCTGCCGGGGATGTCCTGCGGTGGCGGCCGGGTATCATGGGGATATGTACGCGCCGGACCCGCAGTGCTGGAAGGAGGAAGGCAAACGCGAAGCGTTTCTTAAAATGCCTTCCGACGACATGGCAGGTGACGCGAAGCGGCGCGTGCCGCTACTTTAGAGGAGGTATGATGGATGGATGCGCAGACCTGTATCAAAAAATTAGGGTATGTGGGAGTTTTGAATTTTGCCACGGTGGATGAGCATGGCGCGCCGCAGGTGCGGAATATCAGCGCCATCCACTATGAGGAAGATGCCCTTTATTTTTTTACTGCCAGGGGGAAGGAGTTCTGTAAGCAGCTCCTGAATGACGGGCGGGTGCAGATCTTAGGATACACCAGGTATAAGGAGAGTATCCGGCTGTCAGGCAGGGCAGTCCCTGTGCCGGACAGTGAGCAGGGGAAATGGATAAGGACCATCTTTGAGGAGCAGCCTTATCTGGAAAATGTGTATCCGGGTGATACGAAAAAGATTGGGATCATCTTCTGCATCCGGGGATTTTCCATTGAGTATTTCAATCTTGGCGTGAATCCTATCTTCCGTGAAACCTATGAGGTCGGGGACGGGAAAGAGGAGCGGAAGGGGTATGAGATCACGGAGACTTGCATCGGTTGTGGGAAATGCCTGAAAGTCTGCCCGCAGAAAGCGGTGGAAAAAAGGGAGCCGGCCCCTTACCGTATCATGCAGGAACACTGTCTGCATTGTGGAAACTGCTATGAGAACTGCCCGAAGAAGGCGATCCAATGCAGATTGTAAACGGGGAAGTGTTCGGCGATCCATTTTGTCCCGGCTACTCTCTGTTTTTTTCTCCCCTGATACAGAGTTGGTCTAAAACATTCATCAAAGACCTGCCTCTTTCGCTCAGGTTGTATTCTACCTTTGGCGGTATCTGGGGGTATTCCTTTCTGGTAATGAGCCGGTCACGCGGGAGAGTTTTTCTGTCGGGGAGCGGCGTGCAGGGGGAGGGATGGAAGGGTACTGTATCACGGATGATTGTACCGGGTGCGGGAAATGTGTGGGTGTCTGTCCGCAGGGATGTATTGATACGGGCGCGCTCCCGCTTCGGATCAGGAAGGAAAACTGCCTGCATTGCGGGAACTGTATGGAGGTGTGCCCGGCAGGGGCAGTAAAATATCAAGAGCAGTAAGGATAGCATGAATGGAGGGAAAGACATGGCACAACATATTTTATCCAGCGGAAAGCATGGAATGACGTTCCAGGATTTTTTGAGCGGGACGCCGGCGGGGGATTATGTGTTCCAGCAGGTTCCTTATGAGGAGCAGGTCAGGCAGGCCGGGGAGCTTATCCGGGATGCGGAATTTATCCTGGTCGGGGCGGGTGCGGGGCTGTCCACGGCGGCAGGGCTTGTCATGGGCGGCAGCAGGTTCCGGGAAAATTTTAAGGAGTTCATGGAGAAATACGGCGGGCCGTATATGCAGGATATGTACAGCGCCGGGTTTTATCCGTTCCCGTCGGAGGAGGCGAAGTGGGGCTACTGGTCAAAGAGCGGCATGGTGAACCGGGTGCTTCCGGGCGCGCTGCCCTTATATAAGGACGTGTATGCGCTGGTGAAGGGGAAACCTCATTTTGTGCTGACCACCAATGTGGACCATCAGTTTTTCCTTTCCGGGTTTCAGGAGGAAAATGTGTTTGCCACCCAGGGGGATTATGGCCTGATCCAGTGCAGGAAAGGGTGCCATCCGAAGACTTATGACGCGACGGAGATGTTCCGGCAGATGGATCAGGCAAGGAAGGACTGCCTTGTGCCTTCCTATATGGTGCCGAAATGCCCGGTCTGCGGCGGGCCTATGGAGATGAACCTGCGTTGTGACAGGTATTTTGTGGAGGATGACGCCTGGCATGAGGCTCAGAGACGTTTCGGCGAGGCGCTGACGGAATGTGAGGGGAAGAGGACGGTGCTGCTGGAGCTGGGGGCGGGATTCAATACGCCGACCATTATCCGTTTCCCCTTTGAGAAGCTGGCGAGGGAGCACCGGGATATGTCCCTCATCAGGTTGAATATGGATGAGGCCGTGGTGCCGGAGTCTCTTGGAAGCCATGCGGTGGGGATCAATGAGGATATGGGAAAGAGTATCCGGGATATATTGCGGGAGGTGGAAAGCAATGCGGAATAAGGCGCAGGAGGAGCGGCTGGATTATCTGCTCCGTGCATTTAAGGAGGATTCCTGGCGTTACAGGGACCTGGAAGTAGGGGAAGGGTATGAGGACAGAAGGATGGCTCTTAGGTCTCTCATGAATATCCGTATGCCGGGGGAGATGAAGGAGGACGTGCTGCGGGTGCAGGATGAATTCCTGTCTGAGGAGGCAAAGGAGAAAGGGGTTGTCACGGCAGGGGAGATCCCGACGGTAAGGGAGCAGTATGGATGCGGTGGACCCTATGCGGAGAAGCTGTCCCTCTGGCAGGGGGATATCACAAGGCTTTCCGTGGATGCGATCGTGAATGCGGCCAATTCGCAGATGCTGGGATGTTTTGTGCCGTGCCACAGGTGCATTGACAATGCCATTCACAGCGCCGCCGGCATCCGGCTCCGGGAAGAATGCAGCCAGTATATGCGCCGCCGGAAGATGCAGTATGGTTCCAGGTATGAGGAACCTACAGGGCGGGCGGTGTTGACGAAAGGGTACGGCCTTCCGGCAAAGCATGTGATCCATACAGTGGGGCCGATCGTGGGGTACTGTCTGACGGATGCTTTGAAAAAAGATTTGGAAAACTGTTATCGGAATGTACTGGAGTGCTGCGTGGAGAATGGAATCCGGACGGTCGCTTTCTGCTGTATCAGCACGGGGGAGTTCCGGTTCCCCAATGATGAGGCGGCGCGGATCGCGACAGGGACTGTGCTGCGTTTTATGGAGGAGCATGGGCAGGAATTTGACAGGGTGGTTTTTAATGTGTTTAAGGATGTGGACAGGGAGATCTATGAGCGGGAACTGGCCGCTGTCTGCGTTTGAAAAGAAGAAGGATATTCTGGATCGTATTATTGCGGCCGCGATGCAGGCGCTTACCCACAACCACCAGAGGATGTGGGGGTTCGTAGTCTTGTGGGAGCGGGAAGAAAAAGAAAATGCGTTGCAGTTTGTGAAAACATTTGCCGCGAGGCAGGATGAAAACAGGATGGTTGACCAAACGTGTCTCTTTCCACGCGATCCAGGGATTTAGGGATTTTCTTTCCTGTCACAGCATAGTAAATTGTCGCGGTCACAGCATAGACATCTGTCTACGGCCCGATTTTTCCATCTGCTGAATACTGTTCTATAGGGCTGAATCCCCGTTTCGCCACAAGTTGGGTTTTCTCGCCTTCTATGGTAAAATCTCTTGCCATGCCGAAATCCAGCAGCCGGATATTCTGATCTGGCAATATCATGATATTATCCGGGCTGATATCCTGATGGAACATTCCTCTCCGGTGTATTTTATCTAAAGCGTCTGCCAAGGGCGCTAGTACTACCTTGCGGAAATTTCAGTGAATTCGGCACTCGCTATTTCCGCCCTCTGCACGCCTGCAAAGCTAGTATGACCCGCACTAATTAACCATATGTTTCACTTGTCTAAATTTCCATCTGCTGCGTTGGTCTACGCTCCGCTTCGGTCCGTGCTAAACGTGTGCCACTGGCACACAGCACCATCGGTCAACGATGCCACCGCAGAGTCTGCCCCAGCGAAGCGAGGGTATCGCCTCCCTCTTCCGCCTTGCAGGCTGAAAATTTATCCTGCGCGAAACATAGTGGCAATTAGTGTGGGTCATACTAGACGTAGGCACCGCTACGTTGCTAAGCGCCAATGGCGCTTGTTCAGCAAGGACCGGAACGGAGTGTAGAACGTCGCTTTGCAGACGCACAGATGACGAAAATATCAAGCACTGTATTCACTGTTATTTTCGCAATGCAGTACTAGCATTTTCAGGCAATCCCTTACTTTCATAGGGCCATTTTTCTTGACCAGCTCCTTCAATGTAGTCATTTCTACATAATCCATAACGATATAGGCAGTATTGTTTTCGGTAAAAGTATCCCGTACACGAACAATTTCGGGAATCGCATCGATTTTTGCTATTCTCCGGGCTTACGAGAGAAAAATTTCACAACCTGTTTGCCATTGTTCTTTGCTGGCCATAGAAGCATTCCAGGAAAGGCTGTTGGATTGTGTATATTTGCGGGATGCATGTTCGGCGGGATAATATTCTTTTATTGCCACTTTTGTATTGAGCTGCAGGTCAAAACCGATGTATGTAATGCCAAAACCGCCTTGCCCCATCTTTGTAGCTGATTTTCTACTAAATCATCAATATCTTATATTGTTTTCCTTGTTTGCAGCAAATGGTGATGCGCGGAGAAGTCTGATATGCTTACTCCTTGCCGTTCCAGCAATAGGTACATAGGCGGTTGGCCGGAAGGCCGATGGATTCGATCAGATCATCCAGTCGATGATATTTCAGGGATGTAAAATTCAGACGTTTGCGGATTTCTTCTATCATTTCTGCATAATTTTGGCTGTCCGGGTTGGCGTAGTCAAATAAAAGTTCGGAAGATACCTGTTTCCCTTCGCGTTCTTGGATAATCCGGCGGGTAATCAAATCCAGCTCAGAATTGGAACGGGAAAAATTCAGATATTTGCAGCCAAATAGCAAAGGAGGGCAGGCTGGGCGGATATGTACTTCCCTGGCGCCGCTTTGATACAAAAATTCGGTGGTTTCGCCTAGCTGGGTGCCACGGACGATGGAATCATCAATGAGCAGCAGGCTTTTCCCGCGGATCAGTGCGTCTACGGGAATCAGCTTCATTTTAGCGATCAAATTGCGCTGGCTCTGGTTTTGGGGCATAAAAGAGCGCGGCCAGGTCGGCGTATATTTGATAAAGGGGCGTGCAAAGGGAATACTGGACTGGTTGGCGTAGCCAATGGCATGGGCAGTGCCGGAATCCGGCACTCCGGCTACGATATCCGGGTGGATGGCATCGTCATTAACGCAAGAAAGTTTGGTTGCGGGAGAAGAGGCGCCGCAGTTCGTACATCCGCCGCAGTTTGCCTGATCGCAACCGATATCACGTTTGGCCAAAATCTCTCCGCAGCGGTAACGCATTTCTTCTACATTGACTCCTTCATAGCTGGAGGTTGGATAGCCGTAATAAACCCAGAGAAAAGAGCAGATCTTCATTTCTGCCCGGGGCTGGCTCAGGGATTGGATACCCGATGGATTGATCAGGACAATTTCCCCCGGCCCGAGTTCCGTGCAGTCATGGTATCCCAGATTTATATAGGCAAAGCTCTCAAAAGATACACAGTAGGCATCATCTTTTTGGCCGATAACAACGGGCGTCCGTCCATAACGGTCCCGGGAAGCATAGATGCCCTCGGGAGTAAGAAGCAGAATGCTCATGGAGCCTTCAATCAGCTCCTGGGCATAAAGAAGCCCTTCTACCAGGCTTTGTTTCTGGTTGATCAGGGAAGCTGTCAGCTCTGTGGCGTTAATCCGTCCGCCGGACATCTCCATAAAATGGATATGGCCGTTTTCGAATGCCTGGCGAATCAGTTCCTCTTCATTATTGATCTTTCCTACGGTGACAATAGCGTAGCTGCCAAGGTGAGACTGGATCAGAAGCGGCTGAGGTTCGTTGTCCGAGATGGAGCCAATTCCCGAAGAACCGGAAAGCTCTTCCACGTCCCGCTCAAATTTTGTGCGGAATGGAGAATTTTCGATGTTGTGAATGCTCCGCTGAAAGCCGTTTTTGCCATAGACGGCCATGCCGCCCCGGCGGGTACCCAGGTGGGAGTGATAGTCCGTCCCAAAAAATAAATCCATGACACAATCATTCTTCGAAGTGACGCCGAAAAAACCACCCATTTTGTGAATCCTCCCAAAAGTATGTGAAATGTTGTCTTGTTATTTTATCATACAAAAAATAATGGGAAAAAGCAATGTTTTCTTTCTTGGTTCAGCTTTGACGTTTAAATGTTGTTATTCACGGGGCGCATCTTCTTGCCCGTCTACGCCGGACAAGAAGCATCGGATGTCCATCCGATGGAGAATTTAATATGAATTTTGGCATACAAGCAAGCTTGACGCCCAAAATTCACGTTAAATTCCCCGCCCCGTGAACGGAAACCAAGTAGTATAAATAGTTGCAGAAATTACCTGGGACATATTGTATAAAAAAGGAAAAAAATATATAATGAAAAGAATGGTTCAGAAAAAAATGTTCATTGACAATTTTCCGGCGGTATCCTATAATGGAAAAACGCGTTATTAAATTAGCACTTTACCATGAGAAAGTAAAGCGGGAGGATATATGGGAAAACAATTGCTGCATACCCCGGAAGGGGTACGGGATATTTATGCGGAAGAATGCGCGAGGAAATTGGCGGTGCAAAACCGGATCAGAGATGTGTTTCACCGTTATGGTTATCGGGATATTGAGACACCGACTTTTGAATTTTTTGATATTTTCAAAAAAGAGAGAGGAAGCGCGGGAACCAGGGAGATGTATAAGCTGTTTGACCGGGAGAATAATACTCTCGTGCTGCGGCCGGACATGACGCCGTCGATAGCCCGCTGTGTTGCCAAATATTTTATGGATGAAACAGGCCCGCTGCGATTGTGCTATCTGGCTCAGACTTTTCTGCATTCGGCCAGTTATCAGGGGCGTTCCAATGAGTCTACCCAGACAGGGGTGGAGCTGATTGGAGACGATTCCAGCGACGGGGATGCAGAGATGATTGCTTTGGTTATCGACGCTTTGCAGGTATCCGGCCTGAAAGAATTTCAGGTGGAATTGGGACAAGTGGAGTTTTACCGGGGGCTGGTAGAGGAGTCCGGAATGGATGAGGAAACCCAGGAAAAGTTGCGCAAATTGATTGAAAGCAAAAATTATTTCGGAGTGGAAGAGCTTCTGACCGAACAGACTATGCCGGAGAAATTAAAACAGGTATTTTTGAAGCTTCCAGAGTTATTTGGCGATATTGAACAGATCCGTTTTGCCAGGGGCATGACGGATAATCTCCGCGCATTGCGGGCCATCGACCGTCTGGAGCGGGTGCAGGAAATCCTGGACGGATATGGGCTGGGAGATTATGTCTCTTATGACTTAGGAATGTTAAGCAAGTATTCTTATTATACAGGGATTATTTTTAAGGCTTATACCTATGGTACGGGTGAATATCTGGTGACAGGGGGAAGATATGATAAGCTTCTGGTGCAGTTTGGGAAGGATACGCCGGCAGTAGGTTTTGCCATTGTGGTGGGCCAGTTGATGCTGGCTTTGTCCCGGCAGAAGATAGATATTGAAATCGAACAGGTGAAAAGAATTGTGCTTTATGAGTCCGGCGCGCGGGAAATGGCAATACGGCTGGCCAAGTATTTCAGAGGAGCGGGCGAGAACATACAGCTTATCCGGAAGCCTGCCGGACAGTCGGTATTGGATTATGTATCTTACGCACGGCGCAATCAGGTGGGGCAGCTTTTATACTTGACAGGAGAGGGAGGCCAGACGGCATGGTATCAGGCGGAAAGCGGCGAAGTGAAAATGCGGCGGACAGAGGAGTTCTTAAAAGATACCGGAGCAGATAAGCAGAAAGGCGGATGGAGATGAAATATCTGACGTTTGCGCTTGCCAAAGGCAGGCTGGCTGGCAAATCATTGGAGATGTTTGAAAAAATCGGCATTACCTGCGAGGAGATGAAGGATAAAAATTCCCGCAAATTGATTTTTGCCAATGAAGAGCTGGGATACCGGTTTTTCCTGGCTAAGGCCAATGATGTGCCGACTTATGTGGAGTATGGGGCGGCAGATATTGGGATTGTGGGAAAAGACACGATTTTGGAGGAAGGCCGGAAGCTTTATGAGGTGCTGGATTTGAAAATCGGAAAGTGCCGGATGTGTGTGTGCGGGCCGGAATCGGCCAGGGAATATTTGAAGCATCATGGGCTGATTCGGGTGGCTACCAAGTATCCGGTTATCGCCAAAGATTATTTTTATAATAAAAAACATCAGACGGTGGAGATTATTAAGCTGAATGGTTCGATTGAGCTGGCGCCGATTGTGGGGCTGGCAGAAGTAATCGTGGATATTGTGGAGACAGGATCTACCCTGCGCGAGAACGGGCTGAGCGTGTTGGAGGAAGTCTGCCCGCTGTCGGCACGGATGGTGGTAAACCAGGTCAGCATGAAGCGGGAAAACGGGCGCATCGGCAGGATTATCCGGGAGATGAGAGAACTGATACAGATGGCATGAAATGCGCATCCCGACAAACGGTCTCGGAAACTTCCCTGCACTCATCTTTGCGGTTGATTTTCTGTCAGAAGCACTCAAATTTAGTTACTGTTCACCGGTACCCAGCGAACAGCAACTCAGGCCGCCATTTAAAATCGCCTGCGGCGATGGGCGGCCTGGTTCGCTGCCATTACGTGCATCCCCCATGCCAAGCAGCGTGGTGCTTGACATGGGAGTGAACAGTAACCAAATTTAATCAACGTACATTCCATGTACGCCTCATCAATTTGTGCACTTCTGACAAAAATCATCTCACAAATTTAGGTACAAAGATTTTCCGAAACCGCTCTATGGGATAAATGGACATATTCGTTTATGGCACTTCGGAGGAAAGAGAGGGGAATATGAGGATTATTAAACTGGACGACCAAAGCAGGCAGGGTATCCTTGTCAATTTGTTAAAACGGGATCCCAATCATTACAGCGGTTATGAGGATACGGTTCGGGATATTGTAGAGGATGTAAAAGCACGCAAAGATGCAGCGGTGCTGGATTATACAAAGAAATTTGACGGTGTGGAGCTGGCGGCAGGGCAGATGCGGGTGACGGAAGCCGAGATTCAGGAAGCGATTTCCCTGGTGGATCCGTCTTTGTTTTCCGTCATGAAAAAATCTTTGGACAATATTCGCGAATACCACGAAAAACAGAAACAGTACAGTTGGTTTGACAGTAAGCCGGATGGCACTATACTCGGACAAAAGGTGACGCCGCTGGCCAGTGTGGGAGTATATGTGCCAGGAGGAAAAGCGGCTTACCCTTCTTCCGTACTGATGAATATTATCCCGGCCAGGGTGGCCGGTGTGAGACGCATTGCGATGGTGACGCCGCCGGGCAAAGACGGCAAGGTGAATCCCGTGACATTGACGGCAGCGCACCTGGCGGGAGCGACCGAGGTATACAAAGCGGGCGGCGCCCAGGCAATAGCTGCGCTGGCTTTCGGTACGGAATCCATCCCACGGGTGGATAAGATTGTGGGGCCGGGCAATATTTTTGTGGCATTGGCGAAAAAGGCCGTCTATGGATATGTGAGCATTGACAGCATTGCCGGGCCGAGCGAGATTCTGGTGCTGGCTGATGACAGCGCTAATCCCCGGTATGTGGCGGCGGATCTTTTGTCCCAGGCAGAGCACGACGAGCTGGCCAGCGCGATTTTAGTGACAACCAGTATGGAATTGGCCGAAAAAGTTTCGGAGGAAGCGGAAAAATTTGTCAAGATCCTCTCCCGCCGGGAAATTCTTGAAAAATCGCTGAAAAATTATGGTTATATCCTGGTTGCCGATTCCATGGAAGATGCCATTGATGCGGCGAATCAGATAGCCTCCGAGCATTTGGAGATCGTGACCCGGAGCCCGTTTGAGGTAATGACAAAAATCCGGAATGCGGGGGCGATTTTTTTGGGGGAATATAGCTCGGAGCCGTTGGGCGATTATTTTGCAGGTCCCAACCATGTGCTTCCCACCAACGGGACGGCGAAGTTTTTCTCGCCGCTGGGAGTGGATGATTATGTGAAGAAATCCAGCATTATTTATTATTCCAAGGAGGCCCTGGAGCCGATCCATAAGGATATTGAGACTTTTGCCAAAGCAGAAGGGCTGACGGCCCATGCCAATTCCATCCATGTGCGGTTTGAGAATCAGGATTAATGGAAAAAGGCAGGGGAGAAGAGGAAGAAAAAGAAAAGGGAAAAGAGAAAGAAAAAGAAAACAGAAAGAACACGCGAACAGAAAAAAGAAAAGCGAAAGCGAAAGAAAAAGTGAAAAGGAGAAATGGAATTGCTGAATTGGATACAGGGAAAGAAAAAGCAGGAAAGCCCCAAAGAGCAGGATGGTTCCCAAAAGCAGGACTCAGGCCAAAAGATGTACACCTTTGTTGTCCAGGATGTTTTTACGATTAAAAGCCAGGGCTGTGTGGTGGTCGGTATGGTGGAAGGAGATACTATCCGTGTGGGAGATCCGGTTTATATTATAAAAAGGGGCAAGCGGTTTTTGCAGTCAACCGTGACGGCTATGGAAAATCCGGTCAACGGGAGAATGAAGGAGGCGCCGCCAAAGGTGAATGTGGCGCTGATGTTTCGGGATATCCCCTCTTCGGAGTTTGAAAAGGGAGATGTGATTTGCAATGTGAGGCCGGCTTTTGCTTATAAGGACGGGGAAGTGAATCCGCGGCTGCAAGGGCTTCTGGCGGAGCGGAATCACACAACTTTTAAGAATCTGGAGGACTATATCCAGGAAGAGATGGCTTTATATGGGCAGGAGAAGCAGGTGCAGGACAGAAATGGGGAAGGGACTAAGGGCGGAGCAGAGCTGCCTCGCGGGTAAGATCTGGCGACAGATAGGTCTGCGCGTTTATCGCGCTGACCGTGCGATGTTGTGCCCTTTGGGTAAAACGGAATGGCGCCAGAACTAAACTATTACGATCGAAAAAGCCAGGAGGATTTCTTTATGGAAAAGGGAAAAACAGAAAACAGGATTGCCGCAGTAACCAGAACGACCAAGGAGACGGATATTTCCTTAACCCTGAATCTCGATGGAAGCGGGCAGGTGCAGATCGATACGGGAATCGGTTTTTTTGACCATATGCTGGATGGGTTTGCCCGTCACGGCTTGTTTGATTTGGCTGTGACGGTAAAGGGGGATTTGGAAGTGGATACCCACCATACGGTTGAAGATACGGGGATTGTGCTGGGAAACGCTATCCGGCAGGCCGTGGGAGATAAGGCGGGGATTGTCCGTTATGGCTTTCGGATTTTGCCTATGGATGATGCCCTGGTTCTCTGTGCCCTGGATCTTTGCGGCCGTCCTTATCTGGCCTATGATTTAAAATTGAACCGGGAAAAAACAGGTGATTTGGAGACGGAGATGGTGCGGGAATTTTTTTATGCTGTTTCTTATGGCGCGGCAATGAATCTGCATATCAAGCAGATGGACGGAAACAATACTCATCATATTATCGAAGGGGCTTTTAAGGCATTTGGCAAAGCACTCGATGAGGCTACCAGGCGGGACGAGAGAATCCTTGGCGTGCTGTCTACCAAGGGGAGCCTGTAGAAGAAGGCTGTACGAAGATAAAGGGAGATGAAAAGTATGCAGTTATATCCGGCAATTGATATGAGAGGTGGAAAATGTGTCCGATTGACACAGGGGCTTTTCGACAAAGAAAAAGTGTATGGGGACAGCCCTGCCGATATGGCGGAGCTTTGGGTCAGCCAGGGAGCGTCTTTTCTCCATTTGGTTGATTTGGATGGCGCATTGGCAGGACATTCGGTCAATGAGAAGGCTATCCGTGATATCCTGTCCAGGGTAGATATACCTGTGGAGCTGGGGGGCGGATTGAGGAGCATTGAGGCCGTGCAGCATATGCTTGAGTTGGGGATTACCCGATGTATTATCGGTACCAAGGCGGTAGAAAATCCAGAGTTTATCCGTGAGCTGGTGGAGCGTTTTGGCCCGGAGAAGATTGTGGCAGGGATAGATGCCATAGAAGGGATAGTCGCCATCGCCGGCTGGGAAAAGACCAGCAGTAAGACGGCTGTGGAGCTGGGCCGGAAGATGAAGGAATATGGAGTGAGGCATATCGTCTATACGGACATTTCCCGGGACGGAATGCTGTCCGGGCCGAACGTAGCTTATACCAGGATGCTGACAGAGCAGACGGGGCTGGATGTGATCGCTTCAGGCGGGGTGTCCTGTGTAGAAGACTTGGAGATTCTTTATGAAAACGGAATTCAAGGTGTGATTATCGGGAAAGCGCTGTATGAAGGGAAGATTAATTTGCCGGAAGTGGTAGATAGATGGCAATAGATTCCCTGTCTGAACTCTTACTATAGGTCAATAGGGGAATACAGGAAAAAACAACTTTCACAGTCAGGAGGCTGGTGCGGTATGTCAGGGATGAAAGGGTTATATGCAGGGTTTGGCTGCAGGGAAGGAAAAGCCGTAGCGTTAGGAAGAAAAGAAGGGGTGGGAGAGCGTTCATTAAAGTCCCTTGTTCACGAATATAATGACAATGGGGCGGACGGATTGCTGTTTTGGGACTTGTCAGAGGACGACCAGGACCATGAACGGACTATCGGCCTGTTAAAGGAGCTGACAAGGCTGGCAGATATTCCCGTGATTACCGGAGGACGGGTGCGCCGGCTGGAGGATGTAAAAAAATATTTATATGCCGGCGCCAAAGCGGTATTTTTGGACGGGTCGGATGTGGACAATATTGATTTGATCCAGGAGGCGGCGAACCGGTTTGGCAGCGAGAAAATCTATGTATGGCTGCCTTCTCCCCGGCTGCTTGGCCGTGTTCCCGAGTTTTTCCAGCTTGGGGCTTCGATGATGATTTTAGATGTCAGCGGCAATGTAGAAATTTTGGAATCGGAAAATTTTATCCGGGCAGAAGGGCCTTTTTTGCTGCTTTGCGATGATAGCCGGGTACCGGTAGTTTCCGTAAGTATGGCGGCAGAATGCTGCGAGGGAGTGATTCTGACGGCGCCCGGGGAAGAAAATGGTTATATGGAGTTGAAACAGGAGCTGAAAAAGCGGGGGATTGCGGTAAATATTTTCCAGAGTACGGTGCAGTGGAGCGATTTTAAGACAAACGAAGACGGTTTGGTTCCGGTTATTGTACAGGATTATAAGACTAATCAGGTCTTAATGCTGGCTTATATGAACGAACAGGCTTTTGCGGATACGCTGCGGACAGGAAAGATGAACTATTACAGCCGCAGCCGTAAAACGCAATGGCTGAAAGGGGAAACCTCGGGACATTTCCAATATGTGAAATCGCTGCATCTGGACTGTGATAATGATACAATTTTGGCCAGGGTCCATCAGTTCGGGGCGGCCTGCCATACGGGCGCACACAGTTGTTTCTTTCGGACTTTGGCGGAAAAGGAACATCGGGAAACCAATCCGCTGAAGGTATTTGAAGAGGTGTTTGCCGTGATTCAGGACCGGAAAGTGCATCCGAAAGAGGGGTCTTATACCAACTACTTATTTGACAAAGGAATTGACAAGATCTTGAAAAAAGTAGGGGAAGAGGCCACGGAGATTGTGATTGCCGCTAAAAATCCGGATGCGGAGGAAGTTAAATATGAGATTTCCGATCTTCTCTATCATGTGATGGTGCTGATGGCCGTGAAAAATGTGACTTGGGAGGAGATTACGGAGGAATTGGCAAATCGATAAGAAAGTAAGGAGTAACAAATGTTTGAAACAACGGTAACGGACAAATTTCTGCGCTATATAGCAATAGATACCCAATCGAAGCCAGACCAGGAGCAGATACCCAGTACGGAGAAGCAAAGAAATCTGGCTTCACTTCTCGCTCAGGAACTGGCTGCGATGGGCGCAGAGGAAGTGATTGTCAGCCCACAATGTTATGTTTATGCGGTAATTCCGGCTACGAAAGGCAGCCAGGCGCCTGCTTTGGGTTTTGTGGCCCACATGGATACCTCGCCGGCAGCTTCCGGGGAAGGAGTAACCGGGCACATAGTCAGAAATTATGACGGAAAGCCGGTCTGCCTTAACCGGGAGCAGGGGATTTTTCTTGATCCCAGAGTTTTTCCTTCTTTGGGCAAATATGTGGGTCAGGATTTGATTGTCACTGATGGTACGACTTTGCTGGGAGCCGATGACAAGGCTGGCATTGCGGAAATTATGACAATGGCGGAGTACTTTTTGTCTCATCCGGAAGTCCGTCACGGAAAAATCTGCATTGGCTTCACCCCTGACGAGGAAACGGGACGTGGGGTTGATGGCTTTGATGTGGAAAGATTCGGAGCCAAAGTGGCATATACTGTGGACGGCGGTGGACTGGGAGAGTTGGAATATGAGAATTTTAATGCTGCTTCAGGGAAAGTATTTGTCCATGGCCGCGGCGTGCATACGGGCTGGGCAAAAAATATCATGAAAAATGCCATGTTGATTGCTATGGAATTTCAGCAAATGCTGCCAATGGAGCAAAACCCTATGTATACAGAGGGATATGAAGGATTTTTTCATTTAGACAGTATACAGGGAAACGTGGTGGAAACACGAATGGATTATATTTTGCGGGATCATGACAGGGATAAGTTCGAAGAGAAAAAGAAGATTTTTTCTTCGGCAGCTTCTTTTCTCAATGAAAAATATGGCCCTCATACGGTAGAAGTTATTTTAAAAGATACGTATTACAATATGAAAGAGAAATTTGCTTCACATATGTATTTGGTTGATATTGCCAGGGAATCCATGGAAAAATTGGGAATTTCTCCCGTGGTTGTGCCTATCCGTGGCGGGACAGACGGCGCCCGGTTGTCTTATATGGGGATTCCTTGTCCTAATTTGTGTGCGGGAAGTGAAAATTGCCATGGGATTTATGAGTATGTTTCCGTGCAGTCCATGGAAAAGATTGTGATGCTGCTGATACAGATGGGAAAAACCTTTGAAAGATATGGAGGAGAAAGCAAGGTATGATTACAAAGCAGAATACGAAGACCATTTACGATTTAGTGCAGAATACAGGGCAGGAGCACGGCAGCCGTATATTTTTACGGTATGAAGACAATGATGTTATTTTTGATGTAACTTATCAGGAATTTACGGCACAGTGCAATGCCATAGGAGCATGGCTTGAGACAAGGAATGAAGAATTTGGCCATAAGGCAAAAGTAGGGCTCATGGGAAGCAGCAGCCATCACTATCTGGCCGTGCTTATGGGGGTGATGGCCAACGGCAATGTGAGCATTCCTTTGGACATCCAAATGGACGTAGAGACATTTGCCGACTGTTTAAACCGGTCGGATGTAGATATTTTGTTTTATGACTGGGATCATCATCTGCTTGTGGAGGGAGTCAAGGATAAATGTCCGAATATCAAAGAGTATATTTCCCTTCAGCATGGCAATCATGTGCCCTGTTCAGATAATATCTTAAAGGAATATGCCGGAAAAACGGCAAAGCCGCAGGTTGTTGCAAAAGATTTGGCAATGATCCTGTTTACTTCCGGCACTACGGGAAGAGGGAAAGGAGTTATGCTTTCCCAGGAAAATTTGATTGACAATACTTTTTGTACTACGGATAATGCCCATCCGGAAAAAGAGGTTTATTTGAATGTTTTGCCTATTCATCATGTATTTTGTATTAATGGCGATGTGCTGATTGTGATGCGCTACGGGAGCCTGCTGTGCCTGAACCGGGATATGGCCAAGCTGGCGGCTCATATCCAGTTATTCCAGCCTTCGGTAATCCGCATGGTGCCGATGATTGCCAAAAGTTTATACAACCGGATTGCTGTTATGGCCCGGCAAAGCGGGCAGCCTGCGGGAAAAGTGCGTAATCAGGTGTTGGGCAGGCAACTGCATAAAATTATCAGCGGCGGCGGATATCTGGCACCTGATTTAGCGAAGAATTTTCGTAATCTGGGGATTTCCATTGCCCAAGGGTATGGCATGTCCGAATGCTCGCCGAAAATTTCCTCCCCGGACTGGAGCCGGCCGGATAAGATTGCATCTGTAGGGAAAGTTGTGGACGGCTGCCAGGTCAGGATTGTGGATGATGAGATTCAGGTGAAAAGTCCGTCCGTGATGATGGGATATTATAAGGAACCGGATAAGACCGCGGAAGTGATGACAGAGGACGGCTGGCTCTGCACTGGGGATTTGGGCTATGTGGACGAGGAAAATTTCCTTTACCTGACTGGAAGAAAGAAAAACCTGATTATTTTAAGCAATGGGGAAAATGTCGCGCCGGAACAATTGGAAAATCTTTTCGAGGATGACCGTCTGGTAGGAGAAATTTTGGTGTTTGGCGAAGATGATATGGTCATGGCCGAAATTTATCCCAATTATTCTTATGCGGAAGTGGCCGGGATTACGGATATAGAATCAGTGCTCGGTGAGATAATCAAAAAACATAACGAGGGGCTGCCTTCTTTTAAACGGATCATGAATTTCCGTATAAGAGAAACTCCTTTTGAGAAAACTTCATCAAAAAAAATCATTCGCAGCCAGTATTTCAGCCAGAAAAAGAAAGAGACAGAGGAGCTGGCCAATGTCCAGAAGCCGGAAAACGAACTGCAAACGCAAATTTATGCCAGCATTGCTGCCGTATTGGGGCATGAGCGGTTTGGCATTGATACCGATATTTATTCAGCGGGTCTTGATTCCATGGGCAGCGTGATGCTGCTGACCGATTTGTCCGATCAGCTTGGACTGTCAATTACCTTGAACGATTTGATGCTCAATACTACCGTATTAAAGCTGGAAAGTTTTGTCAATGAGGCAAAGAGCCGCAAACCAGTGGATTTTGCTTTGCGCGAGGTATATCCGCTGACTAATCTGCAGCTTTATTTTGCTTATGTGATGCGCGGGAATACGACTGCCAATCTTCCATTTTTCTTTAAACTGGGAGAGAGTGTGGACTTGCCCCGGCTGAAAAAGGCTGTGGAAGGAGTATTTGATCTGCATCCCGGCCTGAAAGGTGTGGTGCAGCTTCATGAAGGAGTGTTTAAAAATTTCCGTCATGATGAAAGAAAAGTAGAGATTCCGATTACCCGGCTTAGCGATGAAGAGTGGGAGGATCGCAGGCAGGGGCTGTTGACACCGTTTTTATATGGGGAAAATGACCCATTATATCATGTAGGGATTTATCAGACCGATTCGGGGAATTATCTGTATTTTGATATTGCCCATATTATGGGGGACGGCGTGACCATGGGCATATTGATGGAGGACATCAATGCCTTGTATGAGGGGAAAACGCCGGAAAAAGAACAGTATACCTTTTTTGAATATATTCTTGATGAAAAAGACCGGGATGCCAGGGGGCTCCGGCAGGAAAACGAAGCTTATTTCCGTAAACTGATGGAAGGTGTCCGCATTCGGAAAAGTATCCTCAACCTGAAAGACTATTATGATTTGTCACAGGGAAAGGATGCCGTCCTGAAAAAACGTTTTGAGAACCTGAATCAAAAAAAACTGATGGCTTTCTGCCGGAAACACGGGGTGTCAGAGAATGTAATATTTTTAACCGCATATAATTACTGTATCAGTATTTTCAGCAATGAGAAAGATGCCGTCTGTTCGAGTATACATAGCGGCAGGACCGACAGCCGTTGGGCCAGGCTGGCTGGGCCGCTGTTTTTGACCTACTATTTCCACTATACCCGCGTGCCGCACGAGACGGTGCCCCAGCTTTTGCAAAAATCAGGGCGGCAAATTATGGATACTATGCGCTGTTATATTTCCAATCTTCATGCAGACGAAATGTTTTTCCAGTATCAGGGCGATATTTTGAATATTGATCAGGTGGGCGGTGCGCCGGCGGAGCGGATGCCGGTACAGCTTGATTCCCTGCCTTTCCATTTGCAGGTGATGTCGGATTCTCACGGGTATTTTTACGAATTGCGGTACTGGGAGAACAGGTTTGACAAAAAGCAGCTTCAGATTTTTATGATTTGCCTCGAAACTATAGCGGCCTCCATGCTGGAAGAACCGTCTGTGCGCAGGCTTAAATATCATTTGCCGGAGACAGTGTTCCCCAAACACTATCATATTACGGCAGGGGCGCTGAACCGGGAAGCCGGCGGACAGTTGCTGGATAATGTCAGCAGGGATACCCAGGTAAAGGCTTATGTCTTCGACGAAAACTGCCGCAAGCAGCCTTTTGGAGCTTGGGGAAATCTGTATGTCATGGATCACCCTACGGTGGGGTGGATAGATAAGATTACGAATCCTTATGGCCAGGGAGTCCTATATCAGACCGGCCGTACAGCCAGGATTCTTCCTGACGGTTCTCTGGATATGCTGGAAAATGGCGGGCGGACTATCCTTATGGAAAGTATTACCGGACGGGATTTTCTGGATCTGGAAAGATTGGAGCAGGCGCTGCGTCAATATGAGGGTATCCATCATGGCGAAGCTTATGTCCGGTATGCAGAGGGCAATAAAATGATTCTGCAGGCTGATATCTATGGTGGGCAGGAACCAGATCAGGAACAGCTTAAAGCCTGGCTGGAGGAAAAATGCACAAAAGCATTGGTTCCGGCACAGATCCGGTTTATCAAAGAGATTTGGGAAGATTAAGGGTTACTGTGAACGGTAACGATTAAGAACTGCGGGACGGGAGGATGCTTATGACAGATTCTTTGGTACAATGGTTTACGACAGCTTTGGGAGGAAAGGTATCCGCAGAGGGGATTATTTTTATCATTTCCATGGTTCCTATTCTGGAGCTTAGAGGGGGACTCCTGGCAGCTTCTCCGGCTCTTTTGGATGTGCCTATATTGAAGGCAATACCACTGTGTATTGTCGGCAATTTGCTGCCGATTCCTTTTATTTTGCTGCTGATTGAAAAAATATTGGATTTTATGGAGCAGATTCCCTATCTGGACAGGATTGCTTTGTGGGTTCGGAAAAAGGCGGATAAGCACAAAGGAAAGGTGGAAACTTATGGGTTCTGGGGATTGGTGTTTTTTGTAGGGATCCCTCTGCCAGGCACCGGTGCCTGGACGGGATCGCTGGTCGCTTCTTTGCTCCATATGAGGATCCGTAAATCTTTTCCGGCAATTTTGCTGGGGATTATCATTGCCACGGTGATCATGTCTTTGGTATCTTATGGACTTTTGGGAGCTTTGTTCGGTTGAAAAAATGGCCGGAAACCCAATAGCTTTTCAGGGAGCAGGTAGTTATGAGAGCGATATAGTGCATTATGACGAAAAAATATTGTGAATATGTACAAAAACATTAAGGTAAATTTGTGAAGTTTGTGCACACTTTTTGGTTAGATTATGCTATTATAATATGCGTACCCCCAATACATTATATAGTTTTTGCTACATCCCATAAAAACGAAATACCTTCTCCTTAAAAGACCGGCTTTTGCCGGTCTTTTTTTCTTCATAAGACATTGCGTCCTATGAAACAAAAAACGCTCCGCTTAGGTTGCTGAGTGACAGTGGCACTCGTTTAGCAGCGACCGGAGTGGAACGTAGACGCATTGCGGAGAAGCGTTTCCTGAAGCTTTTGAGTTTTTTTAGAAAAATTTTCGTAAAAAGAGACTATTAACAGAAAATTTTACGAGCAGGAGAGGCTGTGGAGTCACAAAGGAATTGTAGAATTGTGTCGGAATATGTGATATAATTTTCATGTTGTCCCACCGATACCTAGCAACGGGAGAAGGTGTTTGGATGGACTTGTGATTTCTTTTTTGCCTATTGGGATTATAGCATTTGCAATCCCGCTTTGCAATATTCTTTTCATAAAACCTCCTGATTTTACAAGCCGGGTGTTACTGTTCACACCATGACAAATCACTCCGCTGATTAGTCATGAGCCAGTACAGTTATGGGGCCAAAGCATATGCCCCATCGCCGCAGGCGATTTCAAATGGGCATATGCTGTTACGTTCACAGGGTACCTGTGAACAGTAACTTTACGGGCGCTCTGTGAACGGTAACTGCCCGGAGGGTATAGCGTAATCGGGATAAATGTGCTATAGTTATATTACAGGAACCGCTCCGCGAACCCTGTAATCGGATTTACGGCGCAAGAGCGGCGCCTTTTATCGGAAATTACTTCGCAATTTCCGATAAGTTATACTCACGAGCATACTTATTTGCCCAATGATTGGGTGATCCTGCAAAAATATGAAAACCATATTGGCAGATCATTTGGCTTACGGGTAACAGGCAAGGAGGAAGAGATGACAGAGCGTTTTTTGATTGTGGTGGACATGCAGAGGGATTTTATTGACGGCGCATTGGGCAGCGAGATGGCAAAAGCCATTGTGCCCGGCGTGGTGCAAAAGATTAAGGAATATGATCCTGGACGTATTTTTGTTACACGGGATACCCATTTTGAAAATTATCTGAATACGCTGGAAGGGAAAAAGCTTCCGGTTGTCCATTGTGTGAAGGACAGTCAGGGGTGGCAGCTTCATCCGGAGATAGAAGCGGTTTTGTCAAAAGAGGCAAAAATCATAGATAAGTATACCTTTGGCTCGGAGCGTCTGGCTGATGAATTGTATCAGTTAAGTCTTGGGCGGGAACTGGAGATTGAATTGGTTGGCCTCTGTACGGATATCTGTGTGGTGAGCAATGCCCTGCTTTTGCGGGCCAAGCTGCCGGAGATCGTGATTAAGGTTGATTCCGCCTGCTGTGCAGGGGTGACTGAGGAGAGCCATCAGGCGGCGCTGAAGACGATGAGCATGTGTCAGATTGACGTGACGGAAGGACATTTGGCAGCGCCGGAAGAGGCAATATAATGCAGGATGCGGTACAGCCGACTGGCCGGAGCCGGCAGAGCAATTGGGAATTGCTGCGGATCGTGGCTATGCTGATGATCGTAGCCGGACATATGGCCCAGCAGGGAGGGATCTATTGGGGGATTGGCCAGTGGGACTTATTGTTGGTTATGGCTGCCGGGTCGGGACTCAGAATCGGGGTGAATCTTTTTCTGATGATCGGAACCTGGTTTATGACCGATGCGGATTTTCAAGCTTCGAGAATTTTGCGCTTATATGGTGAGACGGCTTTTTATGCCGTCGGGCTTACCCTGCTGATGGCGTTGTTGGGCGTGAATGCTCCCAGAGCGGACATGCTGCGGGTTTTGATGCCTTTTTTGGGGAGGCCGTTGTGGTTTGCTTCCGCTTATATTTCTCTTATCGCGCTTTCTCCTTTTTTGAAAAAAGTGCTGGCCTGGGAGCAGGATCAGTTGAGAAAACTGGTTTGGCTGCTGTTTGTATTATTGTGCCTGGTCAGTACGGTACCCATTTATAAGGAGTCCTATGTGGCAGATTTTTGCTGGTGCGTTTATCTTTATCTTTTTATCGGTTACGGCAAGCGGTCAGGAAAATGGGAGAGAAAGAACAAGTCGAAGTTCCTGTTTTTGGCGGCAGGGCTGGCCATATATTTTCTCCTGGTTTTTGTCCGGTGGATATGTGCCGTGTGTCCGGCAGAATCGGTTATTCTGTCGGCAGGCAGGTCTTTGACCGACCAGTATATCTCGGATATTCGCTCGCTGCCCAATTTTTTGTGTGGATTTTTTGTGTTTGTTTTTTTCCTCAATATGGACATAGGCAGCAACCGGATAGTGAATGAGGTGGCGAAAACTGCTTTTGGCGTGTATGCCATCCACGCGGTACCGGCGTTCAGCGATTTTTTGTGGTACAGGATTTATCGATGCGATGTTTGGAAAAATTCAAAATATGTGTCTTTATATTTTATCGCTGCGGTATTGTCCGTGTATTTTTTTGCTTCCGTCATTGACCGTTTGAGAATGAAATGGATTGAACCGATTTGGCAGAAAAGCAGGGTGTTTCAATTTTTGTGCCGGAAGATAGAAAAATTTTATCAGGGAATTGATGAGAGAGTATAATGATGATAAAAGTTTATTTTTTTGATACGGCCAAGTGCGGCTGGGAGGACAATGAGAATTCGCCTGAATTCCGGAGGCTATGTGCGTCTCTGTCCGGGGAACGCCAGCAGAAAATCTGCCGGTTCCGTTTTGCACAGGGCCGTTTTCTGTCTTTGGGCGCCGGGCTTCTTTTGGATTATGGCCTTCGGCGGTATGGCCTTCGGGAAAGTGAAGTAGCTGTTGGCTACCGGGAAAACGGAAAGCCTTATTTGCCGGATTATCCGGAGATTCATTTTAATTTGTCTCACTCCGGCTCCATTGCGATGGCTGTATTTGCCGAACAGGAGGCGGGATGTGACATCGAACAAATCGGGGTGTCAGATTTGCGGGTGGCGCGCCGTTTTTTTGCCGTTCCGGAGCAGGAAAAATTGGAAGCTGCGGCGGATTTGCAGGAAAGTAACGAATGGTTTTACCGTTTTTGGACGCTGAAAGAAAGTTTTATTAAAGCGACGGGAAAAGGGATGCAAATGCCGTTGAATGAGTTTTGTATTCATATGGGGCCGCCAATTACGGTTGAGGCCGGGGGAGAATGGCTGGACTATGGATTCCAGGAGTTTGTTTTGCCAGGGTACAAAGCGGCGATCTGTGTACATGGCATGCAGCCGGAAACGTCCCAAGGGATAGGAAAAGCTGAGGCAAAAGTAGTTCCAATAGAGGATTTATCTGTGAAAAGTAACCAATGATTTGCCATAATCGATCGGATGGCTCTTAGGCGGGTTATCCATTGCTGACATAGCGAAAGGAATAGGAAAAATATGGATGAGCTGACAATCAGAACGGCAAAATTAACAGATGCAAAAGAACTTTTGGATATTTATGCGCCATATACGGCCAATACAGCTATCACATTTGAGTATGAGACGCCTTCCCTGCCGGAATTTGAGAAAAGAATGCGGCATGTGATGGAAAAATATCCTTATCTGGTAGCGGAAATCGGAGGGGAAATTGCCGGTTATGCGTATGCCGACGCATTTCGGGAAAGAGCAGCATATGGGTGGGCCGTGGAGACGACCATTTATGTGAGGCAGGAAAAGAAAAGGACAGGAGTGGGAAGAAAGCTGTATGAGGCATTGGAAAAGGCATTGGCTTTGCAGAACATATTAAATTTAAATGCCTGTATCGGGTATCCGGAGGAGGACGACGAGTATCTGAATAAAAACAGCGTCCAGTTTCATGAACATCTGGGCTATCGCCTGGTGGGAGAGTTTTATCGGTGCGGATATAAATTTAACCGCTGGTACAATATGGTCTGGATGGAGAAAATCATTGGCAGACATACAGAAAAACCGCTACTGGTACGCCCCTTTGATGAAATCAGAAAAGAATTGGCTGAAAAATACGGAATAGAATAAAGATAGAATAAAAGGGTTTACCGCAAAGCCTTCGGCGGATGCGCAGAAAACGGGAGTGGAAGATGCCACTTCGTGACCCCGTTTTCGCGCAGCCCAGCGCGGAGGCCGAGCTTTCATCGTGTCATAGGAATAATCAGTTGCCGTTGAGGAAAAAACGCAGAGCGCCTAACAGGTTGGCGTCATTTCCCTTTTCGCAGGCGACTATTGTGGGCTTTAAATAGGCCATTTGCTGTCCTCTGACCAATTCTTCATAGGTGTGGTTGATGGCTTCGATGATTTGCGGGTTTTCGCTGATGCCGCCGCCTATGGCAATGATCTCCGGATCATAGGCAAACTGGATATTGACGCAGCCGACAGCCATGTAATGAAGAAATTCTTTTACACAGGCGGCGGCTTCGCTGTTGCCTTCTTTTGCCAACGCAATCAGGTCTTTGCCGTTTACCGTGACGCCATGGGTTTTGGAATATCTCCTGGCTTCCTGTTCTAACGTAAAACTGCTCCAGCAAAGGAGTTCGTCGTCCCTTTTCCCGCCCATGAGAAAATTGCCGATTTCCGCCTTGTTCATCGTCGTGCCAGGATATAGGTTTCCGTTTTCAATGACCGCACCGCCTACGCCGCTTCCCACAATAACAAAGGCGATATTTTTATATTTTTTGCCGACTCCCAGCCATGCTTCGCCCAATGCGGCGGCATTGGCATCATTGAGCATGGAAACTCTTTTGCCCCCGCATATGTCGGAAATCATCTGCTTTAAAGGACAGTTGTGAAGATGCGCTACAGAGCTGATGCCATAGATGACGCCTTCTTCACTGTGGACTTCTCCCGGAAAGCTGCAGGCAATCCCCTCGATAGGGGAGGCTTCCTGATAAATGGCCTTTATCTGGTCTAAGAATCCGTCCAGGGATTGTTCTACAGGTACTTTTCCCGTTGTCAGCATATCTCCTTCTTCGTTGCAGACAGCATATTTGATGCTGGTTCCGCCTGTATCAAGACATAAATATCGTTTTTCCATGTTTTCCTCCCATGTGTGTAATCAAAATCCCGAAGGTAAAGATACGATAATTGTATAGTTTTGGAAAAGCTTTGTCAACTTTTTATAAAAAATTAATATTATTATACTTAAAAAATCCTGGTATTTTTCCCTTCCTCACTATGTTAGAATGAAACACAAACTACAGGCTTTCAAAGCCGTTTATAAGGAGGAAGATTATGAAGCTTAAAGCATTTACCTCAGTACTATGCACGGCCGTCCTGGCCGTCTCTGTCTTATCAGGCTGTTCATCTGCCCCGGCTCCGACAGATGCCACGGCTGTTACAACACAGGATGCCGTCCAGACGGCAGCCCCCGAAAAAGATACTGTCCCGGAAGATGATTCCCTCAAAAGCCAGGGCGGGATGACCTCACAGGAATACGTGGAAGCCATGGGACACGGCTGGAATCTGGGAAATTCTTTTGACGGGGTCAACACGGACGAGAGCGAGGAGGATACCGGGGAGACAGCCTGGGGCAATCCGGTTGTGACCAGAGAGTTGATCCATGCAGTAAAAGAAAAGGGATTTGACAGCATCCGTATCCCCCTGACTTTATTCCGGCGCTATGATTCTGAAGACGGCAATTATACCATTGATCCGGATTGGCTGGCCCGGTATAAGGAGGTTGTGGATTGGGCAGTAGAGGAGGATATGTATGTGATGGCCAATATCCACCACGACTCCTGGATCTGGCTGAAATACTGGGACGGTAAGACAGATTCCGAGGAGTATGTCTCCTTTGTCAAGCTGTGGGAGCAGTTGGCGGATTTTCTGAAGGACGAGCCGGAACAGGTCTGCTTTGAGACTATCAACGAACCGGATTTTGAGGGAACGGACGAGGAAAAGCAGGAAAAGCTGGATGCCATCAATCTGGCGGCTTACCATGCTATCCGGGAAAGCGGCGGAAATAACAGCAGCCGGATGATCGTTATCCCCACTCTGTCAACAAACTTTGAAAAAAGCGCTCCCCTCCTGAAACTGATTCAGGGACTGAATGACGATCACATCATCGCCACAGTCCATTACTACAGCGAGTGGGTATACAGTGCCAATCTGGGAATTACCGGATTTGATGAAGTGATTGACGACAGCGGGAAAACTGCCCGAACGGCGGCTGATAATGCCATGTCTACCGTCTACGACACCTTTACCAAGAACGGCATCGGGGTGGTGATCGGTGAATACGGCCTCCTGGGCTATGACAAAGGAGAAAAATGCAACCAGCCGGGAGAAGAGCTTAAATATTATGAATATATGAATCAGCTTGCCAGGGACTACGGCCTCTGCCTGATGTTCTGGGACAACGGCTCCGGGATCAGCCGTACGGACGGTAAGTATTCGTGGAAAAAGCCTCTGGCCGGGGAAATGCTAGAGGCTTCCATGAAGGGCCGCTCTTCCTATGCCACAGAACTGGACCGGCTGTACTTTGACAAGGAGACAGAGGAAGATGTGGTGATCCCCCTGACTTTAAACGGCAACGCCTTTACCGGAATCCAGGGACTTGCTGAGGGAGAGGAATATACTTACGACAGCCAGGCAGAAGCCGTTATCTTAAAGGCCGGCTATATCAACCAGGTCCTGGCAGATCACAAGGAGTACGGTGTTATGGAGGATTTGGCCTTCCAGTTTGATTCCGGCGCCGACTGGCATGAAAAGCTGGTGAGGTTTTCCACTCCTCTGTTTGAAGAAGCATCGGGCACCGCAAGAGGCGTGACTATCCCGGTTGACTACAAGGGGGCAGATCTGCGCCGGATTTCCGCTTTTTCCGGGGAGGAACACACCGGCCCCCATTCCGACTGGTGGAAGTATCTGGAAAATACCAACGCTTTCCAGGTGGAAGACGACAGCCTTGTCCTGGACGAAAAGTTTTTCGACGAGTGTGCAGAGGGATTTTTGCTCGCCGGTCCAAGTTATACCTAAAGGGCACGATGTCGTACGGTCAGCGCAGTAAGTATCCTCGCTTCGCTGGGGCAGACTCTGCGCAGACCTACCTGAACAGTAACGAACTGTTGCAAGATTTGGCATGACCTGAAACTTCCTCTTTCCTATTACGGTAAATTATGTTATACTGATTTAGTGATGTTGGGGTCAAAATGCAAGCAAGTTTACATCGGATTTTTCGGCCTTTTGCCCCTGGTATCATATTATTAAAATACAAAATGAAAAGCAGAGTAGGTCTGTGCGCGTTAAGTGCCGGGCGGACGGGGAGTTGCCGGCCGGACGAAAAGGAGAGAATCCTTGCGGTGCATGGCCCGCATCCCGCTGCCTGGAGGAAGATCAACTGGTCATGCTCGCGGGCATACTTATTTGCCAAACGACGGGGATTGTTTTATGGAACACGGGAACTGCGTTGGCAAATTATTTGGCTCATGGGTATCTATCTCCTTTGTGCTGCGAGAGGTCTGCAAAGGAGGTAATTTTTTATGAAAAAATTAGCAACTTTGTTTACTGAGTCGTTTCATGAATTTAAATGTGTGAGGACGCTGACGATTGCCGGCATGCTGGGAGCAGTAGCTATCGTGTTGGGTTATCTCACCATACAAATTGGCGACTATGTGAAAATCGGTTTTTCCACTATTGTCAATCAGATGGTCTGTTATCTGTTTGGACCCGTGACAGGCGGAATATTTGGGGGGGCGCTGGATATCCTGAAGTATTTGGTTAAACCTGTCGGGGGATATTTCCCTGGACTCACTTTAGTTCCGGCAACGGCGGGAGTTATCTATGGGATTTCTTACTACAAAAAACCGATTTCCCTGTGGCGGGTGCTGGCGGCTGAATTGCTGGTAGCGGTAATCTGCAATATGGGAATGACAACATGGTGCCTGTCTATGATTACCGGAAAGGGTTTTTTGGCGCTATTGCCGGTGAGGGCATTGAAAAATATCATTATGTGGCCTATCAATTCCCTGCTGTTTTATTCCGTGGGGAAAGCCCTGGAGGCATCAGGGATGTGCCGTTTCCTAAAAATGCCAAGATGTTCTCTCTGAAATGTTATGTTTGGTTAGCCATTTTGAATCCGGCAAAGCGCGTTATTGGCGCGTTTTGCCGGATTCTTTGCTCTAATAGGAAATTGCATCCGATATAGCAAAAACGTACCGTAGGCTTACTGAGCGCCAGGAGCGCCCGTTTAGCAACGGCCGAAGCGGAAGATAGAGCGCATTTTGTGCAAAAATATGGGAATCATATTGGCAAATCATTTGGCTCACAGGTATAGAAAGGAGAAAAATATGGCTTTAGAAAATAAGCTTAATATTACAGATTCCACAGAACTGGCCAGAATGGAAGAAAAAATAAGTAAGAAAAAAGCTGTTGAATTATTTGAAAATGGATATCTGGATCATTATGAAGCGGGGACATTCCGGATGCTCGCAGCAATTCACAAATACTTATTTGATGAGATATATGATTTTGCAGGAAAAGTACGGACTGTAAATATCGCAAAAAGTAATTTTCGATTTGCACCCGTGATGTATCTGCAGGCAGCTATTGAGAATGTTGAGAAAATGCCGCAGTCAACGTTTGATGAAATTGTTGAAAAGTATGTGGAGATGAATATAGCACATCCATTCCGCGAAGGTAATGGACGAAGCATGAGAATATGGCTTGATTCAATTTTGAAAAAAGAGCTGAGCATGGTCATCGATTGGAGTACAGTCAATAAGGAAGATTATTTGCTTGCAATGGAAAGAAGCCCGATTAAGGATATTGAGATAAAATATATTTTAAAACAGGCTTTGACGGATAAAGTCAATGACAGGGAAGTGTATATGAAGGGCATAGATTATAGTTACTATTATGAAGGTTATGCTATATACAAAGCAAAAGATTTATAAAAATATATTCTTATAAACGGCAGTTTTTATTCTATAAAAAATTGCGCCTTGTGGAATAAAAGAAACAGTTCAGACGGCGGTATTCCTTTTCTGTTCCGGCTGGTAGTTCCTGTGAACGGTGCCGTAGGATTTGGAACTTCTTTCCGGTTATTGGGCTTCGCCTCGATACTGACAACAGAAAAAGATACTGCAGTCAGCAATAGTGGCGAATTTCATTAAAATAATTTGACCATTTTGTTTCAATATCTGCATGACGGGCTTCGATAATGTCCATAATATCCCTTAGTTTTCTTTTAGGGATCTGGGAATTATTATGACATAGAAGACAGCGCCCGGCCTTAGTGATCCATATTTTTGTTGCATTTTCAGACGGAAAATTTTCGGAGACATGTACATGTATAGGTTCCAAAGGTTTATTTTCATTTGACCAAAAGTAAATAAGATAGGAGCCAACTTTAAAAATTTGCGGCACTCTCAAATCCTCCCTCTCTTGCTAAGCGAATAACAATATGGGCTACAGACTGCAGAAAGTTGTGGAAGTATTTTATATCTTCAGTAGAAAAACCATCTATATTTTTCCATTCATAGGAAGGAAGATAACATTCTGCGGAATGGAAACCGCCATATACAGGTTTTTCAAAATAGACTTTTACCGTTTCTACATTATTTTCATAGTACGCATCAGAATGGACAATTTCTGTAGAGTCTTCTAAAGTCATAAATTTATACATCATAAGATAATTTAACCTCCTTCGGTTTAACTTTCCTTCCGGCATTGAATTTTTAGTTTATTATAATATTAAAATTAAACTTTTTATGGTTTATTTTCAACATACTTTATGATGTTTCCCGGTTGCATATCTAATAGTTCACAAAGTTGATCCAGTGTTTTCATGCCAATCATTTCTCCTTTTCTAAGTTTTTGCATTGCGGATTGGCTAAGTACATTTTCTTTTAATATCCTGGTGCTATTATATCCGGATTCTTTTAATGTTCCTATTACATTTATTTTATATGTCAGCATGGGCAAACCTCCTTTTTTATGCACAGGCCCGTACAGAGGAATATGCCGCTAAAGCGGCGTGCGGGCCGCGTGGCGAGTAGGGGGAGATAGCTCTTCCCTACTCGATTATTTTAATTTAACACCGAAGAGAAGTCAAGAAAATAATCCCAAAAAAGTTTAATAAAGTCTTAAATTAAAAGAATAAAGTGGTATCCGGCTTTTTTGCGAGAGGGCAGAGGAACACCCCGGTCTTTCTTGTAAATTCAATAAGTATCATTTAAGGCTTCCTTAAATTGACAGTTGAGGAAGAATTCTTTATTTACAATTTAAAAAAAATATGTTATAACCGATAAAGATAAAATCAATCAGGTTAAATCGTCGCGTGGCCGCGTTTAACTGTGTTTGAGGTTATATTGTATTGTTTTGCTTGTCGTGGCAATTTTTTGTGACGAATGGCGAAGCATACCCATTTTCAGACACAGTTCCCGGTTAATCAACTGGAGGAACGTTATGTGGTATGTTATGCAGGTAAGGACAGGAAACGAGGAGGAGACCGTTTCCGTGATCCGTCAATATGCAGCAGGCTCCGGCATGGGGGACTGCTTTTTACCAAAATATGAACAGAAAAAGAAGTACGCAGGCGCCTGGCATATAGTCCAGGCGCTTTTGTTTCCCGGTTATGTTTTTGTGGAGACAGAACGGATTGAAAAATTTTATATGATGCTAAAACAAGTGCCTAAACTGACCAAAATCCTGGGGACGGGGGAAAAGTGGACATCGATCATCGACGAAGATTTGCGGGTACTGAATAAACTGCTGAACGGGCGGCGGATAGTTCCAATGTCTGCCGGTTATATCGAAGGGGATCAGGTAACGATAGTCGAGGGGCCGCTGAAAGGGCTGGAGACCGTAATCAGGAGGATTGACCGCCATAAAAAAACGGCGTTGGTAGAGATGCAGATGTTTGGAAGGCAGCAGGAAGTCCAAGTGGGGGTTGAGATTGTGAGGAAAGAACGGGGGGATAAGCAATGGCTTTTGCAAACTTGAAATCATCGGTTAAACCTTTTGAAAAAAAGCTTTGGCTGTCCTCCCCGACCATGCACGGGGAAGAACTGGAATATATCCGTGAGGCATTTGTAACCAATTGGATGTCAACGGTAGGAGAAAATATCAACGAAGCGGAGCGTCTGGCCTGCGAGTTTATCGGCTGCGGTTATGCGGTGGCTCTTTCCTCTGGGACGGCGGCTCTTCATCTGGCAGTGAAATTGGCAGGGATAAAGCCTGGCGATAAAGTGTTTTGTTCAGATCTGACTTTTGACGCTACGGTAAATCCTATCGTCTATGAAGGCGGGGTGCCGGTGCTCATTGATTCGGAGAGGGATACCTGGAATATGGACCCCGAGGCTTTGAAAAGAGCGTTTTCCATCTATCCTGAGGTAAGGGCGGTAATGGTGGCAAACTTGTATGGGACACCGGCAAAGCTGGATGAAATCCGGGAAATCTGCGACCGTTACGGGGCGGTTTTGATTGAAGATGCCGCAGAGTCGATGGGCGCTTTTTATCAAGGGAAACAGACTGGCCGTTTCGGGACAACAGCGAATGTGATCAGCTTTAACGGAAATAAAATGATCACAGGAAGCAGCGGAGGGATGCTGCTGACCGACAGCAGGGAAGCAGCAGAAAAAGCAAGAAAATGGTCTACGCAGAGCAGGGAAAACGCCCCCTGGTACCAGCATGAAGAGCTGGGATACAATTATCGGATGAGCAATGTGATTGCCGGGGTTGTGCGGGGGCAGTTCCCGTATATCCAGGAACATATACGGCAAAAAAAAGCGATTTATATGAGGTATAAAGAAAGACTGAAGGATTTGCCGGTATCCATGAATCCTTATATCGAAGGGGTAATGGAACCCAATTTTTGGCTTTCCTGTATCTTAGTTGACCGGGATGCCATGTGCAGGCAGGTGAGAAGTGAAAAAGAGGCTTTGTATGTCAGGGAGGCCGGGAAGTCCTGCCCGACGGAGATTTTGGAAGCTTTGGCGCAGCATAATGCGGAAGGAAGGCCAATATGGAAACCCATGCACATGCAGCCGATTTATCGGAATAATCCGTTTATTACGGCAAAGGGGAATGGGCGCGCAGGAAGCAATGCGTACAGGGAAAACGAAGGGCAGATGAATGTGGCGGAAGATATTTTTGAGCGTGGGCTTTGTCTGCCCAGTGACAATAAGATGACGGCGGGGCAGCAGGAGAGGGTTATTGAGATTATTAAGGCTTGTTTTGCGTGAGGGGATGGGGGAAGAGTGGCAGAGGCAGAGAAAAAGGAAAGAATAATGGGATTAGGATATGTGATTGAGATGGCTGGAGGCTGTCTTGTATGAGAGGGTGAGGGAGGGCAGGATGGTGAAAAATGTGCATAAGGCGTGTGGGGTGTATGAAAAGTGATAACATTTATATGCTTGTTCAAGTATGAATAGCATTAAAAGAAAAGGGAGAAATATGAGGGTATTAAAGAATACTGCAAAAGGAATTATCATAATAAGTACTGGCGCTGGAATATTGGCATTTATTGCCGAAAGGTTCAAGAAAAAAAGCAACCATAAACCTAATGGGGTTTATGAAGCTTATTTCAAACGTCCATTGGATGTATTTTTATCTGCCGGAGCGCTAATTGTTTTGTCCCCTCTTATGATTATGGTGGCAGTATTGGTTAAGCTTAATCTCGGGAGTCCTGTTTTTTTTATACAGGAACGGCCGGGGATGGATGAAAAAGTTTTTCGCCTTATCAAGTTTCGGAGTATGACAGATGGAAATGGCCTAAAGGGAAAAACTCTTTCTGATGAAGAAAGATTAACAAGGTTTGGGAAAGTATTACGTTCTACATCTCTGGATGAATTGCCGGAATTATTTAATATTTTAAGAGGCGATATGAGTATCGTTGGCCCAAGGCCGTTATTGCTCCGGTATTTACCGTATTATACAGAGACGGAGAGGCACAGGCATGATATCAGGCCCGGATTGACAGGATTGGCACAAATAAACGGAAGAAATGCGTTGACTTGGAATGAACGTTTTGAATGGGATATTGATTATGTCAATAATGTTTCTCTGGTTCTTGATTTGGGTATTGTGTGGAAAACACTAAAAAAAGTGATAAAGAGAGAAAATATTATTACAACCGGGACACCAATATCTATTTTGGATTTAGATGAAGAACGAAAGTTGGAAAATTCCGGTTTGGGTTAGAAATAAAATTATTTTGGAGATTGAAGCTATATGAATTTGCGGCTTGCAACTATTGATGATTTAAAGTTACATAAAGAGGAATTGCTGAAAATAATCAGATGTTCAGTTAAAAAAAATCATAGAGATTTACTCAATTATGATGAATTTATAGTTTATGATAAATTAGTTAATTATTATCAACAAGGAAAGGCTAATGTTTGGATTGCTTTAGAGGCCGATAAAATGGTTGGATATGCTCAGTTCTTCTTGAACGAAAAAGGAAGGGTTCATTTGAATGAGATTGCGGTTAGTGAGAATTATCAGCATAAAGGAATTGGGAGTAAATTGTTAAATGCCGTAGAAAGCAGCAGCCTTGAATGGAAAGCCGAAATTATAGAATTGTTTTGTGATGAAAGCAATGAGGAAGCTAAAAAATTTTATGGAAAAAATAAATTTGAAACGGAAAAGAGGCTTTTAATAAAGAGAATTTAATGATAGAGTTCATGATTACCCAATCTATAGGAGGACAACATGAATGAATTAAAAACATATACATTAGAACAGGCAAATGACTGGGACAAAATAGTGCGTTCTTTTAAAGAATACGATATTTATTGGACAAGCGGATATGTTAAAGCGTTTTCCATTCATGGTGATGGAGAGCCATTATTGTTCTATTTTGATGATGGTAAAACGCGGGGAATTAATGTTGTGATGAAAAGGGATGTGGCAAACGATGACAATTTCAGGGATAAAATACCGGAAAACCAATATTTTGATTTTGCTACCCCTTATGGATATGGCGGTTGGATAATCGAAGGGGATAATTCAGCAAGACTATTTGAACGGTATGGACAATGGATCAGTAAGAACGATATTATATCAGAATTTGTCCGTTTTCATCCTATGGTAAAAAACCATTCCTTTTCGGGGGAGTTTTTTGACATAACACAACTTGGCGAGGTTGTATATATTGACTTATCCTCCCCGGAGATGATTTGGGGGAATTTCACCAGCCAAAATAGGAACAAAATCCGTAAAGCCATTAAAAATGGGGTAAAAATTTATAATGGCCGTTATCCGGAAATATTTAGTGATTTTATAAAGATTTATGAGGAAACGATGAATAAGGATAAAGCTGAAGATTATTACTATTTTAAAGAGGATTTTTTCGAATCTGTGCTGGAGGATTTGCCCCAAAATGCACAGATTTTTTATGCTGAGAAAGATCATGTTGTTATAGCGGCATCCATAATGCTTGTTGCAAACGGCTGGATGAATTACCATCTTTCAGGAAGCCTTCGGGAGTATAGCAATTTGGCCCCTGTAAATCTTTTGTTATATGAAGCAGCATTGTGGGGAAATGCTAACGGCTGTAAATGTCTTTATCTTGGCGGTGGTGTCGGGTCAGGGGAGGATAGTTTGTTTACGTTTAAGCGTGGATTTAATAAAGGGGAAATCAACAGATTTTATATAGGGAAGAAAATATACAATTTTGAAAAATATGAAGAATTATTAAATATCAGAGGTAATATCCAATCGTCTTATTTTCCTTTATACAGGGCAGTTAATGAAAAATTGAGGTAATTTAATATTCCATGACGCAAAAATAAATGATTTTACAACGGGTATAACAGATATGATATTTTTATTAGTATGAAACTATTTTGAATTAGGAGAAAATAAGTTAGTATGACTGAATTAAAAATATTGTCGAGTGATGAACTTAAACAGATTCAAAGTAAAAGCCTTGAAATGGCAAAATATGTTATTGGCTTTTGCAAAGAAAATGAGATAAAAGCATTTCTTTTTGCGGGGTCAATGCTTGGAGCTGTAAGAGATAAAGGTTTTATACAATGGGATGATGATATAGATATCATGCTATTGGCTCCCGATTATGATAAATTTATTAAATTGTGGGATAAAAAGGCCAATACGGATAAATATTCTTTGTGTATTCAAACAAAATCATATAATGATCATACATTATCTGGCTCGATTAGGGATAATAATACGACATTTATAACGGATTCCACAGTTGATTTAGATGTTAATCAGGGTCTTGCAATAGATTTTGATGTATTACATGCGTGTCCTAATTCAAAAATAGGACAACAGCTTCAATTATTATGTGCTGCTGGCTGTTCTCTATTTAAGGCAGGGAGAGTTCCTGCCAGACAGAGTAAAACGATAAAATATATTTCCAAAATACTTTTAAGTATATTTAGGAGCCAGGGTTTACGGTATCTTGTTTGGAGTACGTTATATAAATTGGCTTCATTGCCTGATAAGCATTTTGAAAGGGCAAAATATGTTAGGGAGTTTTCGATGTTTCCCTTTATTACATGGTTGTATCCTAAAAAATGGTTTGATGATGTTGTTTTTATTCCTTTTGAAGATACAAAAATGCCTGTTCCTATTGGTGCAAAAAAGTATCTAAAAAAGAGATATAACAATTATTTGGAACTTCCGTCAGAGGAAGACAGACATCCTGAACATAGAATTGTGTTTATGGATTTGGAAACACCGTATGTAAAGTATAGAGGGAAAAAGTATTTTGTAAAGGGTAATTAAAAACACATAACAAAGATTTGGAAATTTACTATTAGATATAATTTGAAATAAAAGGAGACAGAATTGAATTGAGGTAGTTATATATGGAAAAAATAGATATTGTTTTGCCATGGGTAGATTCAAGTGATATTGTGTGGAAAAAAGAAAAGATGAAATACTGTACTTTCATTGATAATGATGACGATGCACGTGAAATTAGGTTCAGAGATTGGAATAATTTGAAATATGTATTTAGAGGTATAGAGAAGCATACGCCATGGGTTCATAAAATTCATTTTATTACATACGGACATTTACCAACATGGCTTAATACTAAAAATAAAAAGCTAAATGTTGTTAAACATACGGACTACATACCATCTGAATTTTTGCCAACATTTAGCTCGCATGTAATTGAACTTAATATGCATAGAATTAAGGATTTAACTGAAAAATTTATATATATAAATGATGATATTTTCTTTTTGAAGGGTCTTCAGCAAAGTGATTTTTTTCGAAAAGGTCTGCCTTGTGACATCAACATACCTGGATTAATAGTTCCAATACTTACTAATTTTTCACCCATTGTTTTCAATTCAGTAGGATACATAAATAAGCATTTTAATAAAAGAAAATTTATAAGAGAAAATTTGAATAAAATCATAAATATTAAATATGGATTTTGGGGAAATATGAGAGCTATTGCTTTTTCTCCATGGAGTTTTTATACAGGTTTTTATAATCACCATTTATCTGTTTCGTATTTGAAATCGACGTTAGAAAAGGTTTGGATTGAAGAACCAGAGATATTGAGGGAGACTTGTCAACATAAATTTCGAAACAACAGTGATGTAAACCAATATATTTTTAGATATTGGCAATTAGCCTCAGGGAATTTTTATCCATATTCAATAAAAGGAAAATATTTTAAAGTAAGTACAAATAACGATGATATAATAAATTACATACGTAGAAAAAAAGGAAAAATAGTTTGTATAAATGATAATGAATTTGACGGAGATTTTGAATTGATTAAGAAAAGGATAAATTCTTCACTCGAATATATTTTTCCGAACAAATGCAGTTTTGAATTATAATTCATATTAAGGGTTGAAAACAATGACTTTAATTAGGAAAAGTATTTATACAGGAATAGATTTACTTTATATATCAATTTATATGATGATTCTCATATCATGTGTGCCATTTACAATGGCATTTCCTGGTATTTTCAGACAGTCATTTCAGATATTTGCAATGCTCATATTTATAATGGGATTAGTATTATATAGGAAAAAAGAATATTTGTTTCAATATATTATCATTGTTCTATTCACTACAATATTTGTTTATGGTGTTTGGAAAAATAAAAAAACAATATCATCATGTGCTGCTAATGTAATAATTGGTTGGGCTTTTTGCATTTTTGGTATTATTCTTAAAAATGAGAATGATATTAAAAAGAAAAAGAGACTTTTAATATTTATTACTATTGTAATGATAGTTACCTCATTTACAACATTAATAGGTATATATAAATATCCTTTAGTGGTTAGAGAATTAGGAAGGAGCGAAATTTCCTATACGGGGGTTAGTGGAGCAGATTTTGCTTTAATAAAACAAAAATATCGAATTGCTAATGTTGCTGGCTGGAATCAATTATATGGAATTGTTTTTTTTATTCCTTCATTAGTATTCTTATTTAAGAAAACAAAGGCAAAAAGATTGATTGTATATTTTATGATTTGTTCTTTGTGTGTGGTACGAGCACAAATTACATTTGCTGTCCTTCTTCTGATGTTTTTGGTAATTTTTTCAATTCTTGAATGTAGTACAAAAAGAAAGCATTTACTTATCTGCTTGTTTGCTTTTTTGGTAGGTATCATTGTCATATTTAATGCCGAAACAATAATTCAATTATCTATAAAATTTTCAGAAAAAAGTGGATTTATGATGCTTTCTGTAAAACTTACAGATTTACTTTTTTTGATTCAAGGAGTATCAAGAGGAGATGCTGCAGCACGTTTTGCTTTATATTATCAAAGTATAAGAATTTTTAAAAATTACCCGATTTTAGGAGCTTCCATTTACGGAGATATAAACCAATTTGAATTTTCGCAACATTCTGATTTTTTTGATTTATTAGGCTATTATGGATTGGCTGGATTAGCAATGATAACGGTTCTAAGTTTTTCATACTTTTTATTTATAAATAAATTAGACAAAAATTCAAAATGGTTATCTATAATTTTGTTTATTGCTTTTATCGGTATGTTTGTATTTAATCCGATTTGGTATTCGCCTCAAATATTTCTGGGAACATTTACGATGCCTCATCTCATAAATGGTGGAATTGTTTATTTTACGAAAGCAAAAAATAACTATAACAGGTATAACTAATTTTTGGGGGAATATATAGAAATATTATTAATGGAGTGTTGGTCTATGAAAATTGGAATTGTATCAATGTTTTATAATTCTACTAATTACGGAGGAATACTTCAAGCGTATGCTTTAACAAAAGTATTGTCAGTGAAAGGCATAAAAGCAGAGCAAATATTATATAGCCATGAATCTGCATATACGCTAATTCATAGGATGAAGATAACCGCAAATAAAGCACTTAATGTGATGAAAAATATCCGATATCTTGATGTTAAAGTTAAAATATTAAAGCGAATTGCATATGTAAGACAAGCTTCTAAAATCTTAGTTCCACATTCAAAAAAAGTATATTCAGAAAAAAATATATTTAGTTGCTTAGAAAATGGATATGATGTTTTTGTTACAGGAAGCGATCAGGTTTGGGGACGTTATTGGCCTGCATATTTTCTTGAATTTGTTCCTGATAAATACAAAAAAATAGCTTATGCAGTAAGTATTGGTAAATCAAAAATAGAACAGAATCAATTGAAACAAATTGTAAGAAGTACTAAAAATTTTTATTCGATATCAGTCAGAGAATCAAATATTAAAGAACAATTATCTCAATATATTGATAAAGATATAAATTTAGTATTAGATCCTACACTTTTATTAGATCAAAATGAATGGGATACAATTTGTTCTGATAAGTTGATTAACGATCGCTATATATTTTGTTATTTTTTGGGAGATGATATTAAAATAAGAAATATAGCAACAGAATATGCCCAAAAAAAAAATAGTAAAGTTGTAACAATCCCTCACATGCTATCACTTATTTACAATTCTGATTTACGATTTGGTGATTTACAGTTATATGAGATTTCACCCAGTGATTTTATTTCTTTAATAAAGTATTCTTTAGCTGTATTTACAGATAGCTTTCATGCTTGTGTGTTTTCTCAAATATATAAAAAACAATATTATGTATTTAGCAGAAAAGGAAAAAAGGAAATGAGTAATCGTTTAGAGACTTTTACACAAATTTTTCATAGTGATCATCACTACTTTAGTGATGAAAAACTATATAATAGGTGTTTTCAAGTAGAAGATATAGATTATGGTGTAGCATATCCTGAGTTTGAAAATTTAAAGGGGAATTCTCTTGAATTTCTTTTCGAAAGTATCGGATTATAATGAAATTGATTAAACAAATATGGTTTATGTTTGATTTTACAGAGATTCTATATTGATGTTTTTTCTTTCAGGAGAGTGAAATGAATGTAAATGTCAAAAAACAAATGGTTACAGGTGTTTTTTTTTCTTATTTATTAATAGCTGTTAAATTAATGACAGGAATTATTTATACGCCATTGATATTAAAAACATTAGGTCAAAGTCAGTATGGAATATATTCTTTAACATTGTCATTTGCGGGATATCTTACAATATTCGATGCAGGCACAAATGCAGCATATATAAGATTTTTTGTCCAAATGAAAACAAAAAATGAGAAAGCGACGTATCCATTAAATTCATTTTTTTTGGTATTCTTTTTAGTTCTTGCTTTTATTGCAATGATTCTTGGTTTAATTATAAGCTATAATTCAGATGTCATTTTTGGCACAAGGATAACAACTGAAGAATATGTGTTGATCCGAAAAAGTTTAAAGCTATTATCGCTTTCCCTGTTTTTTGAGATATTTTGTTGTTTATGGAGATCCATGATTATTGCAAATGAAAGATTTGCAATTGGAAAATTTATAAATTTATTGGTTTCATTAGCAATGCCTCTAGGCACAATTCCGTTTCTCTTAGGTGGGTATGATTGCAGTATTATAATTATGATTCGGCTTATTGTACATGCTATGGAACTGTTAGTTGACATTTTGTATTGTGTTTGGGTGATTAAAGTAAAATTTGCATTTAAAGCAAGTGAAAAATTTCTTGTTCTTACTATTTTTCGGTTTATTAGTTTTATCGTTATTCAAAGTATTATGGATCAAATGAATTGGCAGATTGATAAACTGATACTTTCCAGAACACAAGGAACAAGGGAAATCTCTTTATATTCGGTAGGAACTACTTTTAATAATATATATATGACTGTTTCATCAGCTATTGCAGGAGTATTTATAGCTGAAACAAATAGATTAGTTGCCCTTAATGAAAATGGAAAATTAAATCAGCTTTTTATTAAAACATCCAGGATATGCGCATATTTTATTTTGCTTATTATGATTGAATACTCATTAATAGGTTTTAATTTTGTACGTATATGGGCCGGTATAGAGTATTCCTCTTCGTATATAGTGGGCTTTTTATTGATGTTTCCACTCACCTTTTCTTTGATTTTGGGAATGGGACAGGATATTACGAGGGCAAAAAACAAACATCATATTCAAATACTTTTGGATTTTTCGGTTTGTGTGATTAATGTTATTGCAAGTATACCACTTGCCATAATATGGGGGGCGGTTGGAAGTGCTGTTGGGACTTTTTTTTCTGAGTTGATTTTATGTTGTGTGATACAGCCCATTTATTATCATAAAGTTATTGGACTTGATATGATTAAAACATATAGGAATTTAGCTGTTCTGCTAAAAGGATGCTTTATACCAATTATTTATGGCAGCCTAGTCCAAACATTAAATATTATACATGATAGTTATTGTTCTGTGTTGTTTCATGGGATAGTGATATTTATACTATATGCAGGATCAATGTATGCTTTTTCTTTTGATGATTATGAAAAAGGTGTTTTCAGGAAAATTAGGAGAAAACTGTAGATGGGGATAGAAAATTTCAAGAATATTCCAAGTGAATTAGATATAGTCAACATAGGCTCCGGAATAAGTGATCACGATTTTGATTGGAATTGTATAGATAGTTTAAGAGGGTATAATTTGGCGATTAGTCCTGAGGATTTTCGATATGATGCTAGGATTATTAAAAATTATGGGAAATATTTAAAAAGAAACGGGTTTGTAATTATTGTTGTGTGTCCTTTATCCTTTGGAAAAAACGAATATTTGTATGAAGATTATTTTTCTGAGAAATATATTGGGATACTTCCAAAAGAAGAAATTGATATTTCTGCAGCGAAATATTTTTGGTTTAAGAAAATAAAATTTCTTTATCCGCTTCATACTTTTATAAAAAAAACCATAGCGTATACAAAGAAAAGAGTTAAAAAGTTACTAATTAGAAATTTAAATGAAAATGAAAGACAGGTTGATAAGACAGTAAGGGGATGGATACATGATAGCCCGGGTTTAAAAAACTTGAAAGACCCCAAACAAGCTGTAGCATTTAAAGAAATTTTTAATGAAAAGAAAAAGGATCTTAAGTGCGTAGTAGATAATTGTTTACTTCTTGATTTAAGACCAGCAATCCTGATTCCACCTATAAGCGATGAATTATATAGAAAAATGTCAATGGAGTTTTTGAAAGCTTTTATGTATAACAATGTAAAAGATGAGGTAGATAAAGGGATCCCATTACTTGATTATTTAAGGGATATTGACTTGAAAAATGATTCAAACTACTCAAATGGAATTTTTTTAAATAGTGAATCAAAAAAAGTATTTACAAAAAAAGTGGTAATAGATGTAATAGCTGCATATAGCAGATAAAATTTATGGATTCTAAATAGGTTTTTGAAAGGACGTTTTTCATGAATTTATATAATGGAGTTCAAATTCCCGATGTAGCTTTTGGGACAGGGGTAATAAAAAGATTTTATCGTAATAAACCTCTTTATTTTAAAGATAGAACTATTTCTGTCTTGAAATCGGTTAAGCATATGAAAATTGACAGAATATTAAAAAATGATATTACAATTGAAAAGGTGACAGAAAAAGCTATTACACATGGGTATTGTTTATTAGATACGGGAAGGCTTTATGGCCATTCTGAAAAAATTATTGGAAAAGTTACTTGTGATATGTGTAGGGATGATGTATTTATAATAACGAAAGTTTCAAATGTAGATTTGGCTAGATATAAGGAAGCTAAGACAGTTCGAGAAAACTTATCTATTTCTTTAGAGAATCTTTGTACTAATTATGTGGATTCGTACTTACTTCATTTTCCATGCGGTGATTGGATAAATATGTACCATGATATTGAGGAAGAGTATAAAGCTGGTAGAACAAGATCTATTGGAGTATGTAATTTTGATATAGAGGATTTTCTTAGATTGAAAAAGGAAATTCAAATAAAGCCAATGATATGCCAGGTGGAGTTACATCCGTTATATACAAAAACTGAATTATGTGAATATTGTAAAAAAGAGGGAATTGTTATAATGGCGCATACACCTACAGGCCATATGCATAACAAAATATGCAATTCAGATATAATGAAGCGATTAACAAAAAAGTATAATAAGTCAATTGCGCAAATTATTTATAAATGGCATGTTCAAAATGGAATTATACCAATTATATCAACTGTATCTGTGGTTCATTTGATTGAGAATTTAGATATTTACAATTTTGAATTAACTGGAAGTGAAATACAGGAAATAAATGCACTTAATGAAAATTATTCATTTGATAAGAATAATAATAAAATGAATGACTGCCCGAATTTCATTTATAATGTTTAGTTAGGAGGATAATAATGATTGAAATTGCAGATGATAAATGTACTGGTTGTGAAATCTGCGGTATAATTTGTCCTAAAAATGCTATTTCATTTAAGATAATGGATGGATTTAGATATCCAACCATTGATAAGGAGAAATGCATTAATTGTAATTTATGTATTAAAGTTTGTCCGTCAATGAATAATGAGAAGAATATAAATAAAACGATTGTTGTATATGCAGCGTGGACAAAAGATAAAGATAAGAGGATTCAATCAACCTCTGGAGGAATTTGTTATGAATTATCAAAAGAAGTGATAAATCGAGGGGGATACGTAGCCGGTGTTGCATGGGATGATGATTATAGAAATGCTCATTATGAGATTATTCATTCGCTTGATGAAATCCCCCGAATTTCACAGACTAAATACTTTCAGCCTCGAATGGCTGGTATTTACAAAAAAATTGAATATCTGCTTCTGAGAGGGGAATTGGTGTTGTATATTGGGACGGCTTGTACCAATAATGCATTAAGAAATTATCTTGGAAAAGATTTTGATAATTTAATATGTTGTGATTTTATTTGCAGGGGCTATACATCTCAGGCTTATCACGAAAAACGGATTATAGATTTGGAAGCTAAGTATTTTTCCCCAATTAGGCATGTTCAATATAAAAATAAAGAGAAAGGTTGGAAAAATTTTGGTACAAAATTTTGGTTCGAGAACGGAAAAACATTTTACATAAACAGACATGAGGATCCTTATGAATTAATGTTTAAAAAAGATGATTTTAACACAAGACCTTCTTGTTTTAATTGTAAATATCGAAATTTACCAAGATTATCAGATATAACAGTAGGAGATTTTTGGGGATTACAAGGATTGTCCTTGGAGGAAGAAAGGCAAGGAGTTTCTGCGGTTATAGTTTCGACAGAAAAAGGAATGAAAATTTTTGATTCAATTAAAAGTAAATTAGAATGGAGTGAGCATTCTGTTAGCGAAATAACAAGAGGGAATTTTGCTTTGCTAAATCAACTTAACAAGAAAAATGGTGCTTCACAATTTTTCTATGATCTTGAAAGACTTTCAATCTCAAAGGTAGATTACAAATACGCAATAAGAGGTACTGGTAAGATGATTAAAGTATTAAAATTTTTTAAAAATGTTTTAAAATGTAATCCTGCTGATTTTATATATTTCAATTTCATCTCTAGTTCTGTTAGAAGAAAAAAACATCGATATATTTTTCCTTTTTGGGGTTCTAAAATTGATTTAGAAAAAAAATCCCAATTGATAATAAACGATAACTTGTTCTTAAACGTACCTAAACACAAAAAATCGAAAGAGGAAATGTATCTAAAAATTTCGAGGAATGGCAGTCTTGAAATCAATGGTATTTGTAAATTTGGGGCAATGAATACTATAGAAATAAACGAAAATGCTAAATTAGTTATTGGCCGCCTTACATCGAATTATGGTACAACTATTATTTGTGGAAATAACATTACTATTGGAAATGATGTTGGAATTGGCAGGAATGTAACTATATACGATAATAATTTTCACTCTACAAATATGAATAGTAATAAAAAGAATAAACCATTGGTTATTGAGGATCATGTTTGGCTATGTACTGGTGTTACAATTGTTAAGGGTATAAGAATTGAATATGGTGCTGTATGCAGCATAAATTCTACGATTACGAGAAATATTAAGAGTAAAAATATGGTAGCAGGAAATCCAGCTAAAGTTGTTATGACAAATATAGAATGGTAGGAGGGTTCTTTCTGTGTATATTAAATTAGTTACAGATTATCTTGATGAAACAGTATCTAAATATCCAAATAAGATTGGTGTAAAGGATGCAATTAAAGAATATAGTTTTTTTGAAATTAGAAAATATGCTTTAAAAATAGCTTCATTTCTTGCGAAATTAAATATGTTAAAAAAACCGATTGCGATATATCTTGATAAAAGTGTGGATTGCTTTGTGTCTATGTTTGGAGTTGCATATAGCGGAAATTTTTATACTATTATTGATGTCACAATGCCTCAGACGCGTATTGAAAAAATTTTAAGTATTCTTGATGCAGATATTGTGATAACAGATAAGAAGCATATGATCGATTTGAGAAAAAATGATAGGGAGTACAAAGTATTTTTAATAGAAGATATTTATAATACAGTTGAAGATGAAATATTAATAAAAAAAATTAGAGGTCGCATTATTGATACTGATATTTTATATGTTTTATTTACTTCTGGTTCAACGGGTGAGCCTAAAGGAGTTATTATTTCACATAGGAATGTAATTACATATATGGAATGGAGTGGTATAGCATTTGGATTTGATGAGAATACCATATTTGGAAATCAAACACCATTTTATTTTAGTATGTCTGTTCTTGATGTTTTTCAAACAGTAAGATCTGCAGCAAAGCTTGTTATTATACCTAAAAAATTATTTTCACTTCCTGGCGATATTATTACATATATAGACGAAAATAAAATTAATACAATATATTGGGTTCCATCAGCATTGTGTCAACTTGCTAATATGGGAGTGCTGAAAAGTGAAAAACTGAAGGGCATTAATAAGATTCTATTTGCAGGTGAAGTAATGCCTGCTAAGCAGTTAAATATGTGGCGACATGCGTTGCCTGGTGCTTTTTTTGCTAATTTATTTGGGCCTACAGAAGTTACTGATATTTGTACATATTATATTTTGGATCGAGAAATAAGTGATGATGAATCTGTGCCTATTGGTAGTGTTTGTGATAATATGAATATATTTATTGTTGATGAAAATGGCAATGAAGTTTTTGGAAATGATGAAGGAGAAATGTTGGTTAGAGGTTCTTCTGTTTCATATGGTTATTATAGAAATCCTGAAAAAACTAGAGAGGTATTTGTTCAAAATCCCATACAGCAAGCTTATAATGAAATAGTTTATAGAACAGGCGATATAGTTCGCTATAATGATCTGGGTGAAATAATTTATATATCACGAAAAGATTTTCAGATTAAACATATGGGTTACAGAATTGAGTTGGGAGAGATAGAAGCAGCGGTATCTTCATTGGATGGAATAGATAGGGTTTGTTGTCTTTATGATTCAGCTAATTCTAGGATTGTTCTATTTTATAGCGGCGAGACTGAACTAGATGATTTGAAAAGAAATATAAGAAATAAAGTACCTAAATATATGGTTCCGTCCAATTATCAAAAATTGGAAGAAATGCCATTAAATTTAAATGGTAAAATAGATAGAAATTATTTGAAAACATTAATCTGATGTTAGGGGGGGTATTTATGATACAGGATAAGATAATAGCAATACTTAATGATATTGATGAGGACATTGTTGAATATGATGGGAAAAATTTACTTGATGATGGAATAATTGACTCGTTTACGATAATGGAAATTGTATCTGATATTTCAGATAAACTTCAGATAAATATTGCCCCGGAAGATATTACGGAAGTTCATTTTAAGACGGTTAGCAATATGATTAAATTTGTAGAATCTTGTTTAGTAGCTGATAAAAATATGATGGAGTAAGGTGTATGGCAAATATTGGACTTTTAATAGCTGGTGGAGCCGGTAATAGAATGCAACAGGATATTCCTAAGCAGTTTTTGACAGTGAATGAAAGACCTGTTATTGTGTACACCATGGAAGCGTTTGAAAAACATCCTGAAATAGATGCAATAGCAGTTGTATGCATTGAGGGATGGGAACGAGTTCTCTGGGCATACGCAAAGCAATTTAATATTAGTAAACTTAAATACGTTGTTCCTGGCGGGAAAAATGGTCAGGAATCCATTAAAAATGGGGTATATGAGCTTGAAAAGCATTATTCTTTTGAAGATCTTGTCCTCATACATGATGCTATTAGGCCAATGGTATCAGCAGAAATAATTTCGGACAACATAAGAGTGGCAAAAAAATACGGAAATGCTATATCAGTAATTCCTTGTGCGGAAGCAATGATGCAGACAAAGGATGGGAAAATTTCTACTGGTAGTTATCCTCGAGATAATTTGAAAAGGACACAAACACCGCAAGCATTTAGGATAGGAGATATTTGCGATTTACATAGAAAAGCTTTGGAAGCAGGTATTACAAATTCGGTGGCATCCTGTACTCTTATGATTGATATGGGAAAGCAAGTGTATTTTTCAGCTGGATCTGAAAAAAATGTAAAGTTGACTACTGTTGAAGATATTGATATTTTTAAAGCTTTGCTAGTGGCAAAACGTTCTGATTGGCTTAAATAGTGATTGTTTATAAATATGCAGGGATGCGGGTTTTATTAGTAAATGAATAATAAATTTATGATTGGTGGTATATGTATTTTATGGAGTTATTGGCATGGTTTTATGTTTTGGTTGGTTTTACTGCACTTAAGGATTGTTCTGGCAGTTCAACAATAAAATGATACCAGGGTCAAAAGGTCAGAAAATCCGATGCAAGCTTGCTTGCAAGAGGATTTTTGAACTTGGGACCCGCAAAAACACCGAAAAGTAGCCATTTTTCGCAGAAAAATGAGCGAATTTGAGGTGTTTTAGGATTGCGGGAGCATGAAATGCGGAGCAATCCGTGGTATCATAGGGGTCAAAATACCTTTTGACCCCAACATCATAAAATTAGATAATGGGCTATTGCGATTTCTGATAAGGAGATAGATTGCCATGCTTTATGATAGTGATATATGGTTGCATGATTTGGATACTATAATAAAAGTCATACCTGATTTGGATAAATTAGAAAAGAAGTCTATTCTAATCACTGGCGCAAGCGGACTTGTTTGCTCGGCAATAGCCGATGTGTTAATCCGTTTAAATGAAACATATAATACAGATGTCCATATTTATCTTGCTGGCCGGTCAGAAACTAGAATGCGAAAGAGATATGGAAAATATCTTGAAAATGAATTTGTCCATTTTCTTTTTTTTGATGCCGAAATAGGATTAAAGATATGTGCGGATGACCGATTCGATTATATCATTTATGGGGCTAGTTATTCTTCTCCACAAATGATTATAGAAAAGCCTGTTCAGACAATGATGGGTAATATTATAGGATTAAAGTCTTCGCTTGATCATATAAAACAACATTGTGCTGGTCGGCTTTTGTTTATAAGTTCTAGTGAAATATATGGAAAAAAAGAAAAAGATGAACCTTATAAAGAAGGGGAATATGGTTTTATTGATCTTTTAAATTCACGTAATTCATATTCAATAGCAAAACGGGCTGCTGAGACATTGTGTGTATCATATTATGATGAATATGGCGTTGATTCGGTTATTGTTCGTCCAGGGCATGTATATGGACCAACAGCATCAAGGTCAGATAATCATGTATCATCAGTATGGGCATATGCTGCGGCAAATAGTGAAGATATAGTGATGAAAAGTAATGGGGCACAAATTAGAAGTTATTGTTATTGTTTAGATTGCGCATCAGCGATACTTACTGTATTATTGAAGGGAGAATCCGTACATGCATATAATATTTCAAATCCTAATTCGGTAATAAGTATTAAAGAAATGGCAGAATTAATGACAGCTTCAGCGGGCGTATCATTAATTCAAGAAGAGGCGACAGAAACGGAAAGAAAAATATTTAACCCAATGAGTAATTCTTCTCTGGATAGCAGTAGTTTACAGGCTCTTGGATGGAGAGGAATGTTTGATGCAAAAACAGGTTTTACTCATACTATTGAAATACTAAAGAGTTTGTAGCAATTGATGTTGGAATATTTTGATTATGTTACTTGTATGTTTGTTTTTCTTGAATTTTGATCATAAAAGAGGATAGGTGATGGGAAAAATTCAGAAACTAAAAATTATGACTTACATTGATGTAGAAAAATAACCTCTTATTATAAAAAGTGTTAATAATAAGGGCAAAGGAATCAAAAAAACCATGATAACAACAAATATCTCTTCCTCGCATTTATCCTCAAACAACAATCAAAGCAACAATTCCATCCCCTTACAATTTTATCATCAGGCTTCTTCATATACAACAGTTTCTTCTCTTTCTTCCACCTGCACCCTGGCCCAACTATGTAGCCAATGGGCAGAATCCCTTCGTTATCAGATAAAACCCAGTTCCTACGCCCTGTACCTGACCATGATTGAAAAACATATCCTGCCGGAACTAGGGAATTATCCTGTGGCTGAAATAAATAATCAGGTAATGGAACAATTTATGCGGAAAATACAATACCAGGGATTGGCCTGGAATACTCAGCGGCTGATTGTGTTTTTAATTAAAAGCGTTTTACAGACCGGGGAGGAGAGCGGTATATATACAGCAGAAAGGCTCCATTATTCTATCCCCAAAAGTAAAAAGACCGGCATGCGTGTGTTTAACCATGAAAGTGCAGAGAAGCTAATGAATTATTTGGAAAATTCAGAGGAAGTATTTGAAACAGGGTTGTTGATTTCTTTCTGTACGGGAATCCGGGTGGGGGAGTTGTGTGGCCTTCAGTGGCAGGATGTTGATTGGAAGGGGGGAACGCTTCGGATTAACCGCACAGTTTCCCGGATACGCAATTTAACGAATTCTCTTTCTAAAACTATGATTTATATTGGCTCACCGAAAACAGGGACTTCTATCCGCGAAATACCGCTTCCGGATTTTCTTATTTTAAAAATGCTAAAAAATAAGAGAGAAGGTTCGTGTTATATTTTGACCGGGACGACAAAATGTATGGAACCCAGGAGCGTCCAGCGAAAGTTTAAGACCGTGCTGAAAAAATGCAGTATCCCGGATATCAATATTCATTCTTTACGTCATATGTTCGCTTCTAAATGGATTGAAAACGGATTTGATTATAAAGCGCTTTCGGAAATTCTTGGACATTCTTCAATCAAAATCACCATGGATATTTATGTCCATAGCAATATGGAACAGAAAAAAGCTTATATGAACTGTATGCGGTAGTGGCTATCGTTACTGTGCTAAGAGAAAAGAGCGGCGGATGTTTTTCTTGCATTTCCCTATGAGGTGCGTTATAGTTAAGATAAAAAAATGTGCCAAAGTGTTAAATTTGATAGTAACGGTTCAGTAAATACTGGAATTGCTGCGATAAATTACTAATTATATAGGGGGAATGGGATGGGGGATAATAATACAGAGGCAAGGGCAGATGAGGATACAGGTACGGCAATTGCATATCAAAACAAAGATATTGTTTCCAAGCTTTTCGGAGAGAGGATGAAAGGAAAAGCGCTGTCTTTGTTTGGTTTTGAGAATGGTTTAAGGGTAGTCGATGTGAGGCCGACCGACATCCCCATTGTCCAGGCAAGGGAGCTGCGGATGGATAACTTGTTTGAACTGGAAGACGGAAGCGTGGCGATTCTGGATTATGAGAGCGCTTATAAAAAGGCAAATTTCACCAAATATGGCCGGTATATCCTGGATGTGGCAGACCGTTATCTCAGGGAAGGGAAAGAGCCGGACATTCATATGCTGGTATTATATACAGCCGATATGGAAAAAGCGAAGGCAGTAGTGGAGTGGACGGCATGCCGTATACAGGTGGAGGCTGTTTATTTGGCGGGGGTTCCGTCAGAAGAATGGATGGAGGATGCCAGAACCCATATAGCAGAGGGGGAGATGATCGATGAGGTGCTTTTGCACCTGGTACTCCTCCCATTGACATATAAAGGGGAAGAGAAGAAGCAAAAAGCAATCAGGGAATGTGTGGATCTGGCAAGGCAGATACCGGATAAAGAACAGGAGACTTTTGTCCTGGCAGGGATATTGACATTTACAGATAAGATAATCAGCGAGGAGACAAAGCAGTATATCAAGGAGGTGCTTGGGATGACACAGGTAGGGAAAATGTTGATTGATGAAGGCATGCAAAGGGGAATACAAAAAGGCTTACAAAAAGGCTTACAACAAGGAGATCTGGAAAGGGCTAAAAAAACGGCTTTAAATATGCTGAAACGAGGGGATGCTTTGATGGATGTGGCTGAGATACTGGAACTCCCGGCAGATACGATTAAAGCTTGGGAGGAAGAAGCCTGTACGATGGCATAAGGCAAAAGCAGACAAGAAGTTTGTTGCTGGCGCAGCATGCAGGCCGCGTGGCGGGCAGGGAGTCTCCCCTGCCCGATTACCTTAGTTAAAATTCAGTTAAAACAATTTTTCAAACCGTTCCATTGCTTCCCGGGTATTTTCCCGGCTGCCAAAAGCGGTCAGACGGAAGTAATGGCTGCCGTTTTCGCCAAAACCTGCGCCGGGCGTGCCGACTATCTGCGCATGGTTCAGCAGATAATCGAAAAATTCCCAGGATTCCTGATTGCCGGGACATTCAAACCAGATATAGGGGGAGTGGACGCCGCCGAAGAAACGAATGCCCTTTCGGGTGAGCGTGTCAGCGATAATCCGTGCGTTTTCCTGGTAATAACGGATGTTTTCCTGGCATTGCTTCATTCCCTCCTCGGTAAAGACGGCGGCTGCGCCTTTTTGGACAATATAAGAGGTGCCGTTGAATTTGGTGGATTGCCTGCGGTTCCACATGGCGTGGAGCGACATTTCCTTGCCGTTTTGGGCGGTGAAGGTCAATTCTTTTGGCACTATCGTATAGCCGCAGCGGGTGCCCGTGAAGCCGGCGGTTTTGGACAGGGAACAAAACTCGATGGCACAGCGTTTGGCGCCTTCGATGGCATAAATACTCCGGGGCAGTTCGGGATCGGTGATGAAAGCTTCGTAAGCGGAGTCAAAAAGAATGACTGCTTCATTGGCCAGGGCGTAGTCAACCCATTCTTTTAGCTGTTCGCGGTTGTATACGGCGCCGGTAGGATTGTTGGGGGAACACAGATAGATGATATCGGCATGAATGTTTTTCTCTGGCATAGGCAGGAAATGGTTTTCTGCGTTTCCGGCCATATAGGTGATTTTTTTGCCGTTCATGATATTGGAATCGACATAAACCGGATATACCGGGTCAGGAATCAGGATTACGTTGTCGGTATCAAACAGTTCGGAAATATTTCCGGTGTCACTTTTGGCGCCGTCGGAAATAAAAATGTCGTCAGCATCTACGGAGACACCGTTGCGGGCGAGGTAAGCGCTGATGGCATCGCGCAGAAAACCATAGCCCTGTTCAGGGCCATAGCCTTTGAAGGTATTGGCCTGAGCCATGGCGTCTACGCCTTCATGAAGCCCCTTGATGGCTACGTCGCCCAAGGGCAGGGTAACGTCACCGATGCCCAGGCGGATGACCTTTTTATCCGGATTTGCTTCCATGTAACGTGCCACCCGGTGGGCAATTTCGGAAAAGAGATAACTTTCTTTTAGATTTTGGTAATGTTCGTTTAATTTTGGCATGGGGTATCCTCTCTTTTAGTTTATGTTATCCGTGAAAACAAAATGAATGTAACCGTTCAGATGGCGGGCAAAAGGATGCTTTGTCTGACCTTCTGCAAATGAATAAAAATACATGGTTGATTCTAGCAAAGTTTTTATTTATCGTCAAGAAAAATTACGGATGAAAAGATTGTGTTTAAAAGAAAAATATCCTATACTATAGGAGAGCTGACGTAAATATATCGATTCGGACAGCTTGATCAGATAAAGCAAAGGGGGATTACAAGATGTACAAATTGTGGGAAGCGTTGAAAGAAGCGAAAAAGTATCATTGGGTGGAACTTTCTCATTCTCTGAATAATGACAGCCCTTACTGGGCGGGAATTCCGGAAGGTTCGGTGGAACTGGGGACTACTTGTTTTGACTGGGGAAATGAAATGCTGGATTGCCTGATCCAAACTTTTAAATTTCCGGGCCAGTTTGGCACACATATTGATTTTCCGGGACATTTCGTAAAGGATCGGGAGTTGTCGGAACATTATGGCGTTAAGGACTTGATTTTCCCTCTGTGTGTGGTGGATGTGTCGGAAAAGGTAAAAGAGAATCCTACGTACGCAGTCACAGCCGAAGATATCCGGGAGTATGAGAAAAAATACGGCGATATCCCTGAAGGGGCTTTTGTAGCTCTGAGGACAGACTGGTCAAAGAGATGGCCGGATATGGATGCACTTTCCGGTTTGGATGCCGAGGGTGGTGAGAATTTCCCCGGATGGTCAATGGAAGCGCTTCAGTATATTTACGAGCAGCGCAATGCCGCGGCTAACGGCCATGAAGCGCTGGATACGGACGCTTCAGCGGAAGCGGCTGCTGCGGGGGATTTGGCCTGTGAGAGGTATGTGCTGGATAAAGGTAAGCTGCAGGTAGAGGTTTTGACTAATTTGGACCAAGTAGCTGCTGCGGGCGCCGTGATTATTGTTTCCTATCCCAGGATTGAAGGGGCTACGGGGCTTCCCGCCAGAGTCTGGGCCATTACGGAGTAAGGAATAGCAATTCAAGGCAATCGAAACATGGATTTCTTCGCTGAAGAAAAATGCCGGTAATTTTGTTGTTCCCTGTTTAATTGTAAATCCGTTCATGCAGAATGATTTCCTCTGCCTGCGCTTTACGGTTATTTGCCAGCCGCCTGCATAGCGGCTGGCATTGGTGCTTTTAGGGGTTCTTTTTCGCCCCAGAATATCCCGTAGTTCTGTGATATTACAGTCACACAGAACTATCTCATGATTGCCGGCTACATGGAGCAGAGCCTGCACATCCTTTTCACTGGAAATCCCCATAGCTTTGGCTGCGCCCAAAAAGCAGATTACGCTTTATGGATTGCTTGAAAAGAGGTATCACTTAAAACCACATCTCCGTCCTGCTTTTGGAGTAGACCGGGTAAATTTATTTTCAGGGATTTAAAAATAAGTCTTGTAATTATTCCAGGGTTGTGGTATGATAGAACACATATAGAACAAATGTTCGATTACAAAAGGAGCCTTTTCATGCTAATTCAGGAAGAGTTGGATATTCAGGAAAAATTACGCATTCTCTCTGATGCTGCCAAGTATGATGTGTCTTGTTCCAGTAGCGGAGTAGCCCGCAAGGGGAAAAAGGGGACCATTGGAAATACTCTTGCCGCCGGGATTTGCCATAGCTTTGCAGCAGACGGAAGATGTATTTCCTTATTGAAGATTTTGTTTACTAACCAGTGCATCTATGACTGTTGTTATTGCATTAACCGGCGTTCGAATGATGTGGTGCGGACTGCTTTTACTCCTGATGAAGTATGTACGCTGACGATTGAGTTCTATCGGAGGAATTATATTGAAGGCCTGTTTTTGAGTTCGGGTATCCTGCATTCCCCAGATTATACCATGGGACTGATTTATCAGACTTTGCGCCGCCTGCGGGAACAATACCATTTTAATGGTTATATTCATGTAAAGATTATTCCCGGTACAGATAAAGGTTTAATTGAGCAGATTGGTTTTTTGGCGGATCGGATGAGCGTAAATTTAGAGCTCCCTACAGCGGAAGGTTTGAGGAAGCTGGCGCCGGGCAAGACCAGAGAAAAGATTTTGATGCCTATGCGTCAGGTGCAGCGGGGGATAGCGGCGCAGAATTTAAAAGCTTTGGATGGACCGGCCAGATATGAAAAAGCCCTGCCGGAGGATAGGAGGAGAACACCGTCTTCGTTGCGGCATGAGATAGGTATGGCTGATTCGGCTGCACATCCGGGAAGAAATGTATGGACAGCCCTTCAGTCATCATCCCATCAGCGCTTTTTTGTGCCTGCCGGACAAAGTACGCAGATGATTGTAGGCGCTACACCTGAAAGTGATTATCATATGATTCGGGTGGCGGAAGCGTTGTATCAGAATTATGATTTAAAACGGGTATTCTATTCTGCTTTTGTGCGGGTGAATGATGACAGCCTGCTTCCGGTGCTTCCCGGAGGACCGCCGCTTTTGCGGGAACATCGGCTATATCAGGCGGATTGGCTGCTGAGATTTTACGGATTTCAAGCGCAGGAGCTATTGTCTGAAGAACGGCCGAATTTTAATGTATTGCTGGATCCCAAGTGCGATTGGGCACTTCGTCATTTGGAACGGTTTCCGGTAGAGGTAAATCGGGCGGATTATCAAACCTTACTCCGGGTACCGGGATTAGGAGTTAAGTCGGCCAGACGTATTTTGGCGGCCCGAAAGAGCGCAGTATTGGATTTTGGGGACTTGAAGAAACTGGGGGTAGTGTTGAAGCGGGCAATGTATTTCCTTACCTGTTCCGGCAAGATGATGTATCCTATCCCGATAGAAGAGAATTTTATTACCCGGCAGTTGGTCAGTACGGAGCAGCGGAAAACCTGGGATATTGAAAACCACAACAGTTATCGTCAATTAAGCTTGTTTGATGATTACCAGGTTGCGGCGCCGGTGGAACAGGAAGATCAATTATCTGCGATGACAGGTGTTTTATAAATTGCGGGGAGAGTAAATGAAAACGAGGCAGTAATGATGACAGTTTTTGTATGTGGAGAAGAAGCAGAGGATATTTGGTGCGGTATTTACGATGCCTGGATGAGCGGGTTGGGACATGCCAATGTGCGGTTGGAACCTGCGGGGTGTGACAGGGAATTGTTCTGTCAGTATCAGGAAGTAAAACGGGAGGAAACGAAGGCAGAGAAGGTGATTGACAGTATCCGCCGGAAGCTTTCCGAGGACATTTATGAGGTGGCATACAGGGCGGCTTTGTCTCATGATGTTTATCGGGCAGATAAGATTTACCGCTTTTTGATTTATGCTTTTGTTGTTGGAGTAAAAGTGATGGATCATTTGCACAATCCGGCAGTTTATGAAGTATTTAAACTGACCAGGAATCTGTCGAGAGAATATACGCATATTATTGAGTTTACCCGTTTTTCTCAGATGGAAGAAGGTGTTCTGTTGGGCAGGATAGCACCCGAAAACGATCTGACCCCTCTGGTGGCCGGACATTTTGCGGATCGTCTTTCAGGGGAGAATTGGATTCTATATGATTGCAGAAGAAAAAAAGCTGCTGTGCATCAGGCAAATAAAGGGTGGGTTATTGTATACATGGATTCGGCCGAGTGGCAGGCCAGGCTCAATAAGAAGACGGATGAGGAGACTTATGAAGGTTTATGGAAAACTTTCCATCAGGCGATAGCCATTATGCAGCGCAGAAATGTAAGATGTCAGCAGAATATGCTTCCATTGCGTTTTCGCCCATATATGACAGAATTCCAATAGTAATAAAATTCCAATAGTACCAAAGCCGCCCATTGCTGCAGGCGATTTTAAATGGCGGCCTGAGTTGCTGTTCGCTGGGTACCAGTGAACAGTAACACTCAATTAAACATTCAATGATAAAGTGTTAAAATACTTCTTGCTTTTTTCCGTAAAATTGATTATGATGATATCAGTGTAGGTCATATAGAGTCAAAAAGTTAAAAATCCGATATAAGCTTTCTTATAAGAGGATGGTATTTCATTTCTTTTTTCTTACGTTTTTCTTTGTATTTAATCAGGTGGCTGTTTCAGGCTTTGTTCAGCAAAATGTGATATTCAGAGATATTGATTAATGGTTTTGAGGGTAATCTCCCAGAAAGGAGGTTTTATTGTTCGGTAAAGTATATAGCGCCGGCCTGGAGGGAATCGAGGGGTATCTGGTGCAGGTAGAGGCAGATGCGAGTGATGGCTTGCCGGGATTTCATATGGTGGGCTATTTGGCTTCCGAGGTGCGGGAGGCAGAAGAGCGGGTGCGTACCGCGCTCAAAAATTCGGGGATTCGTTTGCCGCCCAAAAGAGTGATGATAAATCTTTCGCCTGCTGATGTCCGTAAAGACGGGACAGCTTTTGATTTGCCTATTGCCGTGGCAGTATTGGCGGCTTACGGGATAGTAGAAGCGTCTGTTTTGAAAGGGAGTGCTTTTATTGGTGAATTGGGATTAAATGGGCAGGTGAAGGCGGTGAGAGGAGTTTTGCCTTTGGTGTCGGCTTTACGCGATTTGGGGTGGAAAAGATGTTTTCTTCCGGAGGAAAATGTGCCGGAGGGATTGGCTGTTGGGCAGATTGAGATAGTAAAAGTCAGGGAAGTCCGCCAAATCATGGAGATATTGGGAAATCCGGCAAATGTACGTGGAGAAAAGCTATGTGATTGGCCATCGGCAGAGGAAAGGGAAGAGTATCTTTTTGATTTCAGTGAGGTTAATGGACAAAAGCTGGTTCGGAGGGCGACGGAAATTGCTGTCGCAGGACAGCATAATATCCTCTATTTGGGGCCTCCCGGCAGCGGAAAAAGTATGATTGCCAGACGGATTCCCACAATTATGCCGCCGCTTACGCCGAAGGAGCAATTAGAAATTTCCAAAGTTTACAGTGTTTGCGGGATGCTGCCGCCGGGCAAGGCTTTACTTTATGACAGGCCGTTCCGCTCTCCTCATCATACGATTAGTCCACAGGCGATGGTTGGCGGAGGAAAGCATCCAAAGCCAGGCGAGATATCGCTGGCTTCCCGGGGAGTGTTGTTTTTGGATGAGCTGCCCGAATTTCGCCGGGAAGTTTTGGAAGTTCTGCGTCAGCCATTGGAGGAGCGTCGGATTATTGTTTCGCGGATCAATGGCAGATATGAATTCCCGGCAAATTTCCTTCTTGTGACGGCGATGAACATCGCAACAACGAAATTGATACAATGCGGAATTGCGGAAATGCCTGAAA
>CANDBT010000001.1 GCA_947383005.1 uncultured bacterium | reverse complement strand
GCGGAAATAGCGAGTGCCGAATTCACCGGAATTTCCGCAAGGCAGTACTAGTTACTGTTCACTGGTACCCAGCGAACAGTAACTCAGGCCACCATTTAAAATCGCCTGTGGCGATAGGCGGCCTGGTTAGCTGCCATTACGTGCATCCCCCATGCCAAGCAGCGTGATGCTTGACATGGGAGTGAACAGTAACGCCCTCTGCACTCCGTTCCGGTCAAGCGCCACTGGTGCTTGGAACCGCCGCAGGCAATTGCAAACGGGCATATGCGAAAAGAAGTGCCGCTCAAAGCTAAAGCGGGAACCCTTAGAAGTCAAGATGTGAATGACTGGCAGCAAGAAATCTGTCGAATTTTGTCATGTAAAAAAATTATCATATTTCTTGCTTCAGCACAAGGCTCATTGCATAAAATCCAGTTCTTTTTGTTATTTTGCGTCGCTTTTTTGCATTTTATTCCTGCTGAAACGCTTATCATGATAATATCTTTCTACGGTTTCCCGAACTTTTTTCCAACGGTTTTCACTGACAGGAAGGCATATTCCGTTTTTTAAAATCGCTCCCCTTGCACTAATTGATTCCAGATAATCCAGATGTACAAGATAGGCATTGTGGGTTTTTATCATGGGTAAATCTTTAAGCTTTTCCACCTCATCTTTCAGATTCCCACCGACACGGTAAGTCCTTTGGCGAGTGTGGATAAATATTTTTCTTTGCTCCGTATGTACATAGCAGATGTCCTGCCCTTTTAAAATAATCCTTTCCCCTTTAAATACCCATACATAATGTTTATCGCTTTCCTGTCCCATTCTCTTACCAACCTCTGATTCTGATTATATTATACCTGCACATTCTCGCCGGCACATATTATTTAACGCAAAATTTGTCATATTATGACAAAGGGATTATTTTCCTTCCATCCGTTCCGCGAACGGGCCTGTGCATAAAATAAACGTACTGATCAGCCAAAGGCCAAATCAGTACGCCATATGCACAATAAAAGAAATCAAAATCCCCAGCACCGCGCCGGCAAATACCTGCAGAGGGGTATGACCGACAAATTCTTTTAACCGTTGCTGAAATTGCTCATTATCCAAATGAAAAAAATCCTGTTCCATAATCAGATTCAAAAGCTTTGCCTGCTTTCCCGTCTCCTGTCTTACACCAATAGCGTCGTACATTACCACGGAAGCCAGCACAAAACTGACGGCAAAAATCGGGGATCCTACTCCGAACCGAATCCCCGCACTCGTCACCAGCGCACATACCGTAGCCGAGTGGGAACTGGGCATACCCCCGGAACCCACCAGCCGCTCCATACTAAAGCTTTTATTCAATGCAAAATCAATGATTGTTTTCAGCAACTGAGCTACTGACCATCCGATTATTGCACTAATCAATATCTCATTGCTGAAAACCTGTTCCCAAAACGACATACGCATTCTTACCTGCCCTTCAGCTCCTGCTTTCCGGGTTCCTCAACATGTATCAGCCAATCAGCCAATCATACAACTCCTGATACTTCATCGCGGAAGTATGCCAGGAGAAATCCTGTTCCATCGCGCGGTCAATAATTTTATTCCATTCCCGCTTCTTATCATAATACACATATTTAGCATAGCGGACCGAATCCAACATCTCATGGGCATTATAATTGGCGAATGAGAAGCCCGTGCCTGTACCCTCGTATTCATTATACGGCTGTACGGTATCCTTCAGACCGCCTGTTTCGCGAACGATCGGCACCGTGCCGTAACGCAGAGCCATCAACTGGCTAAGGCCACAAGGTTCAAACAAAGACGGCATCAAAAACGCATCACATCCGGCATAAATCTTATGGGACAACTCCTCGGAATAATAAATCTGCGCAGAAACACGGTCATGATATTTCCAATCATAGTGACGGAACATATTCTCATATCGCTCGTCACCGGTACCCAAGACCACCAACTGCATATCATCAGAACAAAGCTCGTCCATAACGCCCTGAATCAAATCCAGCCCCTTCTGATCCGTCAAGCGGGAAACGATACCCACCAGGAATTTCTTGTCGTCCACCGGTAATCCCAACTGTTCCTGAAGCTGCCTCTTGTTTTTTGCCTTTTCCTTGCGGAAATTCTTCGCATTGTATGGCTGAACAATATACTTATCCGTCTCCGGATTAAAATCATCATAGTCGATGCCGTTAACTATGCCTCGCAGGCTGTTGGCCCTTGCTCTCATCAAGCCGTCAAGCCCCTCTCCATAGAAAGGCATCTTGATCTCTTCCGCATATGTCTGACTCACCGTAGTGATCGCATCGGCAAAAACAATACCTCCCTTCAGCATATTGCCGTCTTTGTATGCCTCCAGCTTGTCCGGAGAAAAATAATAATCCGGCAAACCAGAAAAACGCTGGATCGTCTTCACATCCCAAACTCCCTGGAATTTTAAATTGTGTATCGTCATCACGGATTTCATATTGCAGAAAAATTGCCCCCCGCGGAACCTGTCCTTTAAATATACCGGAATCAAACCAGTCTGCCAGTCATGACAATGAACCACATCCGGCTGGAACCCAATTACCGGCAGCGCAGACAAAGCTGCCTGGCAAAAGAAGGAAAACTTCTCCAGATCATAGAACCAGTCTCCATAGGGCTTGTCTCCGCTGAAATAAGATTCATTATCAATAAAATAAAAGGTAATACCGTCCAATACATACTGCATAATCCCCACATAACGATCCTGACCCAGATACCCCATATAGAAATGGTCGATATAGGTCATCTCATTGCGCCACTTTTCATTGATGCACAAATACTTGGGGATCATCACCCTCACGTCAAAATACTCTTTGTCAAAACATTTAGGCAAAGAACCAACCACATCAGCCAATCCCCCTGTCTTGATAAACGGCACGGCCTCTGATGCCACAAACAAAATCTTTTTCATCGAAATAACCTCCTAAATTTCTTGTCTGCCCCCAGGCAGGCTTCATAAGTATAGTATACAATATTTACATGGATTTAGGAAGTAAAATATCAAAAATATCCCATTTTTTCCACAGGCTTTTTATAGATGTTTATAATCCAGCCTTATTTTATCCGAAATCAGGGCAATAAATTCAGAATTTGTCGGTTTTCCCTTTCCATTATGAATCGTATAGCCAAAAAGCTCATGAATCGTATCCAGCCTGCCCCTTGTCCAGGCAACTTCAATAGCGTGGCGGATAGCCCGCTCCACACGGCTCGATGTGGTATTATGGCGTTTGGCGATAGTAGGATATAGCACCTTAGTGACAGAGATCAGAATTTCTTCTTCCTCTACGGAAATTTCTATGGCGTCCCGCAAATACTGATATCCTTTGATATGAGCCGGTATCCCAATCTCATGAAGCAATTTTGTCACATCATTTTCCAGATTTTGGCGCATATATTCGCCGCGATCCAAATACGGGTTTACCTTTCCCTTTTCCGACAGCCCTCCTATACCTGTGCTGCCGGTACATACCCGCCGGATCTTTTCCATCAACAATTCCTTTTCAAAAGGCTTTACAATATAATAGCTGGCGCCAAGACGGAAGGAATCTAAAGTCATCTGGTCATTACTAGCTGCAGTCACCATGATAAATAACGGCAGTTTTTTTCCTGTCTGCTCTTTCTTGAGCTTCTCCATCACGGTAATCCCATCCATATTGGGCATGATAACATCCATCAAAACCAAATCCGGCTCCGTCTCTACAATCATGTCGTAGGCTGCTGTCCCGTCCTCTGCCTTCCCGACCACCCGAAAGTCGTCCTCTTCCTTCAGCATATTATCTAAAAGATTGAGCATTTGTGGGTTATCTTCCGCGATTGCTACATGAAACTCCGTCATTCTTCATTCCCTCCTGTTTAGTCTTGTTGTAAATTGTATTATAGCCGCAACCTTTGTCCGGACGCAATGACATTCCGTCGCCAAGTTTCGACAAAACCTCCCTTTGCCTAACCGGCAACGCCATTGACTGCATAGTGAACAGCGACAAAGAATATAACGCCCGAAGAAAAATAATATGACAAAAAAATCTCCAAAATTCATCCTATAAATTTAAAGTTATTTTTTGAAAAATATTGACGAATGCTGAAAAATATGGTATAAATAAAGTAAATTCATAGGATGAATTGAAACATTCAATCAAACTGCCAAGTACTGGCTGATGCAGTAGGCAAACCCGGCACAAAGCAGTCACGACGATTTATTCCGAGGAGGCGTAGTAGTGGATGAAAGAACGGTATGATGTATTAATTATTGGCGGCGGCATGGTTGGAAGCGCCGTTGCCAGAGAGCTGTCCAGGTATGATCTGCGGATTGGTGTGCTGGAGAAAAACCTGGATGTCTGTTATGAGACAAGCGGAAGGAACTCTGCAGTTGTCCATGGCGGCTTTGCCTACGATCCAGGGACTCTGAAAGCCAAGCTTTGCGTTGAAGGCAATCAGATGATGGGGCAGCTTGCCGAAGAACTTGACTTTCCTTTCCTGCGGTGTGGGAAAGTCCTTGTGGGCAATACTGACGAAGACATGGAGACATTAAAGAGAACGTTAAAACAGGGAGAAACCAACGGCTCTGTCGGTTTGGAGATTATTGATGAAGACAGGCTTCATGAACTGGTACCTGCAGTAGTGGGGAAATTCGCCATGTTTTCCCCAAACAGCGGTATCCTGGATCCATTCCAGTATACGATTGCCTTGGCCGAAAATGCCCACGAAAACGGGGCGGATTACTTTTTTGACCATGAAGCGACGGGAATCAGCCGGGAGCAGGACGGATATGTAATCAGCACCGTCCAGGGCGATTACCACACCCGCTGGGTAGTCAATGCAGCCGGATTGGGCTGCGGCAAGATTTCCGATATGTTAGGAATCAAGGGTTATAAAATCATTGGTTCCAAAGGGGATTACATTATTTTGGACAAGCGAACCGGGCCGCTCCTTCCAATGCCGGTTTATCCAGTTCCCAGCAACACCTACATGGGTATCCATGTAACCAATACCATTGACGGAAACGTGACCATCGGACCCAATGCAGACATGGTGACGGATTTTGACTATTACGGCGTCCCCCAGAAAAATATGGACTATCTGGCCAAAAGCGCTTCCGATCTTTGGCCTCATATCCATAAGGCAGATTATATCCGCAACTATTCGGGGATTTTGCCGAAATGGGTTGATGACAATGGAGTGATCCAGGATTTCAAAATTGAGATTCGGGATGAACTGGCTCCCCAGGCCGTCAACCTGGTAGGTATTGAATCACCTGGCCTGACTGCAGCCGTACCTATCGCCCGTTATGCCATCAACCTGATGAAACAACGGGAAGAATTAAAGGAAAAAGCTGATTTTAACCCCCGCAGAAAAGGCATTGTCCGTTTTGAAAGCCTCTCCACAGAGGAAAAAGCGCGAATGATCAAAGAGAATCCCGATTATGGCGAAGTCATCTGCCGCTGCGAAAAAGTAACAAGGGCAGAGATTCTTGCAGCCATTCACAATCCTTTAGGTGTCAGCACGATGGTCGGAATCAAATACCGCACCCGTTCCATGATGGGCCGGTGCCAGGGTGGCTATTGTCAGATGCGTGTGGAACAGATGATTGAAGAAGAGCTGGGCCGGAAAGAAACCGAGGTGCTTTATGCACGGCAAAATTCCCAGGTGCTCTTCGGGAAAGTGCGTGAGGAGGACTGAATATGGAAAAGAAAGCGGTCATTATTGTAGGCGGTGGCCCTGCAGGCCTTGCTGCTGCTGTGGAATTATATAACAAAGGCATCCGGGATATTCTTATTTTAGAGCGTGAAAAACATTTAGGCGGAATTCTTCGCCAGTGTATCCATGATGGATTTGGACTTACCCGCTTTAAAACCACTTTGAGCGGTCCCGAATATGCCCAAAGATTTATCGACGAAGTATTGGAAAAAGGAATCCCCTTTTTGACCGACACCACCGTGTTGGATGTTTCCGAAGACAAAGTGGTAACTGCCGCTTCCCGGAAAGGGCTGATTCGCTTCCAGGCTCAGTCTGTCATCCTGACCATGGGCTGCCGGGAGCGGACAAGAGGCGCTCTGGGTATTCCCGGAGAGCGGCCCGCCGGTGTATTTACTGCCGGCGTAGCACAGGCTTACATGAACCTCTACAACCGCATGCCGGCCAAGGAAGTGGTAATTTTAGGCTCCGGTGACATCGGCATGATTATGGCCCGGCGGCTAACCCTGGAAGGCGCTCATGTACAAGCAGTTTTTGAGATACAGCCTATTCCCAGCGGGCTGCCCAGAAATATCGAACAGTGTTTGAATGATTACCACATTCCGCTGTATCTGAGCCACACCATCACGGAAATCCATGGCGGTTCCCGGCTGACCGGCGTAACCGTGGCCCAGGTTGATGAACATTTTCAGCCTATTCCCGGTACCGAGAAAGACTATACCTGTGATACCTTGATCCTTTCCGTAGGCTTGCTGCCGGAGAACGAACTATCTATCGATGCCGGAGTACAATTAGACAACCGCACGAGAGGCGCTGTCGTAGATGAGCATTTTCAAACCAATGTGGAAGGTATCTTTGCAGCAGGCAACGTCCTCCATGTTCACGACCTGGTAGATTTCGTATCCATGGAAGCGGAAGCCCTGGCAGATTCGGCCGCCGCATATGTCACGAACGGCCCCCTGCCTGAATGTCCCGTCCAGGTAATTGCCGACGGCAATATTGGTCATACCATCCCTCAAAAAATCAGCGGTCAGAAAGATGTACGCCTGTCCATGCGGGTAAAACGTCTGATTAAAGACTGCCGGGTTGTCGTCCGCCAAAACGGAGAAGAAATCGCTGCCAAAAGAATGAAAAAGGCTCTCCCTGCCGAAATGATACAGATTCTGGTAAAAGCTGATAAAATGACTTCAACAGGTGATCTGGAGGTGAGCATAGAATGTTAAGAGAATTTACATGTATTATCTGTCCTAACGGCTGCGAACTCGAAGTCGAAATCCAGGACGGAAAGGCCGTGTCCATTACCGGTAATCTCTGTCCCAAAGGCGTAACCTACGTACAGCAGGAACTGACCAACCCACAAAGGAACATTGCCACTTCCGTTCCCGTAAAAGGAGGCGAACTGCCGTTAGCCAGCGTCCGACTGACCAATCCCATTCCCAAAGATAAAATATTCGAGGCCATGGCAGAAATCCGCAAGCTTTCTGTGGAGGCCCCTATTCAGGCCGGAACGGTGCTGATCGAAAATCTCCTGGGATATGACAGCAATGTAATTGTCACGAAAACAGTAGAAAAAAAGCAAGGATAACTGCCCTGTCTGAAAAAGGCCACGGTTAGCTGACGATCCGCAATACCGTGGCATAGGAGGAATTTTATGCTGCAACAGATAAAAGAATATAGTGCCCAATCCCGGGATGGCGCGCTTACCGAACAGGAAATTTTCCGGGTAATCGATCAAACCCTGGCCCAAGTGACCCAGGCAAAAAGAGTGCTCCTGGTTCCGCCGGATATTACCCGCTGTTATTCCTATGCGGGAAAAATTACCGCTTACTGCTATCGGAAGTTATCTTCTACGGCAGAAGTAAAAATCATGCCTGCTTTAGGTACGCATCGGATGATGACCCGTGAAGAACAAATCAGCTTTATTGGGGAAGATATCCCCGAATCCGCCTATTTATACCATAATTGGCGCACAGACACGGTCAAACTGGGAACTATCCCTGCTTCTTATATCAACGAAGTAAGCCATGGCCTATGCAACGTGGAAGTTGATGTGGAACTGAACCGTTCCCTGACCGACGGGACTTACGACCTTGTCCTTTCCATCGGCCAGGTTGTCCCTCATGAAGTCGTGGGAATGGCTAATTACAGCAAAAATATCCTTGTGGGATTAGGCGGCCGCAATATGATCAATACCAGCCATATGATCGGCGCCATTTGTAATCTGGAAAAAATCATGGGCAATACGGATACACCAGTCCGGCTTTTGTTCGACTATGCAGAAGAACACTTTTTGGCCAAGGTGCCGCTGCTCTACTGTCTCACCGTAACAACCGAGGAAAATCACCAGGCTCTCGTCCACGGTATCTTTTGCGGTGCATCCAGAAAGCCTTTTGAGGAAGCCTCCCTGTTAGCCCAGTGCCGGAATATTACCTATCTGCCCAAACGGGTGCATAAAGTCGTTGCCTATTTGGAGCCGGAAGAATTTACCTCCACCTGGGTAGGCAACAAATCCGTATACCGCACCCGCATGATCATCGAAGACGGCGGCGAATTGCTGGTATTGGCTCCCGGCCTTCTCCATTTTGGTGAGAATGACGAAGTAGACCATCTCATCCGCCAGTATGGCTATCGCGGCACACCTTACGTCCTGAAACTGCGTGAAGAGGGCAAGTTCGACAATGCTGATATGGTGGCTGCCCACATCATCCACAGTTCTTCCGAAGGGCGTTTTACGATTACATACGCTACCATTCCCGAAAAAGTTTCAAAAGAAGAGATTGAGGGCGTTGGATATGAATATATGGATTATCGTGAAGCCGCTGCCCGTTACGATATCCATAATCTTCCCGACGGATATGCCACCATGCCGGACGGAGAAGAAATTTACGTGATAAAAGCGCCTGCTTTAGGATTATGGAAAACACACGAAGAATAGAAAGAAGGTCAAACATGAATTCATTATTTACAATTACCGGAAAGAAAGCCATTGTCACCGGCGCTGCTCAGGGGCTTGCTCACGGCATGGCAGAAGGGCTGATGGAAAGCGGCGTGGAAGTTACGATTATCGACATTTCCCCAAAGACCAAAGATGTCGCTCAGGAATTTGTCAGCCGTGGGTTCCAATGTCATGGCATTATCGCAGATCTCGGCGATTTGCAGGCTTTGGAAAGCGCTTTTAAGGAAAGTGTCAACCTTATGGGAGGGCTGGATATCCTGGTTACGGCAGCCGGTGTACAAAAACGGCACAAAAGCGAGGAATTCCCCATGGAGGATTGGGATTTTGTCATCAAAATCAATCTTACTTCCGTGTTCCGCTTATGCCAGTTGGCAGCAAACCACTATCTCGCTCACGGCGGCGGAAAAATTATTAACATCGCTTCCATGCTGAGTTATTTTGGCGGCTACACCGTACCGGCTTACGCAGCCAGCAAAGGAGGCGTTGCTCAAATTACCAAAGCTTTTGCCAATGAATGGGCCGGGAAAAATATTAACGTCAATGCTTTAGCGCCAGGTTATATGGCTACGGTAATGAATACGGCTATCATGAACGACGAAAACCGCAATGACGAAATCCTCAAACGCATTCCCGCCGGTCGTTGGGGTACTGCTGATGATATGAAGGGACCTGTAATCTTCCTGGCCTCACCTGCTTCGGACTATTTAAACGGGGCAATCATCACTGTCGACGGCGGCTATCTGGGAAGATAAGCAGCAATGCAGTACTAGTACAGGCGGAAAAACAAAAACAAAAAAGATATAGGGGCGGCAATTATGCCGCCCCTTCGTGCTCTTGATATTAATATTTTCTTCTATAACAAAGAATAACGGATACTGACCCTTGCCCCCATAATGTGGTTTTCGATTGCCTTCATCAGGGCAGGCATATTTTGCGATTTTAAAGCATTCAGAATTACCTCATGTTCTTTCACGCCATCTAAAATCTTCGCTTTAGGTTTTTTGTTATATAAATAATAAGAAAAGGCATGGGCGCCCGACATTTCATAAATCTTAAGGGCGCGCTGATGATTTGCGTATTTTAAGAATAAATAATGAAACTGATGGTCTATCGTGTATATTTCCAGGAAATCATTAGGCTGGCTTATCCCAATTTCAATGGCCCGGTACTGCTTTTTTATGTTTGCTTCCAGCTCTTCCAGATATTCCGGATGAAAAGACACGGCTTCCATGATTTTGGGGGCGAAATTTTTCTCCAGCATCAGACGGATATCCAGAATTTCATTAAAATCTTCAATAGAAATCGGTTTAATCCGCATCCCCTTTCTTGGGATGGACTCTACCAGGTTTTCCACCACCATCCTGTTAAGGGCCTGTTTTATCGGTGTTTCACTAATGTCATATTTTTTAACTAGTTCTTGAAAGGTAATCTTCTGTCCTGGCTTTAATTCTCCGCGTGCCAAGTCATTGCGAATTTTTCCGTAGGCTTTATCTACCAAAGATTCATGCGGGGAATCATTTTTTGGCATGTGCAGTTTCTCCTTTCACAAGGATTTTTTCTACAGATGAAAGGATCAGATGATGCCGATCCCCTTTATGCACACCTGTGTTATAGCAAGTCTGCCATAATTCGGAAGCTTCTCTTTCCAGGAAATCATTTTCACTCATCAGGCTTCGGTAAATCTGGCGGCAAAAAATCGCCGTGTGTGCCTGATCAAAATAAGGAATCTGCTCCGGGCCATAAAAAAGAGGGGTAAACTGGCATTGTTCAACCTTATCTACCTCCCGGCCGCTATGCCGGCCGCAATAAGTCAATTTGTCCCGATAAGATTCATCAAATAAAGTAAGACTAAATGCAGGATATTTCTTCAGATAAGTCAGTGTGTTGCGGGAATCACGTATCACCAAAAGTATCACGTCCTTCCCCCATATAAAGCCATGCCCTCCCCAGCTTACAGTCATCGTTCCAAGCTTTTCCGGATTGCCGGCAGTTACGAGCATCCAGTTATTCGTAAGCTGATGAATGAAATCAAATTGTGGCCTGGTTTGTGGAACTTCTTGCCAGAGTTGCTGACTCATAAAAACTCCTCCTTTTATATTTTTTTCTTAATTATATCATGCAAACCACTAGAACACAAGCTAATATCAGATTTTATTACAGTAATATAAAATCTATTTTTTGTATAAATAAGATTTTTATTGTTGCCATTTTGTACAAAACGTGTTAGAATAAGCATAGTAAAATTTATTAAGTGCACAATAAAATCTCACTTCCTACCATGCGGGAAAGACATAGCAGGGAGACCGGCAAAAAATAAAATGGCCAAAGCATAACCCTATCCCTTGTGGATGAAATTGCTTTGTTCAATAGTCACTAACCAACAAAATATTTCAACCAAAATATTAAAAAAGGAGAAAATTATGGATGTTTTAAAAAGAATCGAAAATTATGGCGTAATTCCCGTAGTAAAAATTGAAAAGGCAGAGCAGGCTCTTCCGCTGGCAAAAGCTCTCTGTGACGGCGAGCTGGAAGCTGCCGAAATTACTTTCCGCACCGACTGCGCTGCCGAAGCTATCGCAGCCATCCGCAAGGCTTATCCTGACATGCTGCTGGGAGCCGGCACTGTAACCACCGTCGAGCAGGCTCAAAAAGCCATGGAAGCCGGCGCCGATTTTATCGTATCTCCTTGTTATGTGGAAGAAGTAGTATCCTACTGTGTAGAACATGATATTTGTATTATGCCAGGCTGCGCTACTCCTACGGAAGTCCAAATGGCCGTATCCCACGGGCTGACAGCAGTAAAATTTTTCCCGGCAGAGGCTGCAGGCGGGATTAAATATCTCAACTCAATGGCTTCCGTCTTTAAAGGAGTAAAATTCATGCCTACCGGCGGGGTAAATCCGGGCAATATCCGGGACTATCTGCTGAATCCCCATGTAATCGCCTGCGGCGGCACATGGATTGTCCCCGCCCATTTACTAAATGCCGGAGAATACGATGAGATCCGCAAACTGGCCAGAGATGCCGTGTTCTCCGTTTTAAATTTCAGCTTTGCCCATGTGGGAATCAACTGTGACACTTGCCGGGAAGGGTATGAAAATATCTTCCGGCTGGCTGATACTTTTGATTTAATCCTCGGGAATACGAGAAGTTCCTCTTATGTAGGGCATGAGGTGGAAATCACCAAACAGCCTTTCAAAGTGAGAGGGCCTCACGGGCATCTGGGATATTTTACCGACAATCTGGAACGGGCCATTTTTTATCTTGAAAAAAAAGGAATCGAGTTCAATTACGACAGTGTCAAGCCCTATCAGGGAAAAATGTATGTCATATATCTGAAAGAATTTTTAGCTGGTTTCGCTATCCATATTGAAGAGAGAAACAACCATAATCCAGGGAAATGGGAACACAGAGAAGTGGTAAAAACCTATGCCGGCCCGGAAATCGAAGAGAGGGAAGCAAAAGGGGAGTAAATCGGAGGTATTTATGAATACAAACATCACTTACATCCGGCATCAGGGTATCATGAACGAAGGCACGGTATTATCCTATAAACAGGCGCCTGTAATCACTAAAGAAGACTATGAAACCCGAATCGGCAACCTTTTGGAAGCTGCCTCTTCCTACACTCATCTGTTGATCTATGCAGATAAAGAACATTTTTCCAATCTGGAATACCTAACCGGCTATGATCCGCGATATGAAGAATGTATGATGCTGTTAAAAAGAGGAAGCCTTCCCTGGATGATCCTGGGGAACGAGGGTATGGGACAAGCGCAGTGTCTCACGATCAGCCATGAAAAAGTCTTATTCCAATCATTAAGCCCCATGGGGCAGCCCCGGGGTAAATCAAAAAACCTGGTAGAAATATTATCCGATTTCGGTATCTCTCCCGATTCCCAAGTAGGAATTTTGGGTTGGAAATCTTTTACCTCCAAAGAATTTCGGGATTGGAAACATACTTTTGAAGTCCCTGCCTACATCATCAAATCCGTGGAAGCCCTCACCTGCAGTTTTGAAAATGCCAATTGGTTGATGATGGACAATGACCGCGGCCTGCGGATTGTCCAAGATACAAAAACTTTAATTCTATCGGAAATCGCTTCCACCAAAGCCAGCCGCAAAACCTGGAATTTTGTAAAAGGCCTTAAAGAGGGAATGACGGAAATCGAAGCTTCTCAGCTCTTTAACATTGATGGCGAACCATGCCCGACTTATCCTAACATATGCTTCTATGGAAAGGGCATTCTCAGTCCGGATTATCACCGCACTTTGGCTCTCGGTCAGCCTATCGGCTATGGCATGGGTTATCGATATGCCCAGATCCACCGGGTAAGCTTCTATATCCGCAACTTTGATGACTTGGCCCCTGAGTATCGGGAACCCGTAAAAAAGCTCCTCAACACATATTTTGAAGCCGCTGCCGTATGGTTTGAATCTTTGGGCATTGGCGTTGCCGGTAAGGATATCTGGCTTAAGGTGAAAAAAGTTATCGGCAGCTACGAAGATTTTGGCATTGCCTTGAACCCCGGCCACTTAATCCACACAGAAGAATGGATAAACAGCCCCTTCAGCGAAGAGAGTACCACCATTCTCAAATCGGGGATGTTGATACAATGCGATTTTACTGCCCGTCCGTCCTACTGTATGGGACTGGGAGTCCATATGGAAGACGGTATTATCCTGGCCGATGAGAAAACGCAAGAAGAAATCCGTCTTTTAGCCCCCGATTCTTTTGCCAGAATGAAAGAAAGGCAACGTTTCATGCGGGAAGTATTAGGAATACAAATCAAAGATGAAGTCCTTCCGACTTCTGATTTATGCGGAATGCTACATCCTTTCTGTGCGGATCTGCAATGGATTATGGCTCGTACTACCTTGTAGAAATACCATGAATACAGTGATATTTTCGTCATCTGTGCGTCTGCAAAGCGAGGGTATCGCCTCCTCCAAACGCCTTGCCAATGAAAAATTATCCTGCGGAGTTTCGTCAGATATAATCATGTCAGTACACTGGCGCTTAGCAACGCAGTAGCAGCTACGGTGAGTTTCGCAATCGTGCAGATGGCGCGGATAGCAAGTGCGGATTACTCAGGAATTAATGCAATGCCGTACCAATACAGCAACTGTCCAGACGACGGACAACCCGATATAAAATGAGGGCATTAAGCTTGTTTGTAAGCCCCCATTTTATGTCAGGTTCCACATTGGATAGATGTTTGCCCGGTCTGATTTACAGATTTCTTTGCTCCTCTAAATAACGGTTCTCATTATACAGCAAATGGAAGTGCATGGCCTGTTGTGCCTCTATTGCCTTTTTATCTCTGATATTCTGAAAAATAATCCGATGGGAAATCAATGTCTGTTCGTATTCCTGCTGCTGTACCTCGCTGGCAAATACCGCAATACCTTTCCCGATAACCGGCACCAACGTAGACATAACACTGTTATGAGTACAATTGGCAATCTGTTCATGAAACTGTATGTCTTTCTGCGAATAATCCTTTTCTTCTTTGATTAACTGTTCTATCTCCACCAAAATTTCTTCCAGCTTCTCCAGTTCCTCCTCCGTAGCGTTTTGGGCAGCCAAAGCAGCAATCGGCGGCTCCAGCATGACACGAACCTGAATCAGGTCGCGAGTCAGCTTCTGCCGATCCTCCATAAAAGAAAAACCAAAAGGATCATCCACGACTCCCTGCTTTTCGGATATAAACGTACCCGAGCCTTGACGAACAATAACGATATTTCTGGATGCCAGGATTCTTACTGCTTCACGTACGGTATTGCGCCCGACTTTCAGCCAATCGGAAAGCTCTGCCTCGGTAGGCAGTTTATCTCCTGGCAGATAATTTTTCTCACGGATCAGTTCAATCAGTTTTTCTGCGGCCAAATCGGCCAAGGTCTTTCCTTCTGCATTTTTTTCCATGTTCTCTCTCTTTCTGTTTGTTGATGGATTGTTTTTTTTATGGATAATGGTATAATAAATTTATCATTATCAAAGATCCATTCGGCACGGGCTTTCCCGCTATCCGGACTGTTCAGACAGAATACATATAAGGAGCTCCTGATGAAAAACAAAACATCAAAGAATGATATTTTCCGCAAAGATTATGACAAAATTCGGCAAATTCAGCCTCGCGTCCCCTCCGAATCCCCAAAAGCGCCGTCTTCCCGCTCTTATGCCAGAAAACCCAACGAAAAAAACAGAAAGCGGCGTTCAGGATTTGCCTCCCTTGTCCCACGGGCAATATCGGTGTTCCTTGCCCTTCTTATTGGATTCGTTTCCGGCCTGGGCTGCGGCCGCGTTTTTCGGGAACGGGAAAACTCAGTTAATATCGATTTAAAAGCAATTGACCCCCCTTCATGGATAGAGCAGGATTTTATCCGAAAGAACATTTTTTCCCGGCCTGATGTAACAATAAAAAAAATCAATAACATTGTCATTCACTATCTGGCCAACCCCAACACTTCCGCCAGAAATAACCGGAATTTCTTTGACAGCCTGGCCGACCAAAATCCGCAGGAACCCGGCGACTCCCGCAGCAGTCATTTTATTGTCGGATTGGAAGGGGAGATTATTCAATGTATTCCTTTAAGTGAAGCCGCTTATGCCAATGCCCCGCGCAATTTTGACACCATATCGATTGAGGTCTGCCACCCTGACGAAACCGGCCGTTTTAATCCGGAGACTTATGATTCCCTGGTCAAACTGACCGCCTGGCTTTGCCAGGAACTTGATCTGTCTTCGAATGACTTGCTGCGCCACTATGATATTGTTGATAAAGATTGCCCGAAATACTTTGTGGAGCATGAAGATGCCTGGAAACAATTCAAAAAAGACGTGAAAAAAGCGATTAAAAAATAAGCGCCGCATAGTCAGGGAACAAACCGATATCCCAGGCCACGGACAGTAATGATATGGACCGGCTTCTGCCGGTCATCCTCAATTTTACCTCTCAAACGGTTGATATACACCATAATCGCGTTATCGTCAACCGCTATGCCGGTTCCCCAAACCTGCTCATAAATCATTTCCTTTGTATATACCTGCCCCGGATGCTGCAAAAACAAAAGCATAAGCGCCGCTTCCCTTGTGGAAAGAAGCAGCTCTTCTTCCCCTTTATAAAAACGCATGGCCGTATATTGATAAGAAAAAGGACCACATTTGAGCACATCTGGTTTGTCCAAAACCAAATCCCGGTTGCGGCGGATCAGCGCTTTTACCTTGGCTCCCAGCACTACAGGACGGAAGGGTTTGGTAATGTAATCATCAGCCCCTACCGACAAACCATAGAGGGAATCATAATCCTCATTTCTCCCACTGACAATCATCACCGGCGTTTTGATCCCCTGGCCCCGCAAATTTTTGATCACTTCAAAGCCTTCCATATCTCCCAGCGATACATCCATCAATATCAGGTCGTAACTGCAGCTTGCCAAAAGCCGCAACGCCATTGTCCCGCTATCCGCAACCGTTGTTTCCATCCCGTTGCTGTGCATAACCTTTTCCAACAGCTTACAGATCGCCGGGTCATCATCTACGATTAAAATTTTGTCTGCCATAGCTTCCCCCCCATACCGTTTTATACAGCATAAAAAACAACTTCATTATAATATTAAGATAATTCCAAGTCAATAGATAAGGAGAGTATATGAAACTGCCCTTTCACAAAAAGTTACTGTTCGCATGCGTTCACAGCAACTGGCAAAAATCCATGAAAATCGCCTGCGGCGATGGGATTTTTGCTCGCCGGCTCAAGTTATCGTACGGTCAGTGCAGCAAGTGCGCAGACCTACCTGAAAATAGCCACAAAAAAACTCTTGCTTTAGCCATTATTTTATTTGTAGTTCTCACTATTTCTGCCAGCGCTGGTTTAGGGATCTGGAAAGAATACCGGAATTCCCTCATTGATACCCAAAAAGAACAATTACTACTGACCGTTCAAAGTCTAGGCGATAATATGGATGTTTTTATTAAAGAATATGCTGCCGACCTGGACAGCTTATATCAAACATACTCCATTTTCCCGGGAAACGGAACCGGAAACCAGTTACTGAACGAATATATCTCCTCCCACAGCCAATTTGTCTATGATGTAATCATAGAAGATGCCAACGGCCGCATCCAGGAAAGCTCCAAGGGATACCCCATAGAAAAGGTTTATTCCGCCAACCGTATCGATACCCGCAAAACCCTGCTGATGGCCAGCCTGGAAAACGGGCAAATGTGCCTGGTTCTGCAGACGGATATTCCCGGCGGAGGCGCTTTTTCCATACTCATCAACCTGGATCAGTATTACGAAGCGTTGATCCAAAAACTAAGGATAGGGACAAACGGGTATATTGTGCTGAAAGATAAGCATGGGGTAATTCTCATGCACCCGGAAAAAGCCCAATGGGGCATTGACGTCATCGCCGGGCGGGAAATCATGTACCCGAACCTGGACCTGGAAAGCCTGAAAGGCATGATTTCTCATCAAATGCAGGGCCAGGTCGGCGTGGAGGAATATTATTCTTACTGGTGGCTGAACCCTGATTACCCAAGGGTACGGAAAGTAAGCGCTTACGTTCCGGTAACAATAGGAGAAGACTTTCTGATACTAAGCGCGGTAATGGATTACGACGATATGTACATCCCGATAGTCGAAGGCGTGTTTAAGTTAATGATTTTATTTCTCTCCTTTTTTCTGGTAATGATCGCTATGGCCTTATATATGGTACGGATGATGCTGCAGAAACAAAAGGATACCGAACAAATCGCTTACCTGACAGAATTGAACCGACTGCTGGAAGAAATGCACCGCAGCGAGGAGACCATCGCCCATCAGCAACGGCTGCAGATTATGGGAACAATGACCGGTGGTATTGCCCATGAATTTAACAACATGCTGACCCCCATTATGGGCTATGCCGACTTGCTGATGATGGATTTGCCGGAAGATTCCGAACAATATGATCATGCTTTGGAAATTTACGAAGCAGCAGAAAAGGCCAAGGAGATTATTCAGCAAATTTCCTCTCTCAGCCGCAAAAACATGGAAACCGCTTATAAAAATACTCATGCTGCCAAAATGTTGGTACGGGCTTTAAAAATGGTCCGTTCCGTCTGCCCGCCAAACATTTCCCTGGAGGAACATATCTGCCTGCAGCAGGAATACATTCTCAGCAACGAAACACAAATCAATCAGGTAATCCTGAATATCTGTGTCAACGCCATTCATGCTATCGGCCACAAAGACGGAAAAATCCGAATTGACGCTGCTATTGTGGAGCGGGACGAACTGAAGCAACTAAAAACCGCTTCCAATACCGGTCAGACAAAAGTCGCCCATATCAGTTTGCCGGCCGCGTCAGAGAACTGGGAGCATTATGTACAAGTTTCCGTTTCCGATAACGGATGTGGAATGAACCAGGAAATCCTTAACCAGATTTTTGATCCTTTCTTTACTACCAAAAAGGGAGGAAAAGGCACTGGCCTGGGGCTGGCCCTGGTAGAACAGATTATCCGCTCCCACAAGGGCGGCCTCTATGTAGAAAGCGAAGAAGGCATAGGCAGCATGTTTTGCCTGTATCTCCCGGTCAGCAAACAAAACACCGGAAAAACCGGATCCACCGCCCATTTCAGTGGTTTGTCTGACCATGCAGATACTGACACCCCATCCTCCAAGGAAACCACCGACGGCGGGCAGGCAAAACTGCTGATTGTCGATGATAACCCCAAAGTCCTTAAACTGCTGGAAAAGGACGCCGCCAAGCTGCAGATTTCCCTGATATGCCGGATGAATTTTCAGGAAGCTTTACAGGCGCTGGAAGAATCAAAAAGGGAAGGTACAAAAGCCTTCGACGCATTAGTAGCCGAGCAATCCATTTCCGGACAAATGGCCGTGGATTTCTATATGTCTATTCAGGGCCAACATCCAAATTTAATAAAAATCATCATGGCCGACCGGATAACCCGCGAACTGGTAGAAGCCAAGCAGAAAGGAATCCTTAATGCCTATATTGATAAACCGGTTTCCATAGCCTCTATCCTGGAAGCCTTAAAATCAGTTAAGATATAGTAACCCGACAAATCTTAATAATTTGTAAGACCAGGATTAACTAATTTTAAGATAGCGCTATGGTGGATGTAAGAATCATCCATTATACTTTCCCCATAAGAAAACATCACATCTCAAAAACACTTAAAGGAGGGGAAAGTCATGAATGAAACCATGCTTGCGTTACTGGGATTTGCTACAATCATCATGATTATTGTTTTACTGCTGAGAAACGTAACGGTACCTGCGATTGCTTTTATCGGAGTATCCACGATTACAGCGCTGATTCTGGTTCTGACCGGAACTTTCACTATCGAACAGATGGGCGATTTTATTTCCGCTGGCGTTAAGGGCGTACATTCAACCGCCGCGCTGTTTATCTTTTCCGTACTGTTCTTTGGCATAATGTCCGATGTGGGCATGTTTGACCGGATTATCAACGCCTTGATGAAAAAAGTAGGCAACAATGTAGTAGGTGTCGCTCTTATGACCTGTATCATTGCCATGATCGGCCACTTGGACGGCGGCGGCGCTTCCACCTTCCTGATTACCATTCCTGCCATGCTTCCGGTATATAAGAAACTGAAAATGCGTCCGACTACCTTGTTGCTGATCTGCGTTACTGCCATGGGCGTGATGAATCTGCTTCCCTGGGGCGGCCCTACCATGCGCTCCGCCTCCGTTTTGGAAATCGACGCAAATCAATTATGGATGAAACTCCTTCCCATGCAAATTGTAGGTATCATTATTGCCTTGTTCACTGCTATTTTCTGGGGTACAGTTGAGAAAAAACGTGGCGCCGGCGAGAACAGCACTCTGGCAATGGATGATTCCGGAGATTCCGAAGAACTGGCAGAAGCCTCCGCCTCCAATGATTTAGCAAGGCCAAAACTGTTCGCTTTCAATGTAGTCTGGACTCTGGCCATTATTGTCGCTTTAGTATTTTTGGATGTTCCTTCCTATTATACATTCATGGTTGGCTGCGTCGTCGCTTTGTTAGTCAATTATCCCGGTGCGAAGCTTCAGGGAAAAATCATCAAATCCCATGCCGGCCCGGCTCTTACCATGGCTTCCACCATCTTGGCTGCCGGAGTATTTTTAGGTGTGCTGGAAGACAGTGAAATCATGAACCATATGGCAACTATCCTGGCTTCGTTCATTCCTCAGTCCATGGGACGTTTCCTGCCGTTGATTATCGGTGTAATTTCTGTACCGCTGACCCTTTTGTTCTGTACCGATTCCTATTTCTATGGGCTGCTTCCGGTATTAATCGGTGTCGGCAATCAGTTTGGTGTCGATCCGGCCCATACCGCCATTGCCATGGTAGTATGCCGTAACTGTGCTACCTTCATCAGTCCCGTGGTTCCTGCCACCTTTCTGGGGGTCGGCCTGGCCGGTGTGGAAATCAAAGACCATATCAAAAGCAGCTTTTTCTGGATTTGGGGCGTCAGTATTGTTTGCATGATCGCCGGCCTCGTGCTTGGCGTAATAACCTTCTGACCTTAGTCAAAAACTCCGCCCACCGATTGACAATTAGTTTAGGCAGTGTTAAACTAATTTCATTCGAAAAGGAGAATAAACGATTATGTTAGATGGAAAAAAAGTACTATTCAGTGGTATGCAGGCAACAGGGAATCTTACTTTGGGAAATTATCTGGGTGCCTTAAAGAATTGGGTCACTATCGCTGATGAATATGAAACTTTTTACAGCGTAGTGGATATGCACTCCATTACCATCCGGCAAGACCCGGCAGAGCTGCGCAAACGGGCACGGACGCTGCTTACCTTGTACGTTGCCGCTGGTCTGGATCCGGAAAAAAACTGTATTTATTACCAATCCCACGTCAGCGGCCATGCCGAACTGGCGTGGATACTCAATTGTTTCACGTATATGGGTGAACTGAACCGTATGACCCAGTTTAAGGACAAGGCCGCCAAACATGCAGACAATATCAACGCCGGCCTTTTCACCTATCCGGTATTGATGGCCGCAGATATTTTGCTGTACCAGGCGGATGTGGTTCCCGTAGGGATTGATCAAATGCAGCATTTGGAGATTACCCGTGACATTGCCCAACGGTTCAACGCCATCTACGGTGATGTGTTTACTATCCCGGAAGTCTATCTCGGGAAAGTGGGCGCCAAGATCATGAGTCTGCAGGATCCCTCAAAAAAGATGTCTAAATCCGATGAAAACCCTAATGCCAGCATTTATCTGATGGATGATCCTGACACGGTTGTACGTAAGTTTAAGAGAGCTGTCACCGATTCGGAAGCTTGCGTGCGCTATCGGGAAGAGCAGCCGGGCATCCGCAACCTGATTGATATTTATTGTTCCTGCACCGGAAAAACTCCCGCCGAGACGGAAAAGGAATTTGACGGTAAGGGTTACGGGGAGTTCAAATCTGCCGTAGGCGAAGCCGTTGTGAGTGTTCTGAAACCTTTACAGGATCGCTTTGCCGACCTGAGCAAAAATAAGGATTATCTGAACGCGGCAATTAAAAACAACACCGAAAAGGCTCAGTATTTTTCCAATAAAACTTTAAGAAAAGTACAAAAGAAAGTCGGATTTCCAGAGAGAATCACTACCGTTCACTAACAATAGTTCACACTTCAAAGACCTTTTGCAGCGAAACGTATTTTCGTGCAGAAGGTCTTTTTTGTTTCCTGCCATGAATATAATGATATCAAGGCTCCAAGGTCAGAAATCTAATGCAAGTGACTCCTTATCGCACAGTTCAGCGCCAAAGCGCTGACCCCCCGTGCTATCATCAAAATCAAAAGGCCAGAAAAGAAAAAGAGGTGCGGCGACATGAACGAATGGTACAAGATTTCAAAAGAATCCGTATTGGAACAAATGCACTCCTCTCCCGGAGGGCTGACTTCCCAAGCAGCAGAAACGCTTTTGGTCCAAACCGGTGAAAACGTCCTGAGAGAGCAGGCACACAAAAAAGCCTGGGAGATCTTTTTAGAACAATTTAAAGATCTGCTGGTTATTATCCTGATAGTTGCCGCCGTAATTTCCATGGTTTCCAATAACATGGAAAGTACAATCGTCATCTTTGCCGTAATTATTCTCAATGCTGTCCTTGGTACAGTGCAGCATGAAAAAGCACGGAAATCCCTGGAAGGGCTGAAAGCTTTGTCTTCCCCTTCAGCCCGTGTCCTGCGTGACGGATATCCGTTGGATATTCCTTCTGCCCAAGTTGTTCCTGGCGATATCCTTTTATTGGAAGCCGGAGATTTAGTCGCTGCCGATGGGCGGTTGCTAGAATGCCACAACCTAACGGTCAATGAAAGCTCCTTGACAGGAGAGTCCGATGGAGTAGAAAAACAGGCCGAACGGCTGGCAGATGCGCAAGTACCTCTGGCTGAACAACGGAATATGGTCTTTTCCGGTTCTCTTATTACTGGAGGACGAGGCAAAGCAGTAGTCACATCTACCGGCATGAACACAGAAATCGGGAAAATTGCCTCGCTGATGAACGCCGCCGAAGAAAAGAAAACCCCTTTACAAATCAGCCTGGATCAATTTGGAAGCCGCCTGGCCGCCATCATTATGGCGATTTGCGCGGCGGTTTTCGCCTTAAGCCTATACCGGCATATGCCTCTCTTAGATTCCCTTATGTTTGCCGTAGCCTTGGCTGTAGCTGCCATCCCCGAAGCTTTAGGTTCCATTGTCACTATTGTTCAGGCCATGGGGACACAGCGTATGGCTAAAGAAAACGCCATCATCAAAGATTTAAAAGCCGTGGAAAGCCTGGGATGTGTATCGGTCATCTGCTCCGACAAAACCGGCACTCTTACACAAAACCGGATGAGCGTCCAGGAAATCTATGCCGACCATCATGTCCTAAAACCCTATTTGGTTCATTCCTATCATCCGGTACACCGTTGCCTGCTTTACGCAGCAGTCCTGGCAAATGATGCCCAACTTGATGACTGCGGTTCCCTCATCGGCAATCCTACGGAAACCGCCTTATTAGAAATAGGGCAACTTGCCGGCATAGACATCCTTCATCTGCGCCGACTTTTTCCGCGCCTGGCAGAGATTCCTTTTAATTCAAGCCGAAAACTGATGAGTTCTGTTCATTTAATCGACGAAAAAAAGGTCCTTTTTGCCAAAGGCGCCCCGGATATCCTGCTGGAACGTTCAGGAACAATCCTGACGTCTGCCGGTCCGCGCCCCTTAACCGGTTCCTGCAGGCAACAGATCCTGCAGCAAAATCTGGAATGGTCAAAACAAGGCCTGCGAGTGTTGGCTATGGCCTGCAAAGAATTAAACGACAAACAAACGGCCGAGAACCAAAAAGAACAGGAGTTGACCTTTTTGGGCATGGTTGCTATGATGGATCCGCCCCGGATTGAATCCCGAACAGCCGTAATTCACGCACGCCGTGCAGGTATCCGTCCGATAATGATAACCGGCGACCATAAAATCACGGCCATAGCCATTGCGCGAAAAATCGGTTTGCTGGGCGAAAGAGACTTAGCCATTACCGGAGCCGAACTGGACTCTATGAATGACGAACAACTACAAAAACATTTGAATCGGATTGCCGTTTATGCCCGCGTATCTCCGGAACACAAAATCCGTATCGTGGAAGCCTGGCAATCCTGCGGACATATCGTCGCTATGACCGGAGACGGGGTAAATGATGCCCCCGCACTGAAAAAAGCCGATATCGGTATCGCCATGGGTATTACCGGCACGGAAGTGGCCAAAGATGCCGCTTCCATGATTCTGACTGACGATAATTTTGCCACCATTATTAAAGCTGTGGCTAACGGGCGGAATGTATATCGGAATATTCGGCATGCAATCCAATTTCTGCTATCCGGCAATATGGCAGGAATCCTCAGCGTTCTGTATACTTCCCTGGTCGGGCTGCCTATGCCTTTCGCGCCGGTACATCTGTTATTTATCAACTTGCTGACCGACTCCCTTCCCGCCATCGCCATTGGAATGGAGCCCCAGGAAGACAGTCTCCTAACCAATCCGCCACGAAATCCGAAAGAAGGAATCCTGACCAAACATTTTCTCACCAGCATTTTAATCCAGGGCGGGCTTATGGCTATTTGCACAATGTTAGCGTTTCATCTGGGTCTTGCTACCGGCGGCGCAGGAACCGGCAGTACAATAGCATTTGCCACTTTAACTTTGGCCCGTCTGTTTCATGGCTTTAACTGCCGCAGCAGCCATTCGATTATCCGATTAGGTATTTCCAGCAATTTATGGAGCCTGATGGCATTTGAAGCTGGTGTCATCCTTTTGGCGGCTGTCCTGTTCCTCCCCGGACTGCAGGTATTATTCGCCGCTGCCGACCTGAGCCTGCGCCAGGTATTAACGATCATCGTATTTTCCCTGACGCCTACAATCATCATTCAGGCAGCTAAATGTCTGCAAGAAGCACAACAATAATTTCCAGCCGGCTTAAATACCTTGCTGTTTCGCTGAGGATGCTTTGTCGAGAATACACAGGAAAAAGCAAAGGCGTAGTGGTGCTACGCTGAACATTTTTCCTGTGTGCTATCGGGAAAGCGACCGGCGAAATATAAGGTTATTTAAATCGGGTCATACTATTGTCTTGCGGAAATTCAGCCATCTGGGAATTTGACATTAAATGAACATCTGATAAACATTATTCACGTCTGTGATGGTCTGCCTGATAAATTTTCCATTTTTGTTTAACGGCTTTTTTCACTTTTCTCATGGCTAATATCAGCAAGCCACCAAAGAAAAGCAATGCTCCGACGGCAATTGTCACCAGTAAGATTCGAATAACCTTTTTCCACAAAACGGCAAACGGAAGCTCGGTTCCCCTCCTGTCTTTTTTCCCCGCATCTTCCGATAGAAGCAGGTCTTTAGACGCTCCTTCGCTACGCTGTTCACCCTGCCCAGACTCATTTCCGTCTCCATAAACAGCTATGGTTCGCCAGCCTTCATATGAGGGAAACACCGCAATTCCTTCATACCTCAACCGGTAATCCCGCATCAGCTTTTGTCCATATGCTACCGCATCCCGGCATTGAAACCCCTCCAAATCTTCATAGGCTGCTCCGTCCCATCGCACCCCTTCTATCCTATATTCCTGCGGCTTTACACCGATTTCTTCCAACAAAAGCTTTTCACAGCCTTCAAATTGCGGTTTTTCCTCCTCTTTCTCCACTATTCTGTCTCCTATCACATATTCTCCTGCACCGTAATCGTGAAATGTCACAATAAAATCAAATCCGTCTTTCCATCTTTCGCTGATTATCTCCTTCTCCTGCAAATAGCAAAACGCCTCCGTCTCCCGCCCGCCGTCCCGAACATTTATCACCAATTTCTTCGGAATCTCCGCCGCCCCTTCTACTCCGTCGCAAAAGAACTCCTTTTCCACTCGCCTCTCATAAGAAGGAATCCAAATACTCTCCTTTTTCCATGAAAGCAGCGAATACTTTTTCCCCTCATCTGTTTGATAAACTTCCTGCGGCCTAGGGCATTTCCCCTGGGCCGGATATACCTGTGAACGAATAGTAAGCCGCTCCTCTTCGTCTATTTCCGCCCGGATCTCTATCCCAGCTACCACCATTAGCTGAATCAAAATCACGAAAACCCATAAAATCAAACGTACAGCTTTGAATTTCTTTTCTCCCGCCTCCGATTTTGTTTTTTTCTCCGTTTTTTGTTCTCCTCTTAAAAACTTGTCTTTCAACCCATCCCTCCCTTTCTCTGTCTCTCAATACAATTGTCCCGTTTTTTCGCAGGCAAACAAAATACGCCGAAATCCGGCAAAACGCAATATTTTTATGTTTCGCCGGATACTCCGTAACAAAATCCGTCTGCGCTGCACAAACTGCTCCTCACTCACAATCTGGGAAAATACCAGCTAAGACCTAACTGGCTTCTTCGAATCCTGACAAGACTTGACAGGATATTATGATTATATAAAAAAGGGCTCAAAAGATCAAGCCCCAAAAACCATTTTATACAAAACTTTATATTCCTGATAAGCAGGATAATCTTCCATATCCTGCAAAGCTTCCATTATTCCTTTCATATACCATTGGTGGCATTCTTTGCGTTTTTCATTAAAACGCTCCCACACCTTATCTCCCATAAACAAATAATCCCGGGCTGTCGCCCGAATATTGCTAAGCTTGTCTGCCAAAGTTAAGATCTTCACTTCTCTCGCCGCCTGCTGTAAATGGCAAATCGTCTGTTTTTTCCGCTCATGCCAGGTCATTGATTTGTCCTCGGTTTCTGCCTGAACCAAAGCCAAAACCCTCTCCCCAAATACTTCTTTCAATTCCTGGGCAGTCACTTTCGTGTCCTCCAACACATCATGCAGATATGCCGCGGCAATCATCTCTTCATCCCTGGACATCAATGACACCAATAACGCCACCTCCATAGGATGATAAATATAAGGAAGATTACTGCCCTTCCTCAAAGCTCCTGCATGCGCCCTTGTAGCAAACTCTGCTGCCTTCTGTATCATAGCTGATCCCCTCTGCCTTTTGCAAGCCTGTACTTATCCATGTCTCCGGTTCTTTATTTAGTAATCATACCATATCTAAACCTTTCTGAAAAGCTTTTCATAAAGATTCTGCTATAATTTAAGTTTATCGTCTAAACGGTTGCTTCAATTTATGTTACAGTTCACGGGGCGGGAAAACAGATAAAAACAAGCGTCAAGCTTGCTTGTAAGACTGATTTTATCCGTTTTTCCACATCGGGCAAACGCACGATGCTTCTTGTCCGTTGAAAACAGGCAAGAAGATACCCCTCCCCGTGAACAGTAACCAATTTATTACTGCTTCCGCCATGCCAAAAAGTTTACTTGTAAAAGCTGATTTTTTCTGCTATACTATGTGATTAGTAACTACAGAACAATATATGCACAGCTATACGATTACGCAATGAAATATTTAAAGGAGCCACACGCTTATGGAATACTATCAGAGATCTTCTTACCGCTCCACAGGAAACAACAAATACCGCAAAAAGCCTTCTGACGGCTTTCCCCATCTGTTTCTGTTTTATATCCTTCCCTTTTTGGTATTTAACACGATTTTATTTATCTGTGTCACTTCCCGTCCCAAATTTACCGTGGAAATCGAAGATACGAAGGATTATTTATCTACCCAGGCCACTATCGCTATTGAATCCTGGTTCCCGACAAAATCCATTACTTTCAACATGGATGGAGAGGAACTGGAGGCTACCAAAGGGAAAAAACGCACTTACTCTATCCCCATAAACCGCAATGGTGTTCTGGAAGTCACTATTGTCAACCTCAATGGCATGTCCTCTACATCATTCCGCCACATCAATATTTTGGATGATGTCCCGCCGTCTTTTGAAAATGCCGCTCTTGAGGATTCCATCCTCACTCTCAGGATATCCGACAGCCAGTCTTCTGTCAATCCTGACAGCATTTATGCTATAGATACGCATAACCAGGTACAGTACCCCGCATCCATAAACATTATAGAAAATTCAGCCGATGGCAGCCGGGGCTATGAACTAACCTTTGAGATGAACAATGACGGCCTGCAGGTTTTTGTTCAGGACATGGCCGGAAACGAATCCCGCAAATCCTTTACCACTCATAAAGAGGGAAATTTAGACGTTTTGGAAGTCACTGCAGAAGAAGAAACACCGGAAAACGCAGAAGATATAAACCCGGAAACGGCTCCCCTGCCTGAACCGTCAGAAACAAATCCGCAGACCGAAGCGGCACAAGCGTCGCAGATTGTTATTGAATAATTTCCAAAGGGGCTACTGCAAAATAGGATATTCACAAATTTTACAACAGCCCCTTTTTGTCTGTGTCAACGAACTATTTATCCGATACGCCCATAACGGTGCGCCATCCTTCTGCATTTTTTAAGCAGTTCATCAGTCAAATCTCCGGATGTCATCCGCCACTTCCAATTTCCCCCCAATGTTGACGGCTCATTGATCCGTGCCCAGTTTCCCAGCCCCAAATAATCCTGAACCGGTATAATGGCCAATCTGGCCACACTCCGTAACGCCAAGCGAATAAAATCCCAATGGATTTCACCTCGCGGTGTCCATTGGCTTCCCACATAATCAACGGCAAACCGCCGTATAGACTCATCTAAATTTCCATACCAACCCTGCAGGGTATCATTGTCATGAGTACCTGTATAAACCACACAGTTCTCCGTATATTTGTGAGTCAGATAATCACTGTCCTCCGTATCGTCAAAAGCAAATTCCAATACTTTCATGCCGGGAAATCCCGTATCTTTAACCAGCTTTTTGACTGATGGCGTCAAAAATCCCAAATCTTCAGCGATAATTTCGGCGCTGCCAAAATGCTTTTTTAATTCCAGGAAAAATTCCAGGCCCGGCCCTTTCTCCCAACAGCCGTTTTTAGCCGTCTTGTCTTTTGCCGGAATAGACCAATATTCATCAAATCCCCGGAAATGGTCTACACGTACCACATCATAAAGACGAAAACTGTATTCCATCCGCTTCATCCACCACTCATATCCCGTTTCCCGATGATAATCCCACCGATATAAAGGATTCCCCCAGAGCTGGCCCGTGGCAGAGAACGCATCTGGCGGGCAACCGGCCACCGCTATCGGGCAGCAGTCCTCGTCAAACTGAAACAGCTCCGGATGACTCCAACTGTCTGCACTGTCAAAAGCGACATAAATGGGAATATCCCCAATAATGCGGATACCTTTATGATTGGCATAAGTTTTCAGTTTGTTCCATTGTTTTTCAAACATATACTGCTGAAATTCATAAAACCGGATTTCTTCCTGAAGACGCTCCTCATATTGTTTCAACGCGGTTTTGTTTCTAAGACGAATGTCCTCGTCCCATTTTTCCCAGCTCTTCCCTGCAAAATCATTTTTTACCGCCATATAAAAACAGTACTCTCTGGTTTCCGGTGACAGGGCTTTTTTCAAAAGCAGACGGATGCCATCCTCCCCCAGACGACTGTGCTGGCTTTTCCACCGAAGAAAAGCTTCTTTCAGCAACGGGAAACGATTTTGATAAACTTTTTCATAATCAATCGTTCTTTCGTCATCTCCAAAATCGGCGGCTTCACATTCCTGCCTGGTCAAAAGCCCCTCTTCCGCCAACTGTACCAAATCAATATAATATGGATTGCCGGCAAAAGCGCTAAAAGATTGATATGGTGAATCACCATAACCCGTAGGTCCCAGAGGCAAAATCTGCCAATACTGCTGGCCTCCCTCCGCTAACTTATCCACAAAATCATAAGCTTCTTTCGAAAACGCGCCAATCCCGTATTTTGATGGAAGGCTCGACACTGGAAGAAGCATTCCACATCCCCGTTTCACGACCGATCATCCCCCTTCTTATAGCCTGACAAAATATTGTAACCGTTCAGGCAAATCTCTCCTCCCGGCATGAACCACTACAAACGCAGCGTTCAAAACAGGCATCTTCTTGCCCGCCTGCGGCGGGCAAGAAGCATCGGATGTTCATCCGATGGGGCATTAGAGATGAATTTCGGCTTACAAGCAAGCTTGACGCCGAAATTCATCTCTAATGCCCCGCCGTCTAAACAGTTACTTCCATTATTGTATCAATATCTGCTTCGGCTTGCAATGAGTTTTTATTTTAAATTTGCTGCGCCCGGGAAGTGAATCCATGAAAGCGGAGCACAAATACAATTGCCCGGAAAATCCAGTCAATAAACATGCCAAACCATATACCGGCAACTCCTGTATTCCATACTTTTACAAACAGATAAGCAAATCCAAAACGGAAAGCCCACATGGAAAATATCGATACTGTCATGGTAAAGCGGGCATCCAGCCCGGCCCGGAGGGTATTTGGCAGCGGAAAAGCCAACGGCCACACAATCATCGCGCAAGAGTGCATGAGAATCATTCCTCTGGTTAGAACCGCTGCTTCTGGTGACAGATTATACATTCTTACAATCTGATGGCTGAAAAGAGCCATTATGGTACATATAACAAATAACATGGCATAATCCAGCAAAAGCAGCTTTTTTGTATATTGCTTCGCCTGTTCATATTCCCCTGCCCCTACACAACGGCCGGCTATGGTTATCAGCCCCAATCCTATGGCATTTCCCGGCAGATAATGAAGAGTCACCAAATTAGAGGCCACTGCAAAACTGGCAATAGCTGCCGTACCCAAAGTCGATACCAGACTTTGAAGAGCGATTTTCCCAAATTGAAACATTCCTGTTTCCAGGCCATTCGGAACCCCTACTCTCAGAATTTTTTTCATTATCTCCCTGTTCGGACGCAAAACGCTAATATTGGATATATGTATTGTATTGTCCCGATCCCGTATCAGCCATAATATCATTATAGCAGCCACAATCCGGGAAATCAGGGTAGGAAAAGCAACTCCCTCCACCCCCATATGAAAACCGTAAATACAAATTGCGTTACCAACAATATTGATTCCGTTCATAAACAAGGATACCACCATCGATACCCGTGAATTGCCCATAGAACGAAACAAAGCAGCACCCGAATTATACAACGCCAAAAACAAATAGGAAAGAGCAGTGATCCGAAAATAAGTGGCCGCATTGTCCAAAACTGCTTTCTCTGCCTGCCCAAAAATCAGCCTTAATAAATGACGTTCCCCAAAAAGAGCAACCGAAGCAAAAAAGACCGCACATGCAGCTGTAATAAAAACCAGTTGCCCTGCGGCATAACAAGCCGCCTCCGACTGCTGTTTGCCCATATATTGAGAACATACTACGGCTCCACCGGTAGCTAATGCGGACAAAAGCTGGATTATTAAAATACTGATAGAATCTACCAGAGCTACACCGGATACTGCGGTTTCTCCTACTGCTGCAACCATCACTACATCCACCATGCCGACTAATACAGCCAACACCTGTTCTACAATCAACGGCCCCAAAAGCCTCACCAAATCTTTTCTTGAAAATAGCATGTGTTTTCCTCTCTCATCAGGCAAACCTTAGGGGCCGAAGCAAATTCTATGCCACAGCCCCCGATTTATCTGTATTGGTATCAATTTGGCCCCCTGCTGATGACCAGATTTACCCTGGACTCCAACTTCGTCTTTTTCCCGCCGGACGGGCTTTGAGAAATCACGCAACCTGCCGGTACGGAATCATGATATTCCCGCGTTACACTGCCCACAGTAAATCCTTCTTCAATAATTGCCGCTTTTGCCTCTTCCTCAGTCATGCCTACCACATCGACTACACGCACCTTTTGTGATACCGTTCTGTCGCCGGAGCCCGATACCACAGGCGAAGTGCTGCCCTCTTCCGTCTCGGTCTGCCTTCTTGCTTCTTCCTCTTCTGAAGCTTTCCTGGCTGCTTCTTCTTCTGAAGCTCTCCTGGCTGCTTCTTCCTCCGAAGCTCTCCTGGCTGCTGCCTCTGACTCCGCAGCTCTTGAGGATTCTTCCGCCTGGCGGGACATTTCCTCCCTTTGCCTGCGGATTTCTTCCTGTCTGCTGGACTCTGCCGCCTCCTCCTGCCGTCTGGATTCTTCCGGGTCAGCTGTTGTTGGTGAAGTTTCGGTATTTTGCTTTCCCTGGCTGATTACCAGATTAACCGTATCTCCTCGTTTTACTTCTTCGTCCTGGGCAATACTCTGAGAAATGACCTTACCTTTCTCTACAGAATCACTGTAAGCCGTTGTCACTTTCCCCACTTTTAATCCCAAAGACTGTATTGTACTTCTGGCCTCTGCCTCCGTCATCAGAAGCACATTCTTCATGTAAATCTTCTGTTCGCCTTTGCTGACCCGAACCGTTATATAAGAACCTTTATTTACTTCTTCGCCGGCTTCCGGAGATTGGGCAATCACCATATTCTCCGGTTTATCACTATTCTCTTCCACCCAGTTAATCAAAAAACCGGCCTCTTCCATTTCTTTTTGCGCCTGTTCCCTGTCCTTTCCTGTCACGTCAGGCACCTTCACCTGAATGGAAGCGTCTCCTCCCTGATTCTCGGTATTCATACACACGGTAAGGATTATCTCCTTACTTACCTCCACATTAGCGCCCGGTTCCTCACTAATTGCCAGAACAGACTGGTAAACACCAGCCTCCATGCTTTCTTCCGTCTTTATATTTTTAAAACCGGCTTCCTCTAAAAGCCGCCGTGCTTCATCCAATTGCAGGCCCTTTACAGCCGGAACAATCTCCTTACGTTTCCCTTTGCTGATCCAAACTGCCAGTACCGTATCTTTTTCTACCAGGTCATTTTCCTTTATTCCTTGATAACAAACCACATTGATTGGTATATCTTCTGAATAAATCATTCCGTTTCTCGACATATTCAGGCTGCTTTTCTGCAGTTCCTTTTCCGCCTCATCAGCCTCATAATTAACCACATTGATCATCCGCACCATATTCTTATCCAGTTTGCTGGCATCCGAACCGATATGGCTTTGAATCACCCCGGTAAGCACTAATACAATCGCCACCGCAATAACAATTCCGCCTCCTCCAGCCACCGTAAGGAACCACCGGGGAATTTTCGCCACTATATTTTTATCCTTTGTTACTGCCCGCTCCGCCACCTCGGCAGAGGTCAGTTCCTGCGAAAAAGCCTCCATGGTTTGGGTCCTGTCCTGGATTTTGACATTAAGTGCATTCATCAGGGCATTTTCCACCGGCTTGGCAATCTTTATCCCCAGCTTGGACGGCCTTTTCAATTCGTCTTCCACATCACGTTCCATGGCATCTTCCGGAGTGATACCCGTAATCATTTTATAAAATACTGCCGCCAAAGCATACACGTCCGTCCATGTTCCCTGGTCTCCCCGGCTGCGGTATTGTTCCGTAGGTGCATAACCCGGCTTAATAATCACCGACAAGCTTTTACTGTGTTTTGATGTAGCATAACGGGCAGCGCCGAAATCCAAAAGCTTTACTTTAAGATTATCCGGTTCGTCTGGATTCAGCACATAAATATTGTCCGGTGCAATATCTCTGTGAAGGATTCCTTCCCTATGTACCTGCTCCATAGCCGCGGCAATCTGAAATATTATAGGAAGAGCTTGTTCCACCGGCATTTTCCCATGAATCTCCAGATATTCCTTCAGTGACATTCCTTCCAGATATTCCATAATAATATATGACGTTCCATTCGCTTCAAAACAATCATAAATTTTCACGATTTCCGGTACCATATCAAATTTGGCCAGACGTCTTGCCTCATCCAGGGTTTTCTTCAGACCTTCCCTGAATTGCTCTTCCTTGTAGCCGGTATAAACCGTCACTCTTTCCTGTTCCGGCATACGTGTGGCAAATTCTCCAGGCAGATACTCTTTGATAGCCACCTTCCAACCCATCAGATAATCCCACCCGATATAAGTAACCCCAAAACCGCCAAACCCCAGCACTTTACCGACAATATAACGGTTATAGAGAATATGTCCCGGCGAAATATGATAGGTCTGCTTCGCCGGAGTACCCTCGACGTAACCGCAATAAGGGCATATATTGAACTCTTCGCCATATTCCCTCATACATCCCATACATAATTTGCTCATAGTCCCCTCTGTCCTTCCTCCCCTGCCATTTCAGGTTTGTTGGTCGTAATTTCATCTTTTTGTCAATCCTCTGAATCACCCTGAACCGTCACTCAAAACCGGCTTTTCCAAACACTCATACGCTTCGCTCGTCAGACAAAGACATATCCTTTTCTTCCTGAACCGAACCTTCTGGCGGAGTTCCTCCCTGCGGCAATGCGGGAGAATCCTGTGACGCCCCCTGCAGCCCGGGCGCCGTCTGCTGCGGCTGAGGCGTTCCCGGAGGCTCGGGAGCCATTGGCGGTTCGGGTTCCATTATCGTCTCAGAGGGCTGCGGCTCAGGAGCTATAGGCGGCGCCGGCGTCTCCTGTGGCTGCTCCGCCCCTCCCGGCCTTTGCAAAGATTCGGACACTGGCGCCGAACCTGGTTTTTGTCCTGCAGGCCCCTGGTTCTGCCGTGGCGGCACAGATTCTGCCGTCGGTAAAGTCTCAGGTTCTGCCGTTTCTGCCGTTTCCGGCGCCTTTGGCTCTACGATTTCTGTTTCCGAAGTTTTCTCCGCGGTAGTTGCAGGCTTGGGGGATGCCGGAGCAGATACTTGCTGTTCCCGCCCTTTGCTGATAACCAAATCAATCTTTCTTCCTTTTTTCACTTCCTGGTTCTGGGGAACGCTCTGGGACATCACTTTTCCTTTAGGCACGGAATCGCTGAATTGTTCCGTCACTTTACCGACTCTCAGCCCCAAAGCTTCGATCTCTTCCCTTGCCTGCTTCTCCGTCATCAGCAACACATTCTTCATATAAATCTTTTCTTCTCCTAAACTGACATAGAGAGTTACCAGGTTTTTATCCCCTGGCTGGCTTTCTGCTTCCGGCAACTGGGCAAAGACCAAGCCTTTATCCATCGAATTATGTTCTTCGACAATATATACCAAAAACCCCTGTTCAATCAACAGCGACTTCGCATCCTCCACGGTTTTCTCACACACATCCGGAACAGGCGGAAGGCCCCCTGCCCATCCCTGCCCATCTTCAAACCGACAGATTTCCACAAGAATTTCCGTATCAAGCTCAAGCATTTCATCTGCATTGGCATTAGCACGCAGGACGGTATTCGGCATCCCTTCTTCTGTCGTTTCATCAAATTTGATCTTCGAAAAACCAGCATCTTTTAAAAGCTGCTCGGCCTCTTCTTTTTCCAATCCAATAATCGCCGGGAAAACGCCCTTCTTTTTTCCCATACTGACACGGACATCAACAATGGTCCCTCTTTCTACCAAAGTATTTTCTTTCTTCCCCTGGTGAAAAACTTTTCCTTCCGGCACATCTTCATTATAAGTAATCTCTATCCAGTTCATCAGCAGGCCGCTTTCCCTCAGCCTTTCTTCTGCCTCTTCCCTGTCCATATTGATCACATTCGGCACTCGCACCATCTCGTCCTCTTGCATCTCCTCCTGGTTCTCTTTTGCCCAGGGGAACTTGAATTCCATCCCTGAACCTTTAAACCGGACAAACGCATAAGCCGTCACGGAAACCACAACAATCAAAGCTGCCGCACCTGCCGCCAGATACAGCCAATGTGGCAACGCCAACGCTTTTTGCCTGTTTCCCTTTTTTCCATCCAAATTTTTACAAAAATCACCAAGGCTTTTCGTCTCATAGGACAATGCGCTGCGAAGCGCGTTTATCACCGGTTTGCTGAGATGAACGCTGCTGCCAGACAAATTTTTTATTAAGATTTTCGCATCATCCGTTTCCATTCCCGTCACAATCTGGGCAAACATCTTCGCCAGGCCGAATACGTCTGTATCTGCACACACCTTGCCATAATTGACGATACCTGGTTTCCCGCTCACGTACCGCCAACTGCCATAATCTTTTAAAACCAGCGTCCCTTGTTCCGTAACACAAAAAGTATCCTGCCCGATCATCCCGTGGTAAATTCCCAGCCGATGGCATTTATCCACCGCTCGGATGGCCATTCGCATAATCTCCAAGACGTCCCTTTCCTCGGGGATTTTTCTTCCCAGCCATGTTTTCAGCGTCGGGGCTTCCTGATAATCCATTACCGCATAGGCTGTCCTGTTTTCCTGGAAAACCCCATGGTAACTAATCACATCCTGTTCCTTGTAAAGCCGGATCATCTCCCTGCTCTGGACACAAAATAATTTCAGCCCTTTCTGGTATTGATCACGTTTAGCCTCATAAATGCTTATATCCGTGGCTCCGGAACGAGTTGCGCAATATCTGGGGAAATACTCCTGTACTGTCACTCTCCTGTCAAACAGAGCATCCCAGCAATTATAGAAAATATCAATATCCCTGACCCGTATAACCGTACCGATAATATATCTGCCTTGAAGAATCGTCCCCGGTTTTAAGGAGAGGCCGTCATCCTGACTTATCTCCCCTCGATAGCCGCAATTCGGACAAGCCGCTCCGTAACTCTCTTCGTATTCCTGCATGCAATTCAGACAACGCTTCATACTCCGTATTCCTCTCTGTATTCCATTTTCAAACTATCCAGCTTATCCAAAACCTTCTGAAATTCATTATTACCCTTCACATAAGTTTTCAGCATCCGCTTATTAAAAGACAGCCCATTGCCGTTTTGAAGGTTAAATACATCCTGGGCATTCTCTCCCATCAAATAAAATACCAGGCAGTCGGCAGCTTCCTTATCGTCCCCTTCCAGCGAGGCGTCAATACTCCAAAAATGAGTAAAACGGCCTTTAACTTTCCCCGCCTCCTGGAGTTCTTCTAAAACTACCATTTCATAAATCCCACCCAAACTTGCCCTAATTGCCTCGTAATCATCAGTATTTCCCAAATAATAAGCTTTTTCTTTTTGCAAAAACAATTCGTATCCTTTTTCACCAGCCTCCGGTTTTTTAAACTCCTCTGCAGCTTTTGACCCCCCAAAAGCTTCTCGGTACATTTCCCGATTCTGAACGCTTACGCAGTAACTGGGTTCGCCCTCATATTTCAGCATATCCAGGCTCTGGGCGGAAGGCAAATCGCTGGTATCTGGTATCATATGAGTATTTACATACAGCACGGGAGCCTGAAAGGCAATGGGAATCTGTTTCTTTTCCTTTTCAAAATAGTCTTTAAACCCTTTATCTCCAACAAAAAAATAATCCCTCTTATTGATTGTGTTATAGGTCGTATCCAATGTGCCCAAATGCTCCCAGATTTCTTTATCTTCTGCGCTAATTCCACTGGTTTCAAATACGGACGGAAGAGTGTCTGATGCTGCCTTCTCCTTCAGCAATTCGGCATATGACCCGGTATTTCCCGAATATTCGCTGACCGATAAAGAAACCTTAACCTGTTCAAAACGTCTCTCATATTCCTCAAGCATTTCTTCAAGCATCTGCTGGGACGGTTCCAGTTCAATGGCCCTCAGCCCCTCCGAATCTTTTCCCATAGAACCTGCTTTCTGGATTTCTTTGGTCTTCTGAGCATTCACATCCGGAATCTCCACGGAAATCTCCGCATCCAGATGATAAAGTGCCTGCCGTTTATGCACATAAATCCCCTCACACACCAATACCGCCATCAATAAAACCAGACAGACCCCGCCGATCCCCGCATTACGGATGAACTTCCTTCTCCGGATCTCAGATTTGACACTAAGCACCTTAGTCTGATTTTGAAGCGCCTCCCGGAATTGATCCACATTTTGAAAACGAAGTTCCTGATTTAAAGCCATAGCACGCATAATACTGTCATTCAAATACTGTGGTAGCCCCTGCACATAACGGCTTGGCGGTTCCAACCGGTCCTCTATCTGACGGTTTACCGATTCCTCCGGCCTCACCCCGGTAATTGCACAATAAAGGACAGCCCCCACAGCATAGATGTCGGTCCACGGCCCTTGTCTGCTTTTATTTCGGTACTGCTCCGGCGGAGCATAGCCCGGCTTTAAAATAATCGATAAGGTCTTCTCCTCTTCTCCCGTAGCAAACCTCGCCGCGCCAAAATCAATCAGCTTCACCCGGTATTGGCTGGCGCCCGGTTGATCAGGGATAAGAAAAATATTATCCGGACTTACATCCCGGTGAATAATTTTCTCCTTATGTAGTTCTTTCAGCGCTCCCAGAACAGAAACCGCGACACTTACCGCTGTATTACAGTCCACATGTCCGCCGCAATTTTCAATATATTGTTTGTAGGAGATGCCTTCCAAAAATTCCATAACAATATATGCCGTACTATTCTCTTCAAAAAACTCATGAACATTGACAATATTCGGGTGGGTATTAAAACGGGCCATATTTCTGGCTTCCGCCAAAAAACGCAGCTTCCCCTTCTGAAATTCATCCGCACGATTGCCCGAATAAATAATCACCGTTTTCTGTCCCGGTACCCGATTCACGATACCATTGGGATAATATTCCTTGATAGCAACCTTTTTCTCCAAAGTCGCATCCCAGGCGCGATAAGTAATGCCAAATCCTCCAAATCCCACCGTAGTTCCCACAATATAACGGCCGTGAAGTATGGTTCCCGGATGCAGATGGTATGCCTCCTCCGGAGCGGTCCCGGGAATATAGCCGCAGTATGGACAAACGCCGTAAGCTTCCTCAAAAGGCTTCATGCAATTTAGGCAAAGCATTCCTGCATCCTCCTACCTTCCCAGGTATTTTACTAAAATCACCGTTGTATTATCCTGGCCTCTCGCACCATATCGCATAGCCATACCTGTCAGCCTGTCGGCAGCAATATCCATATCCACATCATTATCACGTACCATAGCACAAATCTGGCTGTCATTCAGACTCTTACACACGCCGTCACTGCACAGCACAACCACATCGCCTTCCTGCATAATAATCGGTGCCTGGCTCACATCCACCATGGCTAACTGCTCCATACCGATATAACTGACCAAAGCGTCTGCCTGACGCCCCGTCGATTCTCTGTCATACGTATCTTTATTAATCAAGCCGCTCTCTAAGTTCATCTGTAAGGTTAGACGATAATTGTGTTCCCGGTTGAGCGGTTTTATCCGATTGCCTCGAATCAGGTAAATTCGGCTGTCCCCTACAGATACCCAATACATCTGATTCCCTGAACAATACACGGCCACCAGGGTTGTACCGCCCTGCAGCGGCGCGCCGCTGCTGTTTTTCAGTCCTGCAACTACCTGATTGAGCCGTCCGGCTTCTTTTACCAAAAATTCCGGCACATTGACAACCCCCCGCTCCTGACGAAAATCCTGCACGAACTGATCTACCGCAACCCGACTGGCTCTCTCTCCGCCTTCCATCCCGCCCATGCCATCACAAATAATGGAAAACACGCAATCCGTTCCTGTATAATAATATCCAAGGTCCTGCTGATAGTCTCTTGTTCCGATAATGCCTCGGGAACCGATCTGATAGAAAGGATTTTCTTCCTGTATTTCCTTTATTATATTCATAATTTATCCCCGCCTCAACATATAATCCACATAGAAGACACATAGAAAATGATAAAACTGCACCCTATGAAACCCATAAGGTGCAGCCGGTCATTCCATATTCAATTATTAGTATAACCTTATAAGCACTGAATGTCAATTTTATCCTTTTTATTAGCCATGTTTTTATCACTCTTCAGGCTCCTGCCCTATCATTATCCTTCCATCTGTCTTCCCAGAAAACCTGCTGCTGTAGAAATCAGCTTTACTTCCATATCCCCGAATTTCGTCTTAGGTTCCCGGCTTAAAAGAGCAACTGCCCCGATAGCGTCACCCTCACAAATAATAGGCGTTACTGCCTCATAAGTAACGCCTTCCAACTCTTCTGCAGCAATAGGCACAAACTGTTTATCATCTTTAGATGCGACAACTGTTTCTCTCTCATTGATCAAATTTTCCAACTGTTTGCTGATGCTTTTTTGAAGCACGTCTTTTTTCGGACCGCCGGATACCGCAATAATCTGGTCTCTGTCCGTAATACACACCATCATGCCCGTCGATTGAGCCATAGCTTCTGCATATTGTATCGCAAATGCAGTCAGTTCCACCATGGGAGAATATTTTTTTAAAATGATTTCCCCCTCCCGGTCGGTAAATATCTCCAGTGGCGTCCCCTCCCGCAACCGTAAAGTCCTTCGTATCTCTTTTGGTATTACTACACGTCCAAGGTCGTCTATTCTTCTCACAATTCCTGTAGCTTTCATAGAAAAATTCCTCCATTTTTCATACTGTCATTTGCCTGTTGTTTAACTGTAAATGTAGTATTTGTAAAAGGGAGGAATTTATACCCGCATTTTCTTTATTTGCCGCGCTTCCCGCTGACATTACCTGGCAATCCTATGATTTTTTAATTATCGGCTCAATCTGTGATAACAAATTATCTACATCCTCAAACATTGTACTTTTGGTCGTTCCCAAACGGCTCGCTTTATTAATATGCTTTACCACCTCTTGATATTGATCCTTAATTTGATCAAAATAACCGCACAGCGCCTGCAAATCCGTCTGAGATTCCCCGATTACCGCAGATATTTGCGATTGTACCGAAGATGCCCCGTCCGCTGACTGAGTAATCTGATCAAACATCTCATACGTTTCCTGAACCTTATCCAGGCTTTCGCCCAAAGCTTCCTGAGAACTGTTTATCCGCTCGTTCAGCTTATCCGCACCGTTTTCCACATCTCTGATTCCGGCTCCTACCTCAGCCGCCAAATCTTTAATCTCCGCCGCCAGCTTCTTTACCTCTGCCGCCACCACAGCAAAGCCTTTCCCTTTTTCACCAGCTCTTGCCGCCTCTATAGAAGCATTAATCGCCAGGATATTGGTTTGGTTTGCTATGGAAACAATCTTGCTCATATGCTGCTTAATCTCTTCCACCGCCGCCAGCAGATCACTAAATGTAACACCCATTTCTCCAAAATGTTCCTTAACCTGCATAGCGCTCCCTTTAAGCGTCTCCACTTCGTCCTGAGCCTGGCCTACGGACTTGGCTATCTGATCTCTCACCTGGGCAAACTGACCGGAAACCTCATTTACGCTCAAAAAACGCTGTTCAAACTCCTGCAGCTTTTCCTGAAAATTTCCAGCCTCTCCCAGCACATGGCCAAAAGAATTATCCACCATATTCAATTCCCACAGCGATTCCACTTCCTTATTTACCAGCAGGGCATGATATTTTTTCAAACTGTCTGTCATATACAGAATCGGATACAAATCCATTCTTTCCGTATCCGGCTTATTATTTTTATGAAACAACATATCTCTCCCCCTTACTCAAACACCACGCAGGTCATCGACTGATTGACAAACTGATTGTTATAATGTTCCCCATATCCTACAAGGCCCGCATGGCTGCCCAGAGCGCTCATCTCTTTCAAATATTCCTGCATATAGCCATTTTCCGTAAACAACTTATACCGGAACAGACAGTTTACGGAAAATACGGCCGACCGCCTGGGGAATTCTCTGCAGATAGTCCCGATAGTTTCTTTTACAATGGCCCGGTAATCTCCCAATTCCAACATAATCAGCACATCCGAATCATTGACCTGCCGAAAGCAGGCCAGGGCATTACCGCTTACCTCTTTAATGGAAATAATGCAGGTATCATCCCCGTTAATCCGCCCAAAGGGATTTTTAAACGTCTGTGTTTGTATTTCTTTCTCAGATATATGAAGAATCTCCTGATAGACCTGCTTTGCCGGCCTTCCGTTTAGAGCGCCCATTATGTATTTCGCTTTGTCCGTACGGGAGGCAACAAAACGGTGCTGATCCAGCCGGTGATAAATATTTTCCTTGTATGCCTTTACTCGTCCATTCAGATTTTTAATCAATGCGTAAGCTACTGCATCTTCATAAACCCTGCCGTTAGCAGATACTTTTCCCCCGTCTCCGGTCCCACCTACCAGGGAAATATTTCTGCGCCCCAAAGCCGTGTACATCGTTGTCAATACACAAGCGTCATTACCTGCGCAGAAATCTATGCAAATAGTGTCTCTTTCCGATGCCTGGACTGCCTTCAAATCCTCTTCCAAACGCTGGATATATTTAATCGGCATAACGGACACTTGTTCCAATACGTTCGCCGCGACGCTCACTCCGCCAAAAAAAGCAACCACCCCCACACCATGTTCCGCCACTCTCGTGTCATAACACATTCCGATACAGCCGATACTTGGCACATTGGGATAAAGCTTTTGTAATTCTTTTACATGCTCCTCAAACTGACGATCATTGGACATCAGCATGATTAGCTCAGGATTAACAAGGCCACGAACAGCTTCACTTAAGTCGCCTCTTTGGCTCATTCCAAAAAACTGCCTCACGGTAATATTCCTCTCTTTCATTTAAGGTAACTGTTCAGACAAACCTTGAGCCGTTACCACTTGATTATAGTTTACTCATAATTTAGTTGCAATTCACTAATAATGTGGCTCTATTATACTGGATAATACCGGAAAACGTCAAGTAAATCTGTTGCTGGTTCATATCAATCAGTAAAAGGCAGCAAATATACGCCCTGGGAATCGAAATCCAAAAACGCCTTTTCGCCCACCTGATAGATCTTACGGTTTACCGGGTTGTAATCGGTTATTTGAATTTCCATCTCTCCCACCATTGCCTGATAATATTGATAGGAACCCATAAAAGTAGATAACGTAACCATCACCTCCAGATATCCCTCCGAAGCCAGGCGTACTGCTTCAGGACGGATAACCAGGGATGCCTGATCGCCCGCTTTAAGGCCGATGAAATTTCCCGCCTCCAGCTGCTGGCCGGCAACCCGGATTTGGGCTTTTTCCCCATCCAGTGATAAAACCTGAGCATGCAAAAAATTGGCTTCGCCAATAAAGTCCGCTACAAACCGGGAATTGGGACGATAATAAATCTCCCTGGGCGTACCGATCTGCTCTACCTTCCCTTTACTCATAATAATGATTTTATCCGAAATACTCATCGCTTCAGACTGATCATGAGTCACATAAATTGCCGTAATTCCCACTTTCTGCTGAATCTTACGAATTTCCGTCCGCATAGAAACCCGCAGTTTTGCATCGAGATTGCTTAATGGTTCATCAAACAGCAGAACTCCCGGTTCCAGCACCAATGCCCGTGCCAAAGCCACCCGCTGCTGTTGGCCGCCGGAAAGCTGGTTGGTCATTCTGGATTCCATACCGTCCATTTCCACCAGCCTTAAAATATCCATTACCCTCGTTTGTATTTCCTCCTTGGGCAGTTTGCGGATCTTCAAACCATAAGCCACGTTGTCAAATACATTATAATGAGGCAGCAAAGCATAGCTCTGGAACACCATAGCGGTATCCCGTTTGTTGGGCGTCAGATGGTTAATCGGTTCCCCGCCCAGATAAATCTCCCCTTCATCCGGGCTTTCAAATCCGGCAATCATCCGCAAGGTAGTCGTCTTCCCACAGCCAGATGGCCCGAGCAAGGTAACAAAGGTTCCTGCTTCAATATCCAAAGTCGTATCCTGTACTGCATAAAATTCTTTTCCCGTCTTTGGATCTTTATAAATTTTAGAAATATGATCCAGCCTGACACCTTTCTTTTCCTTCTCCATCTATGCTTCCTCCTTCGATTTGATATTTCTGCTGACACCAAAAAATTTAATCAGAGTATTCATAACCAAAACCGCACCGTAAGTAATGGCAATCAGCACAGTCGCATAAGCACAAGCTACTCCGTAATTCCCTTTTTCGGCCTGCTCGTTAATCTGGCAGGTAATCAGCAAAAAATCCGGCGTCACTAACAAAATAATCGCTGAAATCGCCGTAATGCTCCGCACAAATGCCGTAACCAGGCCGCTGAAAAACGAATCCTTAATCAGCGGCAAAGTAACCGTCATAAACACCCGGGCCGAATTGGCCCCCATATCATAAGCCGATTCTTCGATTGATTTGTCAATCTGACGCAAGGCAGAAATACCACTCCTTGTTCCCGTGGGCAAACTCCGCACAATAAATACGATAATCAGAATCAATCCTGTCCCATATAATCCGCTCATCAGACCTGTCCGAAACAAGCCGTTCGCATAACCCCGGATATAACCGATGCCTAATACCGTTCCCGGCACTGCCATAGCCAGCATAGAGACAAATTCAATAAAACCTTTTCCGCGAAAACGTTTTTTCACCACCAGATAAGCGATAACCATGGACAAGAAAGCCGTCAGCGGCGATGCAATCAGCGATAATACGAAAGAATCTTTGAATGCTTTAAGGCCGCTGGTCTTCATCATATACTGGAACCATTTCAGCGACAAGCTATAATCCCTGCCCCACAAGGTAAACAGTGCTCCGAAGGGGACCATCACGTACATCAGCACCACAAAAGCCGCTACCAAAGTGCAAAATATCGTCAACGGCACAGTCACGCTTTTATCCTCAATCAGCATACGCATACGAGATGCTTTGCCAGTCAAAGTAGCTGCCGTCTTTTTTTCCAGATAATATTTCTGAATCAGGAAAAGCACCACGGTCAGCGACAACAACACTACCGACATCGCCGCCGCCCCCGTAGAGTCATAGGCCCCTGTTACCTGAAGATATATCGTAGTCGCCAAAGTATCGTAAGAACCGCCAATCAGCATCGGATTGGCAAAATCTGCCACGGATTCAATAAATGTCACCAAAAAAGCATTCCCCAGTCCGGGAAGCAGCAGCGGGAATGTCACGCTGGTAAATACTTTCCAGCGGCTGGCGCCCATATCCCGGGTAGCTTCCTCCAATGACGGATCAATATTTTTCAAAAGCCCTTTAAGCATCAGATAACACACGGGGAAAAACGTCAATGTCTGCACAATAGCGATACCCTTCAGCCCATATACATTCGAATCATATATTTTTAACAACGAACGGGTAATGATACCGCTGCGCCCAAACAGCATAATCATTGACAATGACAGGACAAACGGTGGGGACACTACCGGCAGCATGGATACAACAGCAAAGAGCTTTTCCAATATTTTTGTCCGCAGTTTAACATAAACTTCCACATAAGCAAACAAAAGCCCAATAGCCGTAGAAGCAATCCCGGTAAGCATCCCCAACATCAGAGTGTTTTTTAAAGCCGTCTGGAACCGCTGCATACTCAATACTCTCTCGAATACGGAAAAGGTAATCCGCCCTTCCTCCAAAAAGCTATCCACCAACAACATGAAAAGCGGATATAAAATAAACAACGCCAAAAATATCAGCAGCACCACAATCATGCTGATTAAAATCGGATCTGAAAAGAATTTTTTGCGCTCAAGATCGGCACTTTGCCTCCCCCCCATAAGCCCGCCCCCTTTCATGGATTAAAAATAACATTAAAAATAACGACAGGAAAAATGCTGCGTAACGTCATAAACCATTACGCAGCATCCATATCTTGGCTTCTTATTCAGTCAGGAACCGGCTGGAATCCGCATTATCTGCAGAACTTCCCAATGCAGCAAAGAAGTCCTCCACATATTGGGCGCTGTTGGCTTTGGCGTCCTCAAAATCATAATCAATGGTATTATTCATATCCAACCCGAACCGGGTAGCTTCTTCCGGCTGGGTTGCGTTGGAAAGCACCAGGAACTGATAGGAACCCGCTTCCTTCGCATGATCCACGCAATCCGGTGAGAGCGCATACTCAATCCACAGCTTCGCTGCATTGGGATGCGCACACCCATTAAAGATAGCCGTAGCGCCAACTTCAAAGGATGTCCCGTCTTCCGGCACAATCAGCTCGATATTGTCATAGCCCTGAAGGATTTGATAAATTCCGTCATGCAAAAAGCCGATGCCAATCACGCACTCGCCGGGGCCTACCATCTTAGACGGGCCGGAACCGGATTTTGTGTACTGGGCAATATTCTGGTCCAATGCCTTAAAATACTCCATCGCCTCATCATGGCCCTTCATCTGAACCATGGTATTAATCAGCAGTTTTGCCGTGCCTGCCGTATTGGGATTGGACAGCATAATCAAGCCTTTGTACTCTTCCTTAGTCAAATCATCCCATGTCTTTGGCGCTTCCAGTCCCAATCGCTCCAGCTCTTCCGTATTTACCATAAAGCCCAAAATGCCTTTATAGATACCATACCAGCAGTTTGTCGGGTCCTGATAATCGGCGCTGATCAGATTGGCGGCATTGATCGCTTCATATTCCATCAAAAGCCCGTCGGCCACCGCCTCATTGTAAGGATCGGTAGTCCCGCCAAACCAAACATCCGCAGACGGCTTGCCCGCTTCCTCGGAAATCTTAGTATAAACCTCCGAAGTGGAAAGACGCTGGAATTTTGTCTTAATCCCATAGAGGTCTTCAAAATTTTTGCAGGCCGCAGACAGATACTCCTCCTCACAGGAACCATACACGGTAAGTTCCCCTTCTGCTTTTGCGGCCTCAATCAATTCTTCCAGGCCGCCCGCTTCGCTTCCCACCTCCGGCGCTTCGTTTCCGCTTTCCGCAGGGGCTTCTGCCTTTTGTGCCGCCGTGGTTGTCTCGGGCGCCGCCGTAGTTTCCGCTGCGCCACCTCCGCCGCAAGCCGTCAACCCAAACATCAGGGAACCTGCCATCAGCAATGCCAATGTTTTCTTCATAATCCAATCCTCCTTTTTCCTTTATAAGAAACTTGATGCATAGGCAAATTATACCACAAACAGCCAGGAATAGAAAGAAGATTTATATAGGATTATCGCTTAAATCATCAGTTAGTGTTACTGTTCCCGGGGAGGGGCATCTTCTTGCCCGTTTTCAGCGGACAAGAAGCATCGTACGTTTCCCCGCCCCGTGAACTGTTATGATAAATCTTCACCGTTGGAAGCAATAACTTTCTTATACCAATAGAAAGAATCCTTCCTGTAACGATCCAAAGTCTTTAAATCAAATTCTTCACGATCCACATAGATAAAACCATAACGTTTCACCATGCCCTCATGAGTGGAAATCAAATCAATCGCACTCCATGGACAGTAGCCCATCATCTCCGCGCCATCACTGATAGCCAAACGAATCTGCTCAATGTGATCCTGCAAATATTTAATCCGATATTGATCGTGAACCTTGCCATCCTCCGTCAGCGTATCATATGCACCCAAGCCGTTTTCTGTAACAATCATAGGCAGGCGATAACGAGAATACATCTCACGGATCGTTGCCCGGAATCCTGGCGGATCGATCTCCCAGCCGAATTCTGTGGTTGGCAGGTATGGGTTCTTCGCTCCTTTATAAAAACCGGCCTCTCCGCGGGCTGTCTGCTGGTCTGCACCGGCATCGAGCGCCTCCGTACCATCGCTCGCCTCAACAGTAGCCGTATTATAATAGTTAAAACCAATAAAGTCCGGATGTCCGTTCTTTAGCGCTTCTGCATCTCCTTCGCCAAATTCCGGACAGGCATCGTTTTCTTTCAGATATGCCCATACCAAATTATTGTATACGCCATAGACCGCCATATCCAGATACAGCCAATTGCGGATGGCATTATAATTCTGGGCAGCTAAAACATCTTCCGGTTTACAGCTTGCCGGATAAACCAGGGAAATGTTGGGAGCAGGGCCAATCTTGGCACCCGGCAGCATCTCATGGCACAGTGCCATCGCTTTTGCCTGGGCAACCAGCATATGATGATTCTGCTGATAAGTTTCCTTCAGCACATTGGTGCAGCCTTCGGGAATAGCCAAAGTCCCGATAACCGGCCCCACCAAAGTCAGCATATTCTGTTCGTTTATCGTAAGCCAGTATTTCACCCGGTCGCCAAAATTCTCAAACATTACTTTGGCAAAATTAAGGAACCAGTCAATCGATTCCCTGTTTGACCAGGAACCTCTTTTATCCAATGCAGCAGGCATATCAAAATGGAACATGGTCACTAAAGGCTCAATACCATATTTCAGGCACTCGTCAATCAAGTTGTTGTAATATTCAATACCTTTTGGATTCACCTCGCCGGTTCCCTCAGGAATAATCCTGGACCAGGAAATAGAAAAACGGTAGGTCTTAAATCCCATCTCGGCCATCAGAGCGATATCCTCTTTATACCGGTGATACTGGTCAGCACAAACCGTCAAATCAGAGGTCCCCTCCGGCACTTTTTTCACATCCTGACAGGACGGCCCTTTCCCATCCTCTAAATTAGCTCCTTCCACCTGGTAAGCAGACGTGCTGGCGCCCCATAAAAAGTTTTGAGGAAATGATTTTAATTTTTTGTGCAGCATGTTTTAATACCCCTCCTTGTTCTGTATTCGGCAATTTCGTGAATAATTCTTCGAATTTTCATGTTTTTTTTCCACAAAATGCCATGTTCTTATCATAACACACCACCCCCGGATAATACAAGACCCTTGCGCCTACTTATCTTTTATCTTCTCCATGCCTTCCAACAATTCTTTTGCCTTATTCAGCATATCCTTGCAATCCTTATGTTTTGTTTTGCTGTCCACAAAAAGGAAATACGGCGGATTCGACTGCTGAAATTTCATCATTCCCTTATACTGCTGAATATATCCGGGAATCTTTGCCGTATCCAGCCATGGTTCAGGCGTCATGGATAACCGTACCTCCTGGCAGTTTATCTTCACTTCCGTCACATAAACCTGATGCGCTTTTGCCTTAAGCAGAGCCACGAACAATAAATTATCCACGGATTGGGGGATATCTCCAAACCGGTCCATCAATTCATCCTGCATATCCAAATATTCCTCTTCATTTTCTATACCGGAAATCCTTTTGTAAATATCCAATTTCTGATACTCATTGCGGATATACGAGGCCGGAATATAAGCGCTTATATCACACTCCACTACCGTTTCGAATTCTTCTTCCGTCCGCTTTCCCTTAAGGGCCTGAACCGCCTGGTTCAGCAGTTTGCAGTACAAATCATACCCTACCGCCTCCATATGTCCATGCTGCTCTGCTCCCAGCACATTCCCTGCTCCACGAATCTCCAAATCCCTCATAGCTATCTTGATACCTGACCCCAGCTCCGTAAACTCCCGGATTGCCTGAAGCCGTTTCTCTGCTTCTTCCCGCAAAAGCTTATCCCGTTTATACATCAAAAACGCGTAAGCGGTCCGGCTGGAACGGCCTACCCGCCCACGAAGCTGGTAAAGCTGGGACAGGCCCATATGATCCGCATCATGAATAATCATAGTATTAGCATTAGGAATATCCAAGCCTGTCTCAATAATCGTAGTCGAAACCAGGACATCAATTTCCCCATTGACAAATTCAAGCATAATTTTTTCCAGACGGCTTACCGGCATCTGTCCGTGAGCATAAACCACAGAAGCATCCGGCGCTAATTGCTGCACATGAGCTGCCACGTCCTCGATACTCTTTACCCGGTTATACACATAATATACCTGGCCGTTGCGGGCTAATTCCCTGTTGATAGCCTCACGGACCATCTCGTCATTATACTCCATCACATATGTCTGAATAGGAAGACGATCTACCGGCGGCTCCTCCAACACACTCATATCCCGAATACCAGCCAGGCTCATGTGAAGCGTCCGGGGAATCGGCGTTGCTGTCAAAGTCAGCACATCCACATTTGCCTTCAGCTTTTTTATTTTTTCCTTATGAGTTACGCCAAACCGCTGCTCCTCATCGATAATCAGCAAACCCAAATCTTTAAATTTAACATCCTTGGACAATACCCTGTGCGTACCGATTACGATATCCACAAAACCTTTTTGTAAATCATTGAGCGTCTTTTGAACTTCGGTTTTTGTACAAAACCGTGACAGCAAGTCTACCCTCACCGGAAAATCTTTCATACGCTGGATAAATGTATGATAATGCTGCTGTGCCAAAATAGTCGTCGGCACCAAATATACCACCTGTTTACTTTCCTGTACTGCCTTAAAAGCAGCCCGCAAAGCAATTTCGGTTTTCCCGTATCCTACATCACCGCAAATCAGCCGATCCATAATCCTCCGGCTTTCCATATCCTTTTTTGTGGCTTCTATCGCATCCAATTGATCATCAGTCTCTTCATAGGGAAATAATTCTTCAAACTCTTTCTGCCATACCGTATCTTTTCCGTACGAAAAGCCATTGGTTGTATGGCGGGCGGCATACAACTCAACCAAATCTTTAGCAATCTCCTTTACCGCTGTTTTTACCTTGTTTCGGGTCTTTCGCCACTGGTCCCCTCCCAGCTTGTTAAGCTTAGGCGCCCTGGCATCCGCGCCGGCATATTTTTGTATTCCGTCCAGACGGGTTGCCGGCAGATACAATACGCCGCCATCCGCATATTCAAGCTTCAGATAATCTCTCGTCACCTTGTCCCGTTCAATTTTTTCAATTCCCCGGTACACCCCCAGTCCATGGTCTTCGTGCACTACGTAATCTCCCACAGACAACTCGGAAAAACTCTGGATGTGTTTTCCTTCATAAGAAGTTTTTTTCCGCTTCTTCCTTTTCTTTTCCAAACCAAACATATCGCCCTCGGTAATGACCACATATTTGATTTGAGGATACTCAAACCCTCGGTGCAAATTTCCGTAAGTAACCAAAATCTCTCCCGGCTGCACCTGCCTGTCTTCATTGTCAGGACAAAAAGCGCTCAATTCATACTCTCTCAAATCACCGGCCAGACGGCTCGCCCTGGTACGGGAACCGGACAGCAGAATAACCCGGTATTTCTCCCTTTTCCACCGCTGCAAATCTTTTATCAGCAATTCGAAACTGTTCTGATAGGAATTGACATTTTTCACTTCCAATCGGTGTTTGTTTCTGACCGTCATCCCCGGAAGCCTTTGCTCCAAACCAGTCAGATACAAGGTATTCTCGCGTTGCGACCGCGCCAACAGCTCTGCTGTCGTATAAAGAAGCTTTGTCTGTCCCGGCAGCAGATATCCTTTTTCCAACCGATGGGACATGCTCTCCCGAAATTCGCTTTCTATCGCTTCGCCTTTTTCCCGCAGCCTGGCGGGCTCATCCAAAATCACCATAGAAAGCCCGGGATCAAAATAATCCAAAAACGATACGGTCCGATCGCTGAAATAAGTCAGATACGTATCCAGACCTCCTGTTTTCCGGCCTTCCTCAATCCCTTCCGCCAATTCCCGGACAATCTCCGAAAGACGATAAGCCTCCTCCGTCAACATCTGCTCCCTCAGATGCCCAACCGATACTTCCGCCTCTTTCTTCAGCCGTTCCACTCCCCGGCGTTTCTGCTGTTCGGTCAGGACAATTTCGGTTGCCGGATAAATCGTCAGTTCCTCAAGCTGTTCTACCGATCGCTGGCTCTCCAAATCAAAACTTCGCAGGGAATCCACCTGAGTATCCCACAGTTCAATCCGTATCGGCTGTTCTTCTGTCAACGGAAAAATATCCAATATTCCGCCTCTGACGGAAAACTGTCCCATACCATCCACTTGTGGAAGGCGTTCATAACCAAGAGCGGTCAATTTTTCCTTCCACTCCTCCAGATCCAAATCCTGTCCTACTTTGATTTTCAAAATACCGGCACATATCTCTTCAAGAGGAAGCAAATGATCCATCAGTCCGTCCAAAGTAGTCACCACCACACCAGACCGGTCTTCTATCAAGTGGCGCAGCACTCGTATCCGTTGACGAGCCATCAAATTCCCATGGATATCGGCACTGTAGAAAAGCAAGTCCTTCGCCGGATACAGCCATACATCTTGACGGAAACAGATAAAGTCATCATAAATCTCCTTAGCCCGTAAATTGTCATAAGTTATCACCAGCTTCCAGTTTATATCCGAAACGGCTTCCTCCATGAGATGAACCTTCTGGGAATCCATACAGCCACTGACCTGCACTGGTCCTTTTCGTTTCTTAAGTTCCTGATTCAGCTCTTCATATTCAATCAGCTCAACCAACGGATTCGCAAATACTTTGCTCATAACCCCTTCCCTTTATTCTCCTTCCACCGTTTTCTTTTTTGTGTTGAAATGATTCATCGCCCGCTCTGCCCCATCAGTCATCATCATCACAACCGCTTCCGCTGCCATCCGGAAAGCTTCTTCCATTGCCTCCTTCTCTCCTTTGGAAAAACGGCTGAGCACATAATCTTTCAAATCCATTCTTGGAGGCTTGCTTCCAATCCCTACTTTTATTCTGGGAAACTCTTGAGTGCCCAAATGTGCAATAATATTTTTTATTCCATTATGGCCTCCGGCGCTGCCTTTCATCCTGATTCTCAATTGCCCCGGTTCAAGGCTGATATCATCATAAATAACAATCAACTCGTCCGATGAAGCCTTATAATAATCCATTACTGCCCGCAGGCTCTCTCCGCTCAGATTCATGAAAGTCTGAGGCTTCACCAGCAACACCTTATTTCCCTCAATCATTCCTTTTCCGCACAAAGCCTTGTGCTTTTTTTCCCCCACATCAATAGTATATTTGTCTGCCAAAATATCAATAACCGAAAATCCCACATTGTGCCTGGTTTTATCATATTCTTTTGTCGGATTCCCGAGCCCCGCTATAATATACATCATTCCCTCCATGCCAAAAGCTTCTGTTCATGTCCTGTTCGCTCAACACATAATCATCACCCAACGCACCAAAAGCGTTAATATTCATCCATAAAAGATGAACATTAACGCTGGTCTTTATTCTATCAGGTTATCCGTAAAATGTAAAGAAATTCCTCTCCTTTTAGAAAGCTCATAAAATTCGTTAAAATCTTTATGGTATTTTACTTGTGTGCGAATTGTGAGCTTCCTCCTCAGTTTTTATCTCCCAATGAATCAAAAATGTCAAAGCTGCACGGACAGCAATAATCGCTGCCACCAAAACAACTTCCGATAATTCACGCACCACTACCGTCCTCAAAATTTCGCTGCCCAATTTGAATTCCAGTCCCATAGCCATCCCCTGAGCCAGGTGAAGACGGACTTTCGGATCTCTTCGCAGGTAGTTGACAAAACCTTGTATTCCTGACAAAACAATGATAAAAACCCCAACCGACTCAAAACCATGAATCGCTATGCCGATAACCTGATCCAACAACGCCTCAATCATACCATTTTCCCCTTTACCGTTAAAGTAGTAAATCCACTTTCGTTCTCTGCGATTTCCTTATTCCTGCTTCTCTTTCAGATAATTATTAGCGTCTTTAAAGAAACTGGCGATAATCAAAATCATAATTATCCCTACCGGAAACGCAGCAATAATCGATACAGACTGTAAATTAGCCATGGATTTTTCGGAAAAAATCAAAGCAATAGGCAACAATATCAAAAAAACAGCCCAAAAAAGTTTTACCCTCCGATCAGGCTCCTGGTCATGTTTCAATTCCCGGTAAGAATAAGAAGCGGCTACCAAAGTGATGGAGTCAAAAGAAGTGGAATAAAAAGTTATCATGCACAATACCAGGAGAACCAGTACAAATCCCGGCAGGGGAAGCTGCCCCAAAATGGAAATAATCGTTGTATACAAAGCATTGGTAGAACCGTTTGCCGCCAAATAACTGCTCAAACTGTCCAATTTCCCGTGCATTTGCAACCCCAGTCCATAGTTCCCCAGGATAATAAATGAAGTGAACGTACCGGCCAGCCCCCAAAAATACCCGCCAAGGATGGTCTGCCGGATTGTCCGCCCTTTACTGATGGCTCCGATAAAAAAAGGAGCCGCCACACACCATACCATCCAATAAGCCCAGTAAAAAATTGTCATAGCCTGCGGAAATGAGGTAGCGCGCAAAGAGTCTGTCCATGTCGACAAATGGATAAAATTCTGGGCAAGCAGCCCCAGTGAGGTAATACCGGTTTCTACCGTAAAGCGGCTTTCCCCTCCCAGGAAAAACACATAAGCAAGCAGCAAAAAAAACAAATAGCTGCAGCAGGCAGCAGAACGCTGTATCCCTTTCATCCCAAAATAAACCGAACACGTATATACACAACATACCACAATAAGAATCGTGATTGTCAGCGTAGTAGTAGCCGCAATCCCTGTCACTCTGCTGATAGCCATGGCAAGAAGCGGAGTGGCAAGAGAAAAAGTAGTAGCCGTCCCTGCCAGTAACGCAAATACGGCAATCAAATCGATTAGCCGCCCGGCCCATCCATCTACACGCTTTCCTAAAAGCGCCCGGCAGGATTCCGAATACTTTTGTTTATGGCGCTTGCGGATATGGATCATAAAACCGAAAGCAACGGCGAGCACCAGATAGAATCCCCAGGGAATCGGTCCCCAATGAAACAATGGATAGGTAGCCGCCCAATCATGAAGATCGCCCATCTCCGCCACATGAGGATCAGAAGCATAAATCAGCCACTCGCAGCATGAGTAAAAAAGAATGTCCGCCGCTAAACCGGCAGTAAACATCATCGACCCCCAACGAAATGGAGAATACTGCGGCTTCTCTGTTTCTCCCAACCGAATCCGCCCATACCGGGAAAAAGCCATGTATAAAGAACAGATAAACACTCCCAGACCGATGACCAAATAATAGCTGCCTATTTGGTCCCCCAAAAAGTAGCGGATATTCTCCAACGCTGCGGAGGAACTGTCCGGAAACAAAACGAATAATACACATAATAACAAAATACAGCAAAATGGCAACAGAGTGGTGAAAAGGTCCATCTGTTGAATCAAAGGTGCTTTGACTGATTGATTCTCTTTACTATTCATATTTCTCGTCCTTTCATTTTCGCTTTTCGGTTTGTTCAAAAAATCAAAATAAATATAATTATTGAACATATAGTAGCACCAATAGCATAAAAATGCAAGAGAAAAATGAAGTTTCTTTATCTGCGTTTCCCTTCCATCGTCTGTCTGATTATATCTTCCATCATTTCCATGGTAAGCTGACCGCTGATATAGCCAAAAACTTTCCCGTCCCGATCGATCATAAACGTCGTCGGAAACGCCTGTATCCCATAGCTAAAAAACAATTCCCCTGTTGTATCCATCAAAACCGGATACGTATACCCGTTTTCTTCCAGAAAAGCTTTTATTTCTTCTTCTGTACCTTCCTGTCCCAACTGCGGAGCTGCTACCCCCAGGACAATCAGCGCATCCTCCCCTTCCTGCTCATACGTTTCATGCAGTTTTTGAATATCCGGCATTTCCGCACGGCAAGGCGGACACCATGTAGCCCAGAAATTCAGGAAAATCGTTTTTCCTTTATAATCGGCCAGCGTATGGATATTTCCGTATTGATCCGACAACACAAAATCAACAGCCGGCGGAAACTGATCATTTTCTGTATTTGCTCTTTCGCCATTTTCCGTGCTCTCTCCTCGTCCTTCACGATTTCCCGCTTCTTTCTGTTCTCCGCTATCACCGGCTTCTCCCTGCTCTTTGATGTTTCCCGTTCCTTTCTCTTGTCCGCCGTTATATTCCTCGTTGATCCCAGTCCCTTCCTCCTGTCCGCCGTTGTATCCTTCGTCGTTCCCAGTCCTTCCTCCTTGTCCGCCGTTATATTCCTCGTTGATCCCAGTCCCTTCCTCTTGTCCGCCGTTGTATCCTGCCTCTTCGTGCCTGGACGGCATCGTCTGGGAAAGTCCTGACAAATAACCGCTCACCTGGTTCATTTTTCCTGTAAACATCAAAATACCCATTAATATCAGCAAAATTCCCCCGGCCTTTACCGTATATCGAACCAAATTCCGATATCTTTTAAATAACTCCAACAAAGAAGTAGTAAAAAATCCCACAGCCAAAAAGGGCAGGACAAACCCCAAAGTATATACGCCGATTAAAACAAAACCCTTAAGCTTTGTGGAAGCTGACGCAGCCATCAGCAGGACACTTGTCAGCGCCGGGCCAACGCATGGCGTCCATGCAAAGCTGAACGTAAAACCCATCAAAAATGCGGTAATCGGGGACATCGCCATGGCATCTGCCAAAAAAGGCAGCCGGTATTCCCGTCCTAACACTTGCGAAGAGCCAAAAACCCCCAATTGGTACAATCCGAATCCAATAATCAAAATACCGCCGATCCGAACTGCTCCGGCCTGATGTTCATGAAAAAAAGCTCCTACCGCCGACATACCCAAACCCAGCAGGAAAAAAGCAAAGCTGACGCCTGCCACAAAACAAATCGTATGGAAAGCCACTTTTTTCTGCTGATACCGCATCCGCCCATCTTCACCCCGCACACCGGTTCCGCCAGACAAATAACTAATATACAAAGGCAGCAGAGGCAATACACATGGCGAAAAAAAACTAAATAATCCTTGCAAAAATACGGTAAATGCCGGAATACCCGCATCTATAGAGAATCCCATTCAGCCAAACCTCCCTTTTTACTGTCCATACTACCGAAGCCTCCTTGCACCTGAATATCCATGCTTCCTGACCGGAACCCTTCCAAATCCAAAGTGACATAGACAAAACCCAGGTTCTTTAAATGGCTGACAATCTCTTCTCTCACTTCTAATACTTGGAAAAAACTTTCTTTGTCTGTCTCTACCCGGGCTATATTTCCATGAAGCCTTAAACGAATATTGCCTGGAATCCGGTTCCGCAAATATGCTTCCCCCTCTGCCAGCCTGGCAAGTACATCATAATCAAGCTTTTGCCCGTAAGGGATCCGCGTCGCCATACATGGCGTAGACGGACGGTTCGCTACAGATATTTGATTAAAGCAGGCCATCTCTTTTACCTGGGCTTTGGTAATATGCAGGTTTGCCAAAGGACTTTGGATATCCAGCTTCTTCAGCGCACGGATACCCGGACGGTATACGTGCATATCGTCCTCATTTGTCCCGTCAAGAATCACCGGACATCTTTTTGTCCGGGCAAATTTGCGCAATGCCAAAAATAACTCATATTTGCATAAATAACATCGATTCACCGGGTTAGCACGAAGCTCCTCTTTCTCCAACGGATCTACAACAATAACCTGATGGATCCCTCCTAATTCCTCTGCCACTCTCCTGGCTATCTCCAAATCACAAGAAGGATGAAGACGGCTGTCAAACGTCACTGCATATACCCGGCTGCCCTTTTGCTTTGCAGCGTCTACGGCCATTTTCAGCAGCAGGCTGGAATCCACACCTCCCGAAAAAGCCAGGCAGACATCTTGGGAACCAAGCCGGGCAAAATATTGTTCCAGTTCCTGAAGTTTCTGTTTGCTCTCTCCGGAAAGCCTCGATTCTTTATTCATCATTATCCCCTCATCCAAGTGGCCAAACTCCGTAACAGTTCAGACGGGGCATCTTGTTGCCCGTCGGTTCTTGATTCATCAAACACCGGCTGCATCCCTTTCTTTTTCCAGCTCCGCCATTTTCTGTGCCTCACAATAAACACGCTGAAAATCCACTTTTTTTTCTTTGCAAATCTTATGGACACTCTCATATTCCGGATAATAAAAAACCTCTTCTTTATGATAACATATCTTTACATCCACAAGGCCATACTTCGTCTCTACCTGCCTTTGCTCCCGATTCAGCACACTTCTCTTTACGGGATAACGGCGAATGCCGATAGTAGTGGTCATAGAAAACAAAATATCTTCCAAAAGTTCCCTTATCGATTCCCGGCAAAGAACAGAAAGCTTATAAGCCGGACGGTTTTTCTTCATCAAAATCGGCGTGTACCAGACATCTGCCGCCCCTGCTTCCAACAAAGTCTCCATGGCAAAACCCAAAACTTCTCCGCTGCAGTCATCCAGGTTTGTTTCCATCACCCATATCTGTTCACTTGTTGCGGACAGGCATTCTGCCATCCCTGCCCCGCTCGCCTGTCTGCCTGTTACGGGCGGATTTTCCGCCACCCATCCGTTCGTTTGTCCGCCTGTTACGGGCGGATTTTCCGCCACCCATCTGTTTGTTTGCCCGCCTTCTTCCGGCTCTGTCTTCTCATCCCCCGTTTCCAGCAGCATAGCCCTCAGTACATTGGCCTGGCTAAATACTTTATTTCCCGCTCCCATGCCAATCTTCAGCAAACGGAAATCTGCCGGAAGCCCTTTCCTTGTTTTCAGGGCAGCGGCAATCGCTGCACCGGTAGGCGTCACCATCTCCCCCTCATTTTGGGTAAAGCGGAGGGTTAAGCCATGAGCCAAAGCAATATTGGCTGTTGCCGGAACCGGCACCGGAAGGACACCGTGCTGGCAACGCACATGGCCGCAGCCTTCGGACAGCGGAGAAACCGCCACATCCTCAATACCTAAATTATCCACACACACAGCAACGCTGACAATGTCAATAATTGAATCAATTGCCCCGACTTCATGAAAATGAACTTGCTCTATTGGCAAACCATGGGCTTTTGACTCGGCCTCCGCCACAATAGCAAACATCTTTTTTGCCAGATCCTTTACCCGGCCACTCGAATCCAGACGGTCAATAATCTCATATACATCATATAAATTCCTGTGCTCATGAGAATGATAATGTTCATTTCCATCATGGCTGTGGCTATGCTCATGCCCGCCATGATTATGGCTGCATTCGTGAACATGGCTGTGTTCATGCCCTTCATGACTGTGGTTATGCTCCCCATGGCTATGGCTGTACTCATGGGCATCCTCCTCCAAATGCACGTCAAAATCATAAGCATCAAGCCCGCAGGTTTCCTTTCGCCCAAAGTGCAGATGATAACCACCAATCCCCAGGCTGTCCAGCGCTTTCTCCAGCACTTTCCTATCCGCTCCCAGATCCAGCAGCGCGCCTACCGTCATATCTCCGCTGATACCCGAATTACATTCCAGATAAAGTATTTTCCCCATTTCCTTTCACCGCCAATCGATTTATTTGCGTAGCCAAATATCCGGCTCCATACCCATTATCAATATTTACCACAGAAATCCCGTTTGCGCAGGAATTAATCATCGTCAAAAGTGCCGACAAGCCATGAAATGACGCACCATAACCCACGGATGTCGGAACGGCAATTACCGGATTCTCCACAAGCCCTGCCACTACCGTACCCAAAGCGCCCTCCATCCCCGCTACTGCCACAATACAATACGCCTTGGCAAGCCGCTCCCGTTTGGACAGCAGCCGATGTATCCCTGCCACTCCTACATCATAAATCCGATCGACCAGACAGCCAAAATATTCCGCTGTCTGGGCCGCTTCTTCCGCCACCGGGATATCCGCTGTCCCGCCGGTGCAGACGACGATATTTCCTGCTTTTTCTTTATCTTTTTTCTCAACTTTAAGAATTCGGGAAATCGGATCATAAACCACATGGGGAATGATTTTCTTTACCAGTTCATATTGTTTCTCCGAAGCTCTCGTTCCCAGCACCTCTCCATCCCTTTCATAAAGCCTTTCATAAATCTCCGCCAGATATTCATCCGGCTTTCCCTGGCAGAATACCGTCTCCCCAAATCCGGTTCTGACTCTGCGGTGGAAATCTAATTTTGCATAACCCAAATCCTCGTAAGGCAAATCTTTTAATAATTTTTCTGCCAGACGGATTTCCATCTGCCCGTCACGCACCTGCCTGAGCAATTCTCCCAGATCCATTCATCGCCTCTCCTTTACTCTTGGATATACTCTCCAAATCCTGCTTATTATTCAGCCATCTATTCTCCTGTCATGATAATCGCCATCTTTTATTTGCTCCAATATCATCTGAATCCCCTCGGCAAATGATATCTTTGGCTGCCAATTGGCCGCCTTTTTGATTTTATTGATACATGGCATCAAATTAACCGCGCCTTCCGCATTCTCCGGCCGCTGTCCATAACGGAACCCGCCTCTTTTCCCACATAGGCCATACATCTCTTCCACAAACCCCTGCAAAATCCGGGTATCTTCACCGGCCAGATTATAAATTCCTGCCTTTCCTGTCTTTGTCAAACGAACAATTGCCTCTGCCGCATCATCAATATATAAAAAATTCCATTGCTGGGTACAGCCGCCCAGGGAAATCTCCCCGTCTTCCAGCCAAGTTCGCAGACAAGACTGCACTAAAGTCCAGGGATGATCTCCCGGCCCGTACACGCTGAAAATACGGAGATGAATATAATCCATATTCAGTTTTTGGCAAAGCATTTCCGCCTGTATCCCAAAATCCCGTTTGGCTTTGCCATACTCGGAAACCGGATGGCAAGGCGACTCCTCTGAAAGCCATTCCCGGCTCATCCCATATTCCGCCTGAGAACCCGTAAAAATAAACTTTTTGCAGCCCAGTCGTACCGCCGTCTCTACTGCGGCCAGGGAATCCTCTACATTTTGCCGCTGAAGCTGGCGGTTTTTTCGGTTTTCGCTGCCGGAACCGCCCCAGCCGCCATGAATCCATACATCCGCATCCATCTCTTCCATTTCCCTGATATCCTGCAAATCCAAACCGATTATCTGCAGATAGACCCGGCATTTTTCCGGTATGTTTTCCTGTAAATATCCCAGATTGGGAGAGTTCGGCCGCACTACGGCAATTACCTGACAGCCTTCCAGCAAAAGCCGCCGTACAACCGCCGCACCAATAAAACTGGTGGCTCCTGTCACAATTACCCTCATGGTTTCTCCTTCCTCTGTCTTTTCATCGCAGCCGGGAAATAATCATCTGCCTGTCCATCTCCTCTTCCGGCAGGAAAGGAGACAAATCCTCCAAAGGAGGTGAAACCATAGTGCCGTCAGGCAAACGTTTTGCCGCCGATTTCGGTTCAAAATTCTGATCGGTTGTCACAAATATCTCACAGATGGCTGGTCCATCCAAAGACAGTGTTTTCTCAACCGCATCAGCCAGCTCACCATTATGTGCCGCCGCCATATACGGATATCCGTACGCCGCTGCCAATTTTTTCATATCCGGAAAACTCAAATCTTTGCTGTCTGCCCCGATTCCCACCAGAGGTTCACCGAAAAAGCTCCTCTGTGTCTGCCGGATAGAATGGTATCCTTTATTATTGATCAAAAAAATCTTAATCGGCATCCGATGATGGATAATCGTCTGCAGTTCCTGCAGATTCATCTGGATACTCCCGTCGCCCGTCAATAAAATAATATCTCCCGGATCATCTTTAGCTGCCATGCAAGCGCCTATGGCCGCCGGCAAATCATAGCCCATGGAAGCAATAGCCGAATTACTGATAAAGCGCTGTCCTTTTTTTATCACATAAGCATGCCCGCCTACTACACAAGCGGAGCCGTTCCCCACCACCGTAATCTGATTTTCTGCCAAACGGCTGCTGAGTATCTTTACCAAAGCATATACATTAGCTTCTCTTTCATCATCCTGCTCCATATGCTTGGGCTGAACCACCGGATAACATGCTTTCCATTCCTGGCAAGTCTCCGTCCAGCTCTTGCCGGGATGCCCTTCGCCGCCATCAAACAGGGGACAATCGTACTCTTCTTTGAGCACCCGATTCATCATCTCCAACAAATCTTTTGCATCTGCATGTACCGGCATATCTACATGCACACTGGGCTTCTTTAATTCTTCCCTGTCCACGTCATTGACAATCACATATGCTTCCCGCGCCCAGGTTTGATAATTATACCCTACCTGACGGATGCTCAAGCGGCTTCCCACAGAAAACACCAAATCGCTGTTCTGTATGGCAAAATTCCCGGGTCTGTCCCCCATCCCTCCTGCACGCCCTACATATAGCGGATGTACATCTTCTATACAATCAATACTGTTCCATCCTGTTACCACCGGTATACCCAAATTCTCAACCACTTCCATAAATATCGAATGTGCGCCGGCAATCCGGATTCCGTTACCCGCATTGAAAACCGGCCGTTTCGCCTGACGTATCTTCTCAATAATTTTCCGCGCCGTTTCCCGTGATACTTTAAATGGCAGCACCTGTCGTTCCTCTCCTTCGCCCGCATAATCCTCAGGTATCGCCTGAATCCGCATTCTTTGTCCTTTGTCTGCGTTCGGCATATATGCCTCACTTTCCGCCCAGCCCGTACCGCCGGCTTCATAATCCTGCGGATCAAAACCAGCCAACTGGCCGGTTTCCACATACCCTCCCTGCACATTCAACGGAATATCCAGCCAGACAGGCCCCGGACGGCCCGAATATGCCAAATACAATGCTTTTTCAAGGCAATAGCGGATTCTCAGAGGATCAATGATCATTTCACTATATTTTGTCATGCACCCGACGGCCTTTGTGATATCAAATTCCTGATCCCCCATAGCACGAATACCCACACCAGACCAGCGGGCCGTCGTGTCATATCTCACTTGTCCGGAAATCACCAGCATCGGTATAGAATCCAGCCACCCGCCCACAACTCCGGTAATCGCATTGGTACCTCCCGGTCCGGTAGTCACGCACACAAGCCCAATCCGATTGTGAATCCGGGCATATGCTTCTGCCGCAATCGCACAAGCCTGTTCATGATGCTGATACAAACAATGCAGCCCGGGCTGATGCCCCAAAGCATCATTTAAATGCATAGCGCCTCCGCCTGTCACCGTAAATACCTGATCAATCCCCGAATCTACCAACTTTTGCGCAATATACTCCGATACTTTTACTCTCATATAACCGCCCTCCTCTCGCCGGGGTTCATTTTCCGTTACTCTATCGAGATTATAACATGTCCTTCAGACATGTTCCCTCCGGGGGATGCGCACAGTTTGCTTAGGAGTTTGTCCTCCCTTCGGTAGGACGCAAACTGGCGCTGTTATAATCTCTATCGAGATTATAACATATCCCGTTCAAAAATCCTACTCCCGAAAAACATCTTGCATCACAACAGGAATTATGGTAGAATTTCGATAGTTGTCCATCCTTTTGTAATTGATGGCCAAAACTATTCTATAAGATATATCTGTTCAAAATCCGTTACAAATATTAAATCTGAGAGGTAGCCTAATGATTTTTCAATGGAAAACCATACTAATTACCAGTGTCTCCATTATGTTATCCATGCAGTCCCTTTCCCCGGCTTACGCTGCCGGACAGTGGGAAGCAAGAGATGAGCATTGGCTGTGGCAAAGGGAAGATGGCTCTTATTCTACGGAAACCTGGGAAAAGATTAATAACAAATGGTATTATTTTAACTCCGACGGCTATATGCGTACCGGCTGGTTTTTTGACTCTTCCAGCCAAACCTGGTACAGATTGGATGACAGCGGCGCCATGGCCAAAGGCGAACAATGGGATGGCGGATATCTGGATTTTTCCGGCGCCTGGGTCAGTGAGAAAATCCCCCCACTCAATTCCTTTGTTTCTACCGAGGAAGATGATGCGTATTGGCAGCAAAAATGGCAAAAATATGGCCTCCCTGATTTCAGCGCCAGAGGTACCCGAACCTATGTACTGACCTATACCTATGACCCTGCCTCCACAGTGCTTCCTGATTTATATAACGCTGTCTATGCCAAAGCCGCCTATACTTTTAACGGTTTTAACGCCTCTTGGAGCATGTCTTCTCAAGGGCGGCTTACCTTTACCGTAACCGATTTCAATCTCTATTAATTTTTCGTGGCGCCTCTTTATCGCATTGTGGCGCCGTTATTGATAAACCACAAGAATCCCGCAAAGCAGGATTCTTTTTTTATGCACAGGCCCACACAGAGGAATATGCCGCTAAAACGGCGTGCGGGCCGCGCAACGAGTAGAGGAAATACCCTCCCCTACTCGATTACACACAGGCGCCCAAAAGAAGATGTTAGCTAAAGCTGACGGGCACCCGGCGCAGCAAACAGGGGAGGGACCTCCCCCATTAGCATGGCTTACTGCCCGGCAAACGGATAATACTCTCCCTCCACCGCCCTCCAGCTTTGCCAGCAACCTTCACTTTTCAACAAACAAAAGATACGCTATAATCGCAGAGTAATGCAAATATGGATTTTCGGCCACCAACAATCACCGGGTAAATAACCCGACCCAAAGAAAAGGAGAGTATCTAAATTTATGAAAAAGCAAGTTAAGTTTCTGGCTGTATTATCCACCGCAGCAATGATGGCTGCGGTAACCCCTGGATTCTTTGCCGCAATTCCCGGAACCAGCATAACTCCGCTTGCGGCGTCCAAGGCTGGTTGGACAGATGACAACGGCGAAATGCGCTATCTTGATAGTGACGGTTACTATTTAACTGATACCTGGAAGAAAAAAGATAACGATTGGTATTATCTGAATGAAGATGGTTTCATTACCCGCTCTTCTATGGTTGATGAGTATTACGTCAACGAAGACGGCAAACGAGTCCATAATCAGTGGATCAGTGAAGACAATGATGACTGGGATGACGAAGCCCCTGATACCAACTGGTACTATTTTGGCAGCGACGGCAAATACGTCGTTTCCCGTTGGCAGACAATTGATAATAAATCCTACTATTTTAATGATGAAGGCCATATGCAGACCGGCAAGCTGGTTCTGGGCAATTATACCTACTATCTGGGTGATGACGGCGCCATGAAAACCGGATGGATTCAATTGGAGAACGAAGATCAATATGCTGAAGACGAACTGGTATGGCACTATTTTGACAGCAGAGGAAGAATGGTCATGAATCAGGTTGATTACAAAATCAATGGCCATTATTATACCTTTGAAAACGGTGTTATGCAAACCGGCTGGTATAAGCTTCCCGTTTCCGACGAAAACGCTTCCGAAGAACAGCCGGCTTCCGCTTCCGCAGCCGTACAAGCTCCATCCATCGCTTCCTATCAGTATTATGAAGAAGATGGGAAACGCGCTGAAGGATGGCATCAAATTGAAGGTGCACCGGAAATCAACGATGACGGCGAAATTTACACCTTCTATTTTAAAAAAGGACAGCCCCATCATGCTGAAACAGGTGTACAGACTTTCTCTGTAGATTCCAAACGTTATGCCTTCAACACCAGGGGCGAAATGCAAACAGGCCTTCAGGTCGTAACCACTGAGGATGGCCAAACCGCCAATTACTATTTTGGTGAGGATGGCGTCATGAAAACCGGTAAACAGCAGATTTTCGATGATGATCTTGGCGAAAGCCAAACCTGGTTCTTCATTACCGAAGGCGGCAAGAAAGGACAAGGCTTCCATGGTATTCGTGACAACACGCTCTACCGCAACGGTCTTCGTCTGGATGCTGACAGAGATCTGCGTTATGCCCCTGCCGAACTTGACGGGGTACAGTATCTGGTAAACTCTTCCGGCTCTATCCAAAAAGCGACTCCGTCCTCTAAATCGTCCTCTAAACCGGAGTTGGGAAATGGTTTTAAGGATCTGAGCGATAACAACGACAAGATTTGGACCGTAGACATTAACGGGATTATCCAGCAGTAAATAATGATTTTCAAACAGAACTTCCTGTTTTATTGCAAACCCTGACATACCAAAGACATCCGTTCAAAAATCCCCTGCAGCCATTTTATCGCTGCAGGGGATTTTCCTTGTTCTCTCATTTACAAATAATCGCAAAAATCTTTCAAAATCCGTCATAATTCTGGCACTTGTGCGTTATATATTATATAGATACCAGGTCAAAATACCTTTTGTCCCTAAAACATCGTTCGGCAAATAACTAAACCAAATGCGCAGAATGTCTTTTCGAGTGTGCAGGTCAAAATACGCAGGCGTAGTGGGGCTACGCTGAGGCTTTTTGACCTGTGCAATCAGGAAAACAGAGCTGTTTCTTAGCTGATGGACAAATCAGCCGAATATCAAACCATGGAGGTGCTTATGCGGGAATTATCTGTCTATTATTGCCCGAAATGTGGTCGCTATGGCTATTATCAGTTGCTTCGTAACGCAGTCTGTTCTACCTGCAATATCCCTATGAACCTTTTGGACATCCGTTACCCCGACTTTTTACATCTAAACCGGGAAGAGCGGGACAGGCTTCTTCTCCAAAAAATGCTTACCAATACGCCTTCTCTTTCCAGCTACCTATTATCATCTCTTCGTTCCCGTGCCACTGTCGAAGCAGCTGCGCTTCAGGAACCCCGTCTTCAAGAGCTGGAAACAGAAAACCATCAACTTAATCACACTGTCCAATGGATGCACCAAACCATATGGACTCTCCTTCAAAAGAATAAAACTCTGGAACTTGAATTAGAAGCCGCCCGACAACCTGCTGCTACAAATGAAAACTCCGATTTGGATTTATAAATCAACCGGTATGTTAAAGCTTTGTCTGTTCCGTAACATACCGGTTTACCAAACGGTTCAGAGTTACTTTCATCTGAACCATAATATTCAGTAACATTTCATTATCTTCTCTCAATTTTCGGTTCTCCTCCTCCAATCGTAGTATTTTTTCCTTTTGACTTCTCATTTCCAACTGACTGTTTACTTGCATTTTCTTTCTTGTAACCCCCTTTCCTTAACTATCTGCCGCTGCCTGCTTTTGTCCTTTGCTTCCCGCAAATCCCTGCCAGCCGGCGGCTGCCTTTACAATACTACACTACAATTCCTCTTTAAATATAAAACCTTTTTTCCGTTTTGAAAAGCAGAACAAATCGCACAATCCGACAAATCCCGATAGATTTCACCATCGATAAAATATCCTACAACATCTGCCTATTTTCACTTCACCCCGGACAAAGACTTGTACTCTTCACCAAAAACCTTTCGACAATATCCGCAAATATTTTTCTGTACCTGTTTCCTCCCTTCATATTTGATGATTCCCCACGCAATAAACCAATAGTTACATTTTCCTTACAATTCAGGAGAAATCCTTACAATCCCCCCAAATCTATTGCCATCATTTCCCGTCCCTGCTATAATTATTTTACAGAGAAAGAGGTGAGGTGTATGAAACATAAAACAGGTCTGACCTTGGTTGTAATGATTAGCTGTCTCTTGTTCAGTTCGTTCCCGTCTATGGCAGGGGAATGGCAGCAGACGGAGGAAGAACAGTGGCAATATATTCAGGACGATGGCGAAAAAGCTATTGGCTGGCTGACACTGGAAGACGGACGCTATTATCTGGACGAGAACGGCATTCGCTGGTCCAATCGCTGGGTCAGAGATGATGGTGCCTGGTATTACCTGGACGAGGACGGCATAATGGCTACCGAATGCTGGGTAGATAATTATTACGTCGGTTCAGACGGCAAGATGGTGAAAATACGCTAATATTACAGGAACCGCTCCGCGAACCCTGTAATCGGATTTACGGCACGAAAAGCTGTGCCTTTTATCATAGGAAGCAAAATCAGCTTCCTATAATCGATTTACGGCACAAAAAGCCGTGCCTTTTACCACAATTTGCTTCGCAAGTTATGATAAATTATATTACAGGAAACGGAAATTCTGTACAAGGATTTCCGTTTTTATTACAATTTTAAGCAAAACTGTAATAAAATATTTTAAAAACTTCACAATTTAAACAGTTGTGCAAATTTCGGTTTTATGCTATGCTTTCGTTATTATAGTTTTTCCCAATAATAACAGATATAACAATATTTAAATTGGAGGTTTATCATGAAAAAGAAATTAATTGGAATATCCATACTTTCCGCCGCTTTGACCGTTTCCGTTTCCGTTCCCGCTTTCGCTGGCTGGATTAGGGAAGGTGAATCCTGGGCTTATGAATATGCCAACGGTTCACGTCCCAAAAATGCTAACTGGTTCACTGATCCGGATACCGGACTCGAATACTATATTGATCCGGATGGCCATATCATGACCGGAACCTATGTAGAGGGTTACTGGCTGGATGACAGCGGAGTCAAGCATGAAAAAAGTGAAGCACAGATTGCCTTGGAAAAAGAACGTGAGCAAAGAAATGCCAATCGGAAAAGTCCGGGAAAGACACATGCTAACATCCAGGAAACGGCTACCGCCGCAAAAACTGCCGGCATAGCTTCCTCCACCACACGCCGTGTCTATCAAGCCGAGATGAAATCCCTTATGGATTCTATCCTTGCCGATTCTTTCAAGCAAATTGGCAATTTGGGTAATTCTTCCATTCAAAAAAGCATTGTAAACAACAATGTGGAAACTACTTATGGCTTAAAGGCGGAAAATGGCCTTATGATCATTAGCAGCACATTATGGAACTCTTCCAACAAATCCAACACCAACTATGTGCCCTACGCCTTCGAGCTCCATTACAACAGAGGAATTATTTCCGATTCCGACCTGTCGGCAATCCTTAATGACACTTTTAAAAAATTATTAGTCGCTTCCCTGGGTGAAAGCGAGGGTAACGCCATGTATGAACGCATTATGGCAGAAGAAGTAGGCAGCCAGGAAAAGCTCAGTGGAAACGGCGCTTCTGATACCGGCAATCCTTATGAAATGTCATATAGGACCAACAATGCCAATATTAAAGTGACCTGTAGCGAGATTCTTCCACCTGCCGAAGAGGAAACTTCCGCAGAAGAAAACGCCGAAGGTGAAGAAACTACTGCAGGCGGAACCGCCGAAGGGCAGCCCCAGGAGACAGAAGCCAGTACTGAAGCGGCTGAATAATCTTATACCCCTTCGATACATAGTCATTAGATTTAAACGGCTCCGCCACAGAGCGGGCTTTATATGTAACAGTTCGGTCCGATGCTTCTTACCCGTCTACGCCGGACAAGAAGCATTGGACGAACTGTCTTATAGAAAAAATCTGGCATAAAAATCCACATCAGGCTTGCCTGCAAACAGATTTTTATGCCAGATTTTTTACGTTAATTTACAATAATCGTACAGATATTACTCAATAACAATTTTCTGATATTCATCTTTGGGAATATGTGTTTCATACAACGGTTCCCCTCCCGCATTATATGCAGACTCTTCATATACCTTCAAATTGATTTCATTATCCTGATATAATCCGCCGAAGCTATCCTGTTCGGACTGGGCGTAGGAATAATCTTGTACAGCTACCTCGTCATTCACTCCCTTAATAGCAACCTCCGCATAGAGCGCCGCATCCTCTTTGCTGGTGCCATCCTTCACAATGGCAACAATATCCACATAACCATCATCCAAATGCAGCTCAAATTCAATCCCCACCGCCATAGGATAATCTACCGGGTCAACATAAATATCATTCACCTCACGATAAAGTTCTTCTTCATCCAATACGATATCATTGTACAAATTAAAATCCGGGCCCGGCTCTTGGGAAGGATCCGTTTCCGGATTCACAATGTTGCTTTTCGTACATCCACACAACAATGCCATACATCCAGCTATTAAAATCAGTTTTTTTATCTTCATTTCGATTCCTCCTGTTCTTTTACCTGTTTTTCATTCTCTCATATCTGTTCTCAGGTATCCCCAATCATTACTTTTACTATCTTGCAAACAGTATGTATTATATACGACATCATTCTTTTTGGGTAGGGTTTTTACAAAAAAATCAGAAAAAATTCACAAATTGCAAACCTTATTCCATAACTGTCACGTTTTGTCATTAAAACCGTTATAATTACCATATACTTACAATCTCTTTTAGCGCAGATTGATAAAAGGAGGATCTCACTATGGCTACCCAAACTGCCCAGCCAATGGAATTTATTGACCGTCATGCCAAACATTACAGACTTGTTGCCGACAGTATTCTCTATGTAGAAGCTGACAATATCTACTCCCGCATTATTTGCGAAAAGCAGACTATCCATGTCTGCCATCCTATCTTTTTAATGGAAGAACTTCTTCCGAATTACTTTTTACGAATCCATCGCAGCTTCCTGGTCAACAGCCACACAATCATTGCCTTATACCGGCATATGGTTATATTAAATAACGGCATGCGCCTGCCTGTACCGGACAAGAAATATCTATGGCTGAAAGAATCCTTAGAAAACCTTAATCAAATTCACTGATTACCAAAATTCTCCTCACAACGCCACCAAACATCTTCCAGCAATTGTTTTACAATCCTTTTCTTTTTATCTGTCTCCCCGGCGGCTTCACCAGCCGCCCTATCTGTCCCCTGCAAATTTTCTTTCTGCCTGTATTTATTCAACAAGTCAAATACTTTCTTTTTATGCCGTTCGCCAGAACAGGCCACTCCCGAAAAAGCGAACACCAAAGCTGTCTGCAAGCCGTCGAAACTCCGGTCCCGAAAATTATCCCTCATCAGCAGCACCAATAACTTTTCTAATTCATCCAGCAACTCCCCGCTTTTCACTCTCCCAATGGCTTCAATTGGATCAGGTGTTTCGATATTCTTTGGTACATGGCGCATCCGTTCCAAATAATGGCGTATCCCCCTCAAACCTTCCTTATCCTGCATCTTAACCAAACAGATATCCCGATACATTTCCTGGCCGCTATGGCTGTCCGCATAATCCATCATCAATGTCTTTAACTGTTCATCTGAGCTGTCTGCATACTGATCCAACGCCCAATAAAACAACCTTCCATACAAGGGCAGCATTTTCTCACAAGCCTCTTTCGCATCCATCGTCCTGCATACATACTCAACTGCCGTTTGCCGTATCCAGGCTTTCTGATGGCTGCCTTTCGCTATCCCCACAATCAAATCAGCACAATCCCGGATATCATAATCAATACAGCAGCGGATACACCACCAAATCTCATTCTCTTCTAACTCTTCTTCTTTTAAACTGCGATATAACAACGCGCCTGTTTCTCTTCGCCAGCCATCTCCGGAACCAACCAAATACCCAATCTCCTCTTCAGCCATACCTTGAGCAATCTTCTGACGGATTAAACAAATACTTTCATTCTTTGATGACGGCATCTCTGGCGTAATATCGATTATTATTGATAGTACAACATCCAAAACCATCTGATAAAATCGAATAATCAGCGCTTTTTCTTCATCCGAAACTTCCACTTCCCACTGTGCCCCATATCGCCTGGCTTGTTCTGCCAATTTTTCTAAAAATATTTCCTTTTCTATCCTGTGCTGCTTTTCTACCGCATAACTATAGACCTCCTGTATAGAAACCTGGTACTCTAAATACCGACAAAACCAAGACGCATTCAGCACATGCTCTCCTTCCGTTCCATAACTATGCCAAAGCTTTTCTTCCCCCTGACCGATATAATATTTCAGGATTTTCAAAAACTTTTTAAACACTTTTTGCTCGCCAGGAATAAATATACGGCATACTCTATCTTCCCGCGAATCGTAAAAAGCCGTGTACAAAATGCGGATAATGATTAACTTGGTCTTGTCACTCATAAACATTAATATCTCTCCCGTTTTGTAAAGATTTTCTTTTTTAACCTCTTGTTATTACATATTTCAGGTTTTTCCATTTCCTTCGTTCCCTTATCTGTTCTTTCTGTCATAAATTCCTTTTCCCAAGCCTTAATCGTCTCTTCCGGAAGTTCCAGAATATCTGCAATATCCTCCGCCATATATCCTCTTTTCAGCATATTCCTGGCATTCTTTCTGGCTTCCTCCTGCTTTCCTTCCTGCCGACCTTCCTGCCGTCCTTCTCGTCTTCCCTCATCCATCAGCATCTTTCCTACCTGCGTCAATCCCAACACCTCCTTAATATATTGTTTCGTTTCGTCATTAATCACCTTATCTGTAAAGGATAATATCCCTGCCAAAGCAAATGCCTCCTGGCTCTGGTCTGGTATCTGCCTTGCCAGCTCTACGCACGCTTTAATTGCCGTCTGCTTCCGTTCCTCTCCTTTATAAGTCAAAGGCAGCAATATCAGGCGCATAAGCACTTCATCCGATACTTGTGAATCCGCGATACCTGCCCTGACATAATCCAGCCATTCCTCAGAAGATATACCGGTCAAATAAGCGGCCTCCACCTCTATTGTACATGCGGTTCTTTTCATCAAATTGGCGGCCTTTTCAATATCGGCTGTATACAACACCATCATATGAATATCCGGGCGCTTCCCTTCCCGCAGATACCGGTCAATCACCTCCAGGATATATCGCCCGTATTTGATAAAGTTCGTTTCCTTCCAAACACTTTCGTAATCAATAATAGCAACGCTGCCGTCTTCCAGCTCAAACAGATTATCCAACCGCAGTTCTCTGGCCTGGACAATAGGGATATCGGTCGGCCTGGCATCCACAACTTTTAAATCTGTTTTCAGGCCAAACAGGCTAAGTGACTTCCCTTTCATCATTTGCCCAAAAAGTTTCGATACTATGTCTTTATTCTGGTAAGCTATGCGGATGTCTCCTGGCTCTTTATATTGAGGTTCTTTATAAACCTTTTTATTTTGATCTTTTCGCTTTTGTACCCTTTTATATTTGGTATTGTTCTCTCTATCCATTCTCCTCCTTTATTATACTGCATTAATCATTTATGCTGCAAGGGTAAAATACTTTTAAAGCTGATTACTTAACCAGCTATGAGAATCGCCACTTCATTAGGGAAAAAATTCTAATTGGAAATTTTTGCGGGAAGAACCGCCAGATTTGATTTAGACTTATTGTATGGAATATCATTAATTATTGTTTTCTTTTCTTTTTCCGCCGGTTGCCTTTGTACTTTTGCATATTGTTTTTTATGTTTATTTATTGTTTACGAGTTTTCATGTTTTTACCATTCCTTCCGTTTGTCCCGCCCACAGACACTCCCTATGGACGGAACCCAACAGCATATGTCCATTACAATCACTTGCAATACTTGGTTAGAACTAATCAGAAAGGCATTTGTCCTTTCTCCTGGTCTGGCAAATAAACCAGATTCATCTTGTAGTCAAAAATTCCTTCTCCCAAACCTTAATCGTCTCTTCTGGAAGTTCCAGAATATCGGCAATATCCTCCGCCATGTATCCTCTTTTCAGCATATTCCTGGCATTCTTCCTGGCTTCCTCCTGCTTTCCTTCCTGTCGTCCTTCTCGCCGACCTTCCTGTCGTCCTTCTCGCCGACCCTCCTGCCGTCCTTCTCGCCGACCTTCCTGCCATCCTTCTCGTCTTCCTTCATCCATCAGCATCTTTCCTACCTGCGTCAATCCCAACACCTCCTTAATATATTGTTTCGTTTCGTCATTAATCACCTTATCTGTAAAGGATAATATCCCTGCCAAAGCAAATGCCTCCTGGCTCTGGTCTGGTATCTGCCTTGCCAGCTCTACGCACGCTTTAATTGCCGTCTGCTTCCGTTCCTCTCCTTTATAAGTCAAAGGCAGCAATATCAGGCGCATAAGCATTTCATCCGATACTTGCGAATCTGCGATACCTGCCTTGACATGATCCAGCCATTCCTCAGAAGATATACCGGTCAAATAGGCGACCTCCACCTCTATTATACACGCAGTTCTTTTCATCAAATTGGCAGCCTTTTCAATATCGGCCGTATACAATACCATCATATGAATATCCGGGCGCTTCCCTTCCTGCAGATACCGCTCAATCACCTCCAGGATATAGCGCCCGTATTTGATAAAGTTTGTTTCCTTCCAAACACTTTCGTAATCAATAATAGCAACGCTGCCGTCTTCCAGCTCAAACAGATTATCCAACCGCAGTTCTCTGGCCTGGACAATAGGGATATCGGTCGGCCTGGCATCCACAACTTTTAAATCTGTTTTCAGGCCGAACAGGCTAAGAGGCTTCCCCTTCATCATCTGCCCAAAAAGTTTCGATACAATGTCTTTATTCTGGTAAGCTATGCGGCTATCTGCTGACTCTTTATATTCAGAACTTTTGTATTTGGCCTTTTTGTATTCAGTATCTTTCTTTCTATCCATTCTCCTCCTCTATTATATCGTATTATTTATTCGCACCGCAAGAGTAAAATATATTCAAATTTATCCATTTAATCAGCCATGGGAATCACCGCCTTATCGGGATAATCTATTTTTATTAGGAATTTTTCGCGGGAAGTACCGCTAGATTTAATTTAGATTTATTGTGTGGAAGATAATTTATCAGAAATTGCAAAGCAAATTATGATAAAAGGCACATGCTTTTCGTGCCGTAAATCTGATTACAGGGTTCGCGGAGCGGTTCCTGTAATATAACTTACGAAACCGCCATAAATTTTCCCTTATAGCGTTTCCTACACCAGTTTCCGCTGCGTCTAAATGCGGAATCCACCTTACTAAAAGCCATACGCATCCTCAGAGGATATAAGTAAACGGCAAATATACTTTTTGCTGGTCGTTCTATTCTCCCCCTCTTAACCCTCTCTTTTCCATGCCCTAATCATCTCTGCCGGAAGTTCCAAAATATCAGCAATATATTCCGCCGTATTTCCCTTTTCCAGCATATTTATAGCTGTTTTCCTGGCTCTTTCAATATCTCCCTTCTGTAAACCCTCCTGCAAGCCTTCTTGCCGCCCCTCATCCATCAGCATCTTTCCTACCTGCGTCAATCCTAACACCTCCTTGATATATTGTTTCGTTTCGTCATTAATCACCTTATCTGTAAAGGATAATATCCCTGCCAAAGCAAAAGCCTCCTGGCCCTGGTCTGGTATCTGCCTTGCCAGCTCTACACACGTTTTAATCGCTGCCTGCTTCCGTTCCTCGCCTTTATAAGTCAAAGGCAGCAGTATCAGGCGTATAAGCATTTCATCCGATACTTGCGAATCTGCGATACCTGCCCTGACATAATCCAGCCATTCCTCAGAAGGAACACCAATCAAATAGGCAGTTTCCGTTTCTATTGTACACGCAGTTCTTTTCATCAAATTGGCAGCCTTTTCAATATCGGCTGTATACAACACCATCATATGAATATCCGGGCGCTTCCCTTCCTGCAGATACCGGTCAATCACCTCCAGGATATAGCGCCCGTATTTGATAAAGTTCGTTTCCTTCCAAACACTTTCGTAATCAATAATGGCAACGCTGTCATCTTCCAACTCAAACAGATTATCCAGCCGCAGTTCCCTGGCCTGGACAATAGGGATATCTGTTGGCCTGGCATCCACAACTTTTAAGTCTGTTTTCAGGCCGAACAGGCTAAGGGGCTTCCCCTTCATCATCTGCCCAAAAAGTTTAGATACAATGTCCTTATTCTGATAGGCTATGCGGCTGTCCCCTGGTTTTTTATATCCAGTATTTAGGGATTCTGTATTTTTCTTTTTATCCATTCTCCTCCTCTATTATATCGTAATTTTTATTAATACTGCAAGGGCAAAATACTTTCAAATTTATTCACTTAATCAGCCATGAAAATCACCGCCTTATCGGGAAAATATATTTCTATTGGGAATTTTTCGCGGGAAGAACCGCTAGATTTTGGTTAGATTTTTGGTATAGAATATCAATGATGTTGGGGTCAAAAAGTACTTTGAAAAATACTACTTTTGATATTTTTGCGGATCCCGAGCTCAAAAATGCTCTTGCTAGTGAGCTTTCATCGGATTTTTTGGCCTTTTGACCTTGGTATTATATCAATTAGTATATCGGAAAACATTTATAATACGACAAACACAAGCTTTATGAAAAAATTATAAACCGATGATTCTCTGAGAAAATACAGAAATCATTTTTCTTGTTTTTAAGGTTTGCCGGGATTTGGCGTTGAATAAAATCTTTTGGTTTTATGCTATTCCAACAAAACAATTCGCTTTTTATCAAAAACAGAGATATTGATTTCGCATTTTTTAATGATGTTCCAGTAACAATAAGATTACACAACAAATTCTATATGTAGATATTATCAATCCATCATCATACAAAGTGCTATTTCATTTTTCATAATATATATTCGACAAAAATTCTCCTCTATTGCAAACAACTTATTTACAACAGAGGAGAATCTCTTAACTCATATTAACTCATATTAACTTGCTTTCAAGAACCAAATTAATTGTAAAATTATTTGGTTCTACCCAATTTGCCAGCTACAAGATCAGAAGCATCATCTGCATCGCTAGCCTTCCAACCATTGCCGTCAAGACCAGTCTTATCTAAATCCTTGCTGTCTGTGTACATAACAATGCGGCCATCCTGCATATACCAATACCACTCGTCGCCATCCTTGGTGCCAGACTTTGTACCAGTCTGAATACGACCGCTGGTATTAACAAGATACATATCATCTGCATCGAAACCGTAAACAACGTTTACTTTTCCATCTGCCGCATCAGCTTTGCCCTTAGTTAAACCACTTTCAGCAACTGTACTTCTGATATCAGAACTATCCCAATCCCTAACTTTCGCAGTAGCCGTATTGATATCACCAGTAGCTGTAACAACGATGTATTTCTCGTCAGAACTAGCTTTTACTTTCTGGCCATGCTTATAGATATACTTGCCATCATCAATACCATTCACTCCACGGCCTCTGCTCTCAACACCACCAGTCTTCTTAAAGGAGAATTGATAACTATCGCCGTCCAGGTTAATAGTGACATTACCAGTCTTCATAGCGCCATCGGTATCTGCATCGTCACCGCTACCAAAGTAATACAGATAAACGTCAGTGTCATCCTGAGATTTATTCTTATAACTATCCATAAAGTCATCTAAATCATCAGCATCCATATCATCCTTAATAACACTTACAATCTTTTCGTCATCCATTTCCAGGGCACAAAGACCTACCAACATGCGGCCACCCTTCTCACCATCATCCGGCCAGAAGCCATAATATTTGCCCTTGATTTTCTTGATCTGACCAACCACCAAACCTTCGTCATGGCCATCAGAATAATACCATTTTTCACTCTCATCACCAGCATCACTGCTTGCAAAAGTTGGGGCATCATCCTCATCAAATGTATTATCTTCACTTGGTGCAACTACTTTAAACCAACCTTTAACTTTACGGGCACCATCCTCAGGGTTACTGAAATATGCCCAGTTAGAAGCAGATGATGCTGTACCAGGATCAGAAGCAGACGCTGCAGAATCAGTCCGATACCATTCATAAACCATTACACCACGTTTGTCAAAATGATAGTATTTGCCATTAGACTTCCAAGTCTTATTCTTTTGCTCCTCACCATCACTATCATTATTGGTACGCTTTTTACCATTGGATTTAAAATGGAACCAATAATCATAATCATCATCTTTGTTAGCATCCGGATCATGCACAGTAATCTTCTGCCAACCGGTCTTCATAGCACCATCATCCCAATTACCGAAATAATACTCGGCATCAATCCAATCGTCTTCGCCATTCGCCAGTTCACCGTCTTTGCTTACCCAGCCATACAGCATCTTACCGTCTTCATCGAAAGCATATCTCTTGCCATCGATAGTTTTCTTATTAACAGTATCACCGCTGCTCTTATAAGCTTTACCATTGGACTGCATGTAATAATAGTTGTACTCAGCCGGATCATCTTCGTCATCCTGATCTTCGTTTACAATCCTTACCCACGTATTTCTAACCATAACACCGTTAGAATCTACATAATAAGTATTGTCATCATCCTCGACCAACTTGTCAACAGCCATAGCTCCGTTCTCTTCGCTATCCAGCCAATACCAGTTGTCGCCAGATTTCTTCCACTCATCTTCTACTCTGTTTCCATCGCGGTCATAAAAATACCATACGCCGTCTTCCTCAACCCAGCCGCTAGCTGCGAAGGAAGTCATAGAAGCGCCAATGGCCAGCAGGGCTGCTGCAGATGCAACTGCAACTACTTTTGTCTGCTTTCTCATAATAAATGCACTCTCCTTTTCCTTTCGAAATTCCTTAAATCCAAATTTCATTATCAGGTGTTACCACCTCTCCATCACGTTATACAGTATAATACACTTTTCGCAGAAATGCTATAACAAAACCCTAAGCGTTTTCTTACGAAAATCTTACGGAAAGTGAATTTTCCCGAAATATTGTACTAATATTGATACAATATTGAAAATCCCTATGTTTTCTGGCTCTTCCATGCTATAATGTTCACATATTTTTGTTTTTATATTTTTTTGAACAAGCATATTACGGAGGAGCAAATGATGAATCGTATTGGTTTAATATGCCGCTATATTCAGGAGCATCCTTGCTGCACCCAGCGTGAGCTGGCGGCAAAGCTGGATCTCTCCCTGGGGACAATCAATACTTTATTAAAGGAATGCAGCAAACAGCAATTCATCTCACAAGGAAAAAATCATTCAGACCTTTCCGCGGCATCATGCGCATATGAGCTGACGCCTCTGGGAAAAGCTTTTCTGGATCAATTCCGAGTTGACGGCGCACTGATTATCGCCGCCGGCTTTGGTTCCCGCTTTGTCCCGCTGACTTTCGAAATGCCCAAAGGGCTTTTGGAAGTTTTCGGCGAACGCATGGTAGAACGGCAAATCAAACAGTTGCACCAAGCGGGCATAACGGACATTACCATTATGGTCGGCTATTTGAAGGAAAAATTCGAATACCTGATCGATTCATACGGGGTAAACCTAATCTACAATCCTGAGTACTCCTGCAAAAATACCCTGGCTACGCTTTACCGGGCGCAGAAAATCCTGCAGGGGCGCAACATGTATGTGCTGTCTTCCGACAACTGGCTCCGAGAAAATATGTTTCACTCCTGGGAATGCGGCGCCTGGTATTCTTCCGTCTATCAGGAAGGCAGTACCTCCGAATGGGTTCTTTCTTATAATAAGAAGAAACGGATTACCCATATATCTATCGGCGGACATGACAGTTGGGTAATGTACGGACCGGTATATTTTTCTAAAGAATTTTCTCAGGAGTTTCTTCCTTTATTAATTGAAGCTTACCAGACACCAGGGACAGAGCAGTTTTACTGGGAGCATGTATTGATGAACCATATCGATAAACTGGAAATGGATATCAACCGCCAGCCTGCCAATCAGGTTTATGAATTTGAAAACCTTGAAGAACTGCGGCTTTTTGATCCCAAATACCAGACTCATTCGGACAGCAAGGCTATGGAACTGGTTTCCCGGGTATTTCAAGTGCCTGAGGGAGAGATCCATGATATCCGCTGCCTGAAGTCAGGTATGACCAACAATTCTTTCCTCTTCCAGCTAAAAGGGCGGCATTATATCTGCCGAATCCCCGGTGCGGGAACCGAACTGCTGATTAACCGCCAGCAGGAGGCAAGCGTATATGAAGCAGTTGAACCTTTAGGTATCACCGAGCATGTCGTCTATCTGGATAAGGCTACCGGATACAAAATCGCTGAATATTACGAAGGGTCACGAAATGCCCAGGCGGATAGCCTCCAGGATATGACCGCCTGTATGCAGCTATTGCGCTGTTTTCATCAATCCGGTATTTCTGTTGCGCATGAATTCAATATCCGGGAAAGAATCGATTTTTATGAAAACCTTTGCCGTTCCTCACAAAACGGTATGCGGTTTGAAGATTATGCCCAGGTTCGGGAATGGATGGACGAGATGCTTCTTCAATTGGAACAGCAAAACCGCCCCAAAACATTGTCCCATATCGACAGCAATGTGGACAATTTCCTCTTCCTGCCTGATGGAAGCGTGCGTTTGATTGACTGGGAATACGCCGGTATGTGCGATCCGTTGATCGATTTAGGCATGTGCGCAATTTATTCCTATTATAATGATGAAGAAACAGAACAATTGATGGAATGCTATTTCGGGCGGCCTGCAACAAAAGATGAGCGCTTGATTGTGTATGCCTATATGGCTTTGGGCGGTTTTTTATGGGCTTTATGGGCGGTTTATAAAAGCGCTCAGGGAGAGGAATTCGGAGATTATACGTTGATTATGTACCGGTATGCGAAACGTTATTATAAAAAATATGTATCCGCCAGAGCCGACATGACATCCCCATCTCCAAAGGACAATAACAATTTTAAGAAAATGTAATAAAAATGTTACCACTTCCCTTTTCCCTTATGTTATAATGAGCCTTGATACGACAAGATTCTTTCGGGCTGCGCCCGATATAAAGGAGGTACGGTTAATGAAAAACAGACGCCTTTTGGCAGCTATGGTACTGGCTGGCACAGTAGGAGCAATAGCCCTCAGTTCCGGTACAGACGCATATGCTGCTACCGGCTGGGTTCCCAATGGTGACAGTTATGTCTATTATGATAATGATGGTTCCTTACACAAAGGCTGGATCAATACTTCCAGCGGTTACTACTATATGGATTTGTCTACCGGCTTGATGGCTGTAGGATGGAAAAAAATCAACGACAAATGGTACTATTTCAAAGCCGACGGGCTGATGTCCACCGGCTGGGTCAATGATAACAACACGTATTATTACACCTTGAGTGACGGTACGTTAGTCCAGAGCCAATGGCTGAATATCGGTTCCGACTACTATTATATGAGGGGAAGCGGCGCCATGGCCTTGGGTTGGCGGAACATGGATGATGCCTGGTACTATTTTAATCCTGCCAACGGCAAATGCGTACTGAATTCAGCCATGCAAATCGACGGCGCTTACTATTTGTTTGGCAGCGACGGCAAGATGCTGACCGGATGGCAGCAGTATAACGGCCATTATTATTATTTCAATATGAAAGACAATTCTGCTGCAGGCATGCCCATCGGCAAAATGCTGACCGGATGGCTCAGCGATGGCACGCATAAGTACTATATGGACCCTGCCAGCGGAATTATGTCTACCGCCTGGAAAGAAATCGATGGTTATTACCATTATTTTAACAATTCCGGCCATATGATAACCGGCTGGATTCAGGTAAACGGTGTCTATTATTATCTTGACCCGGCTGACGGAAGGATGGTTGCCGGCACCAGCCGCACAATTGACGGTGTAACGTATCAGTTTGCTTCCAACGGCGCCTGCAATACCAACGTAAATAACGGCAATGTATACAACGGTTCCAATGGCTCCAACAATAACAACAGTGGCTCTACTCCTGTAGTCGGCGGAGGGACACCTACAAACAACAATGGCCCTGGTGCTTCCTCTTCCACCCCCGGCGGGACACCTTCAGGAAGTTCTCCAAACGGAGGAAGTTCTCCCAACGGAGGAAATCCATCTCCCGGCGGCAGTTCTGACGGTGATTTAGCTGCCGGCCTTACCAGCGGACCGCGCCCATAGCGGCATTGGGGTAATCGAGTAAGGGAAGTTTTCCCCTACTCACTGCACAGCCCACACGCCGCTTTAGCGGCATACTCCTCCGTATGGGCCTATGCACGGTGAAAGCTCAGCGCCCGACGCTGGACTGCGCGAAAACGGAGTCACGAAAAGAAAGGATTGGATTACATTGGATAACCAAAACAGAAATTCGGGCAGAGTCCTTTTTAAAAGGACGACTGCCTTAATTATGGCTTTAGCTGTCACGATTTTGTCCGCGTGCCCGCCTGCGGCCTATGCCGCCTCTACCCACAGCAAGATAGAGGAAGGGATATACCAGCTCCGTGACGGCACACCCGTCCCGGGTATTTTTGCCAGAGGTATAGATATATCCCATTGGCAAGGCACGATAGATTGGGATAAGGTTGCCCAAAATGACATTTCTTTTGTTATGCTGGGAACGCGCTACAAAGGGCAGGTAGATCCTCTGTTCCGCCAAAATGCCGAGGGGGCTGCCAAGGCAGGTATCCAGATTGGCATTTATCTGTATTCATATGCTACAGATGTGGCTATGGCAGAAGCGGAAGCGGATTTTGTCCTGGATTTAATCAAAGATTATCCTGTCTCTTATCCCGTAGCCTTTGATCTGGAGGACAATACACAAAGCAGCCTGTCCCCGCAACAACTGGCTGCCATGGTAAATGCTTTTTGCAAGAAAATTGAAGATGCCGGATATCACGCAATCCTTTATGCCAACGATTACTGGCTGGCCAACCGCATCGATATGAGCCAGGTCAATTATGATGTATGGGTGGCCCGTTACGAAAAGCAGCATGCCTATGCAGCCCCTGTCATGTGGCAGGCAACCAATACTGGTTACATAGATGGCATAAACGGCGATGTAGATATTGACTTTCAATACAAAGATTTCTCCGATATTATTATACCTGACCTCTGGCGAACAATCGGCGATAAGACTTACTATTATCAAAATTATCAGATGCAAAAAGATACCTGGATTCATGACGGGACAGGCTGGTTTTTCATGCGTGCAGACGGCCAGGCTGCCAACGGATGGCTGACACAAGACAACACCACTTATTATTTAGATCCGAATACGGGCAAAATGACTGTCGGATGGCTCGCTGATGGAGATGGTTGGCGCTATTTCAATACCAGCGGCGCTATGCAGACGGGGTGGATTCACGACGGCTCTTATTGGTATTATCTTGACCAAAACGCCTTAATGCAAACCGGATGGCTGCAAGATAAGGATACCTGGTATTTCTTAAAAGAATCCGGACGTATGTCTGATGGCTGGCAGCAGATTAATAACATTTGGTATTATTTTAATTCAAACGGCGCTATGCAGACCGGCCAGCAGCAGATTGGCGACTATTGGTATTATCTCGATGATAATGGCGCCATGCAAACCGGAAAGCAGCAAATCGACGGCAGACAATATTATTTTGACCCAAGCGGCGCTATGCAAACCGGGTCGCAGGAGATTGACGGAAACTGGTATTATTTTGATGAGAGCGGAGTTATGCAGACCGGACTCCGGCAAATAGAAAACCGCTGGTATTATTATCACGAACAAAACGGAATTATGATGACCGGATGGCAGCTTATCAACAATATTTGGTACTATTTTGATAACAGCGGGGTTATGCAGACCGGATGGGTTGGAAGTGATGCTGCATGGTATTACCTGAACCCGGAAAACGGCCAAATGTATGCCAATACGCAGATTACTGTAGATGGCATCACTTACCAGGCAGACGAAAACGGCGTATGTACGGTTATTGCGCAAGATGCCCCCTCTTCCGACACACCAGATATGCCGCAGCCAGAAGATAAACAACCCCCGCAGCCAGGCGACTCGTCTGTGGAGCCTGAGCGCTCGGATAACCACAGTTCAACTTATATCAGCCCTTTTCAGCCTTGATTTTTGATACGCGATAGCAAGCAAAAGCAGCCACAACCGGAATTATTCCTTTGTGACTGCTTTTTGTTTGTTCTTTCGCCTGTATTTTACTTTAAATTGCAACAATTCGGACAAAATATCTTCCCGCCCATCTGAACGATTGCTTTAATGTAACCGTTCGAACAGAGCATCCTCCTGCCATCTACACCGGGCCAGAAGCTCCGGATGCCCGTCCAACAATTATAGTTCCGATTATCTCTTTTTTCAAATCACAGATTTTTTCCAATTCCCACCCGATAGCCTGGTACGTGGACAAACCGCACTGCTCTACCAGAACCACACCGTCACATTGGGAAAGCTTTCTGATCGTTTCTGCATCCTGAAGGATATTCCCCCCTGCGACTATCTGCATACCGGGCAAATGCCCCTCCAACTGCTTCACTACCTGAACAATAAAATCAGGCGCTGCCGTACCGGATACCAATAAGGTCTTGATCCCGTCTGTATAATTCTTAATATTAGCAACAATCACTTCATATTCCACATCAGCAGTATTGGATGCCGCCTTTCCTTCCAAGCGATCGATCAACGCATCAATTTTTCCTGCTTTCTTCCCTTGAGAAAGTTCACCCAATACCTTTACACGGAAACGGTTGCGCAGCTCCTTGGAAGAGTAAAGTTTATCGCTCATCACAAAAAATACGCATACAATAAATATAATCATAAAAGCGCCCAGCACCGCGCCCAACACACTATATTTTATTGCGCTTTTTACCGCAACCATCTTTGTCGGACTGTTCATCTCCGGTTCTTTTAATTCTTTCAGAGCAGTTTCTTTCTCAACCAAAGCGCTTTCCAGGGAATCCAAGCGCTCTCTTTCTTCCTTTTGCTTGGTAGCCAATGCCAAATCTACAATACTACCCGAGCTGCGGCTGATAACATCAACGGTATGTTCCCCGATACTGCCGTTAATCTGTCTGCTCAGTGCCCCTACCTGCTTTAAAATATCATCAAGAAGATCCTCTGCCTCTGTTACACTCGAATGCTTTACCCGGATAGTCAGTAAATTGGTCAATTCACTGATATTTGTACCGGTTATGGTGGTATTTCCCCTTTCCACGGTAATCAATTCCTGTAAATACCAGTCTTTCATCCCTGTGGAACGGGCAATATGCTCCAAAAAGGCCGTGCTGGTAATCAATGACTGATAAGACTGTAAAATCGTATTCGTATAGTCAATATTCTGATAGGTCATGCCGGGCATAATCTCATAGTCCGTCTTAATAAACAAATCCGCTCTGGCCTCCCCGACATCATAAGGACTCATATTCATCAAGAGGGAATTTTCCATATAATCCTGACGGTTGGCGATATCGTCGGTAATATTTTTAATCTCCCGCTCCAAAATATTTTTACTGTCCTCATACTGCTGTTGTTCCGTCTCATATGTCTCCGTCCGGTTTTTAACCGCCTCCGGATCACTATAATTCCTATATGTAAGAACCCCTTTCGCGCCGCCAATTAAAACAGCAAAAATCACCATACTGGCAATAATCGGTTTCCATTTGCGAAGTATGGCAAACAGCAAGTCCTTTAAATCGATTTCCTGTTCATAAGCATTTTGTGTATTCATCGTATTCATTGAATCCATATGTATTCTCCTTGTTTTGCATTCTATCCTCTTTTCAGTTATCTGATTATTGCTGCCCTTTATTGTATCACAGGCAAAAGGATAAAACAAGGTGATAATATTTAGAAATTTTGTAACAATTCAGACAGGGCATTTCCCTGCCCGTCTGCCTTACGCAAAAACATATTGAACCAATATCATATAACAAATGGTCCCACCCGCAATAGACAATAGCATCTGTCTCTTCCACTTATGCAGCCCGATAACTACAGCAATGGAAATCCATTCAGGGATTCCCCTGTTTCCCGCAAGTACATTGACCTCTTTTAGACAATAAATTACAAGCATGCCAAATACGGCCGCCGGAAGCACTCTACCCAAATATTGTACATACCCAGGCGTCGGCTTTTCCCCTCTGAAAATAACAAAGGGCAAAAAACGAGTGATCATCGTCCCGGCAACCACCATAAGAACAGTAATAATTTTCTGCATCAATGACAAGAGCTTTCACCATCCTCTTCCCATATTTTCCTTATAACCATATCAGCCCATGACGCCAACAGCAATAGATTTTTTCATCAATGTCAGCATTCCCAAAATAGCGAGCATCGCCGGAATGATAAAATTATCCGCTCCAAACAAAAACAGGCAGCATAAAGAAATCCCCAGGCCAACCAATGCCGGGATATGATTTTTCTCCTTCATCCATTGCTCCATAAAAATCACAACAAACATGGCTGTCATGACAAAATCCAGCCCTTTCGTGTTAAAACGGATAACGGCGCCAAAAATCCCTCCCATTGTCGCGCCGGTAAACCAGTATATATGATTTAAAAGCGTAACAAAAAACATAAACCAGCCTTTATCCACATCGCCGGGGATATCGGCTGTATAATTAATGGAAAAGCTCTCATCGCACATTCCGAAAATCAAATAAAACTTTTTTAGCCCCGTTCCCCGATAACGTTCCAACATGGAAATCCCATAAAAGAGATGCCTGGCATTGATCATCAAGGTCATTGCCAATGCCTGTAACGGATGGAATTCGCCCAGTAACATACTTACCGCCACAAACTCCGCCGATCCGGCAAAAACAGTAAGGCTCATCCACATGGGATACCAAAAGCTGAAACCGGAGACATTCATATAAATGCCATACGTCAGGCCGAGAAACCAAAAGCCCGCAAATATGGGAATTGTATGGGGAACCGCTGCTGTAAAGGCTTTTTTTACCGATTGTACTTTCATAATGCCTCCCCGAAACAAACATCTTATTCTTTAATAAAATGGCTGTCTGTTTCCGGTATTCCCTCCTCATCGGACAAATATCGTTCCACCCTCATATGCAAATCATATTTCAGCCTCAATTTCGTGATTTCCTCCATCATTGCCGAGGCATGATGCCTGTCAATCGCCTGCTGGTCTTCCCAGCAATCAATCAACAATACCGTTTCCGGATCTGCCATCGGGAAAAAGTAATCATACCGCAGATTTCCCTCTTCTTTACGAATTGCCGCGGCAACCCCGCTTTTTTCCATTTCTTCCGCAAATTGCCGCGCCGTCCCATTTGTTCCCGTATAATAGATATTTACAATTATGCTCATCCCTGCTCCTCTCTTTCCGGATAAACCCTGTCTTTCCAATACCACCATTTTAATTTTTCTGCTTCCGGCTGTTCGTGCTCGGCAAAATATACCGCACAGCGGAACACATAAAGTACACAGCGATCGTCCGCAAAACCTTTTTTCAGGCAATCTAATTGATACAATTCCTCGGGATCTTTCCCCACCAGATCGGCTATGCAGGTAATCCCGATATTGTGCAAATGCTGTTCCATATTTGTGCCTATCCCTGGTATTTTCTTTAAATCGCTGATTTGCGCTTCCTTTGCCATCACTTCTCTCCTTTTCCGCTTCCATCATTCTCTCAGAGCGCTCTCTTAATTGTGCAACGCTCCAAACGGAGAATTTTCTTTCCGGCCCGCACCGGACAAGAAGCATCGAATGTCAAATCCTGCCGTCTGAACGGTTACATTTATTGGCTGCATAACGATGCATATGTATATATTTAGACATCCACGCCTCGTCCCGATAACAACTGTATTCACTCATTTGGCAACCGTGGCAGAGGTCATCTGCCATCTCCAGAATCACATCCGCAAGTTCCAAATGTTCCTTCCATTTCTTATCGATTCCTTTGTATCCGGCAATCGCCCCAAGAATATTTCCGGTAACGGCTCCTGTGGAATCAGAATCTCCGTTATGGTTCACCGATACAATGATACCTTTCGAAAAATCGTTCTGATATTTAAGCGCACAGTAAAGGGCTATTCCCAGAGTTTCCTCCGCCACCCATCCCTCGCCAAGCGCATGAATATTGTCGAGATCATCGCGGTCATTTTCTGAAAGTTGTACGGCCCTGTCTATCATTTGAATCAATTCGTTCAAATGTACATCACCTTTAAACAGCTCTTTCATCTTATCCCTGGCTTCCCAGACAATTTCTTTCAAGCTCATTTCCGGATAACTCGTGAGAATCCTGCTGATGATATGAGTAACTGCCGCCGCGGGCATATAGCCCAAAGAATGTCCATGGGTAATGGCAGAAAGCTTTGCACCGGTTTTGTCAAGTTCACCGATATCCGCAAAATAATTTTCCCCGACCCGATAAGCCAACGCAAGAGGCGCTACCCGCATAATCCCGCCGCATCCCTTACTATCATTGCAGGGATTCTCCAATGTACCATAAACACTACCTCTTGCCTGGGCAAAAAGAGCAGAAAGACAGGAATTTCCCGGCGCCCTTCGGGAATAAAGCTCCGGTACATCAAGAAGCCACGAAAAACCGCCTTCTCTCGTACACCGGTCATAGCTGTTTATCCTATCCATAGTAAATTGTTGTGTTTTCAGCCAATCCTGGTAAGCCATCGCCACATAGTCTGCCGGGGATGCGCCAATTCCACGAATAGCTGTTCTGGTCTGCCCGACAAGGATACCGTTTGCCGTAAACAGTGTCATTTGCGTATCGTCTGAAATCAAAGCTTTCCCCACAGCTTTATCCCGTTCATATTCGGTAATCCCTTTTGAGCCGTAAATCTTAAAAATCTGTTCTTCCTGCCAAAACTCCACCGCATATCCCAAAGCGTCACCGACAGCTCCGCCTATCATACTGCCTCTGATCCGATCCAAATGCGTTTCTGCCTGTTTGATCTTATCTAAAGTCTGCTCAATTTCCGCAGCATTCTCATCTCGGTAAAAATCGCTGAAATTTCGTGAAAATTCCTTGAAATTATATTGATCTGCGGAATGATCCATGACGGCAAAATCAATTCGCCTGAAGAAATCGCCCGCCGCCATTCCGTCATAATCAAATTCTTTCAGCGCTTCGTAAAAAAGATCGGAAACCACACGGGCGTCGTTCTTAAATGCTCCGCAGCCAAACGCGCCCAACACTAAAACCTTATACCCCAAATAGGCAGCCAGTTTCAGCATTCCCATAATTCTGCCAAGCAACATTTCCTGATACTGCTGATTTGTCATTCCTTCCAGGCCGTATAGAAGCATAGGGGCAGCACAGGTCATAACTGCTACAATTACGCTGTCCTCGAGCAGATTTCCGTTCTCATCTTTTATAATCTCCACTTGAGGAGAAATCATTATCGCGTCAGACGCCATATTGGTATGCAGCGAGCGGTGATAGTCATAATATTTATTTGCCTCCCGGCTCTCTAATGACAAAAGAAGCGAACTCTTCCTGCACAAATCCTCCTCCTGCGCCTTGGCTCCCCGGCGGACACCCCCGCCAGGATTAAACGGATTAGCAAAGTTAAGCACCAGCACCGTCCCCGGCTTTCCCTCGCCTCTTTTTCTTGCCAATGAAAATGAATCCGTATTTTCACAGCCAATCCCTATGCGGCCGATAACATGCGCATGACGAAAATTCTTATCCTCGCTGATTTTCTTTATATCTTCAGGAAGATATACCTGAATACCCGCCATTTCCTTTTTTGAGAGTTTCAGCTTTATTTTTTTGCCTTTTAATATATAATGCCCCCGTTTCAGAATACTCAGCGTATCCTGAATCATTTCCATAGTATCCTGCTGCCTCAATTCACCATCCCTTTCCATATGTTACGTTACAAATTTTTAATTTTCTTTCGGTAAATACGGATAAACAGAATCGTACTCATCAAAACCGAGATAATTTCTGCCAAAGGAAACGAATACCAAACGGCATGCAGCCCCCAGTACCTGGCAAATATATATGCTAATGGCAGCAGACACAAAAGCTGTCTGGCCACGGAAGTAATCAAACTATAAACACCATTCCCCAAAGCCTGAAATACTGAGCCGACGATAATACAATATCCGGCAAAGGAAAAACTCAGGCTGATGATGCGCAATGCCGGAACGCCGATTTCCAGCATCTGCGGGGAAGCGTTAAACAAAAGCAGCATTTCCTTGGTAAACAACTGAAAAATACCCAGCCCGGTCAGCATAATTGTTACCGCAATAAAAATACTGAATTTTGTCGTTTCGATAATCCGTTTCTTATCACGGGCGCCATAATTGAAAGCAATAATCGGAATCATACCATTGTTCAAACCGAAAATCGGCATAAAAATAAAACTCTGCAGCTTAAAATAAACGCCCAGCACAGTCACCGCCGTTTCCGTAAAGCTTACCAAAATCAAATTCAAAAAATATGTCATCACAGAACTGATTGACTGCATAATAATAGAAGGAACTCCAACTTCATAAATGGTCCGGATAGTGGGCAAATCTGGAGAAAATCCCCGCATACTGATACTGACATCTGTATTCTTCCGCACATTAAAAAACAAAGACAAAACCATGGCCAAGATCTGGCCGGTAACAGTCGCAATTGCCGCTCCGCTGATCCCCAAAGCCGGAAAACCAAAAAGTCCAAAAATCATAATGGGATCCAGAATAATGTTGGTAATGGCGCCGGCTCCCTGAGAATACATATTGTAGATGGTGCGTCCGGTAGACTGCAAAATCCGCTCAAAGACAATCTCAAGAAAAATGCCAAAAGAAAAAATCAGACAAATGGACATATATTTCACGCCATAATCGATAAGCATAGCATCACTTGTCTGACTGGCAAAATATATTCGCGAACCAAACAGTCCAAACAAAGCAAAACAAGCAGCTCCTGCAATAGCCAAAAAAATACCGTTGACGGCCGCTTTCTGGGCCGCCTCCTGATTTTGTTCTCCCAAAGATCGGGACAAAAGCGCATTGACTCCGACACAAGTTCCTGTAGAAACCGCAATCATCAAAGTCTGAATGGGAAAAGCCATTGATACCGCAGTCAATGCCTTCTCTCCCAACTGTGCAACAAAAATACTGTCAATAATATTGTACATAGCCTGAACCAACATGGATAAAATCATGGGAAGAGACATGGTAATCAACAAAGGTTTAATCGGCATGACTCCCATTTTATTTTGTTCAGGTTTCATCATCGTTTCGGACATAAAACGCTCCTTTCGGGTGTATAGTAAGGACAATCAGATAGTGTGGGCAGCAACTCAGGCAGGATATTTTCTTGCCTGTCTGAACGGTTACTCTTCAAATACTGCCACGCCCTGCATCCAAATCTGTCCTTTAAATCTGCGGCCAATCATGGGTTCGCCCAGCAAATCCCTGCGGGCAATCCCCACATGGAAAATCACATCGCTGCATTCCAAAGTTAAATCATATACCACCTCGCCGGTGATTTGATTCACTTTCTCCTCCAACTGAAGAATCTCCCCAATCACGGCATACTGATCACATTCAATACCACTGGGCATAAAACTGGAATCCACGATAGAATAAATATCCTCCTTCAACACCCGGCGGGAAATCTGCGAATACATATCTATATCTTCAATAGTCAGAGTCTCTATGGCATCCTCATCGCCATTGCGGGCCGCCTCCAACAAACTATACCGATCCTTCGACGCAACCTGTGCCTTCTCTATCTGTTTCATCGTTTTATATAGCGGCAGAAGAATCTTTCCTTCTGCAGAAAGCCCCGTCAATCTAACGGACTTTACTTTTTGAGAGACATGATCCAACTTCCGCTCTTTATATTCAAAACTGTTATCCAGATAAAAAATCAAAGAAATCCCCACCCGGGTATCATCCAAAAGCCCTGCGTATGTCTCCTTTTCCGTATGACGTTGAATCGAGCATTCTACCTCTGAAGATACATCATTGCTGATCAGATAAGGATAGTAATACTCCCGCCGGAAAATACCCTTCTCATCAGTTTCTCCAACCAAAACCACCCCCATTCCAGGCGCCACTTCCGCACGCACCTCGCACAAATTGCTGTCTGCTTCTATGGGAATTCGCCGATGCTCCTTAGCCTTCTTTTCCAAATCATCCAGCAGCATGGCAACCTCTTTTTTCCTTTCATACATTCCAAATCCTACACTGCGCAAAAATTTATGCATATATTATTTTCTCCACTAATAGTCCGGATTTTAATACTATAGGAAGCAAAATCTGCTTCGCAATTTCCGATAAGTTTTACTATGACATATTTGTCAAATGCAACCATAGCAATTTTACGGGCGGATTCTCCGATCCCGAAAAATCCGCCCGTGTGTTATAACCATTCAACCCTGCGGCAAATAGTTATGTTTTATCACCATGCAAAATCTCTGTTCGTACTCAGCATCCGCTATGATGATGGTGGTGTCCTCTGCCATATGCAGCCTGACTTTCGATATTTCCCGTACAACAATCCCCGTCCCTATGCTGCTCGCAATAATGTCCATCAACACCGCATAAATAACCGTCCTCACAACTGGCTTCGCAGGTATAGCAATATTCCTGCCCTCTATAATTGTTATGGCTTCTATTTCCGTGACAATGGGCAAAGGCGGGTATCGTGCAGACTGCTGTAAAAAAAGCCGCTGTAATGACAATCGTTACTTGTCGTTTCATATTCTTTCGCCTCCTTCTGCCCTTATCATACTATAGATAATGTAAATATACAAGCCCTGTTGTCATCTAAAATCGCAAGAACATCAAATTTGTTGTAAGACCTGCCGCCGTCCCCATAAGCATAAGCAAATCACCGCGATGAACCCGCCCTTCATCAATCACTTTTCCCATAACAAACGGCACCGAAGCCGATACCATGTTTCCGTATTCCGACACATAATCCGCATACGTTCCTTTCGAAAACCCTAACCGGGGCATGATAAGATCAAGCGCCCTGCTTGCCTGATGAGGTATGACCAAATGTATTTCCTCACGGGATACCCCCGTCTTTGCCAATGCTTCTTCGACGAAACCCGGCAATTTCCTGGCACATAATTTTAAAATCCGCGTCCCCTTCATATCAAAGTAATAATCCTCCCTGTTTTCTTCCCGTAAATCAAAAGCTGGTTCCAACCCGCCTCCTCCGCGAATCTCCGTATCATGTGCCCCCTCCGACCAGGTTCTCTGGCTGCTGTAAAGGATTGATGAGGCTTCTTTTTCCGAAGCTTTAACCAATACACAAGCCGCCGCCCCGTCAGAAAACAATTCATAGCTTTCTTTTTGATTAGGGTTAAGCGCTGCCGAAGCCGTGTCCCCCGATAATATCAAAACACGCTGATAACGCCCGATTTCCACCAGACAAGACATGATATCCACAGCAGAAATAAAACTGGTGCAGGTAGTGTTAATATCTACTGCCGGTATGGACAATCCCTTGGCTATCCGTTCATGGACCAACGCGGCATTACAGGGAATCGCCTGCAAAGGTGTACCCATTCCGCATACCAGGCAATCAATATCCCGAATATCCATGCCAGCCGCTTGCAATGCCTGCTCTCCCGCCCGCTGGGCCAAATCCAGCAATGTCTGGCCTTGAGACAGCCGATATCTCTTCTGATTGCCAAAACAGATTTTTTTGTCTGCCAATGCTCTTCCCATACCGGCAATTTTTACTCTGCGTACATACATTTCACCACTATTCTGATTCATTCCCCTGTCCATCCGTATTTTCCTCTTCCTTTTCCCGTTGTTTTCCCATTATTTTCCCGTTGTTTCCCCGCTGTTTTCCCATTGTTTTCCCGTTGCTGCTTCAAGAACCCTCATAAACTGGCAACTGCATATACTCATTTTATAACTTATGAGAATCACGCTTTTGATTCTCATAAAAGGCACAGCTTTTTGTGCCGTCCATCCGACTATAGGAAGCCGATTTTGCTTCCTATAGTATAACTTATCGGAAATTGCGAAGTAATTTCCGATTAAAGGCACAGCTTTTCGTGCCGTAAATCGATTATTAGGAAGCCGATTTTGCTTCCTATAATATATTTCCCGCGTCAATGGGACATATGCTTTGCCCTCATAACCGCACCTTCCCATGGCTAATCAGAGTGATTAGCCATGGTGTAAATCGTCACGTTTTCTCTCCACGCGTTTCATCTTCCTGCCCTTTTCCCAGGAATAAGGCTTGAACACAATCTGAGGCAATACAAATTCCATTCCTTCCGCCAGACAAGCAAATTCCTTCTCTGCTTCCTTTTTTCCCTTTTCTGACAAATCCCCATAGACATGGAGGCTTCCGTCTGTTTCCTGCACCACACGATATTCTTCTATCTGTTCCTCTGTCATAAACAGCATACATCTTCGGATAAAATCCGGAAAAACCGGCTTTTCTGCCCCATCATATCCTTTAAACCAGAACACGTCGTCTTCCCGCCCTTCAATTTTTTCCAAAGCCAGGCATGCACTCCCACAAGCACATGGCTCCTTCTTTTCCACCAAAATATCGTTTAACCGATAGCGGATAATCGGCTGGGCTTTTCGTTCAAAATCAGTCACAATAGGGATAAAGCGCCGTTCATCCAAATATTCCCGTTCAATATGCACAATATCTTCATTTAAATGAATTGTCCCCTCCGGACAAGTAGACGCCAGGCATCCTTCCGTACATTGATATACCTGATGGATTACCTCCAACCCAAAAATCTTTTTCAGCCTCTCTTCGTCTTCTTTCTCCAGCACTTCCGCAATAGAAATCACCAGATTGGGAAAGATAGCCAAACGCCCCTGTTCTATTTCTTTAGCAAGAGCCAGTAAAAGGGAAGGCTGTCCCACCAGGATCTGCGGTGATATCTGCTGAAGACGCCGGACATGTTCCTCCATCTCACCATATAAATCAAAGAAATGAAACCGAATCTTACGTGAACGGACTGCCTGATATAAGTTGCTGTCAGCTCTCATAAAAAACGCTATTGTATAAGAAGCAAATATACCTTTTGGCAGAAACTTTGCTAATATGTATCCGGCCCAGCGATCTTTTTCCTGGTCAGAAATCAGAAAAATTCCCCGTTTCCCCGAAGTCCCCGAGCTTAATCCAACCGTTATTCCCTTTAATTTAGGCGTAAAATTTCTGGTTTTTTCTGCCTCAACAGCAAATTTTTCCGCCTCCTCCCGTCTTATGCCAACAGTATTTAATTGATTGAAATTTTCCATCATAAATCTTTTATCTGCTATAGGATACTCTTGCAAACTTTCTTTTCCCCGATATACTGCCGAATGCCTGGCTATATACCGCAAATGATGGTTCATTTTTTTTCTTTGCCATTGTTCCAGTTTCTCCCGGCTGGCAAAGTGCCGGCCATACTTATAAAGCAGGTAATATCTTCCTATATTAAATTGTCCCAACGTATTTCCTTTCCCTTTCCATGAGAAAACACAACCCGGATTTCCGGAAAATCCCGTTTTAATCGGCAAATCCGCCTGAGCGTGTCCTGATATTTTGAAAAATCCTGATGAATCAAACGAGGAATCATTCTCATTTTCCGGGTTAAAGAAACTAAATCTCCGCCCCAGCAGGCATCCGCTGCCAAAAACAGCTTTATATCCGGAATCCACAGCCCTAACTGCCCTTTACAATGGCCATCCAGCCTTACTCCAATTATGCTTCCGTCTCCAAACAAATCATATACCTGTTCAAAATAACGGCAAAGAAAATGATTGCTCAACCGATTTTCCGGTAGCTGTTTTACTTTTATGCCCTTTTGCAAAAACAACCCGGGAACCATTAAATCGCTCAATTTGGGTTTCTCTAAAACTTTCTGCACCTCCTTAAAAGCAATCAGCTTATAACCGCAAAAACCAGAAAGCCCCCCCACATGGTCCGGATGGGCATGGGACAAAATAATGGTTTTTATGCTTCCCGGATCGATACCGTCCTTTAGAAGCCTCTGGTCAATCCGCTGTCCACATCTAAAGGAAACCGGGTTCAGCAGGCGATATATTGTCAAAAAAATCCCCTTCTGAAAAATTTGCTCCGAATACCCGGTATCATATAAAATATTTCCCTGTACCTTATGGCGAATCAATACAGATAAAGCCGGAAAACTCCGTTTTTTCCAAGGCTGCCCCCGAAACAATATAGCTAAATTATTTGTACAGCAACCGCAATGATATAGTCTTACCTCTTCAATTAAAGACGGCCCATGAAGCTTCTGTGTGTCCTTGTCGTCCTTCTGCTCCTTCCACCATTTTCCATACTCATTTATTGACTCGTTTAAGGTTTTTTCCGGTTTATATCCCAAAATTTCCCTGGCTCGTCCGATATTCATTGTCTGCGCAAAAGCCAATGTGCACACGGTATACCGAGTCAAGGCCGGTTCGCCCTTTAAGCCCAGCAGCCGATAAACCATTTCCAAAAAACCGGCCGCACCATAAGCTGCCCAAAATGGTAAACGAAGATAGCGTGGCTGTTCCCCTGCCGCACGCAAAAATTGTTCTAAAATCCGCCTGAACTCCCTTGGTTCTCCGTTAGTAATATTAAATACCTGTCCGCTGGCGCCCTCAGCCGTCATAGCCAGCTCGCAAGCCAACGCCACATTTTCCACACTTGTCAAATCCACCAGATTTTTTCCTTCTCTGAACAACGGTATCCCTGTCCGGGAATTCGCACGCATAAGACGCGGCACTAGGCTGGTATCCCCGATTCCTATCAGTCCCCTTGGACGTAAAATCACAGTTTCCAATCCCTTTTTATGCCAACTGCGAATTTCCCGTTCCGCCATCAGTTTGGACATAATATAATCATTCAACCGATTATGGCCGGGAGCCTGTTCCTCCCGAATATCCAATAAATCTTCTCTGCCGCTGTAAATACTTGGCGATGATAAATAAATCAAACGGGAAACCCGATTCTCATAAGATAGCTGTGCCACGATCGATGTCCCCACCACATTTGCCTGATAAAATTCCTCCCATTTCCCCCACACCGATGATAAAGCCCCCGCATGAATCACATAACGGACACCTTTAAAATAACCGGCGCAAGATTCTTTATCCGTAAAATCTCCAGGGCAAAATACCGCGCCCGATTTCTCCAACTGCCTGCCTTTTTCTCTATTCCTTCCCAGCGCCAAAACCCGGTATCTCCCTGCCAGCCTTTTTACCAGATACTCCCCGAGAAACCCCGTCGCTCCGGTAATCAAAACGGTATCCTTCATTTTTCTCCCCTGCTTCTTTCTCTGTACTTGCCTGTACCGGATGTCTGTGGATGTGACAATATTTCCAATGCTTCATCCACACAGACCATCGTCATCTCTTTTTTCCACTTCTCATTCCATGTCCTTTTAAGCATCATAGCCTGCTCCGCCTCCCACCGCAGCTTCTTTAAATTTCTAAGAATCCTTCCAAAACCCATTTTTTCGAATTGCCTGGCATTGAGAAGCTGCTCTCCCTGCTGCGGATATAACAGACAAGGAACGCCATAATAAAGTGCTTCATGAATACTGTTGACTCCTCCTGCCGTAATAAATAAAGAAGATCGTTTCAAGATTTCCTTCTGATTGACAAAAGAGCGGACAATAAAATTATTAGGAAACGTCAACGGTTTCCCGTTGCTTCTCCACTCCTGGTTATCCACTATAATGACGCTCCAATCCGATATATCCCCAAACTGCCTGGCCAACGCCTTGGCCAATTCCCGGTTTTGATTAAAAATCGTGCCCAGGGAAACATAAATGATTTTGCCCTGCGGATATTCAAAATCATTTTGTTCCCTTATTTGACGGTGAGTAGCCAAAGGTCCTAAAAACAGATATCTTTTTCCTAACTGTTCGCCCCCTGGCTGAAAACGCTGGGAAAACCCCATTAACTGATAATCCCCTTTATTCATCAAGACAGGAAACAGCCCCAACCCTTCCAGCTTATAATGCTTTTCCAATTTTTTCCGAAGCTTTATACTTTCCGGAATTTCTTTATTGAATGGACATCCGATTTTGGCAAACCCTTTTGCATAGGCCCAAAACCCTTCTCCTCCCACCTTCCCCATATCAGCAATGCTGTAAAAACTGTATGCCGGCAAAGAAAGCATCTGTCCGACAGCCCGCCCCCAAAAAGCCAGCGATTCAAAAATCACCGCACAAGGGTTTTCCTTTTCTGCCTCCTGCAAAAGAACCGGCAGCATTTTCTCCGTATACTGTAAAATCAGCCGGTATAACCTTAAAATCTTTTGCCCATCAGACAAATCCAATTCTTCCTGCCTGACGGGGTAAGCGCGAAACCGGCCACCGTTAGCTTCTATATCCCTGTGAAACATTTCCGTGGAATAATATACGACACGAAACCCCAACGCATCCAGCCTTCTGACCAGATAAAGATTGGAACAGGTATGCCCATAGGCCGGAATCCCATAAAAACATATTGTTTTACCTTCCATATATTCCCCCTCTGTCAAAAACTGCCTGCTATCATAGGGGGGCAAAATATTTTTTGACCCCAACATCATATCATTATTGTACATCAATTTTCACCTGCCATCCAGATTCCATCCGTCATTTTTTTCATGACATATGTCATGAAAAGTTACTGTTCACACCATGGCTAATCACTCCGCTGATTAGCCATGGGCGGATATCATTATGGGAGCAAAGCATATGCCCCATTGCCGAAGGCAATTTAATATGGGCATATGCGGTTACGTTCACAGGTACCTGTGAACAGTAACCATGAAAAATTATCCATATTAATCTTCTTTGTCCACACGAATACTTGTTTTATCCACATTATCCACTTAATTATCCACATTTTGGTTAATTTTATCTCCATTCTCAACCCTTTGTTACCATTTAACAAGTATTGTTGCCATCAATCTCTCATCTTATTTTTTCTCTGGCTGTCCATAATAAGCAAGAATCATTTCAACACAATCTTTATGTAATCGTTCAGAAAGGAGAGTTCAAATGAGTTCTTGTACTTGTGAAGCAGCTCCTGCTTCCTGCGGATGCAAAGAAAAACTTCCGGCGCCATCTGCCGAAGCCGGCCTGGTTGTCGCTATGGCCACAGTCCCCATGCAGCTCTGGGAAATTTTGTATGATCCGGCCACTTCCCTGGAAAAAGGAACCGTTTTTCCCTGCCTTGACAAACCATTTTACAAGACTGGAGGTAAGAACAATGGCTAACCGCGCACAGCTTTTAGAGGAAATCCAGCAAACCAGTTTCCAGGTCGATGAATTAACCTTGTACCTGGATACCCATCCGTTAGACCAAAAAGCCCTGGATGCTTTTTCCCAGGCAAAAAACCTGCGTTACCAGCAAATGCAAAACTATGCCCGGGAATTCGAGCCATTGACCACTTATCTGGTCTGCCCGGACACAAATAACGAAACGGGATCTTTCAGTAAATATCCGGGACAGAGACACTTCACCTGGTCCGACGGACCATTGCCCTGGGACAATCAAGGAGGTATATGATATGTGGACTTACGAAAAACGGCTGCAATATCCGGTAAATATTAAGAAAACCTGCCCGAAAACCGCCTCTCTGATCATCAGCCAGTTTGGCGGGCCCGATGGGGAACTATCTGCTTCTATGCGATACCTCTCCCAAAGATATAGCATGCCATGTAAAGAAACCGCCGGTCTGCTGACCGATATTGGAACGGAAGAATTGGCACACTTGGAAATCATCTGCGCCATAATTTTCCAGCTAACCAAAAATATGAAACCAGAAGATGCCAAAACTGCCGGTTTCGATGCTTACTATATTGACCATACTGCTGGTATCTGGCCTACCGCAGCGGCAGGCATTCCTTTTAATGCTTGCGAATTCCAATCCAAGGGTGATCTCTTTGCTGACCTGTTTGAGGATATGGCGGCAGAACAAAAAGCGCGGACCGTATATGAAAATCTTATCCGCGTAATCGATGACCCGGATGTATTGGCTCCGCTAAAATTTTTAAGAGAACGGGAAGTTGTCCATTTTCAACGTTTTGGGGAAGCATTAGAAAGAAACAAAACAAAACTGGACGAAAAGAATTTTTATTATTTCAATCCGGAATTTGATAAACAAATGGCCTAGCGGCAATTAAAATTTGAGGCTACTGCAGAAGACAACTGATAGGAATCTGTCTTCTGCAGCAGCCTTTATAAGATAACAAACCCAATAAGCCCTGCCTTACCGGGTATAAGCAACCAACTTCCCCCCTCCCTCAGCTACATCAATGACAATCGTCTGTCCCTGGCTGATATTTCCTTCCAGGATAATCCGGGCCGCCAGAGTCTCCACATTCTTCTGCAGGTACCTACGCAGGGGCCGGGCGCCATAGGAAGGATCATAACCATGCTCGGTGACAAATGCTTTCGCCAGCCCGGTCAATTCAATTTTTAGCTCTTTATCTGCCAAACGGCGATTGACATCATCCATCATCAAATCCACAATATGGCTGATATTATCTTTCGATAAAGGTTTAAACAAAATCGTCTCATCTAAACGGTTTAAAAATTCCGGACGGAAATGGGCACGCAGTTCACCAAGAACCATTTCCTCCGCCTCCTGACTGACCGCGCCACTTTCGTCAATACCTTCCAGCAGGTATTGGGAACCAATGTTGGAAGTCATAATCAGAATAGTATTTTTAAAATCCACGGTTTTTCCTGTTGAATCGGTAATCCGTCCATCATCCAGGACTTGCAAAAGTACGTTAAACACATCAGGATGGGCTTTCTCCACCTCATCAAACAGCACTACGGAATACGGCTTACGCCTGACGGCTTCCGTGAGCTGGCCGCCCTCGTCATAACCTACATATCCTGGAGGCGCCCCAATCAGGCGGGCAACCGAGTGTTTTTCCATATATTCGCTCATATCGATTCGCACCATATTATTTTCGTCGTCAAACAGGGATTCCGCCAATGCTTTGGCCAACTCGGTTTTCCCTACTCCTGTGGGACCCAAAAACAAGAATGAACCAATCGGTTTAGTCGGATCTTTAATCCCCGCTTTCGAACGCAGGATAGCTTCCGTCACCTTTTCCACGCCCTCGTCCTGTCCTACCACCCGTCTGTGCAGCACCTGATCCAAATGGAGGATCTTACTGCGCTCGCTCTCATTCAGCTTACTGATAGGAATCCCGGTCCAGCGGGAAATAATCCGGGCAATTTCTTCGTCGGTAACGCTTTCTCTAACCAGGCTCAAATCCTGGTTCTTTACCTTTTCTTCCTCTGCTGCCAGTTCCTTTTGCAGTTGGGGCAGACGGCCATATTGCAGTTCCGCCGCCTTATTCAAATCGTATTGCTGCTGGGCCAGGGCGATGTCGCGGCCAACCTGCTCAATCTCCTCCCGCAGAGACGATAATTTATCCACAGATGCCTTCTCGTTTTCCCACTGGGCCTTACTGCTGGCAAACTGATCATGAAGCTCTGCCAGGTTTTTCTGCAGCTCTTCCAGCCTCTCCTGGCTCAGACGGTCCGTCTCCTTTTTCAGTGCTGTTTCCTCAATCTCCATCTGCATAATCTTCCGGGACAACTCATCCAATTCCAGTGGCATGGAGTCCAGCTCAGTCTTAATCAGTGCGCATGCTTCATCTACCAGGTCAATAGCTTTATCCGGCAAAAAACGGTCCGTAATATAGCGGTCAGACAGGACAGCCGCCGCCACCAGTGCAGAATCCGTAATCTTTACGCCGTGGAATACCTCATAGCGGTCCTTTATCCCTCTCAGTATAGAAATGGTATCTTCCACTGTCGGCTGGTCTACCATCACCGGCTGAAAACGCCGTTCCAAAGCAGCATCTTTTTCAATATATTTCCGATATTCGTCCAAAGTCGTCGCACCAATACAGTGCAACTCGCCCCTGGCCAACATAGGCTTAAGCAAATTTCCCGCATCCATGGAGCCTTCTGTCCTGCCCGCTCCCACAATCGTATGCAGTTCGTCAATGAAAAGGATTATCTGCCCTTCGCTTTTCTTTACTTCCTCCAACACTGCTTTCAGGCGCTCCTCAAACTCCCCCCTATATTTAGCCCCGGCTACTAAGGCTCCCATGTCCAAAGCAAAAAGCCTCCTGTCCTTCAGCCCTTCCGGCACATCCCCCCGGACAATCCGCTGCGCCAAGCCTTCTACGACAGCGGTCTTACCTACGCCAGGCTCTCCGATCAGCACCGGGTTATTTTTTGTTTTACGGGAAAGGATCTGGATTACATTACGGATTTCCCCGTCTCGCCCAATAACGGGATCTAATTTCTGCGCCTTGGCACGCTCCACCAAATCATACCCGTACTTTTCCAGGGTATCGTAAGTCGCCTCCGGATTATCACTGACTACCCGCTGGTTCCCCCGCACCGTTGACAACGCCTGCAAAAAAGCATCCCGGGTGATTCCGTGCTGACGGAACAATTCTTTCATGGCCTTGTCCGCATATTTGATCATCGCCAGGAAAATATGCTCCACAGACACATACTCATCCCCCATAGCTTTGGACTCGTCTTCCGCACTAATCAAAACTTTATTCAAATCATTGCTGATATAGACCTGACCGCTGCCGTTGACCTTAGGCAGGCCCGCCAGCTTCTGCTCTGCCTCATCTAAAATGTATTCCTTTGTAACCCCCATTTTGGCCATCAGCTTTAAAATCAAGCTGTCTTCCAAATTCAGCAAGCTATAAAACAAATGCTCCTGTTCGATTTGCTGGTTGCCATACTCATATGCCAACTTTTCACAACCTTGGACCGCTTCTATGGATTTCTGTGTAAATTTGCTTATATTCATTATTTCCACTCCTTTCGGACAACAACAAGCCTCATATTTTTGTTCTATCCGAACTATAACACATATTATTAGCCACGTCAAGCGATGAGTGCTAATTTTTTGTGAAGAATTTGTGACGCCTTGACTTTATGGGCTTCACATTTTACGGAACCACTTCGTCCAGCTTTTCCTCAAATTCCTTATCTTCATTGTATTTGTACTGCCTTGCGGAAATTCCGGCAAAGATACAGCAAGTCTGCAATTCACGTCCTGTATTACTTTGTCTGTATCCATGCTGCATTATTTCCCTTCCGTATTTTTTACATAAATTGTGCTTCGTGCCGCACCTTCTTTTCTCAAATAAGCCCCTTCAACCATATCCAGTAAAATAGCTCTTGCCCTACGGTGTTTTACTCCTAAAAGTTCTACTGCCTTAGCCGTTGTAATGAAGCCATTTTCCAATACATATTTGTAAATCTGTTGTGCCTGCTCATTATCTGGCAGTCCTTTTATCGTATCCGGCATTTTATCGGCACTATCCGGCACTTTTTTAGTGGTATCCGGCATCCCTTTGGCATTATCCGGCATTTTTTTAGTGATATCCGGCATTTCATCAGCATTATCCGGCACTTTATTGGCATTATTGAGATTACTAAGGTCATTGGGGTCAACTTGACCTCGATAAATATTGATACGCAAATCGACTTCACCGCCAATAAACTCCGGTTCCCGCAACCCGGCAGCTTTTACCTTGCCTATTATTCTCGGAATACCGCTTCCCCAATGCTCAATCAGATTCATATAAGAAAACGCATGAGCAAGGGCTTCATTTCTGATTTTAGAATAGCCTTCTTTCATACGCTCCAGGGTTTGTCCCATCGGTAACTTCCCTGGAGAAGTGATTTCCAACCGATTATCATACACTGCAACTTGTATCGTTCCGTGATCCAGATAGCTGCGATGCACCATTGCATTGATAATCAATTCACGAATGGCATCCGGCGGAATTTCATAAACATCCTGGCGATAAATTCCTACAATGGTAGCTCCCAAATGAATATTTCGCAGAACAAACTGAAATGCTTCATCTATTTATTCCCACAGAGGACCGGTATACTCCCTCCGGTCAACAAAAACTTCTTTGGTCGTTCCCTTAAACACGCCACATTGCGTTGCAACATGAAGTCCTCCACAGCCTGTCAGAATGGCAAAGGCATTGGACGGATAATCTTTTCCATCACATTCAATCAAAACACCCCAAGAGCGCAGCTGTTGTCTGCCAACATCTTTAATGGATGCTTTCCGTTCCTCATTATGAGCATTCCTGACTGCCTGCTCCTTCATCGCTTTGCAAAGAGCATCCATATCTTCGTCTGTAATCGTCAGCCCACTACACAAAGTCTGGTCAAAATAGCAGTTGCTGCCCTCAAACAGCAGCTCTTTTATCATACACTCATCAGCAAGTCGGGTAGTTCCGACAACACGGACATATACACCATCTTCTCTGCCAAGAGCCTTAATATAATACGGTCGCTGTCTGCCCTCGGAAATTTCTGCTACAATAACTGTCTTACCGTCAACTGTTTGCAAAGAAATATCCGGGATAATCGCCGGTTCACAGCTATCTGATACCGCATTGGCAATGGCATCCATTTTTTTGAATACATCTTCCTTGTCAAAACCAATCACTTCTCTGGTTTTATCAGCAATTCCAAAAATGAGCTTTCCTCCGGTTCCATTTGCAAAGGCAACCACAGACTTCATATATTTGATACTTTTCTCTGGCAAGTTCTCTTTGAACTCCACATTCTTTGATTCTCCTGCAAGAATTTCTTCTATGGTCATCGTAACACCTCGCTCTCTTTGACAGCATTTGCCACCTGATTATTTTAAGTCATTTTCTGTTTTCGAAGAAGCCGCTTTTTCTACTATTGCTGATAATGCTAATTTAGCGGGAATAATTGCTGTAATGTCGCTAATATCACCAATATCCAATTCAATATGGTCTACATTTTCATCACCCGGCGTAAATACAAATCTCACTTCTTGCTGATAGGCATAGGAATCACGTTTCCAAAAAGCGATGTTCCACATTCCGGCAAGTAATGAAATTAGCATATTTACACCATCAATAGTGGGGTCATAGTATTGAACTGGCTTGAAATAAACTTTATAACCTGCTTTCTCTGCCGCAATTTCTACCCTTCGAATAAATTCATCATGGTCTAAAACAATCAGTGCAGTATCACCAAACGAGAGCATTTTTTCTTTTTGTTTATCTGTAAATTTGAATTTTTCCGAACTTGAATTTATTCCAAACATACAGAAAACAAAGTCGTTTGATTCGGATGTTTTTAGCAATCCATCGTTAACAGCAACAGTTTCTCCAGTATCAGGAAAACAGATTGTTGCTTTGTTAATATAAATCATGGCTTCATACTTGTCTCCAACTTCACAATCGCCGCTTTCTTCTTTTTTACGATAATATCCAAGTGTTTTTGCATAAATCTTCCCAGATTGTAGACGTTTAATCTTGTCTGCATCTTGAAATTTAATTATTGGCATTCCTTTTATTTGAAAATGAAATTTTTCTCCCATCGAATCCCTCCTTTTTCTTTATTTTAGCCAAAACATCCTGAAAAATTGCATAATTTTTCTTACCGCTGTCAAAGAGCCAATAAATCGGGCGTTTCTGATAAATCTTGCAATGGCCAGAATAGAACCATATTCCTTTACATCATACAGTCCACTGATAATGTCTCCATAGCGGCTGTCAGTTTGGCATCGCCATTACAAAAATAATCCACAGCAATTTATCTACATGATTGCTTTCCACAACGGCATACACATGGAACTAAATGCCACGGCTGAAGAAGCGACGGTCATACTGACGGGTTTTCATCATTACCGCAACGTAAGCCAGCTGCGCCGCACAGTCATCAATATCCAGACTGTAAAAATTATTTTCTACAATGCCTGGAGTGGTATAGCCGTAAAAGAGTATTATCTGCCCCGATGCTTACCCTTTTTCTTCTGCTGTTTCAATTCAAACTGCCGCTGGACATCAGCTTTTTTCTGCTCGCGCGTTCTGCCCTTTCGTTCCGTTTTTATCTGCTCCTGCTGCAGTTTTAACGCCTGTTGGGACTTTGTTCCAATCCCAACATTTGCCATCTTCTTTTTTATATCCCGATGAATACGCTTGGGGTTTTTCTTTTCTGTCTTGATAACGGCATCCACAGCCGGACTAAACCGCAGGTCATAATAATGGTTTAAAATAAAATTATAAATTTCATAATCTTTTGGTTCTGCGCCAAAGGTCACCTTTGCGGCCGATAACCTGCCGCCGTCACCCCTCTCAAATACACCAACCCAAAACGGACCTTCAAAAAATACTGTCAGCCTTCCTGCTGCTTTGTCCATGACAATCCCTCCTAAAATGAATGTTATGAACAAAGAACGGACAACCCAGGAGGGCAGGTTACTTACCCTGCAGACAGCAGGACGGCCGGGCTACCTACCGGCTCTGGCACATCCAATGGATGTACGGTGCGTTTTTATCTTTGCTATTTATATTGGTCAGTTTATAAAATCACAAATGCTTATGGTACCAGGCAATCACATCATTCCTATTGCCTGAAAACCACTGTGTGGTAACATAGATGTTCTTTCCTTTGTAAAGAATCGGCTCTTTCCTGTATCTGATAACATTGCTTTTTCTACGGTTATCTTCCCTGCTATCCGCCAGGATAGGATAATCAGTTTTGCTGAACAGTTGTTTGGAATATTCTTTCCCCTTTAACTTTTCTACTTCCTCGTCCGTGATACTGACTGTTTCAAGTATCTTTTTGAATAATTCGAAGGCCAATGCTCCTACTTTCAGCACACCATATGTACTTTCGTCATTAATATTGAATTCTCCAATATTCCCATCCGCCTCTGCGCTTTCATCATATGAAATCCCAGTACTGTCAACCCATTCCTTTTGCCCTCTGGCATTCCTTCCGAGGATAAGCGAAGCCGCCAGGGAAATACTGTCAAACTCATAATCAGACTGAAAAATACTGCCGACAATGATGCCGTTTCTGCAAAGACTTTCACGCAGCTTATACGCATTGGGATAATTTATCTCAAATTTTTCCACAACCGCATCAGATATCCTGCTGCCCGTCTTTACGACAAAGCCGCTTTCTGTCGGATATCCGATTGAATCTGCTCCTCTTTTATTTGAAATATAAAACAGCGCCGTATCGTCCTCCAAAGCGTCTTTCTTCTCAGTATCTGCCGCATATTGAAGCATCCAGCATTCTATAAATTTATTCATAAGTTCTTTCTGCCTTGACTCTACGATTTCAGGAGTCCATGTTTTTTCACTCAACACCTGTGTTGCCAAAGGATAAGTGGTAGTTCCATTCTTTCCTTTAAAATAAATTTCCTTCTTTTTGTCAAAGTCATAATTCTGTGCCTCTGAGTTTTTCTTCCTGGTCAAAGGTACAAGGTTGGCAATCCGGTTCAGCCACTGCTCACGTACTGACGCATCCGGCCACAGTTTCTCCCACTCAGACTCTGGTCTGACAGTTTGAGGGAGAACATGTTCAATCGTAAGTATGTTCGGCTCAAGATCGAATTTAGCGGCTCCATCGCTTACAAACGCATTCAGCCTTAATATAACATAATTCCTTCGGATTCCCGTAAGTCTGTATATTTCCCCATTCAGCGCGTCCGTAAACTCTTTCTTTTCCCCATTTGACAGTTCTATGGATGATAATGGGTCATCTATGCCGTGGTCAGGGTTCATTTCCATCTCCTCCAGCAGCAATTTGTATCTTTCAATACGGTGATTTATATCTTTCGCTGTGATGTGGAGGAACGAAGCCAGTCTTTCAAGCCTCTCCATAAACCAAAGCACATAATCCGGATCATTTTTATGTTCAGCCATAAACCTGATGGCGGAAGGCATCCAGTCCGAATTGCCGACTTTATTCAGCCAGAATAAGTATTGGTTTACCTGTTCCGCATTTTTTGCAGCGACATATTTCTTATTGACCAGAATCGTATATGCTTCTGCGTATGGTTCCAGGATATCGTCAATCAATTCTTTCGGAGTGACTTTGGTCAGTACAGCTTCCCGAAACTCTTCCAAAAGATTCTGTTTTGCTTTTGCCTTCGCGAAAATCATGCTTGTATGAGAGAATACTTCATTGAATCCGGAATGGGAGGTCTGCACCTCCAGGTCTTCCCACTTATCCGTATAATACTGCTGTTCCTTTTTCGGTATCTGCCCGATGATATCTGATTTTATGATATCTACCGGCATCAAATTCAGCCCTCTGCTGTTCATGACAGAAAATACCCGGAATGCTGACTGCTGGCTTGGCGAATAGACTGCCACAAGATAGCATCTTGTCACAAGGAACCGGCAGAATTCAGTAACCTTTTTCTCATTCTTCCCGAAAACCGTATCCATCTTTTTTATGAACAGCGTGCAGTTCGCCTTTATATGCTGCTGTGATTCATTGGGCAGACTTTCCGCATCCAATGCCGCAAGTTCAGCCAGCTTTACATTCTGTATATATTTATGAAAGAACTCCTGATCCTTTTGCCGGAGATGGAGCCTTGGCAAAGGCGCGAGACCTTCCAGTTCATTTCCCGGTTCCCGAAGATATTTATAACAGTTGCTCCTGTTATCCCCTGTCAGATAAGAGGCAACAACCGCAAATAAAATAGTCAGCGTTGTAAGCCTCTGCTGTCCGTCTATTACATCTGCGTGAGGCTTATCATCATCTTTGATCAAAACAATGCTCCCCAGAAAATAATTATCTGCCTGTTCTGTCTGAAAGAAGTCCAGCAGATCGTCAAATAATGTTTCTGCCTCTTCTTCCGTCCACGCATAAGGCCTTTGGTATGCCGGAATGTAATAATCAAATTCTTCGCTGAATATCTTGCTTAAAGGATACTCTTTTCCTGTAATTTTGCTGCCCATAACAATATCTCCTTAACATTCGTCCTTTAAAAGTATTTTATTCAAAATGTAATTCTATCTGCTCATTATCCACGCGATTTGAAACCAGGTACTCAAAGCTGGAATTAAGTCTTACATCGTCATGAGAGAGTAAACAATAATCCCATGGTTTACCGCCATGTTCCGCGTTCCATGCGGATACCGCACGGCAATAAACAAGTGCCGCATGAGCCTTTTCCAATACGGACTGGCTGTTAATCTCATTACTCGCCTTGACCTCTATCATAAAAATCCCCTGTTCTGTTTCGACAACAAAATCAGGCTCATACTTACTCATTCCACCCGAACCATAATAAATATTGAACTGCTTTGGAGATGGCCTCATCCATTTCTGTACCTGTCCATCGTTTTCGAGGACTATGGCAAAACGACGCTCTGTGTCGCTATCAAATTTATACAGGGTATGACATGCCTTTCTGAAGCCCTTAAATATCTTCATCGGCACATCCCTCGCAGGAAGATTCGCGCGAAGGTCATAAATTTTATCCGTCTTGATTTTACCTCCAAATCCGGTTTCAATACGGGAGAATGGACGCATATCGGTGGCCCGATATTTTATCTCATCCGTATAGAAATGCTCCATCATCTGCGCGTAAATGATATCCGCGATCGTAGACTGCCTTTGGTACATCACTTCAACCGCATCAGCCTCTGACAAATAAGTCAGAAAATGTGCCTTTGCCTCGCTAATCAATGAATACAGCAAATCAGAACAGGAGGCATAATCAACATTATCATGGACAATTATATGCCGCGCGATCATATTCTCCAGAGACTCCACCCTCGGCGCCGCCACGGGTTCCGGGTTCTGTTCGAATGTCTCCCCTCCTTCTTTCAATTCTGTCCCAATCATCGCTTTGCCGGACGGATGCCAATCCATATTTCTTGTATTCAGGCTAAAAGGCGTAAAACCCCGTTTCACTTCATTGAATGGCTGGACAACCGCCTGCGGAATCGGTATAACGCTGTCGGTCAACGCCTGTACACAGGTATCAATCGCTTTCTCCACTACAGCCGCTATCGCCTCTTTCTGAGTACTCATCTGTGGGAATTGCCGGATAGTTTCCGCGACAACGCTTGTCTGCACCAGTTTCCGAGTCTCAGGGTCTTTCACGGCATCGAAGCTCCTAATCTGGCGATTCAGCTCCGTAACCGTCCGGGACGTATAAGAAGCAACAAACTGAGCAACTTCTTTGGTCTGTTCCTCCGCCTCTGTTTTTTTCATCTCAGAGGCTTCATATGTTGATGTCTCACGCAAGGCCAGTGCCAGTTGTTCTGTAAAATTATCGTTTGTAGTCATCGCCTCATAAGTACTTGGCATCTCCACAGTTTCACAAGGTTCGCCTATGGCTGTCTCCGTTTCCTCAATACAGTATACCTTACGCACAAGCGAATCCGGGTCATTCGCCAGATTTACAATCACCTCATATTTATCATGACTCACGATTGAAAGACGGTCTACCTCCGGCACTCCCGTCCTATCTCCATACGGAAGACGCAAACCTCTGCCGATTGTCTGTTCCGTCAGTGTTTCCGAAGCAGAAGCCCGGAGAGGTACGATGGTGTAAAGGTTTGTAACATCCCAACCTTCTTTCAGCATATTGACATGGATCACAATTTCAATCCGGTTGTCCGGTTTCTCCAGCGACAGCAAAAGCTCTATATTTTCATCCTTTTCCGCTCCCCGCTGAGAAGAGTTAATTTCCATAACCTTATCCGCATAGTAACCATGAAAGAAATCCCTGGACTTGATATATGCCATAATCTCCCTGGAATGGTCTGTATCCCTTGCCACTATCAGTACAAATGGTTTAACCGTCTCTTTCCCCAATTCACGAGCATAAACCTCCAATCTGCTCTTTGTATCTTCATGCAGCCGCAGACCGTCATTCAGCTTCTCATGATCTAACTGTTCCAGTGTATATTCCTCCGGCCTAAAGTCTTTACGAGTAAACACAACCGGAACCTTTACATACTTTTCGTCATTCAACGCATGCGCCAGCGAGTACTCATATATCACATTTTTAAACGGAATCTTCTTCGAACCTTTCTGTATCTGTGGTGTCGCTGTCAATTCCACCCCGAGGATTGGGCGAAGTTCATTAATGACATCAAAACTCTTGTCCGCATGGTAATGATGGCTCTCATCCATGAAAATACATAAGTCCGGGAGAGACTGCAGATAGGAAAAATAGGATTCACCCAAGACTTCGCTCAAACGCTTAATCCTTGCCGGAGCCCCATCCTTCACCTTGCTGTCAGAATTCATCTTAGAGATATTGAATACATTGATGACCACATCATTTACGCCGAAAGTACCTTGCCGGAAATCGTTATAATTGTCCCCATCAATAATACGGGGCGGGTTAACGAACAAGTCCAATCCACGGAACACATACTTTGGATTCGACGGATTGCCAAGGTCTTCACGGAGCTTTCGATAAATCGTCAGGTTTGGCGCCATTACGAAGAAATTTTTAATCCCTTTTTCATAACGCAGATAAGCAATACACGCGCCCATCAGCCGGGTTTTTCCGATGCCAGTGGCAAGAGCAAAACAAACGGAAGGAAAATCACGCTCAAAGGAACTGAGAGTTTTGAAATACTCCTGAATCGCGGCGAGGTCATCCTGATAAAAATCCGCCGCGATCTCCGTTGCCTTATCTCGCAGGAATTTATCCTTCTTTTCCTGTGTAGGCTGCGCCTCGTATTCATCTGAAAACCGAGCAACAATATCCTTGTCCGTGGCAGGATTCTTCTTCATTTTGATAATATCGCACATACGGGCAAAGTAATCCAGGCTGTCTTCCTGCGGCCTGCGCAACTTTAAAGCCAGAGTAATGTATTTCGTATAATAAGTATAAAACCTCTTTGTATAAGAATCCTTAATCATCCTCCCATTCCTCCTCATCTGCTGCAGGAATGTCCACCACGTTAAGGTTATAGTCGCTTACACCGTAATCGCACTTATGAAGCAGGGACTGTGGAATCTTCTTAATCTGGATGTTATCGTAGCTTTTATTCAAGCCTATATCAAAGGCCGGAGCGCAAATCAACAGGCACTCCATCGGAGAGACATCCGCGACGATTCTGTCCAACGTCTTCGCATCCAGATAGCTGGTGGTGACATAGATGTAGCTCTTATCCTGACTATAACCTTGTTTCCAAAAAACATCCGGGTCAGGGACAAAGTAGTAACCATTCAGCTTCGCCACCGCCGCAATCAACATGGTGGCATTATACTGGCTGGAAATGACAGGATTACCATACTTATCCTTCTCAATAAGGGAAGGGGCAAGTTCATAGAATTTGTAACCGCCTCCACCAGTCCAGTGAAATTCCTCGGATGCCCCACTCTGCTCTCCATCAATTACTCTATCCAACCTTGGCTTGCAGTGTGTGTAACAATGATTTCCAAGCTCTATGCCTATATATCGTCGTCTCATTTTATGCGCAATTGCCGCTGTCGTTCCTGAACCCAAAAAACTATCCAACACCAATTCACCAGGCTGTGTTGTCATACTAATTATTTGTCCGATAAGATGTTCTGGTTTTTTGCCATTCGGGAAATCAATGCCGCCACCTTCTTTAGCAACATTTTTCATCCAGCCGCTCATGTCCCAGTATGTACCCTGCAAATCTTTTTTATAAAGTTCGCCGTCTATAACTTCTGATGTATCCCTAAGCCAAACCAGAAGACGACATTTATTACCTTTATAAAACTGTTCATAAACCATACCTCGATTCTTCCCGGTTTTAGGGATGTATTCAATAGATATCAAATCTTCCGTTATGCCTCGTTCATACTTATAATCCATTACGCGTGTCCGAATAGACGACTGCGCATTCGTCGTCTGGAAAATATTCATGCCATACTTCTTATATGCGCCTTTTCAGTTATTCCATTTCTCTTAGCAATCTGCTTAATGGACAGCATCTCCGGATTCTTTCTAAGATATACTTTTATCTCATTTCCATCCCCATCAACCGTTGAACCTACATATTCTTTTTCTCCTGGATTCAATAAAACTGTCGTGTATTTCCAACTTTTTCCTTCTTTAATATACTGCTGTATAAGTTCAGACATCTCCGTATACTGATAAGGACCATTAAACAGAGGAAGCAAAGAATATTCTTTCGCATAAGCTAAAATATATTCACAATTTTTTTCAGACGTTTATCTTCCCCTCCACCAGACGCACCAGCAACGTTTTTCATATTGACAGATATCATATTGATAAAATTATTTCTTCCAAACACCTCATCACAGATTACTTTGAGATACGCTTGTTCTTCATCATCTATCTGAATCCATATAGACCCTTCTGACGAAAGGAGCCTATGCAAAATCTCTAATCTTGATTTCATCAGCCGCAACCAGATAGAATGTTCCAAATTGTCATCATAAAGTTCAAATGCGGTGCCTGTGTTATAAGGCGGATCAATATAAATGCACTTCACCTGCCCGGCAAATTGCTGTTCCAGTGCTTTGAGTGCAAGCAAATTATCCCCATGTATCAACATATTCTCGGTGTTCGGGTCGCCATAGTCTTTGGACGGATCATGAAACAAAATGCGCGGCTCCACCGCTGGCTCTTGCCCTTTACCTATCCATGTTAGCTCCAATCTTTGCATAATGCATTCCTCCATTTGTTGGTTGCGAGCAAAACTCGTAACTGACATCCACCGTTAGTCGAATGTGCGCCGGTACAATCTCTCCATATGAAAATCAAATTAGAATATATCCCCACAAAAGCACAGAAATATGGCCAATACTTTTACAATTCAAATGTCATTCCATAAAATGTTCAAAAGCTCCGATCATTTTCAATTCTAAACAATTTTTCTTGCTGCGAAAGTTCCACTGCAATATGCGCTTTATCTAATACAGCCGCCGGTAATTTGTCTTTTAATATAGAAACTACTAACTGAATATTTTTATTTTCTACAAATTCCGCAACCTTAATTAATTGATTATCATGCATAAGTTCTTTCTTATCATTGAGCAAAAAATGCAAACACGGGAGTTGTTCCTCATCCGCAAATAATAAATATGCCAAATCAAAGCACAAAATTTCTCCCTGTTTTTTACCAGGACTCATGTTGGCATTAAAAGCACTAAATTTATAAAATTGTTGCCCTTTTTTATTTGTTTCTTTTCTAAACGTAAGCGCATATTTTTCTCCATATAATTCTTGAGAAATGTTAGAAAAGAATTTATTAAATTTTTTAACCTGTTCTTTTAATAGACTTTCAAAATCTCCTGAAAAAAGATAATTGTCTATGTCATCAATTTGCCCATTAAGTGTATCTATATTTTCTTCAACTTCATTTAATTGGGAAATTATACTTTCATACTCGCCCTTTATTCTATATTTTTCGTTTAAGTCAAAAATTATTTTTTCTAATTCTTCAAAAGAATCGCCTTTAGCAACTTTATCTGTCAATTCTTTCTCTTTCCGCAATAGCAGAGACAATTCTTCTTGTAAACCTTTCAATTTCTGTATTAATTCTGGTAAATCTTGAGAAATATACTTTACCTTTTCTATTACCATATTATTATGAAAAGCAACTAAATCCTCAAACGTTTTTTGGATGCCTGAAATGTTCTCTGTCACTTCATCATATAACAATCTTAATTGTTGCAGATCAATACGCGAAATACTTTGCTCTAAATCTCGCTGAGATTCCTCTATCAAATCCTTACGAATTTTGAGTTTGCTAATTAATGCGCTTATTCTATTAATATTGTATTTAACAATATTAAGTTGTTCCAAATCTTTTTCTAATGTTTCATTCAAATTAAAAGATGCCTTTTTTTCATTAAGAATATCTATTTCATCGTCAACCAACGCCAACGCTATTTCATAAGTTGTTTTTGTTTGCTTTTTCTCCAAACGCTCTCTAAATGTTTTTTCTTGATTAATTTTCGTAATCAGAGCCTGTTTTCTTGCCCCTTCATTAAAAGTACATCCCAGCAAATACAGATATAATGTTTCATATTCTACATCTGACGTAAATTTATCCAACGTTTTTAAAGTGTTATTTATACTATCATCTCTATAACGAATATTATGAGATATTATTTGTCTAAAAGAAGGTTTTTCGACGTCTTTATCTGGCATTATATTTCTTTCCAGTTCATCCTCAAAATCTTTATCTGGAACAGTTTTTCCGTTAATCTTTCTAACGGCCTTTTTTCGCTGTAAAAAGTTCCTCTGAATTACTAATTGTTTTGCGTTTGGATCATCTAAGTTTTCAGTTAAAATAAGTTCAATTTCAATTTCTCCATCAATCAGAAAATTTTTCACGACATCATAAGTTTCTTTTTTATTTTCTGTATCCGCATAAATTATACTCCCTTTCGCTCCCAGACAAAAATCAACCAATTTTAAGACTGTTGTTTTTCCAACATTATTTCCAGTTAATTTAGTATCTTCGACCGGGGTATCATCAATAATCAAATTTAGTCCAGAACAGAAGTCAATTTCTCGAATAATTTCAGACGAACTTGATATTATAAGTTTTTTTATAAACACAATTGAATATACCCCCTTTCATTCATCTTAGCCGCTTCAATCAAATACAGCCAATCGAGACATAACATAAAAGTCGGAAAAGACATCTCATGTTTTTCCTTTACATTCTGATACAAATTCACAATTGATTGGTTATCCATTTTTTTCAACTCTTCAAGAACAAAGGAGCCATTATAATATATACTCAATTCAGGATGTATATTGTCAGGTAATAACATGATTATATCCCTCCGGATTCTTAAATATCTTACAACGAATAAATGCGTCCACCACTAAAATAGAAACACACACTTCTAATTCTTCATAAGGAATTTCCATATAATTTTTACTATTCATTATTAACTCAATTAGATTGTCTATAATAGAAAAAAACATCTCGTGTGGTTCTATATTTTCCCCTGATAATTTCACATACTGTTTCCGAATAACTGCCAAAACAGATAGGCTTTTATTTGCGCCTTGTCTATCAAATTCTTTATACTTTTCGTCTAATCTATGGTAATAAACTTTGTAATCATCTATGGTAGGCTGAACAGTCAATAAATCATTAAATTCTATTTTTCTTAATATTTCAAATGAATTTATTTCAGGTGAATCAACTATACCTGACAAATCTTCCTGAGATAGTATATTGATAATAGATGCTAAATTAGAATCAACCTTAACTATATCAACAATACCTCCCAACTCATCTTTTAAAAATTCATACAATCTCCGTTGCGCGCTAATTTGCATATTCAAGACAATATTCAACAATGATTTAATATCATATATATCGTTCAATGGCGAAAAGCTGACTTTGTATGGATTCTTAAACTCTTGTGTCCTTAATTTATCAGCCTCTCCTGAAATTGCAATAAACTTAAAACCATATCCAGGGTAATCCTCAAATATTTTTTTAGCTAAAGAGCTTTCAACCTTTTGTTTTGAAAATGTAGCTGAGACTTGAACAATAACCTTGTTTTTATTATCAACCAAATCTATTCCCTCTGTATTCGGTTTGATAACATTAATATTTTTTAATTCATATCCCAACAAGTAGTTCATAAGTTCAGCAAAAAATGTCTCGGAATAAATATTTAAATCCAGTAAATTGATTTTACCTCTGCTTTTTATACGATATGATAATATATTTAATTTTTCTTCTATATAGTTAAAATAATGACTGCGGTTCATTCCGGCCCCTCCCATCTGAACTCACACTATTCATAAAAGTAAATAGTCATCCTTAATGGCAAACATATTGGAAAACGGCGACTTTACCGCGAACAATGCCGCGTCAACTTGGTGCGAACTAAGGTCAACCTTCACTCCGGACATTGCCGAAGCAAGGGATTCCCCTTTGGATGGTGAACGTTTCAGTAAAATCTGTTCCGCAATATACCTGGACTGATGAGGAGTATAATTATCCATGCTTTACCTCATTTCCCTGCTGTATCTTCCATTTCCATGATATCCGCTATGTCGCATTTAAGGGCTATACAAATTTTCTCTAATATATCTGTATTTACATTTTCATTCTTTCCAAGTTTTGTAATGGAAGCCGAGCTCACTCCGGCTAGCTTCTGTAAATCTTTCTTCTTCATATCCCGGTCAATCAACAATTTCCATAATTTTTTGTAGCTTATAGCCATGTGGAGCCTCCTCGTTTCCTTTTCAACATTCTTTTTTATTCAAATCAAGATTTTTCACACATAACATTATAGTACTACAAACGAGATAAATCAAGATTTTTTCATGCAATCACAATATTTTATCTGATTTTCTCTTGAAAATCAAGTTGCGTTGAGATAGAATGCAGGCATGAAGATGTCTTTTTCAATACTCATAACTCAAACTATCCGGAGCTGCGAACAGTACCAGATAGAAAAAAGAACCTATTGATTCACAGGATTTCCCGGCATTCCAGATAGCCCCCATCTTTATTGCATCAAATGCAATACTGCATAAAGAAGCCCGTCCTCTTTAATATCTTTCGTCACAAAGTCGGCCACAGCTTTTACTTCCTCATTGCCATTCCCCATAGCCACGCCTATGCCCGCATACTGAAGCATAGGAATATCGTTGTATCCGTCTCCGACAGCGCCAATTTCTTCCCTGGCATAACCATAATACTCCATAACTTTCCGTATCCCCAAGCACTTATCCCCTCCCTTGGCCGTAATGTCAAAAGCGCCTCCTTCATGCCAGCGCGTAGCGTTGCACAAAGGCAGACGGGAAATAACATAATCCAAAGTCTGGTTATCCGCATAAGGAATCATCTGATAGACCGAATGTGACAGCCCGCGGCTCATATGCGGTTCCACGGGCGGAACTGCTGTCCCGATTTGTTTTTGAAGCTCCTCGAGCAAAGGAGTGACCCGGCTGACATACATCGCTTCACGTTCCATAAAGAGCAGGGCAAACCCCAATTCTTTTTCCAAATTCAACATCGTTTCTATCTGAGAAACCGGAATTGGATTCTCATACAAAATTCTATGCCGGGCATCCATACAGAGATTTCCATTCAGAAGGACATAACCATCAAAAAGCAAATCATCTAAAAGATTCTCTTCCTGAATTTCCAAAATATGCCTGCCGGTAGCCACAAAACAGCGAATTCCACTCTGGCGTGCCAGGCAAATGGCATTGCGGGTACTGGTGGAAATGCCTTTTTCTGTGAAATCCCGCAACGTCCCATCAATATCAAAAAAAATTGCTTTAACCATAAGGGATACCTCCGCAAAATCATAATCAATAGGATTGCAGGAGCACAAAATGCGAAGCAATCCGTATCAGAAGAAGCGGCAAAAGACTTTATGACGCTCCCATCATGATTATATCATCGTATCGGCCTAATGTACTAACACATTTTCATTTCGTCAAATGACTTGTCTGAATTTCCATCTGCGGCATACTTCCTCTGCATGGGCCGGGCGCACCACAAATAACGAGGGCAGCGCTCCCACGCTGCCCTCGTTTCCCCTTAAATATATTTTATAGCGGTTTGTTATTCCCGCTCAGCCTCCTCCAAATTTCTCTTCAGCAAGCTTAAAATCATACATCCTACAATTGATCCAATCAGCACGGCGGCCAGATATCCCACAGGATTCCCAATTGTCGGCAGGACAAAAAGCCCTCCATGAGGCGCACGCAGCGTACATCCAAAGAACATGGATAATCCGCCGGCTACTGCTGCCCCAATGGCGCAGGAAGGAATAATCCTCAACGGGTCAGATGCAGCAAAAGGAATCGCGCCTTCGGTAATAAAAGACATCCCCATAATGATATTGACAATTCCGGACTGGCACTCTTTTTTTGTAAATTTCTTTTTGAAAAAGATGGTACACAGGGCAATGGCAATCGGCGGCACCATGCCTCCTGCCATAACTGAGGCCATAACTTCAAAGTTTCCTTCCGCCAACTGTGCGGTTCCAAAAACATAAGACGCTTTATTAAAAGGACCACCCATATCGATAGACATCATCGAGCCGACAACCATTCCCAATACAACCCTGCTGGCGCCTCCCATTCCGTTAAGGAAATTAGTCAAGCCATCATTAATCATTCCCATATAAGGATTGATAAATGTCGTTATTACCGCCCCCAGTAAAATCCCCACTACCGGATATAAAAGCACAGGCTTGATCCCTTCCAGGGCCTTCGGCAGCTTGGAAAAAACCTTTTTTAAACCCAGGACCAGATAACCGCCGGCAAACCCGGCAAATAATGCCCCCAAAAAACCTGCATTGACCGCACCGCCCGCCGGATTAGCAAAGGTCATACCCATTTTCGCCACTATACCTGACACAAAACCTACCGCCAATCCGGGACGATCGGCAATACTCATCGCGATATACCCCGACAAAACCGGAAGCATCATCCCAAATGCCTGCTCGCCAATGGTTTTCAAATAAGCAGCCAGTGGCGTATTTTTACCGAAATTAGCCGGATCAATCGAATAATCGTCAAACAAAAAGGCCAATGCGATCAAGATCCCGCCGCCGATTACGAAAGGAAGCATATGGGATACCCCATTCATCAAGTGTTTGTAAATTTTCCTTCCTACGCTGTCCCCCGCCCCTGCGGAGACCGAACCGCTTTCACCTCCGCCAGCATGGTGATAAACCGGCGCCTGGCCAGAAGAAGCTTTCTCAATCAGCTCCTTTGCTTTATGGATACCATCAGCCACCGGCACCTGCAGCACCGGTTTGCCGTCGAACCGCGCCATCTCAATCTCCCGGTCTGCCGCGACAATAATCGCCTCCGCATTGGCAATTTCCTCTCTGGTCAGTACATTCTGGGCGCCGCCTGAACCGTCCGTCTCCGCTTTTAACGTAATCCCCATCTTTTTCGCTGTGCTTTCCAGGTTCTCCGCCGCCATATAAGTGTGGGCTATTCCTGTCGGACAAGCCGTGACTGCCAACAGCCGATATCCGTCGCCTGCACCAGCCGGCGCCCCTGCCGCATCCTTGTTTGAATCGACGGAAGCGTTCTCTGTCTGGCTTTCCCCTGCCCCACCATCCGCTGCTCCGTATTTAGCCGTCTCTGCATCGTCTATCACTTTCAAAAACTCTTCTTTACTGGATGCCTTAAGCAGGTTATCCTTAAAATTCGGCGTCATCAGCAAAGTCGACAGCCGTGCCAGCGCCTCCAAATGCACATCTGCCCCGCCTGCCGGAGCGGCAATCATAAAGATCAGGTTAGCCAGCGAACCATCAAATGACTCATAATCCACCCCATCCGGTACGGTAATTGCCGCCAAACCAGGTTCCTTTACCGCTTCTACCTTTGCATGGGGAATTGCAATTCCGTCCCCTACCGCCGTGCTCCCCTGCGCTTCCCTGGCCAATATGCCTGCCTTATAGCCCGCTCTCTCATACAACCGGCCCCCAGCCTCCATCAAACCCGTCAGCTTGTCAATCGCCGCATCTTTTGAGTCCACAGCCACTTCAAGTTCGATGCTTTCTTTCTTTAATAATTCTGTGATCCTCATATCCATACCTCCTGCTTTTATTATGTACTTTCAAAATCTCCTTTAATACGATTTTGTCGATTCATCTTTTGCCGGCATCGTGAAATCTTTTTTCTTCATCTGCCATCATCATAGCATAGATATTTTATTTCGTCAATATATTTTTATAAGAAATTTTATTTCTTTTCAAAATGAAACTGAAAAACAACCATTTTTCACATAAAGCGGAAAATTTGACAACCATTCCATTCTATGATATGCTAAACAGATGAAATGAAATTACACTAATGGAGATATAAAAGAAATGACTAGCCAAAATATTTTAGGAATTATCTGTTCATCTTACGAACAATTTTTCGATGCAGAAAAAAAAATCGCAGATTTTATTATAGAACACAAAAAAGAAGTTGTTGATATGACAGTTGCAGAACTGGCCCGGGCCAGCAAAACCAGCGACGCAACAGTCTCGCGGTTCTGCCGCAGATGCGGTTTTAAAAGCTTTCAAAGTCTCAAGATGGGACTGGCGAAAGAAGTTATGGAGGAAGAACGGGACAGCCTGCAAATTTCCAACGATATTGACCGCAATCACCTGCCTCAGTCCCTGCAAAATATTCTTGCCAACAAAATTGCCGAGATGACCAGCACCATCGCCATGATGGAACCGGATAATCTGGAAACTATTCTCCGCATTCTGGAAAATGCCCGGATTATCCAGTTCGCCGCTGTCGGCAACACCATCCCCGTAGCCATGGATGCCGCCTTTAAATTCAATCAGTTAGGATTATGCTCGGTTTCCGGTACCATCTGGGAAGCGCAGATTGCCCACACCTTCAATCTTGGCCCCCAGGATGTGATTCTGATTATTTCCAATTCAGGAGCCTCCCGCAGGCTCCTGACCCTGGCCGAAGGCGCCCATGAAAACGGTTCCCGGGTTTTACTGATCACCAACAACGCCTCCTCACCATTAGCTCAAATCAGTGACTACAAAATTATTACCGCCACCAGGGAAAAGCTTCTCACGGAGGAATTTTGGTTTTCGCGTATTCCTGCCATATTAGTCATCGAAACATTGTACCTCCTGCTACGTGCCAGCAGGGAAAACTCCACTTCCCATATCCGCCGCCATGAAGAAGCTATCCAACCGGACAAATTAAACTGATTCCTTTTTCCAAAATTTCCATCTGCAGTAAGGTTTCCTCATCCTTCACCACTTTTTCCCTGCCATTTACAATGGCGTCATACATACCATCATAAATCCTTCCATAATCGCCTCTTTGCGAGGGAACCTTCTCTTCATGGTACTGATTATTTTCATCATAATACACCAGCGTCCCATAATGCTCCGGCAAATCCAATCCAAAGTCTTCATGCCCATCCGGCATATAAAACATTTTCAAATGCTCTTCCTGCCTGTCTTTTGTCACTTTCTCAAAGCAGCCTCTTTTCCCGTAAACGATAAAGCTTGGCCGTGCCTTCACCCGGAAATAACTGGATTTTACCGACACCTTTAAAATACCATAATACAAATCCAAATCAAAATAATCATTATAGCGCCCTTGCCCCAAAAGCTGCCGCACGTCATAATGGACGGAATCCGGCTTCCCCCAATATCCGATTACCTGGTCAAGGGTATGGCAGCCATGGCCATATAGGAAAGAGTTATATTTCTCAAACATTTTATTCTCCGGCACCTCCGGCCGGTAATAATCATAGTGCATCTCCACTTCCAGCAAATCACCCAGCTTTCCCGATTCAATCACCTTTTGGACAGTCAGAAAATCACTGTCAAAACGGCGGTTCTGATAAGCCTGGATTACCAGCCCTTTCGTTTTGGCCAAGGCGAACAGCTCCCTCGCCTGCTCTGCCGTCTCGGTAAACGGTTTTTCCACCAGGCAATGTTTCCCCTTTTCCAAAACAGCTTTCGCACATTCATAATGGTTGGCGCTGGTACAAATGCAGACCATATCTATCTCCGGGTCATCCAAAAGTTCTTTCAGTTCTGAAGTATAATAAACGCCTTCCTGCTTTTTCCACACATCATGGGCAGGATTGCGCCGGTAAATAGTCTTAACGCGAAACTTATCTTTTCTCTGAAGCACAAAAGGCAAATGATAGCGATTTGTGCTTTTTCCGTTTCCGTAATATCCGATTGTCAGCATTTTACCCCTCCTCTGTTTTTCCTTTCTATTCATGTTTACAAACGGTTGCCCAAAATTTTCTCCACCGCTTCCAAAAGATCTTCTGCCTCCATCTCGGCGCTGACCGGATATTTCCTATCCTTTCCCGCCATGCCGGTATGCACCAGCACAGTATGCAGGCCGGCATTTATACCTGTCTGTACATCAATCGTCCCGTCTCCTATCATATACGACTGGGAACAATCGATATGATAGCGAGCAACCATCTCATCAATCATTCCGGTAGCCGGCTTCCGGCAGTTACAGGGTATCTTGTAAAGCGGATTTTCTTCCGGATATCCCTTATCGGGATGGTGAGGACAAAACGCCAAATCATCAAGGTAAGCCCCCTGTTCGCCCAAAAGCACAGTCATTTTCCGATGAATGTTTTTGACCTCTTCCATCGTGCACATCCCTCTGGCCACTACCGGCTGATTGGTAATGACAATCGCCAAATAGCCGGACTCATTGATAAGCCGGATAGCCTTTGCCGCACACGGCTCCAGTTCCAGTTCTTCTTCCTGGCTGATCAAATGGTTAAAGCGGTTAATGGTTCCATCTCTGTCCAGAAAAATACAACGCTGGGAATTAGACAAATTTTTTCTTTTCCAAACGCCGTTCTGCTGCGCTTTTTGTACTTCGTAAAACCGTTCTGCCGTTCCTGCATCTTTTACAAACTCAGGAGTCATATAACCGAAAATCCTCTTCCCCGCAAACAGAGGCTGCAATAAATCCTTCTCGAAATCTATCTTTTTTGGTTCTTTGATCTCCTCCAGAATATGTCCATCCAAAATATAAATTCCGGCATTGACACAATTTTGATACCAATAATTTCTGGTATTCAATTTGGAATCCATTCCGACAACCCGATTGTCCTCATCCATCATAATCAAATCCGAATCGTAAGGATGCGAATTGGGATGAACCAGCAGAGTGCCGAAAGCATTTTTCTTTTCATGGAAAGAAATCATTCGCTCCCAGGATAAATCAAACATAACATCCCCAAAAATAAGGATAAATGGGGCAAAGCCGATTTTCTCTTTTAAGTAATAAAGAGAACCTGCCGATCCCAGCGGCTGCGTTTCTTTAATATAGGAAATGTGTACTCCGAAATCCGAACCGTCCCGAAAATATTGCTGGATTTTTTCTCCCAGATGGCCTATGATAATAACAATATTCGTAATGCCATATTCCTTTACATTTTCAATCTGCCATTGAATCATTGGCTTGCCATTTAGACGCACCATTGGTTTAGGAATTTCACCTTTGGTCAGTTCCGCCAGCCGGGTACCTTTTCCGCCGGCCTGGATTACTGCTGTATAAGTATTTAACATGATTCTCCTTTCTTATCCTGCAAAACAACCATTCATTACTGTTCACATGTACCCTGTGAACGTAACAGCATATGCCCATTTGAAATCGCCTACGGCGGTTCTAAGCGCCAGTGGCGCTTGTTCAGAACCGGCCGAAACAGAGTGTGGACCGGGGCATATGCTTTAGCCCCCTCACTGTATTGGCTCAAGACGAATCAGCGGAGTGATTAATCTTGGTGTGAACATTAACCCATTAAACAGGTACATATCATAAATACGCACACCAACTTGCCTGAAAAAGGAAAATCATGTATAATACCTTTATCAGAACCGCTGTTCCTTTCATTTCACCCGTCTGTCAAAGGAGCCTTATGAAACTTTCTCTTTATTATAAATTTTTACTGGGTTATCTTCTTTTCGGCATCCTGAGCTTTACTGCCATTGCCTCCTTGTCTTATCAGCTTATGTATCATAGCTTTTTGGAGGAAAAAACAGATGCCATGTACGACGAAGCCAATCTGATCGCCGCCTCTTACAGCAGCATTTATCAGGGGAAAAAACAAGATTTGCATGCGGCTTATCCCCAGCTCCACGCAGTAGCCAATTTTTTAAAAATGGAAATCTGGGTCATTAACCGCCAGGGAATCATTGTTGTTGACAGCGACCGCTCTGCCCGCTCCGGTACAGTCATTGAAAATTTCGATCCGACTGGTATCGGCAACCGTTCCTATCAGGAAGGCAGCTATTATGGGCTTTTCCCTTATGATGTAGTAAGCGTATCCGCCCCCATAACCGGCAATTATAATACTTACGGCTATGTACTGGTACATCTCCCCGTCTCGCAAATTCAGTATGAAGCCAATAAAGCATTGAACATTGTATACATTACAGCGTTGGGGGTATATCTGCTATCCTTAATCATTCTTTTGATATTTACAACTACTGTATATTTTCCTCTTAAAAAAATCACGGAAGGCGCCAATCAATATGCGGCAGGAAACCTGACTTACGAAATCCAGTTAAAAAGCCACGACGAGATGGGGTATTTAGCTACAACACTCAATTATATGTCAGATGAACTAAACAAGATGGAGGAATACCAGCGAACCTTTATCGCCAATGTCTCCCATGATTTCCGTTCTCCCCTGACATCCATCAAAGGGTACCTGGAAGCGATCATCGATGGCACTATTCCTTCTGAGATGTATGAAAAGTATTTGACTCGGGTAATTGCCGAAACGGACCGGCTCAACAAACTGACACAAAGTATGCTGACCCTCAATACTTTGGACAGTAAAGGTTATCTATCTCGCGCCAATTTTGATATCAATCGGGTAATCAAAGATACTGCCGCTTCTTTTGAGGGCACCTGCAATACTAAAAATATCAATTTCGACTTGACTTTTTCCGATAATATCCAGATGGTATATGCAGATTTAGGTAAAATCCAGCAAGTACTCTACAATTTAATTGACAACGCCATTAAATTCAGCCACCATAACTCGACGATATATATCCAGGCTTCCTCCAGATATGAAAAAATCTTCATATCGGTAAAAGATACAGGTATCGGCATTCCCAAAGACAGTATCAAAAAAATTTGGGAACGGTTTTATAAAACGGATTTATCCAGGGGAAAAGACAAAAAGGGAACCGGCCTGGGCTTATCCATCGTAAAAGAAATCATCCAGGCTCATGGAGAAAATATTGACGTTATCAGTACGGAAGAAATCGGCACGGAATTTATTTTCTCTCTCCCCCGGGCAACAAATCTCTGAACGTGATAAAGCAGGCTATTATAAAATAACCCGCTTTATCACAGCCACTTAAACAGGATAACTCACTTGTCCTGTACTCTTTAGAAGCTTTCCTCCCTACACGCGTATATCGATATATTCTCCCAGTCCGGGAATCGCCGCACTCTCCATCATCTGAGTCAATGCCTCCCCTGTCTCTTCCGCCGTTTCGAGAACCTTCTCCATCAGGGCCATGCTTACATTTACCCCCAATGTACCTCTTGAAATCGTAGTTGACAACGCTGCAATATCCATAACATCATTCTCCTTTCCTATATAATAATCCCCCATGCACCGCTGACGCGGCGCGCCACCAGGCATGAAAGCCGATTGCTCCGCACTTTGCGCTCACACAATCGCCGCCGATATTCGCAATCTGGCCTATCGGCCTACTTGGCTCTATCCGGCTTGGCTGCACGATATCCATAATTCATCGCTTTACCTCAAATTTGTAACCGATTCCCCATACCGTAGCCAAGGCCCAATTCGCATGGTCTTTTATCTTTGCCCTCAAGCGCTTAATATGGACATCTACCGTGCGGGTATCTCCAATATACTCATACCCCCAAATATGATCCAACAACTGCTCCCGGGTAAATACCTGATTAGGAGAAGAAGCCAGAAAATAAAGCAATTCCAGCTCCTTAGGGGGCATCTCCACCGAATTTCCCCGATAAGTTACCGAATAATTTGTCAGGTTGACAATCAGATCCGGATATTCCACATACTCCCCCTGCTGCTCCATTTTAGGCAGCGCAGGTGATGGGACCATCTGGTAACGACGCAGCACAGCTTTAACCCGGGCAACCAATTCCTTGGAATCAAAAGGTTTGATTATATAATCATCTGCACCCAATTCCAATCCCAACACTTTATCAAAAACTTCCCCTTTGGCGCTCAACATAATAATCGGCACCTGGGATGTAGCCCGCAGCTCCCTGCATACCTGATATCCGTCAATACCGGGAAGCATTAAATCCAACAAAATCAAATTAGGATGAAACTGAGAAAAAACCAACAAAGCCGCTTCTCCGTCATAGACAATCTTTGTCTCATAACATTCTTTAACCAGATAAAGAGAAATTAATTCGGCAATGTTTTCATCATCATCTACAATTAAAATCCTTTGTTTTTCCGCCATATCATACTCCTATTACAACAGCACAATTGTAACCCCCGCATCACCTTCCCCGAACTCGGCCAGATGAAATTCTTTTACCGCCTTCACTTTTTTCAAATGTTTATGAATACCTGCACGCAGCGCCCCGGTACCCTTGCCATGCACCACCCTCACCTGATGCAGATGGGCAATGCAAGCATCATCCAAATATTTATCCAGCTCAGGAATTGCCTCATCAACCGTCATTCCCAACAGATTAATTTCGGAAGATACCGACATGGATTTGGACATTTTTATATTGCTCCCGCCAGAACCTTTTCTACGCCCCTCCAATCCCGGAGCACTGACAGATTCTTCCTGCAAAAGTTCAAGGTCACGGATATTTACCTGAGAACGAAGAATCCCCATCTGCACAAACAGATTTCCTTTGTTATCCGGAAGAGAACTTACCGTCCCCTTTAAATTCATCGACAATACCTTTACTCCGTCGCCAAGCCGCAAAGTTTTGGGATTAATCGCCTTATGAGGGGGCGCCTCTTTCTTTAATGCCAGACTGCTCTCGACCTTTTTCAGATTATCTCTAAGTTTTGTCCGCTCCGCTTCCAGGGCGCGCGTATCCACACCAGAAGAAGCAGCCAGCTTATTAATATTTTTAATCGTGCGGTCCGCTGTCTCTTTGGCCTCCCGCAAAATCCGCTGAGCTTCCTCATTTGCTGCCCGAATCAGCTTATCTTTTCTCTCGTCCAGCCGTTCTTCCTTCTGTTCCAAACGGGCTTTTAGCCGGGCCACTTCATTTTTATATGACTGTAGCTCCCGCTGTTCCTGTTCAATAATCCGCCGGCTCTCCTCAAGATTGCTGATTACATCCTCAAAAGTCTCATCTTCCGCCTCAATCCGGCTCTTCGCATCATCAATCAAATAATCAGGCAACCCAAGTTTTTGGGAAATCGCGAAAGCATTACTCTTTCCCGGGATACCAATCAGCAGCCTATACGTGGGGCGCAATGTCTGCACATCAAACTCACAACACGCATTTTCCACTCCCGCAGTTCCCAGTGCATAAACTTTCAATTCGCTGTAATGGGTAGTCGCCATAGTCCGGCATTTCATGTTATGAAGAAAATTTAAAACCGCCATAGCCAAAGCCGCCCCCTCCGTTGGGTCGGTACCGGCTCCCAGCTCGTCAAACAGGCACAGGGAACGGCTGTCCGCTTTTCCCAAAATCTCCACAATATTCGTCATATGGGCGGAAAAAGTACTTAGACTTTGTTCTATACTTTGTTCATCCCCAATATCCGCAAATACCTGCTCAAAAACCGCCAGCTCAGAACCCTCAAAAGCCGGGATATGAAGTCCTGACTGTCCCATGAGAGTAAATAACCCCACTGTTTTCAGTGAAACCGTTTTTCCCCCGGTATTGGGGCCGGTAACTACCAAAAGATCAAACTTATCTCCCAGCCAGAGAGTAATCGGCACTACTTTTTGAGGATTTAAAAGCGGATGGCGTCCGTCTTTGATATGAATACGCCCCTCCTGGTTAAATATAGGCTCGCTGCATTTATAATGGCGGGATAAAGCTGCTTTGGCAAAAATGAAATCCAATCGGGTCAATATCTGCAAATTCATTGCCAAACTGTCGGTGTATGGCATTAATTGGCCGCTTAAATCCGCCAATACCGCTTCAATTTCCTTCCTCTCCTGTATCTCCAGTGCGCGCAGTTCGTTATTTAGCTGCACAACCACCATCGGTTCCACAAACAAGGTCGAGCCGGTGGCTGACTGGTCATGAACCATTCCGGGAACCTGATTTTTATACTCGGATTTAACCGGTAAGCAATAGCGCCCGTCACGCATGGTGATCACCACATCCTGCAGATAACTGCGATTGGCATTCAAAACAGAATTAAGCTGAGAGTGAATCTTGTCGTTAATTCCTTTCATAGACCGGCGTACCTTACGAAGGCCCGGACTGGCATCATCACTAATCTCTTCCTCCGAGAGAATACAACGCTTTATTTCATTGTTTACCGGAGTGAGAGGCTCCAATTCCCGAAACATAACATCCAAAGAATCATCCTCTGACTCCTCCGATTCCTCATGACGTCCATAAGACTTAGCCCGGGCAGCTACAGTCAAAATAGCACTGACAGACAAAAGCTCCTGAATTCCCAAACTGCTTCCGATTTCCAGACGCTTAAGGCTGTCCCGAATATCTCGGACGCCGGTCAGAGACAAATTTCCCTTCATCCGTACACGGTTGACAGCATCGCTGGTTTCTGTCTGTGCCTGAAGAATTTCCTCATAATCGGAAGAAGGCTGCAATTCGCGGCAAAGAAGTTTTCCCGGAGCCGAGGCCGCATATTCCGTAAGTTGGCTGATAATTTTATGATATTCCAAAGTCCTCAATACTTTTTGATTCATTGATTCTGCTATTCCCCCTTAGTCAATGCGGTCCGGATATCCGATCCGCATTCTCTATCTGCTCCGCCAAATCGTTTAAATAAATCCATCGCTCCATTTTCTCCTCTAAAAGCTGTTCTGCCGCCTCCTTTTCTTCCATAAGAAGACTTAACTTGCCGAAAACCGTAGCAGATTTATCTATCTCTTCATCCAGTTCCTTAAGTTTCTGTTCCAAAGCGGCAATATCCGTTTCAATCGTTTCCCATTCTTTTTGTTCCTTATAGGTAAACTTTATTTTCTTCTGATGTACACGCCCGTTATAATCCCCCCGGCTTTGCTTTTCCTTTTTTTCTTCCTTTACCGGTTCCGGATGTTTCCTGGCATAAGCCACTTGGTAATCCGTAAATCCCCCCTCATATTGTACCACCGCGCCTTCACCTTCAAAAGCAAATATCCGCCGCACCATCCGGTCAAGAAAATACCGGTCATGAGATACGGTAATCACAATCCCCTGAAAGTTGTCCAAATAATCTTCCAAAATAGTCAACGTTTGTATATCCAGATCATTTGTCGGCTCATCCAGCAACAGCACATTCGGTGCGTCCATTAAAATCCTAAGCAAATACAATCTTCGTTTTTCCCCGCCGGAAAGACGGCGAATCACGGTATGCTGCACGCTGCTTGGAAATAAAAACCGCTCTAACATCTGAGAAGCGCTGATACTGCCTTCCTTTGTCGGCACATACTCCGCCACATTGCGGATATAATCAATCACTTTCAGCTCCTCATCCATCGCTTCGTTTTCCTGAGAAAAATATCCCATCTTAACCGTCTGTCCAACCCAAATCGAACCTTTATCCGGCTGTATCCAGCCAACTATCATTTTTAATAATGTAGACTTGCCGCTGCCATTCGGCCCGATAATCCCTATTCGGTCATTTTTCAAAAATATATAAGAAAAATCTTTAATCAGCACTTTTTCCCCATAGGCTTTGCAAAGCCCCTCAAGCTCCACGGTAGTGCGCCCTAAACGGCTGGAAACCGAATCCAATTCCACTTCCTTATCAAATGCCGGCGCCTCCTGCGAGCGCAATATCTCGTACCGCTGAATATGCGCTTTTTGCTTGGTAGACCTGGCTCTGGCTCCTCTCTGCATCCATTCCAGCTCCACCCGCAGGATAGACTGGCGTTTCCGCTCTGATGCAAGCGCCCTGTCCATCCGTTCCGCCTTTAATTTAACAAAACCTTCATAATTCGTCTGATAACTATAAAGTTTTCCCTTATCCAACTCCACAATACGTCCGGTCACACTATCCAAAAAATATCGATCATGGGTAATCATCAGCAAAGCGCCGCGGAATTTTTTCAGATAATCCTCCAGCCAGTCCGCCATATCGCTGTCCAAATGGTTCGTCGGTTCATCTAAAATCAGCAAATCTGCCGTTGATAACAGTACGCCGGCAAGCGCCACCCTTTTTCGCTGCCCTCCTGACAGAGTTTCAACCTTAGCCTCAAAATCATAAATTCCCAGCCGGAACAAAAGCGTTTTGGCACTGGCTTTCATTTCTTCCCTGGTAGTAAAATGCGGCTCTTTTTCATTATCCCGAATAATACTCTCCAATACCGTATCACCGATGGTAAATTCGGGAATTTGCGGCAAATACCGAATATAAAGGTTTCTTCGATATACCACGCTTCCTCCATCCGGCTCCTCCAAACCTGCCACGATTTTCAACAGTGTAGATTTACCTGTACCGTTAATGCCAATCAGTCCGATTTTCTCCCCTTCGCCAATACTAAAAGAAGTATCATCAAATAACAGCCGCTCAGTATAAGATTTGGTCAAATGTTCAATCGTTACTATACTCATCAATGTTTCCCCCATGTATTTATTATAGGGATAAAAGCAGAAAATATCAAGTTAAAATGTCAGCCTCATTTGATGCCATGTAACCCCTCCATGGACGGAGTCCGATTCTCCTTCATCAACAAAACCGAATCTGGCATAATAATTCAGCAAGCTTTCCTTACAGGTCAGCACCACCCCGTTTCTTCCTTCTCTTCTGGCTCTCTCAATCATTTTCTCCATCAGCATATGGGCATATCCTTTTTTGCGGTACGCCGGAAGGACATCCAAACCGAAAATCATTTGCCAGCGCCCATTTTCTTTGTGCATTGCCGCTGTCTCGTACATTTCATCCAGCAAATTTTTTTCATCCGTCACCATACCATTGATAAAACCAATAAGCCTTTCTCCATCTGCCAAAACCAGAAAGTGGCGGGCATAATACCCTATCCTGTCTGCAAAAGCTTCCCGCGTAGCAGCTTCTGCTGCCGGAAAACATTCCCTCTCAATTTCCGTAATTAACGCTAAATCAGCCATCGTTGCCATACGAATTTCCATATTCTTCTCCTCCAAACCCATTTCCGAGAGTACTCTTTCTGAGAATACTCTTTTGTTACTGTTTACAGGTACTTTATAAACGTAACCACATATGCCATTTGAAATCGTCCACGGAATCTAAACGTCATTGGCGCTTGTTTAGAATTTTCGTTACTGTTCAACATTGTACGCAAAAAACGACAAAAAACTTGTGCCTTTAAAAAAAATCGTCTATAATAATAGAGTGCAATAAATAAGAATCGAGGATACTTGCCAATGAACCACTCCCCTACATACAAAACCCTTATCAGAATTAATATTTTTCAAAAAAAATACGCGGCATGGATTCCTGCCATCCTGATTGCCGTTACCATTTTTGCCCTGTCCCACCAGCCGGGAGATGAATCTACAGTCACTAGTGATAATTTCAGCCAGGTCCTTCTTGACTTTGCCAACGAACTAAAAATGATTGACCTGAATCACATCAATTTAAAAGATATGTATTTATCCATGGGGACTCCCGTTCGTAAAAGCGCTCATGCCATTGAATTTGCCGCCCTTGATATCACTTTATTGTTTGCTTTGTACTTCTGGGATATGCGAGGCAAAGAATGGCTGCGCACTTCTTTTCTTTTAACCACCCTATATGCCTGTTCCGACGAACTCCACCAACTTCTCGTACCCGGACGAGCCGGGCTGGTAACTGATGTGATCATCGACAGCCTGGGAACCATTCTTGTTACCATAGCGGTTTCTTTCCTTATTAAAAGGCATCAAAGAAAAATTCACTGATTTTTTATCATAGGACGCAATTCCCTATGATAATCGAGTGGGGAAAAACCGTCTTCCCCTACTCGCCGCGCGGCCCGCGTGCTGCGTCTTGCAGCAAACTTCCACACACGGGCCTGTGCATAAAAAAGAGCTTCTTGTCCCCAAAACAGGAGAACAGGAAGCTCTGTTATTTTGCGGTCGTCACCGTTACGATTTCTCCAGCTGATGATAAGTCGGCACAATCTGATGGACTAAATCCCGAATATTCTCCGGATCCTGATTTGCCACTTCGTACAGATACTCTAACTGTTTCTTATATGTCTCCACATCAAACTCGATAGGCTTTCCAATATGGATCAGCTTATTGGGGGTATCCTGCATACCCTCCTCGCCCATCAGCAGCTCCTCATACAGCTTTTCCCCCGGCCTCAGCCCGGTGAACTCAATCTTAATTTCTTCATTTGGCGTATAGCCCGACAGCCGGATCAGGTTCTTTGCCAGATCCAAAATTTTCACCGGCTCGCCCATATCCAAAATAAAAATCTCACCACCTTTGGCATAAGCTCCTGCCTGTAACACCAAAGAAACCGCCTCCGGTATCGTCATAAAGTATCGGATAATATCCGGATGCGTCACAGTCACCGGACCGCCTTGCTCAATCTGTCTTCTAAACAAAGGAATTACCGAACCGTTACTGCCTAAAACATTTCCAAACCGTACAGCCACAAAATCTGTTTTGGATTTCGCATCCATCATCTGTATGATCATCTCACACATCCGCTTGGAAGCTCCCATAATATTGGTCGGATTGACCGCTTTATCCGTAGAAATCAGCACAAACCGTTTTGTTCCATATTTGTCTGCCGCCTTAGCAGTCTTATATGTACCAAATACATTATTTTTTATCGCCTCACAAGGACTGTCCTCCATCAGCGGCACATGCTTGTGGGCTGCCGCATGGTAAACGATATCCGGACGGTACTTTTCAAATACCGATTCAATCCGGTGGGTATTGCGCACGGAGCCGATCAGCACCACTAAATCCAGCTTGGGATATTTTTCACGCAGCTCCAACTGAATATCATAAGCATTATTTTCGTACACATCAAAAATAATCAACTGCTTGGGATCATGGCCGGCAATCTGCCGACACAATTCACTCCCGATAGAACCGCCGCCGCCAGTGACCAAAATTACTTTTCCGCCCACGTAATCCATAATCTCATCCAGATTTACCCGGATGGGATCACGCCCAAGCAAATCCTCAATTTCTACTTCCCGCAGCTTGGCGATACTGACTTCACCGTTGAGCAACTGATAAATCCCCGGCAAAATCTTAATCCCACAGCCGGTCTCCCGGCAGATTTCAATAATCTCCTTTCGCTGTTTGGCTGAAGCGGCAGGCATGGCAATATATATTTCATCAATACGGTATTTCTTTACCAAGGCGGGAATTGCCGACCTGTTCCCGGCAATAGGCACTCCATTTAAATATTTCCCTTTTTTATTTGGGTCATCGTCGACAAAACAGACAATATTTCCCTGAGCCAGGCGGCTCGTAGTAATTTCTTTTAGAATGACCGCACCGGAACTCCCTGCACCGGCAACCAGTATCCGCTTGCCGCTGCCCCCCATCCCATCAGGGTACATCGTAACAAAAATACGGTAAGACAAACGTATCAATACTTCACCACAGTATAAAGTGGCAAAAGAAATCAAATAATAACTCCGTGGTACGCTACACCCCAGCAAGGTCATGCCGGATACCTGCATCAAAGATGCCAGCCCACAAGCCTCGGCAATATGCACTACCTCACGTATCCCGGCCACGCTCCACATGGTAGAATACATCCGAAATAGGAAAAAAATCACCAGCGTAAAGACAATATAAAACGGCAGATAAACCCCCGCAGCCACAATATATGCTCCAGGTATCTTATCTATGCTCAAATCAAACCGGACAAGCAATCCCAAAAATGAGGCAAAACAGATCATCCCTGCATCTATAGCCATCAGCACCAGCATCCGTACCCGCTTATTTTTAGGCAAATACCTCTCCAATACATTAATGCCGCTCATGTTTCCCAACCCTTTGCTTTTGTGATATTTGCAAGCTTTTCATGTACTTCGACCTCCCTTTATCCTGCACCCATCCATGAGTATGCCGTTTTCTACACACTTTTGGACAGCAACCCTTTGAGGTAACAGCCAGAACACCTCCGGCCACTACCACTTGGCTTCATTTAGTATATCACAACTTTGTTCGTTCCGGTGTGTAATTTTTTACAATTTCATTAAGATTATCGCAAAAAAGGCAAAATCTTGCAGCTTATACAGTAAAAATGAAGAATAATGTAAGTTGCGTTATTATTTAATCAATGCTATACTGTATCATAAAATTAAACATGAAAAAAATATACAAAAACGGGAGGCATTGGCCCATGGATAAAATAAACAATGACAGCCAGAATGATATTTTTGCCGGCACCTGCTCCTCCATTACGGACCGGATGATCGACATTGCCATACTTGTTCTCATGACCGTATTTCCCCTGATTTACCATCATTCTTATTTCGACATTTTAGAAACTAAATATCTCTGCTATTGGCTCTGCGTCGTCATTCTGCTGAGCTGCCTGCTGATCTTCTCACTTATTGCCATGTTCATTGATAAAAAAGAATTTGGCGGACTGCACACAAAGAGACTGCTCTCAGGGCTGCTTCCCAAAAATTGGGGGAAAACATTCAGGACCGCCGATGTGGCCATATTGGCTTTTTTACTGATTACCGTTATTTCCACTTTGCAGTCCGATTATTTTTATGAATCTTTCTGGGGCAACGAAGGACGCTTTTCCGGGCTGTTTTTGCTGACGCTCTATGTATCCTTTTACTTTGTGGTAAGCCGTTTCTGGACACCGAAAAAATGGTGGACCGAAGCTTTTTTAGCCAGCGGCATGATTGTTTGTTATATCGGCATCACCGATTATTTTCAATTGGATATTTTGGATTTTCGTCACAATATCGATCCTGCCCAGTCGACTATTTTTACGTCAACCATGGGCAATATCAACACTTACACCGCTTATGTGGGATTGATTATGGCATTGGCCGCCGGTTTGTTTTCCAGAGAAGACAATCCATGGAAAATGGCATGGTATTACGTTTGTCTGATTGTTTCCTTTACTGCCATCATCATGGGCTGCAGTGATAATGCCTATCTGAGCATCGGCGCCCTCTTTGGGCTTTTACCCCTGATCCTTTTCAAAAACCGGAGAGGATTTCTTCGCTATTTGGTATTGATTGCATCATTTTTTACGGTTGTCCAGGCTATTGACCTGATCAATGGTAAATATGCCGATATGGTAATCGGTCTTGACAGCCTTTTTGGCATTATCACAAACTTTCGCGGATTGCTGCCTACGGTAGTCTTTTTATGGATGATGGTAATCGGCTGCTGGTTTTTTTCCCATACACAAAATAAAAAAACACCTATCGGCGAAAACCCTCAGGCGCCTTTTGGCGTCTTTGGCAAAATCACCTTGGTCCGTCTGTGGACACTGTTGCTGCTCGCTGTAGTTATCGCTTTATGTTTTGCCTTTTATGACGCCAATTCAGGAGGAAATGCCGCCCGATACGGTGCTCTGCGCAGCTACCTGGTTTTTGATGATTTATGGGGGAGCTGCAGAGGATATATTTGGAAAGCTTCGGTGCGGTTATATAAAGAATTCCCGCTTATGCACAAAATATTTGGTTATGGCCCGGATACCTTCGGCATTTTAACGGATAATGCCATTTATGTCGAAATGAGAGAAGCAACCGGACAATATTATGACACTGCCCACAATGCTTACCTGCAATATCTGGTGACTATCGGCCCTTTCGGACTGGCGGCTTATCTGTTTTTTTTGGTAAATTCTTGTTGGCGCATATTCAATCATTGTGAAAAAAGCCCTTATATTTTTGGCGCCCTGATGGCTGCTGTCTGCTATTTGATTCAGGCTACGGTAAACCTTGATCTGCCTATTGCAACTCCTGTTATGTGGCTGATGATCAGCATAGGAATAGCCGGCTGCCGGGAGGAGCCGGCGCAAAAGTGAGGTTTTTTATGGAAAAATACAAACGGGAAAAATATGAACGCTTCAAAAAAACAATCCGTCTTTTGTCCTCTTCTGTTTTAATGGCTATGCTGATTGCCATTTATATGATTTTCTGGTATAAGCAAATTTCTCCCAGCACCGGCGTATGGTACTGGCGAAGGGGCAACTGGGCTATTGCTGCCCTATATGGGACACTGATTTTTTTCTTCATGAATATGTACGGTGGCTTTCGGCTCGGTGATTTGGAAAAAGGACAGGTAATCTATTCCCAAATCCTTTCCATAATCATTGTCAATTTTATTACCTACCTCCAAATCGCCCTGCTGGCCTATCGTTTTCCCGATTTATGGATATTTCCTGCCCTGACTTTATGCCAAATCATAACCGTCGTATTATGGACCTTTATCTACGGAAAAATCTATCAGCATCTCTTTCCGCCTCGCAGGCTGCTTTTGGTTTACGCCAACGACAATGCCATCCGTTTGATGGACAAACTAAAACGGCGGAAAGATCGTTATCAAATTGCCCAGACCGCCGATGTTGCCATAGGTGAAGATTTGGTTGTCCAAATGGCTGAACATTATGACGGGGTAATGCTCTGCGATATTCCCACAATGTCCAGGAATCTGATTTTAAAGGAATGCTTTGAACGTTCCATCCGCGTCTATATGACGCCGAAAATTTCTGATATCCTGGTTCGGGCCTCCCGGGAGTTGCACACCTTTGACACGCCTATTTTACTCTCCCCCAATAACGGTTTATCTCTTGAACAGAGATTAGGCAAACGATGTCTGGATCTTACCGTTTCCCTCCTGATGCTGGTGGCTGTCTCGCCAATCATGCTGCTGACCGCCGCCGCCATCAAGCTATATGATGGCGGCGATGTGATTTACAAACAAAAACGGCTGACCGTAAACCGGAAAGAATTTTATATTTATAAATTTCGAAGTATGAAAATGAATGCCGAGCAAGACGGAATTGCCCGCTTGGCTTCAGAAAATGACGACCGGATCACCCCTGTAGGAAAGATTATCCGCATGACACGTATTGATGAGCTTCCCCAGCTAATCAATGTCTTGACAGGGGACATGTCCCTGGTCGGCCCGCGGCCGGAACGGCCGGAGATTGCTCTTACCTATGAAAACCGGCTTCCTCAATTCAAATGCCGGTTAAAAGTGAAATCCGGACTGACCGGCTACGCGCAGATTTATGGAAAATATAATACTACCCCTTATGACAAACTAAAACTTGACTTGACTTATATCCAGAATTATTCCTTTATCCTGGACTTAAAGCTATTGTTTCTGACGGTAAAAATCCTTTTCATGAAAGAAAGCACTGAGGGGATTACAGAAACCGCCAAGAACAAAGCCTCCCGCATTGAATAATTTTAACAATAACAAATTTTACATTGAATTAACATCAACAGATTAACGTCAAATAAGAAAGAATCCAACCATGAATACTCATAAAAAATACGGTAATGATACAAACAATAAATTAAAAGTACTCCAATTAGGCAAGCAGTACTATCCCCATATCGGCGGTATAGAAGTCACCATGCAGCAATTCGCTGAGGGCATCCAGGATTCCATGGTCAGCCATGTCCTGGCTTCGCAGGATAAAGGCCCTGCGAGACACACTATCATTAACGGCGTACCTGTCTACTATGCCAAGAGCTGGGGGATCCTTGCGTCGCTGCCGATTTCCTGGGATTTAATCCGCTATCTGAGAAAGCACCATTCCGAATATGATATTATCCACCTTCACATGCCTTTCCCTTTAGGCGACTTGGCCTGCCTTCTGTCAGGCTTTAAAGGCAAACTGGTCTTATACTGGCACAGTGACGTCGTCCGGCAAAAAAAAGCTTTGCTGTTTTATAAACCATTGATGAACTGGACCCTGCGCCGGGCAGATGCCATCGCTATCGCCACCCAGGGAAATATCGACGGTTCCCCTTACGTAAAACCCTTTGAAAAAAAATGTGTGCGTATTCCTTTTGGGCTGCGCGCCGCATGGGAAGAAAAAAGTGACCGATACTGGGCCGAAAAAGAAACACTTCCTGCTGTCAGCCATAAAGAAAACCCCTCTTTACATTTGCTCTTTATCGGACGGCTGGTCTATTATAAAGGATGTGATGTACTGATCGCCGCCATGGAAGCCATAAAAACAGAGTTTCCTTTGGAGCTTGCCTCTATCAGCCTTCACTTGGTCGGCACAGGTGCTATGGAATCGGAGCTAAAAAAGCGGGTAGCCCGCGCTGCACTTAATCACCACATCCGGTTTTTAGGTGAAGTGTCCGATTCGGTCCTTGAACAGGAAATCCGTCGCTGCGACGTATTGGTATTTCCTTCCGTCGCCAACAGCGAAGCCTTTGGCCTGGTTCAATTGGAAGCAATGGCTTTTGGCAAACCGGTTATCAATACTTCCCTGCCCACAGGTGTCCCCTGGGTAAGCCTGCACAAAAAAACCGGCCTGACCATACCGCCCAATAATAAAAAGGCTCTGCAAAAAGCAATCCTCTGGATGCTGAAAAATCCCGGCAAACGCTGCCAGATGGGGATTGTGGCCCGCAAGCGGATCAAGGACGAATTTACCCAAGAGCAAATGCTTAACCGAATCATGAAACTTTACCAGGATATCTGTCCCAGACAAGATGAGGAAAACCCATGAACAAGAATAAAATCCTGTATATAGCCATCAGCTCGGAAACCGGCGGCGTGCCCAAGCACCTTGTCGGCCTGCTGTCTCACGCCAAAGCGTACAACTATGAAATTACGGTCGCCGTCCCTGAAGATGGCGATTATTTCCCCATATTTGAAAAACTGGCCGCCGATATGCTCCCGCTTCCGCTAAAGCCATATTCTTTCCGCTCCCTGCTGCAAATCCGCTCCTATATCCGGAAACAGGGCATCTGTCTGGTTCATTCCCACGGAAAAGGGGCCGGCATGTATTCCCGCCCATTGAAGCTCCTCTGTCCGGGAATAAAGGTAATCCATACTTTCCATGGCATATATCTGGAACAATATAACTGGGCGGTAAAACGCTTTTACTGCCTGATTGAACATGTGCTGCGGTATTTTACCGACCGGTTTATCTGCGTGTCGGAAAGCGAAGAACAGGAAGCCTATCGTTTGGGTTTTGCATTCAAGCGCCGCACCAGCGTCATCCATAACGGAGTAGAGCCGGAATCTTTTTCCTGCGCGCCTGACCGTACCCAATATCTGAACTCGCTGAACATACCGGAAAACGCTTATATCATTGGATGTGTAGCCAGGCTGGAACGGACAAAAGGGCATCGCTATCTTTTAGCCGCTTTTGCCAAACTTTTAAAAAAATATCCCCGCTGCCGCCTGCTCCTTATCGGTGACGGCCCGACCCGGCAGGAAATCGAGGCCCAAATCAGCAAACTGGGAATCCAAACCTCTGTTCTCCTTACCGGCTTCCGCCATGATATCCCACAGCTTCTTTCTCTGTGCGACCTTTTTGTATCTGCTTCATTAAAAGAGGGGATGCCTTACACACTGGTTGAAGCGCTGGCTTCCGGCACTCCCGTAGTGGCGACCGATGTTATCGGCAATCGGGATATTATTCGGGACGGCGTAAACGGCTTCCTGACACCGGCCAAAAGCATATCCGGAATGGCCAACGCCTTGGCCGAAGCGATCGAACACCCCGAATTATGCCAGCAATACCGTCTGGCCGGACAAAAAATAGCAAAAAGGGATTTTTCCCTTAAGCGCCAAATCAGACAGACCTTTTCTCTATATTCCGCGGTTTTGCACCGCCGGATATCAACTTACAGAAAGCCGGGCAACTAAATGAAACCTTTGATTTCCGTGATCATGTGTGCGTACAATGAAAAACCAAACGAACTAAAAGAAGCCATTTTATCCATTTTAAACCAGACTTATCCTTTTTTTGAATTGCTGATTGTCTTAGATAACCCCGATAACCAAATCTTGCAAAGAATCGCCAATTTCTACAGCAATAAAGATACACGGGTGCGTGTCCTTTGCAATAAAAAAAATATCGGGTTTGCCCACAGCAGCAACCGGGGATGGCGAGCCGCCAGAGGGGACTTCATCGCCAAACTGGATGCCGATGACATCGCCTATCCACAGCGGCTGGAAACCGAATTAACTTTCCTTATCAAACATCAATTGGACTTTATCGCCGCTTCCAGGCAAAATATCAGCGAAAAGGGGGAGAGCCTTGGTTATTTCATCAATAATTTGAATCCTCATCAGCTAAAACAACTTTTGCCATATGACAACCTGATTTCTCACTCTACGGTGTTGATGAAAAAATCCGTGTTGCAGGCCCTGGGCGGATATGTCAATCTTCCCTCCTGCGAGGATTATGACTTATGGCTCCGTATGCTGCATGGCGGATACCGCATGGCGGTCATTCCTGATGTGCTGGTTGATTACCGGGTAAGAAATAACAGTATCACCCGCTCCGATTACTATCGGCAATATTTATCCGAGCGGTTTGTGAGAAAAATGTACCGCATCTGTAAAAACACAAACCAAACATGGTCTTTAACCGATTTTAACCAATTTTTAGCACAAGAAAAACCGACCTCCAGAAAACGGAAGCATTTTAACCGCGCTTTCCGTTTATATTATCAAGGAATGGAAGCAAGAAAACGGAAGGATTTTTCTGCTTTTGTTTTCTGCGTCACTTGCGGAATACTGCAAAACCCCCGCGTATTTGCCCTGTTTATGCGGAAAATTGCCTTTCATATCCGCAAAAAAATCGTAACCGGAAAAGCGCCGAAAAACAGATTCATTCCGCAAAAAAATTTTGGCCATACAGCATCATAACCTGGAGGATGAAACATATCATGAATGAATTAATATCTATTATTATCCCTGCTTATGAGGTTGCTCCCTGGATTGCCAAATGCCTGGATTCCATAAGAAAACAGATATACCAAAATTTGGAAGTTATTGTCATAGATGATGGTTCCGCCGATGGCACAGGAAAATTGTGCGAGGAAATCGCCCAGTGGGACACCCGCATCTCGGTTATCCACCAATCCAATCAGGGAGTATCCGCAGCCAGGAATAGGGGGCTTTCCCTGGCCCACGGAAAATATATCTGCTTTGTAGACGGAGATGATTTTCTTAATCCCGAATATATACAAACTTTGTATTCAGGCATGCAGATACCAGATGTCCAAATGGCCGTCTGCGGTTTCCAGGAGGACGAAGAAAACGGGCAGATACGTCGTGTCTTAAAACCATCGCCGGATGTCCTGGATGCAGATAAACTTTTATCTATGATATTTTTCCATGATGAAATCGGACGTTCCTTATGGAATAAAATGCTGGTCAGAAAAATTATCGCCGACAACAAAATCCTTTTTTCCGGTAAATATCTTGTCGGCGAGGACATGCTGTTTCTTATCCGTTATCTACAGAAGGCTCATCATATCTCCATTAGCAATACAATAGGCTACCATTATTTATGGCGAAAAGGTTCCGCCATGCAAAAACAGAAATGGGATGCCTGTTATTACCGAAGCCGGCGATCCTGGATAGAGGCATTAAAAAGCGCAGAGAAGCTTTTACACAAACAGAAAGAAGCCTTAAACCAGCTTCATTTTTATCAAATCCTGGTCTATTACCGCATTTTATGTGAAAGTGCCAGTCTTACGGGAAACAGCAAGAAGAAATCAAATATGGAGCATCTCCTGCACTCTTATGTACGAAAATACGGGCTGCAAACCATACTATCCGGAAATTTGGAATTTCACACAGCCGCAGGAATGTTTTTATGTTGGATTTCCCCCCGGCTCCAGGTAAGCCTGGCCAAAACAGGGAGACATAAACATGACTGAAAGCAGAAGAGAAAGAACTGCCAAAAACCTAATATTTGCCTGGCTGAACCAAATGGTTCTGCTGCTGATGAATATAATCGTCCGCATAATTTTTACCCGCGTATTATCAAAAGAATACCTGGGCTTAAGCGGACTGTTCGGAAATATTATTTCCTTGCTTTCTCTGGCGGAATTAGGCATTGGCACAGCGATTGTTTACAGCCTGTATGCCCCTCTCGCTTACCGGCAGGAAGAGGAAATCCGCAGCCTGATGAAATTCTACCAACGTGTGTATATCATCATCGGGCTAATCATTTTAACTGCCGGCGCCGCCCTGACCCCTTACCTGCACTTTTTTATCCGTGAAATGCCGGATATCCCGGAAATCCGGCAAATCTACCTTTTGTTTGTTTTTAATGCCGCCGCCTCTTATTTTTTTTCTTATAAGAGTTCTTTAATCAGCGCCGACCAGAAAGATTACGTTGTTAAACAAATCAAGCTGCTGACCACATTGGCCATGGTTTTGTTGCAAATCACCATTTTGTATACAACAAAAAACTATCTCCTCTATTTGTGGGTACAAATTGGCGCTACCATTTCCCACAATCTGATTTGCATGCGGATTGCCAACCGGATGTATCCTTTTATTCAAGATGCAGCACCATCCAGGCTGTCACGGCAAACCTTAGGGGAAATTACCAAGAACACCAAGGCCATGATTTACCACAAACTGGGGGAAGTCGTATTGGTTTCGACGGATAACCTGATTATCTCCAAATTTGTGGGATTGGTAGCCGTTGGCCTTTACTCCAATTACACATTAATCCAACAAGCTTTAACCAGCATTCTCTCACAAATCTTTACGGCAATGACCGCCAGTGTAGGAAACTTGAAAATTACCGAAGGGACGGAAAAACGCTACGAAATCTTTAAAAAAGTATTTTTCCTGAACGCCTGGATCTATGGTTTTTGCAGCATTTCCTTTTTATGCCTGGCTCAGGATTTCATCCGGATTTTTTTCGGTAACAGTTTTGTTCTGGACACCGGCGTCCTGGTACTGATTGTCTTTTGCTTTTATCTGGAAGGGATGCGGAAAACAACACTGACCTTCCGCGACGCGTTTGGCCTGTTTTGGCATAACCGCTATATGCCCATAGGAGAAGCTTCTTTAAATCTGCTGATTTCCTTTGTCCTGGTAGGCAAATACGGGATAAAGGGGGTCCTTATCGGTACCTCCGTCAGCATACTAGCAATGCCCTGGTGGATTGAGCCATATATCGTATTCCGTCACGGTTTGATGACTCCGGTAAAATCTTATTGGAAAGCATATGGAATCTATACGTTTTTGTCACTACTTACCGCATTTATCACTTGGAAAGCATGTGAACACATACAGATCAATTTTCCTGTTCTCCGTTTAGGGATTAAGGTTTGCCTTTGCGGGCTGATTCCCAATATCTTTTACTGGATTTTTTTTCGGAGGCAAGAAGAATATCAATATTACTTAAAATTATTCCACAATATACGGGAGGCAATAATGGAAAAGAAATGGATTAAAGAAGCTGTAGATTGGGCAGCAGCGGCAATCATCGTTCTATCCCTGTGCCTGTTTTATATTTCCAAACCCTATTATGACCGTTTAATCAGTTTTGCTCCGATGATTAACCTTATTCCGCTTTCCCTCTTGTTTTTCAACCATATCGATTGGATAGAATCGCTGAAAAGTAAAGACAAAGAACTGATTTTTCTCATTTTAGGCGTGGTTATCTCCATGGTCAACCTGGTATTAGCCCATTCCGGATATGGCGCCATTTTTAATATTACCGATTTCTTACTTATTATTTATCTATCAGATAAGATTCCTTTTAATCGCCATATTTATTCCGTGATCGGCGCTGTATGTTTCCTTATCCTTGGCACCTGGATCGGAAAAGGGGCGAAAAGCTACAACACCAATCTTGCCAGTATGATTCTATTTGCCATATCCGTCTATGCAGTCACAGCTCTTATGGCTGTGATGAAACGTTTCGGCAAAGAACTGTGGGGCAAAGGAATTTCTTTCTTCCTCATGCTTGGCCTGATTCTTCCCATGGTAATAAAATTACACGCCAGATGTGTAGCGTTAGGTATTGCCGTATTCCTTATCGTCAATTATTTAATACCATCGGCAGCTTGGAAATGCCGATGGCTCTATCGTACCTGTGTTGGTCTTCTCCTGAGCGGAAGCATTTTGTTTCCCATCTGGTATATCAAGCAAAGCCATGCGGCAACAACAACCATTAGAGTTTTTGGGAAAAAATTTTTCTCAGGCAGAGATCCGATATGGGAACAATTTTTAACTGCCTTTTGCAAGGAACCGCTTACGGGAATCGGGTCCGACTTTGCTACTAAAATGCCCAACCTGACTATACCTGAAGCCCATAACGGATTGCTGCACATCCTTACCGTACATGGCATTCTGGTATTCGCCATCGTAATTTTCTTTTTAGGCAAAAGGCTGTTCCAAATCCAAAAAACAGCCTTTGACAACCGCCTGACACGCCAATGTGCAGCCGCCATCATTGCCCTGGCCACTGTCTCAATTTTTGAAAATTATTTTGTATTTTCTTTCTATAATATTTTTGTCCTGCTGCTGTTTAATCTGGGGATAAAAGAGCAGATCGAGTAGGGGAATCTTCCTCCCCTGCTCCCCTGCCCCCCGCGCGGCCCGCGTGCTGCGTCAGTAGCAGACTTCCACACGCGGGCCTGCGCATAAAAGAAAGCCAAGAGGCTGCTTTTTGCAATCTCTTAGCTTTCTTTTTTAAAAATAATCCATTTACTGAATGCGTAATTCACAATAACTACCACAATCCCTGCGGCAATCTTCATCACCAGATCATCAAACCCCAAAAGGCTCACCCACACCCAAAGCATCAATGACTCCAATACAAGGGAAAATACTCTTGCCGACACAAATTGCAGAACCTGACGAATAATAACCCGCAGTTCCCAATCCTTGGAAATAAAAACAAATATCTTATTAACCAAAAAAGCAAAAAAGACGCTGCCCGCCCATGCTATCGTGTTGCCGATAAGATAATCAATGCCAAGATACTTTACCCCCACAAAATAAATCACATAATTGACTGCGGTAGTGGCTCCTCCGCAAAGGATATACAAAATCAGTTCTTTATTCTCCAAGAATCTGTTTTTAATGGTATTTCCTACATTCATAACATCATTTAAAGAACCAGCGAAGGTGCGGAATATACCCGGGAAGCCAGCTCGCCATCCAAGAGATAAAGCGCCCTGGGATCAGAACCAAATAACTCAAATTTCTTAATCAAACCTTCGGCATTGGTTTCTTCCTCTCCCTGTTCCTTGACAAACCAATCCAAAAACTGCATTGTACGGAAATCCTTAGCCGCATCAGCCGCATCATAGATCGCATAAATCAGGCTTGTCACATACTGTTCATGCTCATATCCGGCTTTCAGCGGAGCTTCAAAAGAATCTAATATTTTATCCGGCTTATCAATAGCGTCCAACGATACTTTGCAGCCATTGTTCTGCATATACTGCATAAACAGCATCGCATGATCCCTTTCCTCCTGCGCCTGGATTTTATACCAATTGGCAAAACCGTCAAGCCCCTGATCCACATAATAGTTGGCAAAATCCAGATATAAATATGCAGAATAAAATTCTTTATTTACCTGAGCATTTAAAAGCTCTGCAACTTTTGCATCCAACATTATTCTTCCTCCTGTCTGTGATAGATATTCCTTAAATTCTTTTTACTCCTCAACATTGTACCACTTTTTTCCAAAAAAGTCACTAAAAAATATCTCTCTGTTTACGCTGGCGATTTTCATGGAAAACACCTGAAAAATGTGGTATACTTATACTATAATGTTATTCTAAAACACCCGAAATCCGCTGATTTTTTCATGAAAATAGCCGCGGTATAGAAAGGAACTTCCCAATGAACTTAGATTTCAAACCAATACAGGCCGATGACATTGAATCATTATCCCCGTTTTTTTGCCGCAGGCCCAATAAAACTTGTGACAGCGTAGCTCTGGATAGTTTTCTCTGGCGGGATTATTATCATGTCCAATTTGCCATCAGTGACGGCAAAGCCGTCCAATGGCTGATGGAGGAAAACGGCACAAAACACAGCGCTATGCCGATGTGCGAGGAACAGGATCTTCCCCATTACTTCAATGAAATAGTCAAATATTTCAACCAAACCCTGCATATCCCTTTTAAAATCTACCTGGCTGACGAAGAAGCGGTAAATTATCTCCATCTCAAGGATTCTGACGAATTTGAAGTAACCGAACAGGAAGATTTAAAAGACTACCTCTATGATGGGGATGCCATGCGGAATTTATCCGGCCGGAAGCTGCATAAAAAGAAAAACCACCTTAATGCTTTTTTAAAAGAATATGAAGGCCGATATGAATACCGGCGCCTTAGTTGTGCAAACAGAGGCGAAGTCTGGAATTTTCTCGACGACTGGCGGGCCGGAAAAGGGGAAATTGTCGAAGATCATCTGGATTATGAAGTGGAAGGAATCCATGCTATTCTCAACCATTGCTGCCAGCTCCATGTGCGGATGTCCGGCGTTTATATTGATGGGAAATTACAAGCCTTTACCATTGGCAGCTATAATCCCTTCGAAAAAATGGCGGTAATCCATATTGAAAAAGCCAACCCCGATATTCGCGGCCTTTATCAATTTATCAACCAGCAATTTCTTATACACGAATTTCCCGATGCTGTGCTGGTAAATCGTGAGGATGATTTGGGACAAGAAGGGCTTCGCAAAGCAAAAATGTCTTATAACCCCTCCGGATTCGCAAGAAAATACCTGATTACCCAGAAAAACTATAACCCCAGCAAAACCTGATTGTTTCGATTTGTTTAGAAAGGCCTTAAATGTGAATAAAACAGAAATCATACTTCCGGATGGGAAATACCTGGACGGCCCCGGTAAGCTGAAATGCCGCAAATTGTGGGAAGAATGCTTTCCCGAAGATTCAAAAGAATTCTGCGACTACTATTTTCGGGAAAAGCTAAAGGATAATCGAATCCTTGCCATCACCTCGTTTTCCGATACCTCCTCCCTCCAAATAGAATCCATGGTCCATCTGAACCCTTACCGGTTAGCGGTACGAGGGCGGCGCTGGACAGTGAATTATCTGGTGGGAGTCGCAACACAAAAAGAAAAGCGGCACCGCGGATATATGCGCCGCTTACTTTTACAAACACTGACCGATATGCGTCGGGAACAAACACCATTTTGTTTTTTAATGCCGGCAAATGAATCCATATATCAGCCTTTTAACTTTACCTACATCTTCCGTCAGCCCTGTTTTTCTTTAAAAGAAGGCATTCGGCTGAAACGGCGCGAACTAAGCGAAAGCTCATCCTGGGAAAAAGCCGCTCTATGGATGGAGCAATGGATGTCCAGGCACTATGATGTATACGCCCAAAGGGATGAAGCCTACTTACGATGTCTCTCCATGGAACTCGCCAGCGAAGAAGGCTCATTAGATGTTCTTTATGACGGAAATTCCATGGTTGGTTTTTTCGGCCAATGGGGAAAACAGCAAAAAACACAGCGTCTCTTATACTGTGCCTCCTCCTATGTTGAGGAAGTGTGCCCCCCAAAACCGGCTATCATGGCACGGATTATCACTCCGGAAATTTTTGTTCAGGCCATAAGGCTTCGTAAAGGGACAAATAGCGAAAACAAGGAGATCGTCATTCCTCTTCACCTTACCGACTCCTTGATCAAGGAAAACCACGGGAACTGGCTTTGGCATCTGAATCAGGAAACCTCCTGGATAGAACGTGCAAGCTCCTCTCAGTTTGCGAATGAGGCGGAATCCGCACGGTTTTCTTCCAATAATACCGCTCCTTTGGCATTAACTATCGAGGAATTTACACAATGGTTGTTTGGCTACCATACCCCCGATGCCGCCAAACCTTTCGCCCAATTAGTCGAGCCGCTGCAAAAAGTATTTCTTGATGAAATTGTATAAAGAGAGAATAGGACAATCTCAACAGGAGTACTCTCGGAAACTCTTTGTGCCCAGATTTGTGAGATGATTTTTTGTCAGAAGTGTACAAATTTATGAGGCGTACGCGGAACGTACGTTGATTAAATTTGAGTGCTTCTGGCAGAAAATCAGACGCAAAGATGGGTGCAAGAGAGTTTCCGAGAGTGCTTCAACAGGCAAAAAAGGAGGAAAACCCCTTCGGGTATACCATGATGTCCAAAAAACATGGACAAAAAGGAGGAAAATCATGAACGAAATCGAGCAACTGAAACAATGGATATCTGCAAGCGACAACATCGTGTTTTTTGGCGGAGCCGGCGTATCCACGGAAAGCGGCATTCCGGATTTTCGCAGCGTTGACGGATTATATAATCAAACTTACGCTTATCCGCCGGAAACCATTATCAGCCACAGCTTTTATCAGCAAAACCCAAAAGAATTTTATCGGTTTTATAAAGATCGCATGCTGTTTCCCGAGGCTAAACCCAATGCCGCTCACCGAGTGCTTGCCAAATGGGAAGAAAACGGGAAGCTGCGGGCAGTTATTACCCAAAATATCGACGGCCTCCATCAGGCAGCCGGCAGTAAGGAAGTCCTGGAACTTCATGGCTCCGTGCACCGAAACTATTGTACGCATTGCAAAAAATTTTACAGCCTGCAGGAAATCTTGTCCATGGAAGGTGTTCCCCGCTGCTCATGCGGCGGTATAATCAAACCGGATGTAGTACTCTATGAAGAAGGGCTGGATGACCATATTCTGCAAAAATCCGTCTCCTATATCCGCCATGCAGATATACTCATAATTGGCGGAACTTCTTTGGTTGTATACCCCGCAGCAGGTCTGGTTAATTATTATCAGGGAGACAAACTGGTGGTCATTAATAAATCCGTCACTCCCATGGACGGACAAGCCGACTTGGTAATCAGCGGAAAAATCGGAGAGATATTTTCTCAAATCGAATAATAGCTGCGGGAAATTCCGAGAGCACATGATATATCAAAAAGGAGAAATGAAATGGATTCCCGATGGATTTATGAAGTAGGCGATATTGTCAAATTAAAAAAGCCCCACCCCTGCGGTAGCCACGAATGGGAAATTCTGCGGGTGGGGGCAGATTTCCGTCTTAAATGTATGGGCTGCGCTCATCAGGTAATGATACCACGGAAAACAGTAGAGAAAAGTGCCCGGGCGCTGACAAAGAAAAACCCGGCAAAGACGCAGTAGCCTTATTCCTTTTCAGGCCCTCATCTCTGCCGGTCACTAACTGGCGCCCACACCTGCGATATCCCGTCTGATTCATCAGACTTTTACATCCAGATAACGCCCTTTTTCTACCGGTTCCTCCTCTGCCGTTGAGCGAAACACAGTCCTTGTTGTCCCGCCCGACATGTAGACTCTCCCGCACTCCGGACAGACAGAAGTATGATAAGAAACCGATTGGGAAAGAATTTCCTGATCTTCTTTCTGTGCTTTGGCCCGGGCATGGGATACATGCTCGCCTTCATGGGAACGAATGGCATAAGCTGCCGTTTCCGGATTAAGGTGAGTAGGTGTCTTAAAGGATACTCCCGGATCGTTAGAACCATCTACATATTTTCGGTTCTTACAAGTCTGACACTCATAGGTATCCAAATCCGGTTCTCGTTTGCCGGGAATCTTCCGGCTTCCGTCCGCTTCGGCTTCCTTGCCGGCTGGATCAATTCCAGTTGACGGCACGGCGCCGACAGAAGCCTTGCCTCCCACAAAAACCTGCGACGGATCGCCTCGCATACTTTGGGAAAAATGCGGCAATTTCTGGCTATCAAACGATAACGATGATAAATATTGGATAAAACCACCTCCCAGATGACAAAATTTTCAATATCAGTTACAATTTCCTGCTCATGCTCCAACAACATCATTTGTTATAATAATCGGATGAAACCGACAAAATATAAGAGTCGTCTAAATTGTTGCTATTCACGGGAGGGCATCTTCTGTTACTGTTCACACCATGACTAATCACTCTGCTGATTAGTCATGAGCCAATACAGTTAAAGCGCGAAAGCACATGCCCCTGTCTACACTCCGTTTCGGTCGGTTCTGAACAAGCGCTACCGGCGCTTAGAACCGCCGTAGGCGATTTCAAATGGGCATATGCGGTTACGTTCACAGGGTACCTGTGAACGTAACCATTTTCTTGCCCGTTTTCAACGGACAAAAAGCATCTTGCGTTGTGGAAAAACCACTTGCATTCATTGGCAGATTCTGTTAGAATAGTTAATTGTGACACGATATTCCTTGCTCTTGAGATTTTGTTCAAGGGCCAGAGACCACAAGGAGGTAAAGCAATGAACAAGTATGAGTTAGCGGTTGTTTTGAGCGCCAAACTCGAGGATGAAGAAAGAACAGCCGCATTGGAAAAGGTACAGGGCTATATCACCCGTTTCGGCGGCACCGTGACCAATGTTGATGACTGGGGAAAAAGAAGGCTTGCCTATGAAATCCAGAAAATGAAAGAAGCTTTCTATTACTTCATCCTGTTTGAGTCTGACAATTCTGACTGCCCCAACGAAGTAGAAGCCCATATCCGTATTATGGAACCGGTAATCAGATATCTTTGCGTTAAACAGGACGAACAGTAAGATAACGAACCTGCAGACAGAGAGGCGCTTACGGAACGGCGCCGGCCTCTTTCTGGCGGGTCGGAGATGAACAAAAGTTCTCAGCATAAAAAGAAAGAGTGATGGTATGAATAAAGTTATTCTTATGGGTAGATTGACAAGGGAACCGGAAGTCAGATATTCTCAAGGCGAGCGCTCTATGGCAATTGCCAGATATACCCTTGCGGTTGACCGCAGGGGCCGTGCCAGAAGCCAGGATGGCGATCAGGGCCAGACGGCAGATTTCATCAATATTGTGGCTTTTGACCGGGCTGGTGAATTTGCAGAAAAGTATTTTCATCAGGGAATGAGAGTTTTGGTATCCGGCCGGATTTCCACAGGCAGCTATACCAATAGAGAAGGCCAGCGTGTTTATACCACAGAAGTCATCGTAGAAGATCAGGAATTTGCTGACAGCAAAAATACAGGCAACGTCGGAGATGGCGGCTATGGATATCAGCCCACCTCCCGACCCGCACCCTCCAGTGCAATCGGCGATGGTTTCATGAATATTCCGGATGGTGTGGAAGATGAAGGGCTTCCTTTCAACTGATGGATTTGCCCTGTCCCATCCCAGTAAAGATAATATAATGATATCCAAGGCCAAAGGGTCAAAAATCCGATGCGCGTTCACTGATGAAAAGATTTTTGACCTTTGATATCTATGGATTAGTAATCGAAGAAGGAGGCAGTACCAATGGCATATAATAAAGCCGATAAACCTGAAGGCGCAAAAGTAAGAAGAAGCGGCATCCGCAGAAGAAAGAAAGTTTGTGTATTTTGTGGTGAGAAAAATGGCGTAATTGATTATAAGGATGTCAATAAACTGAAAAGATATGTATCCGAGCGGGGAAAGATTCTTCCCAGAAGAATTACCGGAAACTGCGCCAAACATCAGAGAGCTCTCACGGTTGCTATCAAGAGAGCACGCCATATTTCCCTGATGCCGTACACCTGTGATTAATACTCACTGGTTTTTTAAGCTGCCGCAGACCGCGGCAGCTTTTTATGCACAGGCCCGCAATCGAGCAGGGGAAGCTGCTTCCCCTACTCGCTACGCCGGGCGCCCGTCAGCTTTAGCTGACTTGGGGCGCCTATGTGCAATCGAGTAGGGAAAAGCCATCTTCCCTTACTCGCCGCGCAGCCCTATGCGCCGCTTTTGCGGTGCATAGGGCTGCGCATAAAGAAGTCTGATGCTGATGCAGCTCATATCTTGACATTCGACAAAATATCGACTATTATAGTAATAATAAAAACAAAGGGGTTTAGCCAAAGGGGGTTAAGCGCCTTTTTCTGTTATCATCAGGGCACAAACAAATGTTTAAAACAAGAAACAGCAGAAGTATTTAGGGGGAGTTCACAAGGAGGGAAGCCTATGTATGATTTAGAATTGGTTGAAAACACAAAAACAGTCAATGGGTTACTGGCCCGGTATGGGGTTAAATTTGGCATATATAAAAATAATGTATTTAAAGAACAGCTTTTCCCTTTTGACGCTATTCCCAGAATCATAGAAAAACAGGAGTTTGACTATCTGGAAAAAGGATTAAAACAGAGAGTTATGGCGTTAAACCTGTTTCTTAGCGATATCTACAGTGATAAAAAAATCATTAAGGACAATGTTGTGCCAGAGGATTTTATTTTCGCTTCCAGTGGCTACATGGCCGAATGTGAGGGTGTAAAACCGCCCAAGGGCATCTATTCTCACATATCCGGCATTGACCTGGTGCAAGGGAAAGACGGCTGTTGGTACGTACTGGAAGACAATTTAAGGATTCCTTCCGGGGCTTCTTATCCGATGATCGCCAGGGATTTGTGCCGGAGAAGCAGCCCGCACACCTTTGAGAACCACAAACTCTGCGATAACCGAAACTATGCCAAATTATTAAGAGATACCATGGAATACGTCAATACGGGTGGTCATATGGTTATCCTGACACCTGGAAGATATAATGCCGCCTATTTTGAACATTCTTATCTGGCCGAAAAAACAGGTGCCCACCTGGTAGCCAGCTCAGATCTCCGAGTCGAAAACGACATGTTGTATTATGTAAATTATAATGCTAAATTAGAACGCGTAGGCGCTGTATACCGTCGGATTTCCGATGAATACCTGGACCCGATGAATTTCAATCCCGAATCACTCATCGGCATTCCCCATATTTATGATGTTTTCCGCAAAGGCAATGTAGCTCTTTTAAATGCTCCTGGCAACGGTATCGCTGATGACAAAGGAATTTATTATTTCGTCCCTAAAATGATTCGATATTACTTAAATGAAGAACCAATTCTTAACAATGCGCCCACGTATTTGCCGTTTTATGAATCCGATATGAAATATGTCCTGGAGCATTTTGATCAACTGGTTTTGAAAGATGTAGCAGAAGCCGGTGGTTATGGTGTTGTTTTCGGAAGCAAGATGACAGCCGGCCAGAAAGAAGATTTTATCCGTTTGTTAAAGAAAGAACCTCGAAGGTTTATTGCTCAGGAAGTTATCGATTTTCTGGACATTGACGTTCTTATCCACAGCAAACCGGTACCAAGAAAAGCCGATTTACGCGCATTTGTACTTATGGCAGAGGAACCTCTTGTATGGAAAAGCGGATTGACCAGGTTTTCCAGAAACCCGGATTCCTTTATTGTCAACTCATCTCAAGGAGGAGGATTTAAAGACACATGGGTATTATCTCAGTAGGACAAACAAACCAGCTATTTTGGCTGGGCCGATATTCTGAGCGGGTTTACACCACGTTGCGGCTGTATTCCAGCCGCTTTGACATGATGCTTGACGAACATAATGACAGCTACAGGGAATTCTGCCGGTCAATTGATATCCCGGATGTTTACGGCTCCAAGGAAAATTTTCGGGAAAAATATCCTTTTGATGAAGAAAACCCCGATTCCATCTTAAGCAACCTTAATCGGGCTTATGACAATGCGATTGTACTGCGGGAAGAAATTGGTTCCGAAACGCTTTCCTATATCCAGCTTGCCATATATGAAATGAATCGGGCAAAGTACAGCCGGGCGCCTTTGATTGAAATGCAGAATGTTATGGACAATATTCTGGCCTTTTGGGGAATCGCTGACGACAGTATTGACTCCGAACAGGTACGCGATATTATCAAAGCCGGCAAACGGGTAGAAAGGATTGATTTGTACGCCAGGCTAGGCGTAAACCGAACGGAAATGGACCGGGAAATCTGCCGTCTGCTTCCCCGGATAAGAAAAAGCGGCATGGAATACGATGAACAAAAACTGCAAATTTTAAAAGACCTTGTATCTATGCCAGAAATCGATTATCATAAGATTATCATGGAAATCGAATCTTTAGTACATTAACACCAGACCTGTGTTAATCGCTAATCTAAGGAGTGTAGATGTGAAAAAACTAAATTTTGATTACCATATGCACATTGCCTATTCGCAGGAAGTGGAAGAATGCTATTTTACGCTGAAATGTCTCCCCCCACATACCCAACGGCAGCAACCAGGAGAAATTGAATTTCTTGTTTCTCCCTCCCGGTATTGGAGCAGAGGAGAAGATTCTTTTGGTAACCAGCAGATTCTGGGGCGGGCAGAAGGCGGCCATCGGGATTTTTCCTTTCATGTCAAAGGCGTTGTTACCACAGGTATCCAAAATTATGAGGCTGAAGGAACAGAAAACCAAATCGCCAAGTACCGATACCCCCACGGCCTCACTTGTCCTGGAAAAGGTTTACTAGCCTATTTTAGGACAATAAAACCGCCACAAAACCATTCCCCTTATGAATGGGCTGTTGCCCTGATGCACAAACTGCATCAGGACTTTTCTTATGAAAAAAATGTAACCGATGTGACGACTACCGCCGAAGAAGCATGGAACGGCAAAAAAGGTGTTTGTCAGGATTATGCCCACATTATGATCACCCTCTGCCGATTAGCCGGTATACCTGCCCGATATGTAACAGGCATGCTGATCGGAGAAGGATATAGCCATGCCTGGGTCGAGATTTTTTCCCACGGACTGTGGTATGGCCTTGACCCTACCAACAATATCCCCGTCTTGGACTCTCACATCAAATTAGGCAACGGCAGAGAAGCTTCCGACTGCCTGATCAATCGGGGAGTAATCAGAGGCGGCGGAACCCAAACCCAGACAATAAGCGTCAAAGTAGAAGAAATATGTAACGGCTCAGATAACAGCATTGCCAATAGGCAGAATGGAGCAAATCATGATAAAAACAATCGCATCAGTAAAGATGCCGGTAGATGAAATCCTGCAAATCAAAAAACATCGCCTTATTCCGGACGGGAAACCTTTGGCAGGACTTAAACGCATCAGCATAGTGACCGGCATCCATGGCGATGAACTAGAAGGACAATATGTCTGTTTTGAACTAATACGCCGTATCCAGGCCCAGCGGGAAAGTTTAACAGGAATCGTCGATATTTATCCGGCTATGAATCCTTTAGGCATCGATTCGATTACCAGAGGCATACCTGCATTTGATTTGGATATGAACCGCATTTTCCCAGGGAATCAAGACGGCGATATGATGGAATATCTGGCCAATCAGATTATCGATGACCTGGTCGGATCAGACGTATGCATAGATATTCATGCCAGCAATATTTATCTGACAGAAATCCCTCAAATACGGATTAATGAACTGCATAAAGAAAGGCTTATTCCCCTGGCAGAAAAAGCTAATGTGGACTTTATTTGGGTTCATGGCGCCAACACGGTTTTGGAATCCACATTAGCTCACAGCTTGAACAGCCGCAACACCCCTACTTTGGTAGTGGAGATGGGTGTGGGCATGCGTATTACCAAATCTTACTGCCTGCAGCTTACGGAAGGTATCTTAAATTTGATGAGGGAACTGGGAATCTGGCAGGGCGAGACTATTCCTCCCAGAAGGCCAATTGTTTCCGAACATCCGGACGATGTCTGCTATCTGAATGCATCCATGGCGGGTGTTTTCATCCCTCATGTCAAACATTGGGAAAAACTAAAAACCGGAGATTTGATTGGCAGAATCATCGATCCTCTGAAAGGAGAAATCCTGGATGAAATCCGTGCTCCTATTGACGGGCATTTGTTTACCATCCGTGAATACCCAATTGTAGATGCCGGTTCCTTGATCGGCCGTCTGCTTCGGGTTGACCATTCGTAAGCTGAGGAGAGAAAAGAACAATGCAGAAAAAAATTATATATGAAATCAAATCCTTATATCGCGACCATTTCCGAGTCAACGGCTATGAATTTGGAGACGGAAAAAAGTCTGTCTGTATTGTAGGCAGCACACGAGGAAACGAAATCCAGCAGCTTTATATTTGTTCCCAACTGGTCAAAGCCTTCAAATTATTAGAACAAGAAAACCGTATAAAAGAAGGCCACCGGATTTTAATTATCCCTGCGGTTAATCCTTATTCGCTCAATATCAAAAAACGCTTTTGGCCCACAGACAACACCGATATCAACCGCATGTTCCCTGGCTATAACCTTGGAGAAACCACCCAGCGGATTGCGGCAGGTGTATTCGATGTCATTAAAGAATATACTTATGGAATGCAATTTACTTCTTTTTATACACCGGGAAAATTTACGCCTCATATACGGATGATGAAAGCCGGGTTTGAAAATACAGATTTGGCAAAGAAATTCGGCATGCCTTATGTAGTGCTGCGCAATACCCGCCCTTATGACACAACGACACTCAATTACAACTGGCAGATTTGGGAAACTCACGCTTTCAGTATTTATACTACCACCACTTCTCAAATTGATAAGGAAAGTGCACAAACTGCTATCAGAAGTATTTTAAATTTCCTGAGCAAAGAAAATATTGTAGAATACCATGGACACGAGGGCTATGTATCCCTCGTGGTAGAAGATACGGACATGGTTCCTGTAAGAACAAAAAGCGCCGGAATTTTTGAAAGTCTGGTAAAAGCAGGCGACGAAATTTATCGTGGGCAACTTCTCGGGCAGATTACTGATCCATATGAAGGAGAAATTACCGAACAGCTATATTCTCCTGTAGACGGCATGGTCTTTTTTGCCCACGACGAACCGCTGACTTACGCAGATGCCGCGGTATATAAACTTGTGGCCCACGAAAAAGTCTGACTGGGCATCACTGCTCAGGTAGGTCTGCGCAGCGTCTGCCCCAGCGAAGCGAGGATACTTGCTGCGCTGACCATACGACATCGTGCCCTTTGGGTATAACTTGAACCTGCGAGCAAAAATCCCTCTACACTCCGTTTTGGTTCGTCCTAAACAAGCGCCACTGGCGCTTAGGAGCGCCGCAGGCGATTTTCATGGATTTTTACCAGTTACTGTGAACGCACATGAACAGTAACAGCGCAATAAACGCGCAGACTTGTCTGAAATATTGCGCTGGACTCATTTTATCAACTGTGATACAATAAAACCAGACAGAAACAGCAGCAGCCAAACACAGTATGATTTCCAGACAACCTTCAATCTGCTGTGCGGACAGTGAGTCACTGTCTGATAAAAAGTGCGCTTACCTCGCCGCAAAACCATTTACAGGGAGCTGGCTTTCTTCCTGTAAAATCATGGGCAAAGCCCGTAATCTGCACCAAGGTACACCTGCACATTTCATGTGCTTACCGCCTTCGGCTGTACCTTTATCCATCTTACGGTATCCGGATAAGTGCTGCTGTTTCTGTCTCTTCCATATTTTAGACGGGCAATAAGATACCCGTCTGAACGGTTACTTTGATTTATCTGGCCAGATTAACAAAGCGGGTAAATTCCGGTTGCCACAACAGATTTATGGTCCCTATGGGGCCATTTCTTTGTTTTGCAATAATCACCTCGGCAATATTGGGCGTTTCTGTATCTTTGTTATAATATTCGTCCCGATACAAAAACATTACCACATCTGCATCCTGCTCAATCGCTCCCGACTCTCGCAAGTCAGAAAGCATCGGCCGATGGTCTTGTCTCGTTTCACATGCGCGGCTTAACTGAGACAAAGCGATAACCGGCGCATTCATCTCCCTGGCCAGGGCTTTCAATGAACGGGAAATCTCAGAAATCTCCTGCTGACGATTATCATTCATCCGTCCGCTGCCGGACATCAACTGTAGATAATCAATAATAATCATATTCAGCCCATATTCCAATTTCATTTTCCTGCATTTCGAACGCAGCTCCGTAATGGTAATTCCCGGAGTATCATCAATAAACAATTTTGAATTGCCTATAACCCCGATTCCCTCCACAATCGCATCCCAATCGGAATCCGTGAGATTTCCTGTGCGCAGCTTCTGGGTATCCACATTGGACTCCATAGACAACATACGATTGACCAACTGTTCTTTGGACATCTCCAGGCTGAAAACCATGCAGGGCAGCCCCCTGCGTACTGCCACATGGTCTACCAGATTCAGCACGAACGCTGTCTTTCCCATAGAAGGTCTGGCAGCCAGCAATACCAAATCCGACGGCTGCATCCCGGAAGTCTTATAATCCAAATCGATAAATCCTGTGGGGATTCCTGTCACAACTCCCGGATTTCTGGAAGCGATCTCTATTTTTTCCAAAACATTCAGCGCAATCTGACGGATGGGAACAAATTCCGAAGCCCCCCGGCTCTGCAGCAGATCGAACACGGACTTTTCCGTATCCGCCAAAATTTTTTCCAAAGATTCCCGGCCCGCATAGCAAACATTAGCTATCTCTTCTGTCACCTTAATCAACTTTCTCAGAACAGCTTTCTCGTGTACAATTTCTGCATATGATTTGGCATTGGCAGAAGTAGGCACCGTGGTAATAATATCCCGAACAAATTCCAGGCTGCTGATTTCCGGCGGCACATCTTTTTCTTTAAGCCGATCCTGCAAGGTGATCAAGTCTACAGGCTTTCCCTCATTAAACAGCTCCACCATGGCCTCGAACATGACAGCATACTGATTATGGTAAAAATCCGATGCCGTCAATTTTTCCGAAACTGCCACAATTGCTTCCTTATCCATTAGCATAGAGCCGATTACTGACTGTTCTGCCTCAATACTGTGCGGAAGCACTCGTTTCATTAACGCTTCATCCATAAATATGTTCTCTCAAATCCGCTCATTTTTCTTTGAAAAAAGGCTACTTTTCGGTATTTTTATTGATAACTATTCTTCGGTTATTTTTACCGTCAGCTTAGCCGTCACATCCTTATGGAGCTTTATCGGCACTTCATGCGTGCCAAATGTTTTCAATGGTTCAGCAAGCAACAGCTTTTTCTTATCTATCGCTAAACCCGCCTGACTTGCCGCTGCGGCGGCAATCTCTTTGCCCGATACAGAACCAAACGCTTTTCCGTTTTCGCCCGCTTTCATAGTTAGCGTCACAGACAGGCTTTCTATTTTTTCTGCCAATGCTTTCGCTTCCGCAAATTGTTCCGCTGCCCGCTTCTCCTGATTCGCTTTTTGAAGTTTCAAATCATTCAGGTTTTTTGCAGTCGCTTCTACTCCCAATTTCTTCGGCAAGATAAAATTTCTCGCATAACCGTCATTGACCTTGACAACCTCACCTTTTTTCCCTAAAGTTTTCACATCTTCCAACAATACAATCTGCATTATGATATTTCTCCTTTCTCAAGCATATTATCCAGCACTTCCTTTACCTTGCGCTTGGCCTCTTCTATGCTCGCCCCTGCCAACTGAGCTCCGGCAATCGCCCGATGGCCTCCGCCGCCAAGTTGTTCCATCATCACCTGTACATTGACCTCATCAATAGAACGGGCGCTGATATAAATAGTATCATGATACTTTGTCAGTACTATAGACGCCTTTATTCCTTTTATATCCAACAGCTCATTGGCAGCCTGGGCTCCTACAATAGTCGGGCTTTTCAGCCCTTCTGCCGGACAAACGCCGATGGAAAATGCTTCTCTGTAAACCTCCGCCGAAGTGACTGCCGCCGCTCTGGCTTTATATTCTGCGATATTATCCCGGAAAATCTTACGCACCCGGGTTACATCCGCTCCATTGCGCCGCAGATAAGCCGCCGCTTCAAATGTACGCACTCCTGTTTGATTCGTGAAATTCAACGTGTCAATCACAATCCCCGCATACATAGCATCAGCTTCCGCAGAACGGATCTTTATATCATCGGCAATATACTGCAGAACCTCTGCCACCATCTCACAGGCTGAAGAGGCATAAGGCTCCACATAAGACAATACAGCGTTATTGATAATCTCGCTGCTCTGCCGATGATGATCCAACACGACAATCGTCTTAACCATATGCAAAAGTTCCGGTGCATCCGTGATGCTGGGACGATTCACATCTACCACCACCAGCATAGTATTGTTGTCTACCAGTTCCGCCGCCTGAGCTCCATTCAAAAACAAATCTTCCGGATACTCCGGATTGTTCTGAAAACGCTCCATCATTGGTTTCACCGATGTGGTCACTTCATTGATAACAATATGTGACTTTTTATTCAGGGAAGTGGCGATTCTGAAAATCCCGATAGAAGAACCAAAAGAATCCACATCTCCCAGCTTGTGGCCCATAATCAGCAGGCGATCTTTCGTTTCCATCAGCTCCCGCAAAGCATGCGCCTTGACACGGGCTTTGACACGGGTCGCTTTCTCCTGCTGCTGAGACTTGCCCCCATAATATTGAATTTTCCCGGCATCCTTGACGACCGCCTGGTCTCCGCCCCGCCCCAGCGCCATATCAATAGATACCCGGGCATACTCATAGTTCTGACCATAACTCTCGCCATTCATACCAATCCCGATACTCAAAGTCACCGCCATGTCATTGCCGATATTTACTGACTTTACATCCTCTAAAATAGAGAAACGTTCCTCTTGTATCTGTGACATATATTTCTGTTTAAAAATAAAGAAATATTTGTCCTTTTCCAGCTTTTTTACCACCCCATCCACACTACCGATATATTTATTGATCTTCCGGTCAATCAAGGCGGTAAGCAACGAGCGGCGCACCTCCTCCACACTCTCCAGCGCCTCGTCATAATTATCCAAATAAATCAAACCGCAAACCAGCTTTTCGTCCGTAACCTCCTGGCGATACTCCAGAATCTCCGTCTCATCAAACAGATAAATTGCCAGCAGCTTTTCCACCCCGGTAAGGATAGTACTCTCATCTTCCGTATTACATGCATTATCCACATTGACCGGGCAAACATCCACACGGAACTTGCGATCGCCGTATGTGCTGTGGACACTTGAGGCTTCTTCTGAGGAAAGAATAGCCTTATCCACTTTGGGAAACAAACTAAGCAGACTCTTTTTTATCCCCTTGCGATCAGCAAAGATTTCCTTAAATGCATCATTGAACCACAAAATCCGTCCATCTGCATCCGCCAGGGCATAAGGGACTGCCATCTCTGTGAGCAATTGCTTCTGAACCCATGCATAAGAAGCAGAAAACTCCACCAAACCACCCAGCAGGCGTTTTCTGCGATACATGTAAATCCAGACCGCAACAAGTATATAGCACAGCGTAAAGGGGAGCAAAATTGCCCCGCCGATCCTGCTTACCATCGCTACGCCTACATTTCCAAAAGCAGGAAATATGGCCAAAAGCAATGGCCACGCCAGATATAGTTTTAGCTGGCCATTCAATTTTGTTGTTTCTTTCATCTTTATCTCCTTATCGTATCTACAGAACTCTTCTGCCTGCATGGCGCTTGTTCCGAAAAGCCCGCTTGATGACAGGCTTTTAGTATTTCCACTGCTTACCGGCGCAGGTATAATATCTGCCTACATTATACCACAGGAACGTTTTTTCGTCTAGCATGGGAAAACCGGTGTTATGTCTTCTTGTATTTTAACCATTTTTATATTACAATTAAAATTCAAAACAGGGATTGGAGGAAATAAATTACAAACATGGTTAAAAAGGAAATATCAGAAATCAAGCGGCTTTTTACCCCTTCCAGTTGTTCAATCACACGAATATGCGGATGTTATGTAGATGGGGAAAAAAACAAAAAAACCGAACTCAAAGAGGCATTTCTCTCTCTTCCGGAAGAAGAAATGTATAAATATTTTGAAATCCTGCGCAAAACCCTCTCCGGAAACTTAGGGAAAAATCTCATAAATCTTGATTTCCCATTGGAATCAGAAGCTGAAGGCGGAACGCAGGAGTTTTTACTGCGGCTGCGTGACAGCAAACTGCTAGATGAGCATTTATTAGATGAATTTTATGACCGCATTATTAATTCTTATGATTATGTGGGAAATTTTTTGATTTTGCTAATTCATGATGTGTACGATATTCCCGGACGCACTTCTGACGGGCTTTCCATGGAAGATGCTTCGGACGAAGTGTACAACTATATTCTTTGCTGTATTTGCCCGGTAGAACTATGCAAACCGGCATTAAGTTATAATGAAGTTGAAAATACGTTTCAAAATCGGACTCGCGACTGGATTGTCGGTCTTCCGGAATTGGGATTTTTGTTTCCTGCATTCAACGACCGGTCTTCCGATATTCACAGTTCATTGTATTATGTAAAAAACACCAAAGATCTTCATGTTTCTTTTATCGAGCAGATATTCGGCTGCCCGCTGCCTATGGCGGCTGAAGATCAAAAAGAATCCTTTCAAACAATTGTGCGAGAAACCTTGGGGGACTCTTGCAATTATGATATGGTTAAAACCATTCATGCAAATTTGAATGAAATGCTGGATGAAAATAAAAACGAGCCGGAACCTCTGGTTCTGGACAAATACCAAGTAAAAAGTTTATTGGAAAATAGTGGCGCCGAAGAACAACAATTGCAAAATTTTGACCAATGCTTTGACGAAACTGCCGGTGAAAGAGCTTCAATATTTGCTGAAAATGTAGTAAATTCCCGCGCTTTTGAAATCAAAACCCCCGATGTTATGGTAAAGGTAAATCCCGAACGCACGGAATTGATTGAAACCCGCGAAATTGATGGGCGTCAATGCCTGGTAATCGCCATTGAAGGGGATGTGGAAGTCAATGGCATTCTCATAAAATAATGTTACAGTTCACCAGGGGCAAAAGGCCAAAAACACCAAAAAGCGGGAACACATGATCTGATGCGCTCCCGTTTTTCCTCGGTTATCCCCCGTGCCAATGTCGGCCGTTTACAGCTTTTTCCCATTACGCCCAAATTTTTTCCGTCTAAAAAACGGCAGTTTCGTGGCTGCTGCCTCTGCCTTCCCTTTACTCTCTTTTTGATAAGCACGCAGCGTCTCATCCAGCGCTTTAAACCTCTCCTCCTCCCTCTCATCATTAATTCGCATCATATATTCCAATTCCTGCACCATCCGGTTATTAACCTGACGGCTGATTTCACTGCTTAATATCTCATTATTGGCCTGAATAGCCTGTCCCACCGCTTTCCCGATGACCTGATTCATAATCTGTTGAAATTGTTCTATTTTTTCCTGATTGGCGGAGATTGCCGCCGATTCCGGCTTCTGCACTATTTTTAAATTTGTCTCCTCCTCCATTTCGTCTCCCCCGCTTCCTTCCTTTAAAATAGTTACTGCATTTTGTTCCAATATCTGATCCGGGTCGATTTCCTCGTCCCCGTCAATCATCTTTTTCAGCACTTGCTCAATTGCCTTGAGCTGATAACCTTTCTCTTTTAATTCTTTTATCTTTTGAAACAAGCGGATATGTAATTCCGTATAATAACGGTGACTTTTCCCGTTTCGCGGTATTTCCAACTGCAACTCATCCTCCCAATAGCGCAGCACATGAGATTCTACCCCTACAAGTTTGCTAGCCTCGGATATAGAATAACGTGTTTTATCCATTTTTTTCTCTCCTTAAGTTTCCTGAAAATTTTTGCCTGCTAAAAACCGCTCTTTCTGTCTTTCTACTATCATATGAGGCTTCTCTGAAAATTATGCCCCAAGATTAAATTTAAGGTAAAAAATTTTCTTGTAATCTATCCGCAATATGTGCTACAATAAACAGTATTCGACAAAAAGTGAGAGAAAGGAAAGCTCAGGATGAAAAGACACATATGGCGGCTCCCCGTTAGCAGAAAGCTAGTGACATCATTTCTCGCCTTTACTCTGCTTACCGGCTGCAGCAGCGGACAGCAGACAGAGGAATCAGAAACTACGCTTCCCGAACTGGTATTGGCAGAAGAAACCTTGCAATCGACTGCAGCAGATGAGACCGTGATGGCATTGACGCCGGACGGGCCGATTCTCCCTTCCGTAGGCGGAGTAGATGCTGAGTATTCCGAACCGATTCCTGACTATCTGCGGGTGGGCATGCAGCATCCTGTCGTAATTCAATTGCAGGAACGGCTGATGATGCTTGGTTTTATGGATACCGATGAACCTACGGATTTATACGGGAAAGCCACGGAAAATGCAGTAAAAATATATCAAAGGCAAAATAAACTGGCTCAGGATGGCGTTGTCGGGCCTTATACCCTTCAAGCGATTCTCTCTCCAGAAGCAAAATATTATGCAGCTCAAAAAAATGATGACGGTGATGACATTCAAAGAATACAGAGCCGTCTTTATGAACTGGGATACCTGGCTACGGAAGACCAGATAAGCGGTCACTATGGGGACCGGACAGAAGAAGCCGTGATTAAAATGCAAGAAGTAAATGGCTTGGAACAGGATGGCAAAGTCGGCAGGAAAACCTTAAACATGCTGTACAGCGATGAAATCAAACCCAATATGCTCTCTCTTGGCGAAAGCAGCGATGTTGTACTGGCCGCGCAAAAACGGCTGACACTTCTTGGCTACATGACCTCTGAACCAGATGGCAACTATGGCAATGACACTGTGATGGCAGTCAAGCTTTTCCAATCCAGAAATGACCAGGTAGTAGACGGATACCTTGGCCCTTCCACCCGTCTGGCTCTCAATAGCGATACGGCCGTCCCTAATGGTTTAAGCATTGGCGACAGCGGTGACAGCATTTCCCGAGTCCAAGAAATGTTAAGCAAGCTTGGTTATTTAAGCTCCGCCAACATCACTGGCTATTACGGTTCGGTGACGGAAAGTGCCGTAAAATTATTCCAGCAGACCAATAACTTGTCCATAGACGGCTCTGTCGGAGCCCAAACTATGACAAAACTTACCAGTAATGATGCTAAAAAAGCACCAGTCAATACCCCAAGGCCTACCACTGGAAGCAGCAACGGCCGAACATCTCAGAATAATCCGCCGGCAAGCGGCGGCGGTGGCGGTGGCGGAACCCCCAATACAGGAACCGCCAGCGGAAGTGCCAGTGCTCTGATTTCTGTCGCTAAATCCAAACTGGGATGCCCTTATGTGTGGGGCGCCAAAGGCCCTAACTCTTTTGACTGCTCCGGTTTTGTATATTGGTGTCTGAACCAGGTAGGCGTACGTCAAAGCTATCTTACATCTTCTGGCTGGCGCAGCGTGGGAAAATACACAAAAATCAGCAGCTATTCCAATCTTCGTGCCGGCGATATCATCGTCGTCAGCGGTCATGTGGGAATCATCGCAGAAGGCGGAACTGTTGTTGATGCTTCATCCAGCAGCGGCGGAATTGTCCACCGTCCCTTAAATTCCTGGTGGCAAAGAAACTTTATTTGTGGCTGGCGTATATTCGGATAACTAAAGTGTGTTTGAAATTTCAAGGGTGGATATGACGTGTGCGTGTCATATCCACCCTTATGTAGAATCATCCGGGACAGCTCCAAACCATACCATATTACAGGAACCGCTCCGCGAACCCTTTTATCGGAAATTACTTTGTAATTTCCGATAAGTTATATTATAGGAAGCAAAATTTGCTTCCTATAATCGGATTTACGGCGCAAAAATCGCGCCTTTTATCGGAAATTACTTTGTAATTTCCGATAAGTTATATTATGGCAAAACCGATTCTGGCTTTAAACAAATCACCGTCTACCAAAATTTCAAATGTCCCCCCCTGAAGCTTGGTCAGACTTTGGGCGATAGACAAGCCCAGGCCGCTCCCCTCGGTGGTCCGTGATACATCTCCACGCACAAAGCGTTCAACCAAATCCTCCGTTCCCACATTTAATGGATTTACCGATACATTTTTAATTGTAAAATAAGCCCATCCGTTTTCACAACAGATATCGGTAAATACCCTGCTGTGTTCCATAGCATATTTAAACGCATTATTATATAAGTTCTCCAAAACTCTCCAGAGATGACGCCCATCGGCCTCGATCATCACTCCTCGTTCGGGGAAAGTAGAAACCAAATCCAAATGACGCTCAGCAAACTTCTCTTCAAACTCCCCGTTCGTCTGCCAGATCATTTCCACCAAATCCAATTTGGCCATTTCCAGCTTTACTGTTCCTGAACTGGCCTTGGATGCCTCAAGCAAATCCTCCGTCAATGTTTTCAATCGCTGGGATTTTTGTTCAAGAACCTTTAAGTACTCTTGTATCCGTTCATTTTGAATATGTTCCCGTTTAATTAAATCCACATAATTAATAATAGAAGTCAGGGGAGTCTTTATATCATGAGACACATTCGTAATCAAATCTGCTTTCAAACGTTCACTTTTCACCTGTTCCTGCAGCGCTTGCTCTAAGCCTGTACCAATGCGATTAAGCATGCGGGCAATTTCCAGCTCCTTACCTGACAGCCCCTCCAATTCCATCTGATAAGAGGTATCTCCTTCTGCGATCCGCACAATAGCGTTTGTAATCTGATCCCTTTGCAAAGAAGTCACAAACAACTTGTGAAAAACCCGGCAATCAATTACAACCAGCATCACGCCGATAACCAGGGCCGCCACTTTCGCCCCTGAATAACGCCGAAAATGGAGCGCTGCCATCCCTCCGCCAAACCCAATAAGCTGAAAACTCAAAAAACTTATATATAAACAAAACAAACGGTGGCTAAACGAGTGATGAATAAAATATTGATCTATAGTCAATTGAATATGGTGGAGCAAACTGTTTTCCCACAGTTGACCGCATTTATAACGCCGAAGCAGACTAAATGCACCGACCATGACGCACCCATAAATAACCAATACCCGCATCATCCTTTCCGCGTAGTTCCATGAAGATATCGGCAACAACAAATGCAGAAGCCTTCCGCTGACATTTTCGGCCAAAAACAACGCAAACAAAGTCAATACGCCTGCCAATGCGATAAAACTTTCTGTCTGAACCTGGTCAATCTCGCAAAGAGAAGGCGCCACCTGCTCATCCGAACGATATCCTGACTTAAGAATTAGATAATACAAAGTAAATAAACATCCAATGATTCCCAAAATCAGCCCCAAAAGACCTTCTAAAAAGCGATCCCGTAAATGTTTATAGGCTTTGGCATTATCTGCATAAATATCATCTGCCACATAGCTTGTATCTACTGCTGCAATAAAAGAATAATTTTCTAAATCATTATAATTATTTTTTTCCATAAATGTGGCAATATTTTGCAAATCTCCCGGTAAATTACTTTCTGGCAAAATCAATTCATTGTCCAGATAACAATAACTGCCTATCCCTTTCAGCTCTTCTGCCGTCCGCCCTTCTGCATTGGTATATACTATAGCCTCCGTCTGATCGTCATAATACAAAATCTGAAAATACAGATTGGAAGGATTAACAATCATCCGGTAATGAACTTTATAATAACTACCAAGACAATCCAACACTTCACGAGACAATTCCAGTAAGGACGTGTAAGCATCACCAGGTTCATCCGGCTCCCAGTCAATCATATATGCTCTCCAATTGATTCGATAATCTTTGGAAGTCGCCGCATTATCATAGATCAGCAAATCATTGATTACCTCAAAATCGCTGTTTAAATAAAAGCCCTGACTCCTGGCATAACGCAACACTTCATCGAGAGTGTAGATTATCTCCGGCCCCTCACCTTTTGTCACGGAAAACATCTGACTGGACAAATCCAGCCCTCCATCCTCCTCAAAAACATCCCGATAAGCAACATAATCAAAAATACTATCCAAATCCTCTTCAAATTGGCTAACAAATTGGGGTGAATCTTCATAATTTTTCTGGCGCAGCCAGGAAATCCCCGATCCAATCTGGGAATTTAAGTACATAACGCTGATTCCGCCGACACAAAGACTGAGAAAAATCAAATGCAGCAAAACAGCAATATTTTTTTTAATTTGTATGGAATGGCTTTTTAACCGCATATACTCTCCTATTGTTTCTCGATTTTATAGCCCACGCCCCAGACTACTTTAAGGTAACGTGGCTCCCGGGGATTAATTTCAATTTTTTCACGAATATGGCGAATATGTACGGCTACCGTATTATCTGCTCCGATAGCCTCCTCGTTCCATATCTGTTCATAAATCTCATCAATAGAAAAAACTTTTCCCACATTTTTCACCAGCAACAACAAAATATTATATTCAATCGGAGTCAGACGGATAAGTTCATCATCCACCCACACTTCTTTTGTATCATCATTAATTGTCAACCCGCCACACTTATATACCCTTTCCGTGTTCTGCTGGCTCATATTTCCCAACTGTGTATAACGGCGCAGTTGAGATTTTACTCTCGCCACCAACTCCAACGGACTGAATGGTTTGGACAGATAATCATCCGCCCCAATATTCAATCCCAAAATTTTGTCTGTATCCTCTGCTTTCGCTGATAGAATAATAATGGGTATACTGCTGGTTTCCCTTATCTTCAAAGTCGTCCTTATCCCGTCCAGCCCCGGCATCATCACATCCAATACCAACAGCTCCACAGGTTCTTTCTCAATAATTTTCAATGCCTCATATCCATCATAAGCCTTTAAAACCCGAAAGCCTTCTCCGGTCAGGTATATATCAATAGCGTCCACAATCTGCTTATCATCATCGCAAACTAATATGGTCTGCATAATTCTTTCCCCTTTCTTAATCAACAATTTTCCGGAAACATTTTCTTTCAGTATACACCAAAAAAGGCCCTGCCGCAATCAGCAAGACCTTTTCTGTAAAAAAGAATCATACAAGATCAGAGTCAAAAAGCATCCTGGCCTTTATGGCATCCGGACTTAATAGTCGCAAATCGCTACCCATTTGTGAAGCAGATCCGCTTCCTCCTGCCTATGTTTAGTCAACTGTGTTGCCGCCACCAACGGCAGCCATTGCTGTAGATAACGGCGGTCCGTATCTGTCTTATCACAGAACAAATCCATATACTTGTCTGCTATCTCCTGGCCAATCAGGCAAAGCAGCAAATATGTCCTTGCCGCATCTGCACAGGCATTTCCCAGGCACGCATGAACCCAATCCAGCACATACATCGTTCCATCCGTGGTAACAATAATATTATTCGGTTGGAAATCCCCATGACAAAGCTTTACATCCGTCTCCATGCTTTCTAACCGAACCAGGAAATCAGAACGGCTGGCCTGGCTTACTTCTGTCAGTTCATTAATCTGCCGTACCATCTTATCTGCCAGTTTTCCCAAGGACGGACAGGTTTTCGAGTGGATTGTCAACTGCAGATCAACCATCTGCTCCACATACTCCTCCATCTTATCCGGATTTTCTTTAATTAATTGCTCAAGGGTTTTTCCCTCAATATATTCTTTCGTGATAGCCCAGCAGCCATTCTCATCTAATGTAACCGCCAACGTAATCGGCGTATGGATTCCGCCAATCTCTTCAATCCTCGCACTAATCAGCGCCTCGTTCAGCACTTCTGCTTTTGGAAAATCCTTGCAGAATAATTTGATTGCCTTGTCCCCATCACGATAAACGCTTTTGGTTGTTCTCTCAAATAACAATTCTCTTGCCATGAGCAATCCTCCTTCCTATCAGTTACCCCTATTTTACTACAAAATTTCCCGAATGTCATCGGCTTTTCTTTAAGTAAAACGCAAAATTGCCGTACCGTAGGCAGAAAGAGGAAAACTAATCGAAAATGGCTGTCCGTCGCACTCCTTCTTTACCGCACGATAAACCGGGGACTTCTCTGAAGGCTGATACATCCCATGCTTATTGTCAAGAAGTAAAGTATAGTTGCCTTTCTTGGGAACTCCGACGCAATAGTCCGGCCTTTCCACCGGAGTAAAATTGCAAACAAACAACAAACTCTTTTTGTGATTCTTCGCACAGCGCATGAAGCTGAAAATGCTCCGATCACCGTCATTAGCATTAATCCACTGAAAACCGTCCCAATCTTCATCCGCCTCATACATAGCCGGATATTTCTGATAAATATGCAAAAGATCACGAACATAATTTTGCAGACTCTTATGTTCTTCCTCATCGGTCAGGTACCAGTCCAGACTGACTTTTTCATCCCATTCGTGAAGTTGTCCGAAATCCTGTCCCATAAACAAAAGCTTTTTGCCTGGATGCCCAAACATAAAGGTATAACCCACCTTCAGATTGGCAAATTTATCTACCAAATAACCTGGCATTTTGTTGAGCATGGAACATTTCAAGTGAACTACCTCATCGTGAGACAATACCAAAATGAAGTTTTCACTCGTAAAATAAGTCAGGCCAAAGGTCATTTTATTATGGTTATATTTACGGAAATAGGGATCAAGCTTCATATACTCCAGAAAATCATGCATCCACCCCATATTCCACTTGAAAGTAAAGCCAAGACCTCCGTCTTCTGGGGAACGGGTAACGGAAGGCCATGCTGTTGATTCTTCCGCAATTACCATAGCGCCTTGACCGCGCGTTTTGACAATACTGTTCAAATGATGAAAAAACTCAATAGCTTCCAGATTTTGATTGCTGCCATATTTGTTAGCTACCCATTGTCCATCCTTACGGCCATAATCCAGATAGAGCATAGATGCGACTGCGTCTACACGCAAACCGTCCACATGAAATTCTTTAATCCAGTAAAGTGCATTAGCTATGAGAAAATTAGTCACTTCATGCTTTTCATAATCAAAGACCTTTGTCCCCCAATCCGGATGCTCGCCTTTGCGTGAATCCGCATATTCATAAAGAGGCTGTCCATCGAAATCCGCCAGCCCATGAGCATCCCGCGGGAAATGCGCCGGCACCCAATCAAGAATCACACCAATATTTTTTTTATGTAAGTAATTGACAAAATACATAAATTCTTTCGGCGTACCATAACGGGAGGTTGGTGCATAATATCCAGTTACCTGATATCCCCAGGAACCGTCAAACGGATGCTCCGCAATACCTATCAGCTCAACATGAGTATAACCCATCTCCTTCACATAGTCTGCCAGCTCATGAGCAGCTTCTTTGTAGGTATAATATCCCGCCCTCTCCGGACGGTTTTTCTTCTTCCAGGAACCCAGATGCACTTCATAAATACTCATAGGCGCTTCCTCTAAAACCCGCTCCGTGCGCTTCTTCATCCATGTCTCATCTCCCCATTTAAAACCGGAGCTATCACAAGTAATAGAAGCTGTACCAGGACGGAACTCAGCCTGGAACGCATATGGATCTGCTTTAAACAATACCTTGCTGGCTTGCGTGGTTACGGCAAATTTATACAACTCACCCGTCCCTATTCCCGGAACAAAACACTCATAAATACCGGAAGTCTCTAATAAACTCATCGGGGTGGCTTCCGGATCCCAGCTATTAAAATCGCCAACCACACTCACCGCGGCTGCATGGGGGGCCCAAACCGCAAAATAAATACCTTTTTCACCCCCATGAGTTATCGGATGCGCACCCAATTTTTTATAAATTTCATAATGAGTGCCATTACCAAACAGATATCGGTCCATCTCGCTGATTACTCCAATGCCGGTTGGTGTTTTCTTCGCTTTACCAGCCATAATATTTTCCTCCCTGGTTTCCCGGACAATTATCCTATTGTCCAATACTGTAATAATTTTACAACTGTAAATACCTGACAGTCACTTCCTTTTGCATAAGCTGGCCTCTCAAAGCTCCTCCAACAGCTTAAAACGCCGAAGCAAAAATTGATACCTTAACTGTGCTGCCTTTAACTCATAAATGTAACAATCGATTAACGTCGGATCTACTACCTGCTGAAAATGATTTGTTGCTGATTCAATTTTATTTCTTGTGCGGTCAATCTCTGCTCTAAGTGCCTGATTTTCCGCTGACGGAATCTGCCGTTGTTTTTTGCAATGGCTCGTTTTCATTATTCCCTCCATTTCCGCGAGTGCTCCTCTTTGCACTTTTGTGTGCATATGCTGGATATCTTTTATCCATAGTGTTTACGGGAAATGGAAAGTTATGCAGCGATTGTGAAAAAATACCATTTACCTGCAGGTTCAATCCGGAGCCAGATATTCTTCTACCATAAATCCCAATTTCATCAGTTGCCGGGTACAGCCCTTCAGCGTCAACCGATAATAATTGGATGTCCCGGCGCCGCGAACCGCAACCAGCCCCGAATCTTTAAGAATCTTTAAGTGATGAGAAATGGCTGGCCGGGACAAACTGGTTTTTCGAGTAATTTCATTTACGTTTAAACCGTCCTTATTGCCATTTCGGGCTGCCTGGCTCAGAGATTCGATAATGCTTAAACGAACTTCATCACCTAATGCAATAAACAACGGCATGCACTCATGAAAATATTCTTCCAATTCATTACTGATTGTCCGCTTTTTAAAATCCTCCATTAGCTCCTCCTCGATTTATTGGTTTAAAAATTTTGACCTAACTTATTCTATCACTGTTCATTAGTAGTGTCAACTAAAAAAAATATAAATATTCTCTCACTTTTGGCTGGATTGCTTAAATGTTTATTGTATACATAAGGATTTTTGCAAAAATCGCTTGACAAATATCATATACCTGTGCATAATAGACTCCATCAACTTCATCCGTTCGGATGTATTGATTCTGTTTTACTCACGCTTTATCAGCAATTTTTCAGCCTTTATCATCAAAAAAGAAAGGAGTGAATATGCGTAAAAATTGGGCTTTTATGCACAATTTTAGCCGGCGCCGCATGGACTGATTTTTCCACAGGGAAAATCAAAAACTGGTGGCTTTTTGTCGGCGCCTCTGCCGGTATCTGGTGCAGAGGCCAGGACTTTTTTCCCGGGGCAGCGATAGTGTTGTTTCTAACTTTTCTCCTGTACCATATGGGGATGCTTGGCGCCGGAGACGGGAAACTGATGGCGCTGATTGCCGGCTATCTGGGCATAGATGCCGGAACAGAGGCAATTTTCGCCGGAATGGTTATTGGCGCTATATGGTCTTTGTGCCGTCTGCGGCGCAGCAAAAAACAAAGAATCCGTCTGTTATATCTTGCCGCATATTTTCTGCGGATTATACGGACAGGAAAAATCGAAAACTATTGTGATCTGTCTTCAGAAAGGGGAAATCATACCCTGCCGTTAGCTGTCTGTATGGCAGCCGGTACCTATTTATATTTGCTTTTCGCTGGTTTTTATTCCCTTTGGCAGACAAATGGTTTTCACCCACCTATTTTATGAAGATAACGAAAAGGAGGATTTTATGAAACGGATCATGGGGGTCTATGATGTAGATCCGTTTTATGCCAGCCGTTTTGCGGAATTTGTAAACCAAAAAGAACAAATCCCTTTTACCGTAATGGCATTTTCCAGTATGGAAAAATTGTTTTCTTTCTCCGAGCAGGAATCACTGGATCTTTTGCTGATCGGAGATGGAATCAATCTCGAACTACTGAATGAAATAAAAGCTGCACAAATTATTCGCTTGAGCGAAAATCGCGAAGTTATCAGCGGAGAACTCCCCACTGTCTATAAATATCAGTCCGCTGACGCAGTTTTAAGAGAAATTATTTCTTGTTATCAAATCCAGCCGGAACAGATTCCTCTGTTTATGACCGGATTAAAAAGTACGATATTAGGCGTCTATTCACCTATCAGCCGATGCGGAAAAACAAGCTTCGCTTTTACCCTCGGACAACTCCTGGCCAGGGAATCTCGTACCCTGTACATCAATCTGGAAGAACATTCAGGGCTGTCAAAATTGACGGGAACCACTTATACAGGAACTTTATCTGACTTATTGTATTATTACCGTCAGGGCGAATACAATCATATTAGACTAGGCGCCGTTTTGTATAACTGGGGAGGTCTTGATTATGTGCCACCTGCCGTATATGCCGAAGATTTAGCAGAAGTAAAAGGTGAGGAACTGGCTGGCTTGATCGTCCGGATTACTGCTGATGGCTCTTATGACACAATTTTGTTAGATCTGGGGCATTTAGCCAAAGGTGCAGAACCTCTTCTGGAACTTTGTGATATCATCTATACCCCAATTAAAGATGACTGTGTATCTTCTGCAAAACTGGAAGCCTGGAAGGATTATTTAGAACAATCCGGCCGGGAGCATTTATGGGAACGGGTTCATCTTCTTAACCTCCCTACTCTTCACACGATTCATCATGCAGAAGCCTATTTGGAACAGATTCTTTGGAGCGAACTGGGAGACTATGTCAGAGATCTGTTAAAAAGCGGATAAATCATCTTTTTAAACATTAACGGGAAAAGGAACATTTTATGCTAAAAGAACATCCTATGCTAAAAGGAAGTGATTATACCAAAACAGAAGAATTAAGCAAGCGTTTAAAAGAACAAATTCGCCAGGAATTGCAGAACCGGCGCCAGATTGAAGAAAATGAGCTGAATCAATGTATTCATCAGGCAATCGAAGCAGAGGCGGCGCATACGTATCTCCCTCTGAAAAAAAAATTAGAATTAAAAACCCGATTATATGACGCTTTCCGACGGCTGGATATTTTACAGGAGTTGGTTGACGATCCACGTGTCACGGAAATTATGGTCAATGGCAAAGACCATATTTTTATCGAAAAGGAAGGAGCCATATATCACTGGGATCATAAATTTGAGCAAGATGGCCAGTTAGAAGATATGATCCAGCAAATTGTCAGTCGTATTAACCGCTCTGTCAATGTATCTCATCCCATAGCTGACGCCAGGCTGGAAAATGGCGCCAGAGTACATGTTGTGCTTCCTCCGATCGCTCTTGATGGCCCGGTTGTCACCATACGGAAATTCCCGGAACCGATTACTGCCGAAAAACTAATTGCCATGAATTCTTTGAGCCAGGAAGCGGCTGATTTCTTAAAAAAATTGGTAATAGCCGGCTACAACCTGTTTATCAGCGGCGGTACCGGATCAGGAAAAACTTCCTTTCTTAATGCAATGTCCGGATTTATTCCTGAAACGGAACGAATCATAACCATCGAAGATTCAGCAGAATTACAGATCCGCCAGGTTCCCAATCTGGTACGTTTGGAAACCCGCAATGCCAACGCTGAAGGAGAAGGCGCTATCGAAATCAGTGATTTAATTCGGGCCTCTCTCCGAATGCGGCCGGACCGGATAATCGTCGGCGAAGTGAGAGGCAAAGAATGCCTGGACATGCTCCAGGCACTAAACACCGGCCATGCGGGAAGCCTGTCTACCGGTCATGGCAATAACCCCAAAGATATGCTTTCCCGTCTGGAAACCATGACCTTGATGGGCGCAGACTTGCCATTGGCAGCAGTCCGCAGCCAGATAGCCTCCGCCATTGATATTCTGGTGCATTTAGGGCGACTGCGGGACAAAAGCCGAAAAGTTTTAGAAATTGTGGAGGTGGGAAATTTTGTAAATGGAGAAATACAACTCAATCCATTATTCCAATTCAAAGAAACTCCTGACAGCGGAAAAACTGTCCGCGGAAACCTTAAAAAAGTCGGGACATTGCAAGCAGTCGGGAAACTCAAAGCAGCCGGTTATCCGATATGACCGTTATCGCCTGAATCTATGGGAATTTCTTTTGGGCCTTGGCAAAGGCATCGTTGTATGCGGCCTGCTCACCTATACCTTCTTTCGAAGTTTTTCAATTTTTCTATGGATACTCCCCTTTGCTTTTATCGGCCCAATATGGGAACGGAAACGGCTCCAAAAACGCCGGCTTAAGGAATTATCCAGACAATTTAAAGAGAGCATTATGCTACTGGCCTCTTCTTTAAGCGCCGGATTCTCTATTGAAAACGCATTGGCAACCAGTGTGGACGAATTATCTCTGCTATACGGAAATAATGGTCTTATGGTTAAGGAATTGTCTTTTATGGTACAACAAATCCGCACCAACCGTTCAATAGAACAAGTCCTGGAAGATTTTTCCCAACGAAGCGGACTTGAAGATGTACAAAATTTTACAGAAGTTTTCTCTGTGGCAAAAAGAAGCAGCGGAGACGTCGGCAGCATTATGCGACACACGGCAGAGATTATCCGAGATAAAATGCAAGTTCAGGAAGAAATAATTACGATGACAGCTTCCCGGCAGTTTGAGCAAAAAATCATGAACTTGATTCCCTTTTTCATTGTTTTCTATGTCGAAAATACTTCTCCCGGATTTTTTGATCAAATGTATAATACCCGTATGGGACGGGTACTGATGGCAATTTGCCTGTGCGTATATTTGTGTTCCTATCTGCTGGCTCAAAAAATATTAGCCATTGAAATATAGTAAAAGGGCTAAAAGAGGTTCAAAAAATGAGGACAAAACAAAAAAACAAGCGGGAAAAACGTAAAAATAAACGCCTGATACCTGCCGCCTGTCTTCTTGGCAGTCTGCTCCTCTATATCGCGCTGACCATAGACAACAAAAATCAAAATCTTATTTCTCCGGAAGGAACCATACGCCGGGAAAGCTATGGCGGAAACAGCAAAGACTACCCACTAATTATAGAAGGATTAGAAGCCGAAACCGTTTCCGCAACCATCGCTGTCAGCCCACAAGCCTACACAAAACAAGAAGCTCTTGCCGCATTTGAGCAGGTTATGGAAACTATGGAAGAACGTATACGCGGAGACAATCCTTCACTAATGGAGGTACGAAGCCCATTATCCCTGCCATCAAGTCTAAATGAAGAAGGAATACGTCTTCGCTGGCATTCCTCTGACAATGACACAATAAACTTTATAGGAGAACTGAAAAGGGAAGTGGACACAGAAAAACAAGTTATATTAACAGTAGAACTTTCTGCCGGCCCTTATCGTCAAAATTATGAAATTCCTCTGCGGATTGTACCCCCACAAAAAAATCCGTCTCAACAAAAAGTAGCCGATTTTTTAAAAGAACTTCAGATTCTGGAACAATCACAGCAAACCCAGCCTTATTTTGCCTTACCAACAGTTTTTCAAGGGAAAAAATTGACCTACAAAACAAAAAGCGAAACCGATTATCGCTCCATTCTTGTGTTGGGAATTCTTTTATCTGTACTCTTGACCGCTCGGGAACAAAACCAAGATAAGCAAAAACAACAAAAACGGGAACAGGAACTTTTGCTGGATTACGCCGATATACTATCAAAATTGATGGTTCTTATCGGCGCAGGAATGACTATCCGCAATGCCTGGGGGCAAATTGTCCACGACTATGAAACAGCGCTTCATGCAGGAAAGAAAAAACAACGTCACGCCTATGAGGAGATGCGCTATACTTACTACCAACTGCAAAGCGGTACCCCCGAAGGCAGCGCGTATCGGGATTTCGGGAGACGATGTCGTCTGCAACCTTACTTAAAACTCAGTGGCTTGCTGGATCAAAACCGAAAATCAGGAACAAAAAACATGCGAACCATATTCCAGACAGAAATGACCGATGCTTTAGAACAACGAAAAAATCTTGCGCGCCGCATGGGCGAAGAAGCCGGAACAAAGCTCCTGCTACCGCTATTTTTGATGCTGGGGATTATTATGACCATGATTATGGTCCCTGCCATGATGACTATGGGATAATACATTGCACTTGTATATTTGCAAGAACACTAATCCATTATACCTCAATAAAAATGAAGGAGGACAAACAATGACACATAAGCAAATAGCAAACGAAATCTTGGGATATTTCCGGCAGGAAGATGGCGTAGGAGTTATCGAAGTTGTATTAATTCTAGTCGTTCTTATCGGCCTGGTCATTATTTTTAAAGGGCAAATCAATACCCTGCTGGAAGATATTTTTAAAGAGATCAACAGCCAGTCCAAAGAAGTTTATTAATAAGGAAGTTCTTTAGGTAAAGGAATTTCTTTAAATCAAAGAATTTCTTTAAATCAAAGAGGTTCTTTAAATAGAAAGGAGCAGACAAATAATGAAAAAAACAGGAGGACAGGTAACAATTTTTATCAGTCTGGTAATGATGTGTGTATTTGCCCTGTTCTTTGCCCTGCTTGAATCGGCACGGACAGCAGGCGCACGCTGGTATCTGCAAACTGCTGCCTCATCTGCTTTAGATTCCGTATTTAGCCAATATCACCGCCAGTTATGGGATTCTTATCGCCTCCTGTTTGCCGAATATGAAAATGGAAAAGAACTGGCTGCCGATTTCCTGATGTATATGCAGCCATATAGGGATAACTGTGGTTGGTATCCCCTTGAACTTCAAGATATCGAAACAGAATTGCTGCTGACAGCCACAGACGGCCACGGTTCTTATTTCGAGCAGGAAATCCTGGATTATATGGCATTTGGTCTGTGGGAAATGGATTTCAATGAAAATTCTATAGAAGAATTGTGGGATAACACCAAGGAAGCCGGAGCCGTTCAGGAAGTAGCAGAAACCTATCGCGGACATGCAAAAAAAGCTCTGGAATTAGAACGTTCATTAGAGGCCATCAGTAAAAGCCAGGATCTTCAACAAGGAAAAAAACAAGAGGGAATCTCCTCATTAAAAAACTACGACGGCCCTGGCTTTCGTCGAATCGCAAAAGAATTGATTCAGGAACTGAAGCGTATGCCTGGCCTGATCGCCAATTACCAAAAACAGGCAGATAAATTGGCCAGCGAATTGAAAACAAGCCGATTGAAATTTGAAGAAAAAAAGAGCGACTGCAGCAGCCAGGTTGAAAATCAAATAGACAATGAAATCCGGCAATTTGAGTCTTATATCGACCAGGATGGGCAACGCCGTAAAGAAATTGAAGCATTGGAAGCTAAGTCCTATGAACAAATCACTTTAATTGAAAATATTATTGAAGAAGCCGAGGAAGTAGAAGAGATTATTGACAACTGGGAAAGTGATGATGAAGATGATGAAGGACCGGATTTAAGCGCCCTTTGGGCGCCGGTCATCCGCCGATTCAACCAACTTGCCATCAATCCTTTATCTTTTTCTCATGGTGTAAAAGATAAAGAAAAAGAAGGATGGCTGAATCAAATTACCCAACTGTACCAATCCGGCTTTCTGGCCTTGGTTCTTCCGCCGGGAACAGAAGTTTCTACCGGACTTTTGGATACTCCCGAACTGCCTTCCCAAAATACAATTCTCACCGAAAAAGGTAAAATAACCCCGCTCTTCGGCCGTTTGCTAATAAATGAATATTGCGGAAGATTTTTTTGCACATTTCCCGCCGACACGGAAAAGAAGCAGAATGCCGCTATTGCCGGTGACGGCGGATTATCTTATGAACTAGAATATCTGATTGGAGGCAATGATACAGATGAGGGGAACTTAACCAGTACGATTACGCAGCTTCTGGCAATCCGAGAAGGGTTAAACCTAATTCACATTTTATCCGACAGCAAAAAAAGACATGCTGCCGAAGAACTGGCCGCCGTAATTACAGGAATCGCCGGTCTGTCTCCCTTGGTACTGCTTACTACCTTTTTCATCATGTCCATATGGGCGCTAGGTGAGTCTTTGATGGACATTCGCAATCTTCTCGCCGGAAAAAGAGTTATGATCATAAAGGCGGCCGAGGACTGGAGTTTAGGGCTGGACGGATTACTTGCTTTGGGACAGACTGGAGATATGGATACAAAAGGCGGCGGACGAGGGCTTACCTATCTTTCCTGGCTGAAAATCTTACTGTTATTAAACGATATCCTGCATCAGGAATATCGAATGATGGATATCATCCAAATGAATATATGCCGGAAACAACCCAGCTTTCGGTTGCGCCGTGGAGTATATCAGGTTCGGCTGCTTAGTCGCTTTCAGGGAAAACACTTATTTTTTTCCCTTGGGTATATGGATGCATTTACTGGCAACGATAGTAATCTTTATCCAATGAATATCAAATCCGAACGTACATATTAAAAGAAAGGGGGCGAACAGGAATGTCTTTTTCTGTGGCAGCTATTCTAAATATTCTATTATACTATCTGCCAATCAACATAACAGTTCTGCTTAAAACACTCGTGACTCTCCAAGTACGAATCCATATAAGCTATATAAAACATATTCTTTGCAGTTGCCGCAGCAAAAAGGCATTCCTGCCCGCCTCCTTAACATTAGAGGCGGCATTATGCCTGACCTTATTTATCTTTGCCTCCACCTGCTTAATTCTTCCTATGAAAATCATGAATACCGAACGGAAAATACAAGCCGCAATGGAAGAAATCGGAGAAGATTTCAGTCAATATGCTTATATAAAAGATGCTTTAGAAAAAAATGACGCACTTTCGCTGGCAGGCGCCGATGATTTTTCTAAAAACTTTTGTAAATATCTGGTCTCCGGTATTGCCCAGGAGTATGCAAAAATGCAGGTTATCTCCCATGTAGATACCAAAGCGATAAAGCACCTGACTATGATTCGCTCCCAGATATTAGAAGACGGAAATACCATAGATTTAATCTTAGATTATGAAATTCATCTCCCCTTTCCCGTATTAAAGCTTTCTCCGCTAAAACGAACAATCCGCTGCACGAGGCGGGCTTGGATTGGTAAAGAAGGAAAAAATTACGATGACAGCGTCAGCCAAAACGGCGAGCCTGATGAAATCGTTTATGTTGGAAAAAACAGCACTCGCTATCACAAAAGCCGAAGCTGCCATTATCTGGCTAATAAATTAACCAGCATATCCGTCAGCCAAATTGATATGCTGCGCAATGACAACGGAGGGAAATACCATCCTTGTTCTGTCTGCGGCAAAAATGCTAATGGTACGGTTTTTATTACTCCCAGCGGGAAAAGCTACCACTCAACCAAAAATTGCACTGCCATTATCGCTTACGCGCGAGCGGTCCGCTTATCTGAAGTAAAACATCTGGGGCCTTGTTCGTACTGCGGAAAATAAAACGAAAATAATTATCCATTTCATAACCGGCATACTCAAACGGAGGACAAAAAAATTTTATATTTATTATTTACCGCTTATTTATTTATTGCCGCAATTCAAGATTTTTTTCATAAGCAAGTAGAACTTCGCATATTTATCTTCTTCGGTACTACTGCGTTTATTTTAGACAGCTATTACTATCTTTTGCCAGGCCAAAATTTTTCCTGGATAAACCATCTGGCAAGCTGCTTTGTCGGTATACTATTATTAGGTTTGGGAAAACTGAGTTGCGGAGAAATCGGTTACGGGGACGGCTTGTTTTTTCTGATCTGCGGATTGATGTTGAATGCGAATGAAAATTTATCCTTGCTATTTGGCAGCATCATACTTTGCGGATTATTTTGCCTGATACTTTTTACTTATCAATTACTAAAAGGACAAAATTCCCGAAAAGCAACGATTCCTTTTTTGCCGTTTTCCCTCTTGCCCGGCCTTTGGATAGCCATTTCCCAAATAGGCACATCGAACACCTAATCAAAAATAAGGAAAATAAACCGTATGATAAAAAACAAGAAAAAAGGACAACGTATGACTCTCTCCGGCAGCTACACCGTTGAGGCCGCCGGAGTTATGGTTGTAGTACTACTTACCATAATGTTTTTGTTCAATCAAGCTTTCCATATCCATGCAGAAACTTCCGGCAGTTTCTCTCTACACGAAACAGTAGAAGCCAAACGTCATTCCATTGAAAACATTAAACAAAGAGAAATCTCCCAACAAGCTTATGGAATGCGCTGGAGCTTGGACCTCACCTCGCCGGTATTCCGCCCGGAAGATTTGCTGCGCATGTGGACTCTGTTGGAATAACCAAAAACAAATATCGCACTAAAAGTACATATTACAGGAACCGCTCCGCGAACCCTGTAATCGGATTTACGGCGCAAAAGACACGCCTTTTATCAAAATTCGCTCCGCAAATTCCGATAAGTTATATAAGTGAGAGGTGCAACAGGAAAATATGAAAATCAGCTATCGCAGAGAAATCAAACATAATTATTTAATTATAAACCCTGAAGAATTATGCTGGCAGGGTTATGAAAGCCAGATGCTTTCCAGAAATCAAATTGATGGAATTCTGCGTTTTCAAATCCGCCAAACTGATGAAAGCCCACGCTTTTATTATGAAATCACATCAAAACAACCATTATCCCGAATTTTAGAAAACCGCTATATCCAGACAAAAGAAATCCGACAACTAATTCTTAATATTTTCGGTACTCTGGAAAGAATGGAATCCTATTTGTTAGGAGAAGAAAATATTCTGTTAGATCCGGAATACTTGTATATAGAATCAGATTCCTTCCGTACATGGCTTTGCCTGATTCCCGGCTTGAAACAAAGCTTTCCCGAAGCTTTTGGCAAATTTCTGGAATATCTGCTAGGCTGCGTAGATCACCAAAACAAAGACAGCGTAGTATTAGCCTATGGCTTATATCAAGAAACCCGAAAAGAAAATTATGGTTTAGAAGATATTTTACGTTTACTGCAGCAAAATTATCATGACAATGAATCAGACTCTTCGGGAAAAAAAGATGAAAACAATACAAACGAATATTCTCAAAACACAAGCAACCGAAAAACACGAGGAAAAAGAAAAGATAAAATATCAAATAATAACCGAAATGAACTTTCTGAACACCCTCCTAAAACCGAATCCCGTCAAGAGCATAGCTGGAAAAGCCATTTAAGTCAATGGAAAACCCGGATCTTTCAACAATCCCCCAAAAATGAACCGGATTTGCCTGTGCGGGCATCCTGGGAAATGCTGATTCAGGAAGATGAAGAAGAAATACTTCAGCCCAACTCATACCCTCTGAAAAAAAAACCATCTTTCGCTAAACAGCCTTCTCCTCCTCCCATCAGCCAGGGCACTGTACTACTAACCGACTTCTCTAATCAAACAGAACAGAGAGTACTGCGTGCCCTGGATCTGGATGGTGAAGATATTCCCATATCTTATTTCCCTTTTATCATTGGTAAACAAGGAAATCTAGTAGATTTCAAACTAAACCGTGATACGGTCAGCCGTCTCCATTTGAAAATAGATCAAGATGGTGATATCTATCGAATTAAAGATTTGAACTCAACCAATGGGACCTTCGTTTGCGGACGCCTTCTTGAAAATAATGAGGAAATCGAACTCCATACCGGAGATGAAGTCCGTATTGCCAGATATCGTTATCGATTTGAATAGAAAAAATAAAAATATCGACTTGGATATTGTAAGAACAGTAAAATAACGATATAATAATACTAAAGGACAGTTCAATAAGGCAGATTTTATGATGGTGCCTGGTGAGAGGCATGGGGATTTACTTGGACTATCGATGCGATAGCCAAAAATGGATAATATTTATTCCAAATTGAGGTATTTATATTCACTATAATAGGACAATATAATGTCTTAAACATTAGGCTTATTGTGCTATCATTATCGATAATAATCCGTCCGAACAGGAAAGGTTATTGTTGGAAATCGGAGCTTTTTAAAATGGAACAGCAAAAAAAGAGAACCGCATGGGTCAATAACACTCTGATTATCCTGAATATTTTGTATTTTCTCTATCTGGAAACAACTGGTTCCAGTACGGATACTTTGTGTATGTTAAAACACGGAGCTATGTATGCCCCGTACATTTTAGACAACAGGGAGTATTACCGCTTACTGACTTCTATATTTATGCACTTTGGAATTCATCATATTGCCAATAATATGTTAATTTTATTTGTTTTAGGTGATACTGCGGAGCAAGCATTAGGAAGCGCCAAATATCTGGCTTTCTATCTGCTTTGCGGAATCGGCGCCAATATTATTTCCATGGCATGGGATCTTCATAGTTTTACACAATCAGTAGGCGCCGGCGCATCGGGAGCGATTTTCGGTGTGGCTGGCGGTCTTCTTTATATAGTAATGATAAACCGGGGACGATTGGAAAATTTAAGCGCACAACGGTTAATTATTATGATTATGTTTTCCCTCTTTCTGGGCGTAACCAGCCCTCATGTGGACAATACAGCCCATATGTCCGGCTTGATTCTGGGGATTATCTTAGCGGCTGTTTTATATCGAAAGCCCAAGAAATCACCCGACCGGAAATGCAAGGAAATGTAATGGAATAAAAAGCCATATCCCGGCCGAAAGGCACTTTTTTGCGTTCCATAAAGCAAATCTTTCATAGCTGGATAATGGCAAAGATAGGAGGTATGAATTATGATGGATGACAATTGCATTTTTTGTAAAATTGCCAATGGTAAAATCCCTTCGGCAACTATTTATGAAGATGCGGATTTCCGGGTGATTCTGGACATGGGTCCGGCATCCAGGGGGCATACTTTAATCTTGCCCAAACAACATTTTAAAGATCTTTGTGAAGCTGATTCAACTGTATCTGCCAAGCTTTTTCCTTTAGCCGCCAAAATCGGTAAGGCAATGATAACAGGATTAGGCGCAAACGGATTCAATGTAGTACAAAATAATGGTTCCAGCGCAGGTCAAACTGTCTTCCATCTACATGTGCATGTTATTCCTCGTTATGAAGGCGGGCCGGCTATGGTAAGCTGGATACCAGGAAAAGCGAACGCCGAAGAACTGACCAATACAGCCGATATCATTAAAAAACACTTATAAGTACGGAACAGGAGAATACATGAATTCGAAAGAAGAGCGTTTTCGCTCAATTTATAAAAAATATATGCCAATGTTGCGAGTAATCGCGAGGAACAAAAGAATACCCAACGATGAAATTGACGATCTTATTCAAGATACTTTTGCTTCTTACTATAGCCACTATCCATTGGACTGGTCAGATTATCAGATCAAGGCAACTTTGGTAAGAATCATGAAAAACCGTTGTATAGATTTTTTCAGAAGACAAGAGAGCCGTCCGGTAAGTTATTGGGATCCGGCAACCCTTCAAGCAAATCTTCTTGCCTCCAACTCATGCTTTTATCGTGATAATCTAAGCATATATCTGGAGCATCAAGAATGTGAAGATGTTTTGAAAGCTCTCAAAACCATGAAAGCGGATTGGGCAAAAGTATTTTGGCTCTACTCCATTGAAGAAAGACCAATGGATGAAGTCAGTAAAATATTAGGTATAAGCGTAGACGCATGCCGCGCGAGACTATCTCGCGGAAGAAAGTACCTGAGAAAATATCTCCATCCGGAAGCACCGGAAAAATATCGTCCCACAAGAAAAGATGGCACTTCTTCATTGACCAATATGGTAGATACTCAGGAGATTCCTGATGGTACATGATATGTGATAATCCAGATGATTTGTTTGGAAATGCCAGGGAAGGCATTCCGACTTTCCCTGGCACGCGCAAAATCTGTTTTAACTTCATATTCACATAACTGCTTAATTTGCACAATGACAATTCATTTGCAGCCATTATATTACAGGAACCGCTCCGCGAACCCTGTAATCGGATTTACGGCGCTTAGAACACGCCTTTTACGGCGCCAAGGACACGCCTTTTATCAGAAATTACTTCGCAATTTCCGATAAGTTATATTCATTCAACTTCTGCATAGGCCGCAATCAATTCCATAATCGTAGCTATTGCATCACTCAATGTACTCTGCTCCATAGCTTCGACAAACTGCCGACGGTTTTGATATGTGTTTTGTATCGCCTGATAAAGGTTTTCCTCTGTTGCTTGTTCTTCTTCCAACAAAACAGAGAAACCTTGTTTTTGAAACGAACGTGCATTAAGTATCTGATCGCCGCGACTGGCATTTGCAGAAAGCGGAATCAAAATATTCGGTTTCCGTAACGCCAATATCTCACAAATAGAGTTAGCTCCGGCACGGGAAACCACCAAATCAGCAGCAGCAAACAAATGGCGTAGCGGAGCATCTACGTACTCATATTGTACATACCCTTTTTGGCCAATCAAGTCTTCCTCAAGATTCCCTTTCCCGCAGATATGTATCACTTGATACGTCTCCAATAATTGGGGAAGAATTTTACGGATCGCACGATTAACCGCCACAGCCCCAAGACTTCCGCCAATAACCAAAATAACTGGTTGATTCAGGGAAAGTCCGGCATACTGAAGTCCGGTAAGCCGATCTCCTTCCCGTAATTCCTTGCGAATAGGAGAACCGGTAAGAATCGCTTTATCTTTAGGAAGATAAGCCAGCGTTTCCGGGAAATTACAGCAAACTTTGGCTGCCGAAGGAATACAAATCTTATTGGCTAAGCCAGGTGTCATGTCTGATTCGTGAATAATTGCTGGTATTTTATAATGGTGAGCCGCCAGAACTACCGGCACAGCCACAAATCCGCCTTTAGAAAATACCACATCAGGGCGATATTTTTTTATCAGATGTAATGCCTGGCCATAACCTTTCAGTACGCGAAAAGGGTCGGAAAAATTTTTTAAATCAAAGTAACGTCTCAATTTTCCGGAAGAAATGCCATCATATTCAATGCCAGCTCCTTCGATCAGCTTCCGTTCAATTCCATTATAGGAACCAATATAATGGATTTCATATCCGCGTTCTCTCAATGAGGGGAGAAGCGCCAGATTGGGGGTCACATGTCCGGCTGTCCCACCACCGGTCAATACAATTTTTTTCATAAAATGCCTCCATTTATGTTTGGCTGTACTATGTGAAGATGCTTTTCGTCTCTTAAATATATAGTAACCACAACATCAAAAAAGTCAACCCCGAAATCTTTCGGAAACTCATGGAAACGCTGGAAAACCATGAATACTGACGAGCATAAGAGAGGATAATTTGTGAAAAAACAAAACGACGACGAGCAAATCAACCATGAAAAATCTAAACTCCAAAAAATACTCGGCTACGATGAAGCAAATTTAATCCGAACTGCAAGGGATGCCATGCAGCAAAGCAAAGAAGAATCCGAAAATCCAGAAAAAAACACCGAAACTGACGAGGAACTGGATTTAAAATTCGAACTCTTAATGCTCCGCTTAAATTCTGAAGGCAAAAAACCTATAGACCAGGAAACTTATGATAAAAGGCGCAAATGGGAAAATCGGGAATCTTTTGATGTAAAACGCCATAAAAAAACCTTTGTACTGGCTGCTTTAGCTTGTGTTTTGCTGTTGGGGCCTAGTATCAGCGTTATTGGGAAAAGCAGCTATGGACATACAATATATCCTAATATTAAAAATCGAAATATTTTAATCAGGCATAATATCACTATCAATACAAAACTGGATAGTTTAGATAATGCCTACAACCAAACTGGCCAGCACTTGGATATACCTGTATTAATCTTAAACTATATACCGGAAGGTATGGACTTTTATGATTTCGAAATTGATGATATGCATTCTTTGATACGATTTCAATATAACGGAAAATATATCTTATTAAAAGAAAATAAGCTATTAAATGATAGTTCTATTGTATCAATCGAATCTGACCGAAATATCAGCGAAAGCATATATAATAAATGGCTGGATGATGATCTGAATGTAGAAGAGAATTTGTTAAAGAATGGAGAAATTGAATATAGTGTAACCATTGAAAATGAAAATGCTTCTTACTATTTTGCCGGAATAATGGAAAAAGATGAATTTATTAAAATTGTCGAATCATTAGTCTATCTATAGGCATCTGTTATACCAAATTTTTTATATGTAAAATATTAGTTGTTTAACAAAATATCTTTTTATACTTTTAAGATTAAAAATGGGGAGAAATTTATATGAAAAAATATATCAAAAAGAGCCTTACATTATGTATCACAGCAATCTTGATGTTATCTTTTATCATGACTGCTTATGCGCAGACAAATAAGCCATCTGACGATAATGAGATTAAAATGTATAAAACAGCGAATTCTGTCAGAATTTATGCTTCGCCCAGAAGCGCTTTGGTTTCTTCAATAGAATTAGATTTAACCAAAGTAAACTCCAGTACCTTAAAACTCTATTCAGAAATCAATTGCCATGTGGAAATGGAAAAAATCTACATGTCCGTTTCATTACAAAAATTGGAAGATAATTCATGGAAAAGTATAACTACTGAAGATTTTGAGTGGCTAAAAACCGACTATCCTAATACTGCTCTTACCATAGCCAGCGCTTCTTACAAAGTCGGTTCTTTAAGCGCCGGAGAATATCGCATAAGAAGTTCTTTTTCTGTTTCTGAATTAAACGGAAGCGGACATGAATCAAGAACTTCAACTTCTTCAGGACTAAGCTTTCCTTAAAGCTCCAATGAAATATAGCATAAACAACTGTTTTTCTTTTTATGAATTTAGAGAAAAATCAACATGGCAAAAGTTAATAACTTCATCTTCCGCCAAAACAACTCACAACTGGAATTTTAACTCCATCTGTCAAAATTCCAGTTAAAAAGAACATATTTCCATAACCCCAAATAGTCGTTGATATTTCACCCAGGAAAGTCAACTTTGCAAAATAGTAAATTACAAGCTTTTACCTAATATTCGCTCCTAGATATTCACATATTTGATAATTGAACATAATATCTAGGAAAACATAAACAAAAGCAAAAACTTATGAATAAGTTTAAATTCTTATTCATAAGTTTTTTGCTTTTATATCCATACCAATCCAAAATGTCAATATTTTCCACCATTTTAGCCTTTCATTTCCCCTCCCGATGTAACAATTCAAACAATTTCATAATTTTTACCGGACAAATACCAGTTTTGGAAAATTCTCCTGGGTTGCTTTTGCAAGAGGCATAGAACCTCGGCAATCCAAGGAAACTTTTTTCCACAACGCCACCTCAGAATATCCCCGTTTGAGTGGTTACTTCCTGTTACTGTTCAGATAGGTCTGCGCAGAGTCTGTCCCAGCGAAGCGAGGGTACTTGCTGCGCTGACCGTATGACATCGTGCCCTTTGGGTATAACTTGAGCTGACGGGCAAAAATCTCTCTACACTCCGTTTCGGTTCGTCCTAAACAAACGCCACTAGCGCTTAGGACCACCACAAGCGATTTTCATGGATTTTTGCAGTTGCTGTGAACGCACATGAACAGTAACTACTTCCTGATTTCTTTTCCAAACCCTATGCAAACCGCCTTCTTTATGGTATAATCGCATATTATGAAAAACTATATTGTATTTGATTTAGAATGGAACCAAAGCCTTCACGGCAAAACCGATTCCATAGAGGACTTTCCTTTTGAAATTATCGAAATTGGTGCAATTAAACTGGACAGCAATTTTTCTCTGGTAGATGAATTCCACCGTTTGATCCGGCCCCAGGTATACACCAAAATGCACTATGCAATTTCTGAAGTCACCCACATGAAGATGACTGAACTGCAGGATCATGGCGAAGACTTTGTTACGGTTGTCAAAGCATTTATCAACTGGTGCGGCAAAGATTCCGTCTATTGCACTTGGGGAACAATGGATTTAACCGAACTTCAGAGAAATATGAACCATTATGGACTTGACAATCCATTTCCTAATCCATTATTTTATTATGATATCCAAAAATTGTATGCAATATTTTATAAAAACGGCGCCAAGCCATCTTTAGACTCAGCCGTAAATGAGTTGAACCTTATGGAAGAACGTGCTTTCCACCGAGCTTTAGATGACGCTTACTATACCGGTCGTGTATTAAAGCAGATGATTACCGACATCGGTCCGGGACAATTACTGCTTTATCAATCCACGGATTACTACCGGATACCCGTTTCCAAAGCTGAGGAAATCCATATCCTGTTCCCTGATTATTCAAAATATGTATCACGGGTTTTCCCTTCCAAGGAAGACGCCTTGAAGGAACGGACTGTAGCTGAAATGAAATGTTACAAATGCGGACGAAATCTCCGCAAAAAAATCCGATGGTTTACTCCAAACCAAAAAATATACTACGCTTTAGCGATCTGCCCGGAACATGGCTACTTAAAGGGCAAACTTCGTATGAAACGGGTAGATGATTTGAAGGTTTATGTAGTTAAAACATTGAAATTAACCGATAACTCCGGTGCCGAACAAATCATTAGCCGCAAAAGCGAAGTGCGAAAAAAAAGGACTAAGCGCAACAGAGAAAAACGGCTGCGAAAAAATAAGACATTTATTTCTTAAAAATTTTCACATAAGAATTGCCTTTTTCTTATATCATATACTATAATTAAATTAGGGAATTAAGTGCTTTTTTAGTTTCCACTGATGATAATACAAGCAAGGGAGTGATCTTATGAAAATAGAACGGATTAATGAGAACCAGATTCGATGCACATTAAGCAGTTTCGACTTGAGCATCCGCAATCTAAATTTGGGCGAACTGGCTTACGGAAGTGAAAAGGCCCGTAATCTGTTTCGCGAAATGATTCAAAAGGCCTCCAATGAAGTCGGATTTGATGCGGAAGATATCCCATTGATGGTAGAGGCTATCCCCCTTTCCAATGAAAGTGTAATGTTAGTGATCACTAAAATAGAAGACCCGGAAGAGCTGGATACTCGCTTCTCCAAATTTTCTCAAATGGCGGAGGAAGACCCGGAAAGTATCTTTGGCAGTATAGCCAATGAATTTTTAGAAGGTGCAGATGGGGTCATGGAACTTTTAAAGCAAAATATACTGGGAATTTCCGTACAGGATAATCCAACTGCTGCTTCCTCTTCGAAATCTGAGGACAAATCGGAGTCTCCTTCTGTCCAAACCAGAATCTATCGCTTTGATAGCCTTGACCGGGTAATCACTGTGGGAAAAATTGTTGGAGAAATTTATCAGGGCTGCAATACGTTGTATAAAAAACCCGGAACTTCTCAATATTATCTGGTATTATCCAGTATGAACACAGATTCCCTGGTATTTAGCCGTGTCTGCAATATTTTGGCTGAATACAGTGGAAAGGTACGTCAGCAGGCCGCTATGGAAGCCTATTATCAGGAACACTACGAAGTAATCGTTCAAGACACGGCATTGCAAAAATTAATGCTGGTAGGATAAAATCTGACAAAACAATTCAAGAAATTCTGATAAGCTATAGGAAGCAAAACAGCTTCCTATAGTCGGATGGACGGCACAAAAACATATGCCTTTTCTCGGGAGGACGCGCTGCGCCCTCCTTTTTGATACACAGACCCGCATATCAACGTTTGCTTCTGACGCAACATACGTGGCACGGCAAGCATGGGAAAACCTTCTCCTGCCCGATTATCATCCTCTTTCTGCCAGCACTTCGTTAATACCGGATACCAATGTATCACAGTCTATGCCATGGACCATGCAGGCTTCTTCCAGCGTTTCCCCCTGTGCAGAAGGACATCCCAAACAGTGCATACCGGCACGCATCAGCATGGGCGCAATCAACTCATGAGTCTGAACCAACTCACCAATCAGCATATCTTTATTAATCTGCATATTAATTTTCCTCCTTTTTGTACATACTAAGCTATGTTCATCGAACAAAACCGAGTCACACATCTACTATAATATATTTTTTATGGATTGGCAAGCCGTAATTCATGATGTAATAGTTCAGACAGCGGAGAATATTTGAACTATTACCGATTGGGTCCATGATAACCAACAGCAAACGAACCATTTCAACTGTCACCAATTGACCCATAATAGCCAACAGCAAACGAACCATTTCATCTGAGGAGGTAACAAATGAAACAAGAATGGAAAACATTTACACCTGGTCCCTGGGAAAAAGAAATCAATGTACGCGATTTTATCCAAAGAAATTATACCCCTTATGACGGCAACGATTCTTTTTTGGCCGGACCGACAAAAAACACCACTGACCTTTGGGAACAGGTTATGGAACTGAGCCGTCAGGAAAGTGAGGCTGGCGGCGTGCTGGATATGGATACTCGGATAATTTCCACAATTACATCACACGGCCCCGGATATTTAGACAAAAACAAAGAGAAAATTGTCGGTTTTCAGACTGACAAACCTTTTAAACGCTCTCTGCAGCCCTATGGAGGGATCCGTGTCGCAGAAAAAGCATGCAGTGATAACGGATATCAAGTAGATCCGGAAATCAGTAAATTTTTCACTATTCACAGGAAAACTCACAATGCAGGCGTTTTTGATGCTTATACTCCTGAAATGCGGGCATGCCGTTCCAGCCACATTATCACCGGACTCCCTGATGCCTATGGACGCGGACGGATTATCGGCGATTACCGGCGAGTCGCACTTTATGGCGTAGATCGGCTGATTGAAGACAAAGAAGAAGAGAAAATGACTACCCGCAGCACCATGTATTCCCATATTATCCGAATTCGTGAGGAATTGTCAGAGCAAATCCGTGCCTTGAAGGAACTGAAAGATTTGGGCGTCATTTACGGATATGATATTTCCCGTCCTGCTGCCAATGTTCAAGAAGCGATCCAGTGGACATATTTCGCCTACCTCGCCGCTGTCAAGGAACAAAATGGCGCTGCTATGTCTTTAGGCCGAACATCCACTTTCCTCGATATTTATGCCGAACGCGATCTGGCTGACGGGACGTTTACCGAAGAACAAATTCAAGAATTTGTAGATCATTTTATTATGAAACTACGGCTGGTAAAATTTGCACGTACTCCGGAGTATAATGCCTTGTTTTCCGGAGATCCTACTTGGGTAACAGAGTCTATTGGCGGTGTAGGTATCGACGGACGCCATATGGTAACAAAAATGTCCTATCGATACTTGCATACTTTGCAGAATCTTGGTACTGCACCTGAACCGAATCTAACCGTATTGTGGTCTACCCGGCTTCCGAATAATTTTAAAATGTTCTGCGCCCGGACCTCCATTGAATCTTCCTCTGTCCAATATGAAAATGATGATTTAATGCGAGTTACTCACGGCGACGATTACGCTATTGCCTGCTGCGTTTCATCTATGCGCATCGGCAAGGAAATGCAGTTTTTCGGCGCCCGGGCCAATCTGGCCAAATGTTTGCTGTATGCCATCAATGGGGGTGTGGACGAAATCAGCAAAAAGCAGGTAGGCCCCAGATACCGTCCCATTACTTCCGAATATCTGGAGTACGATGAGGTAATGGAACGCTACCAAGATATGATGAAATGGCTGGCCGGCGTTTATGTAAATACGTTGAATATCATTCATTATATGCACGATAAATATTGTTATGAACGGCTGCAAATGGCATTGCATGATATGAACGTTACCCGCTGGTTTGCCACTGGCGTCGCCGGTCTTTCCGTAGTAGCCGATTCCCTGTCCGCTATCAAATACGGAAAAGTCCGTACTATCCGGGATGAAAATGGCATTGTCACTGATTACGAAGTGTCCGGGAATTTCCCCAAATACGGAAACGACGATGATCGAGTTGATCAAATCGCCGTAGATGTCGTGCACACCTTCATGAATTACGTCAAACAAAATCATTGTTACCGCGGAGGAATTCCAACAACCTCCATATTGACGATTACCTCTAATGTAGTGTATGGTAAGGGCACCGGAGCGACACCCGACGGCAGGAAAGCGGGGGAAGCTTTCGCACCTGGCGCAAATCCCATGCACAAAAGAGATACCCATGGTGCAGTATCATCACTGGCCTCCGTTGCCAAACTGTCCTTTAAAGATGCTCAGGACGGAATTTCCAACACATTTTCTATTATTCCGGGAGCTCTGGGCAAAGAAGAACAGTTGTTCATCGGCGATATTGATGTCGAACTGGAATGTGGAGTAGATAAAGCCTGCGCCATTCCCAACTTAATGGTCGGTGCAGACAGGGAATAAAACGTTACTGCCCACTCCATGGCTAATCATCTTGTTGATTAGCCATGGAAATACAATTATAGAAACAAAGCATATGCCCCGGTTTGTACTCTGTTCCGGTTGGTTTTAAACAAGCGTCACCGGCGCTTAGAACCAGCAGACAATTTTAAACGGCTTATGCGGTTGTGTTCATAGGGTACCTGTAAGCAGTAGCAATAAAACCACAAGATATTATCAATCATTTTAACCATAGGAGGACTTTATTATGGCTCAAGTTAGCGAAGCACAGGTAGATAACCTGGTAACTTTGTTGGACGGCTACGCTCAAAAAGGCGGCCACCATTTAAATGTAAATGTTTTTTCCAAAGAAACCTTGCTGGATGCACAAGCTCATCCGGAAAAATATCCTCAGTTGACCGTCCGTGTATCCGGATATGCAGTAAATTTCAATAAACTGACGAAAGAACAGCAGGACGAAGTAATTTCCCGTACTTTTCATGATTCCATTTAACAACGGCGCAGCAGTAAATTCACACTTATTTTTCTGTCCGATTTAAATTCTTACGTGCATCCCTGTCAATCATTATGCTGACTGGCCAGGGGATGCACCATAACAAAAAGGAGAGCTTATGACTGGTCGAATTCATTCCATAGAAAGTTTTGGCACTGTAGATGGTCCCGGCATACGTTTGGTAATATTTTTCCAGGGCTGCCCTATGAGATGCCAGTACTGTCATAATCCAGATACGTGGAAAACCAGTGGCGGGACAGAAATGACGGTAGAAGAACTTCTGGCCATATATGATAAAAATCAGAATTTCTATGAAAAGGGCGGAATTACCGCTACCGGAGGTGAACCGTTAGTACAGATTGATTTTGTAACAGAACTTTTTTCTGCGGCTGCTAAACGTGGCATCCATACTTGCGTTGACACTTCTGGTATAACTTTTCATCCCGATTCCCCTGAAACAATCCAACGTTTTGACCGGCTGACAGCAGTAACTAATCTGGTTTTACTAGATATCAAACACATTGATCCTGTATCTCACAAAAAACTAACCGGTCAGCAATTGGAACCGGTTCTGGCTTTTGCCAAATATCTGGACAAAAAGGCTGTTCCCGTATGGCTTCGCCATGTAATCGTTCCGGGTATTACTTATGAACAAAATAACTTGGTTAAATTGGGACGATTTATTGGTACTTTGCATAATGTAGAAGCTCTGGATGTTCTTCCTTACCATGATATGGGAAAAATCAAATATAAGAAGCTGGGTCTTCCTTATCCATTAGAAAATATAAAACCATTAAGTAAAAAAGAAGCTTTGGACGCACGAAAGTTGATCATCCAGGGAATAAAGGAAGAACGGATAGATGAAAAAAGGAGAGTTCGCTGAGAGGTTCTTTCTGAACTTTAGCTATATTACAGGAACCGCTTCGCGAACCCTGTAATCAGATTTACGGCACGAAAAGCTGTGCCTTTTATCAGAATTTGCTTCGCAAATTCTGATAAGCTATATTACAGGAACCGCGTGCTGCGCCAGCAGCAAACTTCCACATGCGGGCCTGTGCATACAAAATCCTTCTGGCTCTAAAACAGGGCCAGAAGGGAATAAAAATATTAGTTTTATATTTTCTTTTATTTTATCAAACGGATTTCAATATACTAAATGTCACCGTTACATCTCCGCTTCCCAGAGCTTCCTCCCAACCGGTCAGGTCATCAATATGCCCCAGTCTTGTATAGCTCCAGGAATTGGAGCCATAAAAAATAACAATCTGATTCCCATTGTATAAGACGATATCCCCTGCCTGTGTTGTGCTTTGTCTGTTGCTGGAGGGAAGGCTTGTTCCCAGAGGGCCTACCTTTTCAAAGCCGGAATAGTCACTCATCTGGATCACTACAGGACTTTCCCACATCATTTCCACCAAAGCAGACACGGCTTCATTCTCTTCCAATGTCGCTGAAAACATCACATCCCCAACCTGCACATTCATATTCGTCACTTCATTTTCCTCCGTATTATTCCGGACATCTGTTTCCGGCACAGCCGTTTTACCAGGCTCCCTTTCCGGTACAGCCTCCGCTCCACTTATTCCTGCTGTTGATTCAGTCGTGCTTTCCGTTACATCAAAAGCAACCTGCTCCGGCATGCCTTCCGGCACAGTTTCTGCGAAATCCGTATCACCGATTGCCTTTTTCATCCCTTTAGAGCTATCCGGCTGTGATATACTTTTTGCCACGGAAGATTCCGCTTCAGATACCGATGCCCTCGCCTGTGTATCATTCTTTCCACATGCCACCAAAGAAAACACAACCGTCATAAGGCAAAGTAAAATACAAAATTTTTTCACTATTATCTGCTCCTTTTAAGATTTCTATTTCATGCCGCCGTCCGCATAAAAACAAAGATTCCAAACAAGCTCACCCCCTGCCAGATGGATAGCAATCTGGTATTCCAAAAGGAAATCCGAAACCATAGTCAGGCCGAAAGCCCCGATTGCAGCATAGATACAGTCCGCTATGGACGAACTCATTCCCGTGAGAAGTCCTGCCTTTACCCCATGCTCCCAAGTCCTTTATACCGTCATGGCTCCCACAGCACCCACTAGCACCCCAAAGAGCAGCCCGATTAGAAGCCCTTTCAAAAGCAGGCTCACACCGCCTCCTTCAATGCTCTCCTGCAAATGATCTTTGTCTTTGCCGGATCTACCTTGTCTTTTTCAACAATCAGTTCATCAATACGGTCTGCACGGATCACGCCGCCGGAAGGATTCATCACGCTGTCAATCTTTCCCGTGATGTCTGCATCCACGGTGGAATACTCAAAAGCCAGCGTAGTGTTCAGGAGCTTACAGTTCTTCATCACCAGATTGTCAATATAGCACATTCCCTGCAGGCTCTCAATGGTACAGTTAATCAACGTCAGGTTCTTCGCATTCCATCCCAGATATTCGCCGGAGATAAAAGAATCGTACACGGTTACATTTTCGCTGTTCCAGAAAGCGTCCCTGGAAAGCATCCGGGCATTGTGAATCTCCATATTCTTTACCCCGTCAAAGGAATAATTGCCCACCAACTGGAAATCCCGCAGCACCATATTCTGGCTGTTCATGGCAAAGTAATCACCCTTTGCTGATACATGCTCTAATGTCACATTCTCACAGCTCCAGAGTGTTTCCTCTGCATTGGGAAAATTCACATTGCGCAAATTTACAGTGCGGCAACGGCGGAAGTTCTTCGGAGCCTCGATCACGGCACCCTCCACCGTGATATTGTCTGTGTACCATACCCCTGCACGGGCCATCTCAAACCAGGTACAGTTTCTGGCCGTAATGTTCTTCGCATACCAGAAGGGATACTTCCATTTGAACATGCAGCCCTCCAGTTCAATATCATGGCTCTCTTTCAGCGGGGACTCTCCATCCGCAAAGATGCTGTCATAGATCTTCAGATCCGTTCCTTGAAACAATACTCTTTCTCCTGTCAAATACTCCTGTCTGATTTCTCTTACTTTCATGATGTTTTCTCCTTTTTTGCCCGCTTATCAGGGCATAATGGTATACCCTTGCGGTATTTCCTCCTCTTTAATTTAAGTTCCGCTACAACCTTGCCAGTACACCTTGGACTAAATCAATTTACAGTCCCTTGAAACATGCGCCCGCAAATTGATTTATGAACTGTCCAGACTTTCGCTGTTTTATGTCTGCCCGTTCTTTCCTTTGGCTTACGATAAGGATACCGGATGCAGATAGCATGCCGCTAACAAACAAATAAGCAAATTCTAAATAGATTCTTGCAGATTTCTCAACTTATCATACGGCTTCATCAAATGAACTTCCCTCTGTATCCGTTTCGATTCGTTTTATCACTTTTGCAGGTACTCCCCCGGCAATCACACCAGCCGGAACATCTTTTGTTACCACAGCTCCGGCTGCTACGATAGCGCCATCACCAATCGTAACGCCCTGTAATACTGTGGCATGGGCGCCGATCCATACATTTTTTCCGATATGAATGGGCTTTGGGATAAGATCTCTTCGATGCTCTGGATTTTGTTCATGATTTAAAGTTGCCAGAACAACCATCGGGCCGATCAATGCCCCATCATCAATGTAAATCCCTCCCTGATCCTGAAATTGGCAGCCTCCGTTTATGAAAACGTGCTTTCCAATATGAAGATTCTTTCCACAATCCGTATAAAACGGCGGAAACAGTCCGAAGCTCTCATCAATCTCCCGTCCTGTAAGAAGGGAAAACAACTCCCGTAGTTCCTGCGGTTCATGATAGCCGCAATTTATCCGGGCTGTTATTTTCATTGCCTCCTGGCTCAGTTTTCCCATATATGCAAGAACCTTTGAACCACGCACCACCTTTTCACCAGAATTCATTGCTGAAATAAAATTTTCCGTATTCATAAAATCCTCCTGCTTTCTTTTCTATTTGAAATTGTCATAAACATTCATAATGCGTTTCTCCATAGAATTAGTATAAGAAAGCAAATTAAAAATAGTAAATACTTATACTTAATGGTTTTCAATAACAAAAAACTATCCATTTGCAACCGGTAATATATGCTCTAAATGACTTCTTAATCACGAGATTTTCTCATGTTTAGTGAAGGACACATTTAGGGCATTTTTTATACGAGGAGTGAGAAACCATATGATCGAGATCAATGAGGCTGACCGGATGTTTGCGAAGGATCGGACAGCGTTTATCTCCGCCCTTGACGATTACAGCCTTTTGCTCCTGGACGACCTGGGCGTGGAACGGAATACGGAGTATGCGTTGGAACAAATATTCCTTGTCATTAACAGCCGGTACAGGAACAAGAAGCCGCTGATTGTCACGAGCAACCTGAAACTGGAGGAGATCAGAACACCGCCCGCCAAACGCGCCTTCTCAAAGCAGGCTATGAACCCTTCCAGTCCTTTTTTTGCCCCGTCTATGGCATGTTCGTCCTCATCTGCCGCTGTCGCCAGGAGATACACGTCACGAACGCATAATCTGCCGTATATAAAGGGTTTGCCCGATCCAGCAAGGTCTTCATCTGACCGCTCATTTCATAATAGTAAATGGGGGTAGCAAACACCAGTACATCCGAATGCATCATCTTCTCTACGATTGCTCCGGCATCATCCCGGATCACACAACTTCCTGTTTTCTGACAGGCCAGGCAGCCTTTACAGAATCCGATGGTTTTATCTTTTAGACTCACTTTTTCCACCTCATGCCCTGCTTCCCTAGCTCCCTCGATAAATGCCTCTGCCAGCATATCAGAATTGCTGTTAGCTCTCAGACTGGTTGAAATCACAAATATTTTTTGCTCATTTTATCTTTTCCTCCTTATTGCCCGGCCTTTTGGGCATATAGGTACACCCGAAGGGTGTTTCCTCTTTTTCTTAGACTTTATCCTGTTTCTTCCCTGTCGACTTTCCCTGAATCTGATAGATCAGATAATCCAGACAGGAAATCCTTCTCTCATCCGTGTGAACCCTGCCAAGCAGATATTCCCTTTGATGTTCCAGCAGTTCCAATTGTTTTGTCTGCTGTCCTTTGTCAAACCATCCCATGAAATCCTGAATCATTTCGGTTTCACATCCGGCGTCCGCCAGATTTTGTATAACGGACTTCCTGTTTCCTATGGCCATCATTCCTGCTCCCCCTGACGTATTTGATAGTTTTCGCGAGCAACGGCGCTGTGTGCCAGTGGCACACAGCGCGAACCGAAGCGGAGCGGAGACCCAATCAGGCATGGCCCAGGCCCCCCTCTCGCCCCCAAGGGCTCATCTTGTGCCTGCATGCGCATTTGGCGACTGCCGCGAAAGTCAGTAACTGCACAGTCCACTGCGGCGTTACTGACTTAACTATAAGGTCATGCAAAGAAAATAGCAAATATTTATATATAATCCGTTTTCATAGTTGAAACCTATTGAAAGTTATGATAGGATTTTTATAGAAAATAAGACGGCAGGGGACAAAAATACCCTGCCGGTGTACCTATATGCCCAAAAGGCGGGCAAAAAGGAGGAAATATGGAAATACGGGTACTTCAATACTTTCTTACCATCGCAAGAGAACAGAGCATCATTCGGGCTGCCGAATCCCTTCATCTCTCACAGCCTACTCTCTCCACACAGATTAAAAATATGGAGGAGGAACTAGGAAAACAGCTCTTGATCCGTGGCACGAAAGGTTCCCGCAAGGTTACGCTGACGGAAGAGGGAATGATTCTCCGCAAACGTGCCGAAGAAATTTTGGATCTGGTAAAGAAAACCGAACAAGAAATTACCCTGTCAGATAATGTGGTGATTGGAGATGTATACATTGGCACCGGTGAGACAGATAGCGTTCGTCTGTTAGCAAAAGCTGCCGGAAAACTGAAACAGCTGTATCCAGGAATCCATTACCATATTTCCAGCGGAAATGCTATCTTTGTCAAAGAGCAGCTAGATAAAGGACTGATCGATTTCGGAATTATATTCGGAACGCCTGATCTGATCAGATACGAGGCTTTAAAACTCCCGGCAAAGGATATCTGGGGCGTCTTAATGCGGAAAGATTCTCCCTTAGCGGAAAAAGAGGCTATTTCTCCGGAAGATCTGTGGGACCAGCCATTACTGATATCCCAGCAGGAATCAGAGGGTGGAGAACTCGTCCAATGGATGAAACGCAGTATATCAAAACTGAATATTGCCATGACTTATAACTTGCTGTTTAATGCCTCCCTGCTTGTGGAAGAAGGCTTTGGGTATGCGATCTGTCTTGATAAGATTATCAATACTTCCGGTGACAGCAAACTGTGTTTCCGTCCTCTGTCCCCTACAATTGAGATTGAAATGTATATGATCTGGAAAAGATATCAGATATTCTCCAAACCTGCAGAAAAGTTTCTGATGATGATGCAGGAAAATATAAACACAATCCAGAAATAGCATAGATTATTTGTTCATATATAGATTGAAATATATATTCATTCCGTTTTTCAGCTTTCATTAGTACAATTTTACTGGAAGATGAATATATAATGGAAGATACACATGAACTTTTTGGACTGGCAATTAACAATGCCTTCTGTATCTGTTTTTTATCTATAATTTTCTCAGCAGTAATGATCCCTGCCTGGTAAGGATCACGATACATACCGCTGCAAACAAAGCGAATACCCCTATGGGCAACGCCAGCGCGGTCCAGGGAGCTATTTTACTTCCCAGATAACAGAATCCTGCCGCCACCCCAAGTAGCGCCATGGAAGCGAACATTGTCAGTACCGTGGCCATAGACTGCTTGATAACGACCGTTTCATTCACTGCGTCAAGCTTCGGAAAGCACAGGCCCATAAGCATTCCAAAAGCTGCATGCCCTATGGCGAAAAGCAATGTAGTGATGATTAGAACCGTTCCCTGCCAAAAAGGAAAACCAAAAGCAATCGAAATACACAGCCCGGCTATTACGGTACAGGGCAGGGTCAGCAAAAGTTCAAAGCCAACCTTGACCCAGAGCAGGGAACTTTCCTCTATGGGGGATTCCCGCAAAATCCACAGGTATTTTCCTTCCAGGCTGATGGAAGGCGCTGTGATTGGGCAGGTGCAGAGGCAGAAACCAATCACGGCTGCCGCCATAGGAAGCAGCGGTAAAGGGTACCCTGCCATTTCCACATAAGCCAACAGTTTCTCTCTCATAACCAGGGAGGCTCCCCCTGCGGCAAGCAGCATAATCAGACCGATGCCGGCATTCCAGAAGTACATGGGCGTACCAAAAAAACGTTGCATTTCCTTTTTCAGCAAAGCCTTCTTCTGTCCGGAGGCAGTCTGTGCCGAGAGTTTGTAATTGCTCTGTACGGACCGCGTGGCAAAAGCAGTCACGGCCTGACGGTATCCCCGGCCAAGGCCCATTACCACCAGGGCAAAAGGGAACACGCAGCACAGGACAAAGGCCAGCAGCATTTTCCAGTCTCCCATAATGCCTTCCCCCATCCACAGCATGGGTGCCGCCCAGGTAAGGGAATTTTTCACTCCGGCGGCATTCTCAGCAAGGCTGTTCATCATACCGCTTAGGTGAAACGAGAAATAGAACACTGCTGCCATGAATATTCCCATCACAATATTCTGCCCCAACGCTCTGCGGGACACCCGAACAGACAGAAAGGCGACCAGCGCCCCCAACAATACGGACAGCGCCGTATCCAGCAGCGGAAGGGCCAGCACCGAGATCCCCAGCCGCATCCAGAACAGCAGGCCGTACCCCACACCGTTTTGTGTCAGAAACGTACAGATTACCCCGGCGGGAACCAGTACGAAAACGGCAAACAGCAGGTTTTCCAGATAAATGGCAGTTACCCGGCTGGCCATCAGCATGGTTGCGGGCACCGGCATACTCAACAGCAGGTCATTGTCCTTTCCGCCAAATACCACGCCCTTCACCGCGAAGGTGGTAAACAGAAGCCCGCCCACCAATACGGCCATGCCCATGAATACAAATACCAACACTTCCATATTGGATGGCGCCAGCACCTTCATCAGCATATAACTGTAAAACCCGGACAGATACAACCCTAGAAAGGCAATGAGCAAGACCGCACCCAGCCCCGTAGCCGCTTTTCTCTTACTGCGTCCTCTGGAATTGGTTGAGGAAAGAAGCATGGACCGGAGGCTGACGTTCAACAGGACAAAAAATTTATTCATCGCTCTCCCTCCAATTCTAAAAATACGCTTTCCAGGGAGGAATCCCCTACCAGCTCTGCCGTGGGACCACTTTGCACCAGTTTCCCGTTTTTGATAATGGCAATCTGATCGCACAGCTTTTCTGCCACTTCCAGTACATGAGTGGAAAAAAATACTGCTGACCCGCTTTGGCATAATTCTGACAGATAACCTTTCATTATATGTGCAGCCGAAGGGTCCAGACCTACAAATGGTTCATCCAGAATCAGCAGCCTGGGCCGCCGGATAAAAGCAGAAATCAAAGCCAGCTTCTGCCGCATCCCATGGGAGTAGCTGCCAATGGGGGAACCCAGATTGTCCGTGAGTTCAAAAGCATCGGAATATTTGCCAATGTCTGCGGTACGCTGATCTGCAGGAATGTCATACAGATCGGCAATGAAATTAAGGTAATCAATTCCTTTCATAAACTCATAGATGTCCGGGTTGTCCGGCAGAAAAGCGGTGACACGTTTCGCCTGCACAGGAGCCTTCTTAATATCGTGGCCGTCAATGGTGATGGTGCCTTCCGTAAAGTCCATCACCCCGGCCACAGCCCGAAGTGTGGTGGTTTTACCTGCTCCGTTGTGGCCGATGAATCCATAGATCTCGCCTGCTCCAACATGCAGGGTGAGGTCATCCACTGCCTTCTTCCCGCCGTGATAGATCTTCGAATAATGTTCAATATAAAGCATTCGTAATCTCCTTTCGTAACTCCGTTTCTTTCAATATGTTTGCTGATTTTATTCCAGGTAACGGGAATGCTTAATGTCGATATTACCATTATGGTCACAAAATACAGGTATCATTCTTATATCACATTCATAACCAGTCCTCCTGATTATGAATCACAGTTTGAATCTTCACTCTGCATCTTTTTCTGCCATGGAATTTCTATGCTTTTTAAAGGAAACTGCATACTGCGGACCGGGCTTTATGTAAAAAATAAGAGCCTCCAAATAAATCAGAAGCTCTTTCCGACGCACTCCGGCGTAAAAAATTATAGGATAATAACTTACCCTCTCTGATTCGCTTTCATTATATTACAGGAACCGCTACGCGAACCCTGTAATCGGATTTACGGCGCAAAGAACGCGCCTTTTATCATAATTTGCTTCGCAAATTATGATAAGCTATATTATCACCCCATTGACCAATTTTGAGAAGACTCATTCCTCTTTATCGATCCGCTATGCTTAATGTTTCAACAGCAACACTACCTCCCCGGACAATTTCAATTCGGTTTGCATAGCATTTCTCCAGCAACGCGATCAGATCATTATTACGGTTTTCTGTATGCACACTTTCAATCTCCCGAGGTGACTCGAACACCCGACCTACCGCTTAGGAGGAAAACTTATACCTTGCCCTGCGGTTACCTTACACCTCTTTTCATGCTCTTTCATGTCTAA